>CAWESO010000026.1:0-78505 GCA_963811775.1 uncultured Acidimicrobiales bacterium | reverse complement strand
GGCGCTCCCGACCGGACTGTGGGAGGTGTACTTTGTCGGCTTGGGGGCGTGGTTCTTTTGGCAAAGCGCACGATTCGTTGCCCGTCACTTGGCGGCCGGCAGTGAGCAGGACCTGCATCGTGTTTCGCACTACCTCACCCACCTCGTTATGTCGTGCGCCATGCTCTACATGTACTTGGCGACGCCTGCCGCTGGCGCGACGAGGGCAGGAGCGACGGCAATGGGCGGTGTATCGGGGGCGACGGCGAACTTCGTGGGGCTTCCGTTGTTCTTCTTGATTGTCCTCATTGTGTCGGCGGTGTGGCATATCGACAGTCTCAGCCCGTCTTCCTCGAGCTGGCCTGCACTGGTCGGCACAGCGGGCTCACAGGGGGAAATGAGAGGAGGCGGGCGGACAACAGCCTTTGGACAGACCATGATCGCCGAGCCGTTGCCAGCGTCAGCTACTGGTGAGACGCCCGAAGGATCGGAACTCGATGATCGTCCGTTCATGGCCCCGCGCCTCGAAATGGCCTGTCACGTCGCCATGTGCGTCACGATGGGTTACATGCTTATCCTCATGCTCTGAGCTGCTGGAGCGGTGACCACGCCTCGAACTTCATCTCGCTCAAGGGCGCTGCGTCATCGCGGGGTGACCCGGCGCCTGTTGGGGAGATGCGGATTTCGCTTCGTCGTCGCGGCAATCGCAGTTGGCATGACCTTCGCAGCGTGTGGGTCAACCTCACCATCGACTTTGGCCAGCTCGCGAGCCCCACTGCCTGCTGGGACGCTGCCGTCGAGGATCTCGAAGATGGTGTGCGCGCCTGAGGCACAACACGAGATCGCCGATGCGCTCGGGGTCACGGCAGTCGTGGAGACGCCCACATGGTCTGGTCATCTGTACTCATGCCGCTACACCTACCCGAACGGCTCTTTCACTCTTTCGGTGAAGGAGCTTTCGAGCTGGGCACAGACGTTGGCATACTTCCGCGGCCTCGGCTCCTCCCTCGGTGACGTCACAACCCTCTTCAACCTGGGCCAAGGCGGCTACGAGACGCGAGACGGGTCCGTGGCGGTGAGAAAAGACTGGAAGGTCCTGCTGGTGGACATTTCTGCCTTGCCTGCGCAATTCGGCAAGCCTGCTACACCCTCAGGGAACATAGCCGTCACTGTGGCCGATGTGATCCTCGGATGCTGGTCCGGGGATTGACCTCAACCACCAACGGGCTTGAACAGGCCCGCATGGTCGCGGCGACCGGAGGCGGGGCTAGCCCGGGATAACTGATCTCGGTGAGAAATCTTGGCAAGACCCCTTGACTTCTCGGCTCGATAGAGGTTGCATGTCCCTCCCTTAAGGCGCGCCTTCCGGTCACGGGCACAACGCCCATGACGCAAAACCCAATGTCTCCCCTGGACCGGTCGCGCCCCCGTGCCTGGCCACTCCCCGCTGCCTTCGAGATCTTGGCCCCGCAGGACCGTGCTTTGTCGCCGACCGACGTGCAACTCCTGAGGCTCCTCGGCGAGCACCAGGTCCTTACCACCAGGCAGCTCGTGCGCATCATTTCCCAGCCCGAGCGCACGGTGCAGCACCGGCTCGGCGTCCTGGACCGAGTCGGTCTCATCAATCGGGTCCGTCCCCCTGCCGACGTCGGCACCGCCCCGTTTCATTGCTGGCTGACGATCTTTGGTGCCGGCGCCGTCGGTGTGGATGCGCCCGAGCCGTGGAGCGAGGACCCGGCCGGCGTCAGAGCGAAGGTGGCACTTACCGAGCTGTGGCTGTCGGTGCGCGACCACGGCGAGCCGGGCGGGCTGTATCTCCAGGACTGGCACCGGCACCGCGGTGGCGTCTCCTACCTCGACCCTCGCACAAACGCGCCCGGGACGTTGCCGGTCGAGGCCGAGCTGATCGTCGCCCTCGATAGTCACGACGGACCGCAGGCGACGATGTTCGTCGTCGCCATCGTCGAGGGCATCTCGAAAGGCGCGCCTGGCGGCGGTGCTCGCCCGCTACGCCAGCTACGTGGCGGCCTGTCGCCCTCACGAACGGATGCCAGTACTGGTCGTGCTTGTTCGCACTCCGCGCCACGCCGACTTGGTCCTGGCGGTGGCCGAGCAGCTGCCCGAGGCAACCGGTCTCCGCCACCTCGGACGAGTGACCGTCGAGGATGCCATGCGCCGCGTCGCCGTTGGTGTCAGCGTGCCCCGTCCCGATGCGTTCGCCACCGAGCCGGTGTGGTGCACGCCCGGAGACCACCGAGCGCGACGACTCGTCGACGTGCTCGTCGAGACCGCGGCGGGCAGCCGATGACGCCTCGGTCAAGCGCACTACCCCACCAGACGCAAGAAGCAGACGGGTCGCCGAGCGCCGCGGGGGATCTCCCCCGGCATCCGCAAGGTGACGCCCCGCATGGGTCTCGCCGTGGCGATGGGTGCTCCGGGGGAGTCGATCACCAGCCGCCGAGCGTCCTCGCTGCCGTCCCCCGCCATTCGCAAGGCGGTCGCGACCCGGCCCTGCACGCGCCGGGGTCTGATGGTGTTCTTTCATCGGAGCAAGAGCCATCTGTTGGCGCAACTGACGCCGGTGAGCAGCGATGTCGCGCCGGATCGCGATGTGCCCGGCGAGGTGACGACGCTCCGGTGCCCGACGCGGGGGTGCTGCGGCCCTTGGCGCGGGCATTGCTGGCGGTGGCCTCCGATGTGCACGCCGCCCGGCGCGACCCGCTCCAGGCAGGGAGCTCGGAGCCGGGCTCTGGCGTGCGGATGCGACATCGGGGGGATCCGTTGGGGGATCGTTTGGGGGGTCGTCTCAGGGGTCCAATGTGGCGCCACTCAGAGAGGACCGGGTCTGCCGTCGCGTCAGCGCCGGTCAAGTGCGCCTTCCCCCCGCCAGTGGTCAACCCCGACTGTATGGGGGGGTGTTCATGAATTCGTATCGGTCTTCGCCTCGCCAGGGGCGATCGAGGCGGATCACCGCGGCGGTGTGGCGCGACGTGGCGTCTTCGCTCACCGATCGGGATCGGGACATCCTTCGTCTCATCCGTTGGCATCGGGTGCTCACCTCCAGCCAGGTCTGTCGCATGTTCTTCACGGATCGCAATACCGCCCAGCATCGGATGACCCGTCTCTACGAGCTGCGCCTCGTGGAGCGCTTTCGACCGCTGCGAGCCGGTCGGGAGAGCGAGTACCACTACGTCCTCGATCGCCTCGGTGCCTGGATCGTCGCCTCGATGACGAACAGCGACATCGACACCGAGGTGCAACTCCGGTGGCGCACGGACCAAGCGCTCGCCGTTGCCACTAGCCAGCGCCTGGCCCACACCGTCGGCACCAACGAGGTCTTTACTCGCCTCATCGGCGCGGCCCGGAGCCTTCCCGACGCTGAGCTCGCCACGTGGTGGGGCGAGCGCTACAGCGCCGGCGTCCTCGGCGAAGTCGTGCGTCCCGACGGGCTCGGGGTGTGGCGCGAGGAGGGGGCCAGTGTCACGTTCTGCCTCGAGTACGACCGGGGCACCGAGTCTCTCGCTCGTCTGGGCGCCAAGGCGGCGGACTACGCCCGACTCGAGAGCGCCTGGGGTGTGGCCTTCTGGTTGCTCGTCGTTGTGCCCGGTCCTCGCCGCGAGACCGGCGCCCGGGCGGCCCTGTCGGGGCACGGCCTGGCGGTGGCGACGACCACGGCATCAGGCGCACGCCGGCCCGACGCGGCCAACTGGGCGCCCCTCGAGCCCGACGCCCCTCGCCTCCGGCTCGCCGAGCTGGCGGACTGGCCCCGCCCGGCTGCTTCAGCGGCTCGTCTCGCCCACAGCGCCCGCTCCGAGGGGACGGGCCAATCGGGACACGAGGCCCGGTGATGGCTCCGCCCGAGGAGGAGGACTTGCACAGGAACGTGGACGGAGCGCTCATGGATGGGTTCGAGGCCATGAACGAGTCCGAGGAAAGGAAGAACGCCATGCGTTGTGTGCTTTACCTGCGGGTGTCGACGCGCGAGCAGGCCGAGAAAGGTGAAGGCACCGAGGGCCTCTCGATCCCGGCCCAGCGCGAGGCCTGTACCCGCCATGTCCGCGACGCGGGGTGGATGCTCACCGACGAGTACGTCGACCGGGGCGAATCGGCCCGCAGCGCCGATCGCCCCGCCCTCAAGGACATGCTGGCTCGCATCGCCGGGGATCGCGATATCGACGCCGTGGTCGTGCACAAGATCGACCGCCTGGCGCGCAACATGGAGGACCACGTCGCCATCCGGGCGCTGCTACGACGCCGGGGCGTGGCTCTCGTGTCAGTGACCGAGAACGTGGAGGAGACCGCCTCGGGGCGCCTCGTCGAGGGCATCCACGCCCTGATGGCCGAGTTCTACTCGGCCAACCTGGCCAGCGAGATCAAGAAGGGCCAGGACCAGAAAGCCAAGCTGGGTGGGTTCCCCCACGGGGCTCCGCTCGGGTATCTCAACGTGCGCGAGGTAATCGGCGGGCGCCCGGTGGCCCGCATCGTCCCCGACCCGGAACGAGCGCCGCTCGTCCAGCTTGCCTTCGAGCACTACGTCACGGGCGAATGGACCCTGCAGCGCCTGGCGACCGAACTGGCCCATCGGGGCCTCACCAATCGGGGCCAGCGGTCCAAGGCGCCGGCCCCGATCACCTGGCAGGGACTGGCCAAGATCCTCGCCAACCCGGTCTACATCGGGATCGTGGAGTGGAACGGAGTCCAGTATCCGGGCACCCACGAACCTCTTGTCACCCCCGAGGTCTTCCGTCACGTCCGGGAACTGATCGGGGCACGCTCCGCACGCGGCACGCGCGAGCGCAAGCACCCCCATCACCTGAAAGGGCTGCTGCACTGCGGCGTATGCGGGCGGCGGCTCTCGGTCCAGCGCTCCAAGGGTCGTTATGTCTATTTCTTCTGCCTGGGTCAGAAGAACGACCCCGAGGGCACCTGTCGGGAGCGCTACGTCGCTGCCCACGAACTCGAAGCTCAGGTCGAGGACCTCTATGAGCGCATTCAGCTCCCGCATTCTTGGGCGGAGCGCCTACGCCAAGAGCTGGCCGCCGAGGTGATCGAACGGCAACGATCCGACGCGGCGCAGCGCGAACTCCTCACTCGCCGCCTCACCAAGGCCGAGGCCGAGCGGCGCAAGCTTCTCGACGCCTATTACGGCGGCGCCATCGACGTCGCCACGCTCAAGACCGAGCAGGTCCGCATCGGCACCGATGTCAACACCGCCAAGGATCGCCTCGCCGATCTCGACGCCAACCTCACCGAGTGGCAGGAGATCCTGGAGCTGGCCGCCACCCTCGCCACTCGGTGCGGGGAGGCTTATCGCAAAGCCGATGATCGGTCGCGCAAGCTGTTCAACGCCGTGATCTTTGAGCGCCTGGATGTGAAAGGCGGCCGGCTCTGCGAGGTGCAGTACCGGCCGCCGTTCGACGACATCTTCTGTGTACCTGAGTTCGAATACGAAACACGAGTGGAGGTGGCGGGAATCGAACCCGCGTCCTTCAGCTTCTCATCGGGCCTTCTCCGAGCGCAGCCGGCAGCTAAGTCTCGGGGCCCTCGCCGCCGCCGGCGAATTCGTGGGCCCCCAACCGACCTTTGGTGTCCCCGGCGGCCAATCGGCAGAACCGCTCGGGTAAGCCCCGCTAGATGACGCCCGCTACCGGCCTGCGGGGCTGAGACCGGACGGACGGGCTACTTATTAAGCAGCCAGCGCGAGCTGAGGCTCGGCATTTGTTTTTTGTTCCGGCTCTTTAACGTGGCTCCGGAGACCACGGCTCGCTTCTCCCGAATTGACGACCGAAGTCGAAACCGATCACCCCCGTGTTAGTGGATCAATCACTTCATCCTACCGCCGCCGCCGGCATAGCGCGACGGGGGAGGTTCAGTCGTACTCCTTGCGTGCCCCCCGGCCGACGCTCTTGCCGGCTGCGCTCTGGGCCTCGCGGGCCGCGTCGCGCTCGGCGTCCCTTGTGGCGATGGCATGGCGCTTGTCGTAGAGGCGCCGCCCCCGGGCCAGGGCCAGCTCCACCTTGGCCCGGCCGTCTTTGAAGTAGATCGAAAGGGGCACGAGTGTGAGCGCCTTCTGCTGGGTCTGGCCCATGAGCTCGTCGATCTGATCGCGATGCAAGAGCAGTTTCCGGCGGCGCTCGGGGTCGTGGGCGCCGAACCCCGCGGCGTGCTCGTACGGCGGGATATGGACGCCGAGCAACCACGCCTCGCCCCCCTCGACCCGGGCGTAGGCATCGGCCAGGGTGACCCGCCCGGCGCGCAGGGACTTCACCTCGCTCCCTTGCAGGGCGAGGCCGCACTCGAAGGTCTCGAGAATGTCGTAGTCGTGCCGGGCGCGACGGTTGCGGGCGACGGTCTTGATCCGGTCGCTCCCGTCGTCGGGGACGCGCCGTGCCGCCCGCCGTCCCGGGCCCTTCGCTGCTGCCACCCGGCGAACGGTACCCCGGCGCCGCACCGCGCCGTTCCGACCTGCTGGTCCGTGTCGTCCCCAACCCGCCGGTACCCTCGGAGTGATGCTGCGGCTGCCCACCAACGTCTACGCCGAGATCGTGGGCCACTGTCTCGGTGGGCTCCCCGACGAGGCGTGTGGGCTCCTGGGCGGGGACGCCACGTCGGGGGACGTGGCCCGGTGCTACCCGACCCGCAACCTCGCCGCCTCGGCCAAGCTCTACACCGTCGACCCCGGCGACCATCTGCGGGCCGACCGCGACGCCGAGTCCCGGGGTCTGGAGATCATCGGCGTCTTCCACTCCCATACCCACACCGACGCCTACCCGTCGCCCACCGACGTGGCGCAGACACCGGACCCGGAGTGGCACTACGTGCTGGTGTCGTTGCGCGACACCCATCCCACCCTGCGCTCGTACCGCATCCGCGACGGCGAGGTCACCGAGGAGCCCGTGGTCGTCGAGCCCCGGTGACACCGGGGGCAGGTAGAATGATGACCGAAGTCGTCGACATTCGTTTCGCCGCCCCCGTCCCCCGGACCAGGCGGCCTCGACCGGGGAGGGCATCGTGGCTGTCGAAGTGAGGCTTCCCACGGTTCTGCGACAGCACGCCGGCGGGAGGGCCGCGGTGATCGCCGAGGGCTCCACGATCGGCGAGGTCCTCGCCGACCTGGTGCGCAGCTACCCCGGAATGAAGGGCCAGGTCCTCACCGACGACGGCTCCTTGCACAAATTCGTGAACGTGTACGTCGACGACGACGACGTCCGCTACCTGGACCAGCTCGACACCAAGGTGGCCGACGGCGTCACCGTGTCGATCCTGCCCGCCGTGGCCGGCGGCTGAGTCCGTACTCCGACCTCGACCGGGACCGAAGACGACAGCGCGCACGGGGCGTCCATGGCACGGGTCTCGAGCATCCTCGATCTCATCGGCGACACGCCCCTTGTCGACGTCAGCTCGCTGAGCCCCAATCCCGACGTCAGCATCCTCGTCAAGCTCGAAGGACAGAACCCCGGCGGATCGGTCAAGGACCGCATCGCACTGTCCATGGTCGAGCAGGCCGAGAAGGACGGGCTGCTCGAGCCCGGTGCGGTCCTCCTCGAGCCCACATCGGGGAACACCGGCATCGGCCTCGCCCTGGTGGCGCGGGTGAAGGGATACCACCTCAAGGTGGTCCTGCCTTCGAACGTGTCGGTCGAGCGCCGCCAGCTCCTCGAGGTGTGGGGGGCCGAGATCATCGAGTCCCCCGGTTCCGAGGGCTCGAACGGGGCGGTGCGCATGGCCCAGGCCGTGCACCTCGAGCACCCGGAATGGGTCTTTCTCTACCAGTACGCCAACCCGGCGAACCCCAGGGCGCACTACGAGGGGACCGGTCCCGAGATCTGGCGCGACTGCCCGGAAGTGACCCACTTCGTGGCCGGGCTCGGCACCTCGGGCACGCTCCTCGGGGCGGGCCGGTACCTGAAAGAGCGCAACCCGGCCGTCCAGGTCTGGGCCGTCGAACCCCCGGCGGGGGAGATGGTCGACGGACTGCGGAACCTCGACGACGGTTACATCCCCCCCATCTTCACCGACCTCGGGGGCGCGGAGCTCCTCGACCGCAAGACCATGGTGGGCCCCCGCCATTCGGTGGAATGGACACGGCGCCTCGCCGAGGTCGGCGTGTTCGCCGGGATCTCGTCGGGCGCGGCCATGGCGGGGGCGGCCAAGTGCGCGCAGGCCATCGAGGCGGGCGTGATCGTGGTGGTGTCGGCCGACGGCGGGTGGAAGTACCTGTCCACCGGGGCGTGGACCGACGACCTCGACGACGTGGTCGAACGGGCCAAGCGCACCATCTACTTCTGAGGGCTACTTCTGAGGGCGGACCCGCGGCAGGGTCCCACGGGCTCAGGGCTTCCTTGTTGTTTTGCTGCGCAGGGCCACGGCCGCATCGGGCTCGGTGACGCGGAAGCTGAAACTCTCTTCGAGGTACAGGGCCACCGTGTCGGCGTCGTGCGACAGGTACCCGATCGAGATGTCCTGGCCCGAATCGAAGAGGAAATCCCCGCCCCGCAGGCTGAGCACGATGCCCCCCTCGACACCGGGCGCCCAGACGAGCGGGCCTCCCAGGATCTGCCGGAGGTGGTCCAGCAGGAGGTGGCCCCCGTGCTCGGCGGTGTGGACGATCTCGGTGTAGATCCCCGGCGACAACGCGAGGCCGTAGGGCCCGCCGATGCCCGCCCCGCGCAGCACGTCGACGGCCTCGGCCACGGCGGTGGGGTAGTGCTCGGCGTCGGCGGACAAGGTCAGGGGGCTGTGGGAGGTGCTCTGGGTGATCCCCTCGATCTGGCCGGGCCCGTACCCGTGGAACACGGCCGTGTTCTCGGCCAGCGCGATGCGCCGTCCCGCCTCCTCGAGCCCGGCGAGGTCGAGGTCGCTCGCCCCGCGCTCGGCGTCGTCGATCTCGCCGCGCCTGAGGGTGAATTTGGCGCGCAGCTCCACCAGGGCAAGGACCCGGCGCTGGGCGGCCGTGACCTCGGGCGACGGCCCGGCGATCGCCGTGATGCGACCGAGCGAAGTGGCCGAGTGCGTCCAGCCCCGCGGCCCCTCGAAATCCACCAGCTTGCGGGCCGCCAGATGCGTCTCGAGGCGGGGCCTGATCTCGTCCTCGATGGCCTCCCATCCCGCGTCGGCGATCGGGGCGAGGTCCCGGTGGAGGTGGTTCATGATTCGCGTCCCTTCAAGCTGCCAATGCCGAGCGATCCCGAAGCCGCCGCCGACGAATCGGCCCCCGCCGCCCGGGCGGACTCAGCCTCGGACTCGATCTCCAAGATCGACCCCGAGGTGAACAGGTACGTGCGCAGGTGCTGGTCAAGTTTCGGGTCCCGGCGCCGCAGCCACTCGAGGGTCATCGAGGCGTGCTCCTTCTCCTCGTCGCGGTTGTGGGCCAGTACCTCGGCCAGGGAGGGGTCGGAGGTGGCCTTCACCCGTTGGTCGTACCAATCGACAGCCTCGAGCTCCTCGCACAGAGACGTCATGGCCCGGTGGTGGTTGATGGTCTCCTCGTCGAGGAGATCTGCCGCCTCGTGCAGCCCTTCGCTCGCCATCTCGTGCTCCTGTCGCCTGGGTCGTCCAACCGGGTGGTTCCACCCGAACTGGTGGTCCACGTCGACCGTGGTCTTCGCCTATACCCCGAACCGTGTGGAGGTAGTCGCGGCGCTCCGGAGCACACGGTATAGCTTGCGGACGTGACCGACTCTCGCCTCGGGCCCCGGGAGGTGTCTCGCCCCGGGGCCGAGCTCGCGCCATGACCCGCAAGACCACCCGCACCAAGGGCAAGGTGCAGGCCCTCCCCGGGCACCTGCACCGCAGCGAATCGTGGAACGGGTTGCGGCGGGGCGACCTCGTCGAGATCGACGGGCCGGTACTGCGGGGCGCGGTGTGGCGGTTTCTCGCCCACGTCCGCAACGAGCGCAACGGCGCCGAGTCCGTGGAGGTCATCGGTGGCCGGCCCGGCGAGGACAGGGTCCGGTCCTTCCTTCCCGGGCAGGTCTTCCCCGTGGGGGGCCGGCGCAGCGGGCAGGCCTCTCTCGCCGATGCGCCCCAGCTCCCGCTGGGTTGAGGCAGCTCCCGCTGGGTTGAGGCAGCTCCCGCTGGGGTGAGGCAGCTCCCGCTGGGTGAGGCAGCTCCCGCTGGTGAGGTCCTCGCCTCGAGGTTCCCACTGAGCCCCTCCTCGGCGCCGGTCCCGTAGCCTCGCGACGGTGTCAGTCATGGACGGCCGTCCCATCGGCATGTTCGACAGCGGGTTCGGGGGGCTGTCGGTGGCTCGGGCGCTGATCGACCTCGCGCCCGACGAGGATTTCGTCTACGTGGGCGACACCGGCCGCTACCCCTACGGGCCGCGGCCGCTCGACGAGGTGCGGTCCTTCGCGCTGCAGATCGCCCGCTGGCTGGTCGACGAGGTCGACGTGAAGCTCATCGTGGTGGCGTGCAACACCGCGTCGGCTGCCGCCCTCGACGACCTGCGCGCCGCGCTCGACGTCCCGGTGGTCGGGGTCATCGATCCCGGCGTGCGGGCCCTGGCCCAGACCACGCGCAATCGCCGCGTGGGCGTGGTCGGGACGGTGGGGACCATCCGGTCCGGCGCGTACCAGCGCGCCATCGCGGCGTTGCCCCTGCCGCTCGAGCTCGTGCCCGCCTCGTGCCCGGGCTTCGTCGAATTCGTGGAACGAGGCGAGACGCGCTCGGACCAGGTGGCGGTGCTGGCGGAGCGACTGTTGGCGCCGGTGCGCGACGCCGGGGTCGACGCCTTGCTGCTCGGCTGCACGCACTACCCCTTCCTGGCCCGGACCATCGCCGATGTCATGGGCCGCGACGTCGTGCTCGTGTCCTCGGCCGACGAGACGGCGTTCGAGGTGCGCGACATCCTCGACGGAGTCGAGCGGCGCGACGTGCTCGACGGCGTCGGGGCCCGCCCCGTCCACGTTGGCCCGGGGGGCCGGCGCGCCGGGACGTTGCGGGTGTTCTCGTCGGGCGACGTCGGGTGGTTCCGGGCCGTGGGGAGCCGGCTCTTCGCCGAGGAGCTCGGCCCCGTCGAAGCCGTGTCGTGGCCCGACCCGCCGCCGGTGGCCGACGGCATGCACCGGAGCCCGTCCGCGCCGGGCCGGCCCGGCGCGGCGTCGGGCTGAGCGTGCTCTCGCTCACCGTGCTCGGTTGCGACGGCAGCCACGCGCACGCCGGCGGCGCGGCCAGTGGCTACCTGGTCCGGTCGTGGGCGTCGGGCACCGCCGTGTGGCTCGACGCCGGGCCGGGCACGTTCGCGAACCTGCAGCGCTTCACCGACCCGCTGAAGCTGTCGGCCATCGTGCTCACCCACGAGCACCACGACCACTTCAGCGACGTGGAGGGGTTCATCACCGCCGCCCGCTGGGTCTACGGCTTTCACCGTGACCCCGTGCCCGTCTACGCCGCCCCCGGCGTGCGGTCGCACCTGACCCAGGACATCGAGGGGATCCTCGACTGGCACGAGGTGGGCGAGGGGGACGGGGTGGACATCGGTGACCTGCAGCTGTCGTTCAGTCGCACCGACCATCCGCCGGTGACGTTGGCCACCCGCGTCGACGGGCCGTCGGGCGCGGTGGGGTACTCTGCCGACTCCGGGCCGGGCTGGAGCCTGTCGTCACTCGGCCCGGACCTCGACCTCGCCCTGTGCGAGGCCACCTACACCGCCGAGCACGAAGGGCCCGCCATCCACATGAGCGGCAGACAAGCGGGTTCCAACGCCCGCCACGCCGGCGCCCGGCGCCTGGTGGTCACCCACCGCTGGCCCACCGTCCCCGCCGCCGTCCTCCTGGCCGAGGCGACCGAGGCCTTTGGGGGCCACGTCGAACAGGCCGCGGTCGGACGCGGGTACTCGCTGTGACCGACCTCCGGGCCCGGCGCGCCGACGGCCGGGAGGTCTCCGACCTGCGCCCGGTGTCGTTCCACCGTGACTTCACCGAGTTCGCCAACGGCTCGGTGCTGGTGTCGATGGGCAAGACCAAGGTGTTGTGCACGGCGTCGGTGGAAGACCGCGTGCCGCCGTGGCTGCGCGGCGGCGGCAAGGGCTGGGTCACCGCCGAATACTCCCTGTTGCCCGGGTCCTCGGCCGAGCGGGTCGGGCGCGAAGCGGCCAAGGGTAAGCAGTCGGGCCGGACCCACGAGATCCAGCGCCTCATCGGACGGTCGCTGCGCGCCGTGACCGACCTCGTGGCCATGGGCGAGATGTCGGTGACGGTGGACTGCGACGCCCTCCAGGCCGACGGTGGCACGCGCACGGCCTCGATCTGCGGCGCCTATGTGGCGCTGCACGACTGCTTCACCCGCCTGGTGCACAAGCGCGTCATCACGTCGCACCCGCTCACCGACGCCTGCGCCGCGGTCTCGGTCGGCGTGGTCGACGGGGCGTGCCTCTTGGACCTCGACTACTCCGAGGACTCGCGCGCCGAGGTGGACATGAACGTCGTCATGACCGGGTCGGGCCGTTTCATCGAGGTCCAGGGCACCGCCGAGGGGATGGCCTTCACCCGGGGCGAGCTCGACGAGCTCGTGGGCCTAGCCGAAGGTGGCATCGCCGAGCTGCTCGTGGCGCAGCGTGCCGTCATCGAAGAGCCGCCCGTCTTTCGGTGAGCAACCCCGGCGACAGCGACGGCAACGGCGTCGGCGCCACCGGCCGGCTGCGCATGGTGCTGGCCACGGCCAATCCCGACAAGGCGGCCGAGATCGTCGCCCTGCTGTCGGACACCGTGGGTGATCGCGTCGAGCTCGTGGCCCGGCCCACGTCGGTGGGTGAGGTGGAGGAGACCGGGGACACCCTGGAGGAGAACGCCCGGCTCAAGGCCCTGGCCCTCGTCCAGGCCACCGGGCTCCCCGCCATCGCCGACGACACCGGTCTCGAGGTCGACGCGCTCGACGGCGCCCCCGGTGTGCACTCGTCGCGCTACTCGGGGGAGCACGCCACCTACGACGAGAACGTGGACAAGCTCCTCGTCGCGCTCGACGCGGCCGGGGCCCGGTCCTCGGACCGGCGCCGGGCCCGGTTCCGCACGGTGGCCCTGGCCTGCTTCCCCGGCGGCCGGGAGGTGGTCGCCCACGGCGTGGTCGAGGGCACGATCTCGCCCGATCGGCGGGGGAGCGCGGGCTTTGGCTACGACCCCGTCTTCGTCCCCGACGGGGGCGACGGGCGCACCTACGCCGAGATGGCGAGCGCCGAGAAGAACACGAGGTCGCACCGGGCCCGGGCCTTCCGGGCCCTCGCCATCGGCCTGCTCTCGGGCTGAGCGGCCTCAGCGCAGGCGCCACTCCACCCGTTGGCCCGAGGCGAAGCGCTTCTGGCCCTCGGCCAGGGCGGCGGGGTCGTTGCCGAGGCCGACGAAGGCCCATCCGAGGCCGAGCGCCTGGCTGCGCGACAGCTCCCGTCCGGCCCACAGGGCCCGCAGGGTGCCCTGCACGGCCACGGGGTGGGCCCTGGCGATCACGTCCGCGGCCCACTGGGCACGCCCCCGGAGCTCGTCGGCCGGCACCACCTCGGTCACGAGCCCGATCTGCAGGGCGCGCTGGGCGCTCATGCGCTCCTCGCTCCCGAGGAGGGTGAGCCGGACGAGGTCGCCGAAGGGCATGCGGCCGGTCATCTGCAGGGGCTCGAACGAGGCCGCCATGTTGAAGGTCAGGTGGGGGTCGAAGAACGTGGCGTGCTCGGCCGCGATGATGAAGTCGACCTCACCGAGCATGTAGAAGGCGCCACCGCACGCCATACCGTTGACCGCGGCGATGACCGGCTTCCACAGGTCGTTGCTCTTGGGCCCGAGGTTGTCGCCGGGGTCGTCGAACATGAACGGCGTCGTGCCCGACCCGATGTGGACCGCCTCCTCCCCGCCCTCGGGCCCCGCCGCTGCCGATGTGGTTCCCGAGCGTCCCGGCCGCGGTCCTTCGGCCAGCGCCTCGGACCGGTCGATGCCGGTGCAGAAGGCCTTGTCACCCGCCCCGGTGAGCACCACGACGCGTACGTCGTCGTGCCGGCGCAGCCAGCGCCACAGGCTGTGCAGCTCGCGCTGCATGGTGGTGTTGAAGGAGTTCATGACGGCAGGACGGTTGAGGGTGACCCACGCCACGCCCCCGGACTCCTCGTAACCGAGCGTCTCGAACTCGGGCATCGCCATTCCTCGCCTGGTCGCCGTGGTCGCGCCCCCGCCTGCAGCCATCGGTGACGCCGTGCGGGCCGGGCCGCGGGCACGGTAGCAGGGGCGGCCGACGCCGGGCACGCCCGAGGCCACCGCCCGTCCCACCTCCGCCCGGTGCGGGCCCGCCTGTTCCGGCGCGGCCCGGGGCCCGGCGACCTCCGCCATTGGCGAGCCGGCACCCCGAGGCGGCACAGTGTCACGGGCGCCGGGCCCAACGATCCGGGCGCATCAGGAGGGGAACGATGTCAGACGACGAGCTCAAGAAGATCATCGGCAAGCCCATGAGCAAGTCGAGGGTGGTCATCGAGCGCGGCCCGGTCGCCAACTTCGCCACCGCGGTGTGCGACAGCAATCGGGTCTACCGCGACCCGCGCGCCGTGGCCGAGGCGGGACTCCCGGCCATCCCCGTGCCCCCCACCTACCCCTTCGTGATGCAGACCTGGGGCGAGTTCGCCGAGTCCCAGCCGGCCGACAAGCCCACGGGCAACCCCATGGGCGAGGTCATCGGGCCCCTCATGGCCAAGGGCGGCATCATCCTCCACGGGGAGCAGGAGTTCATCTACCACCGCCCCGTGTTCGTGGGCGACGTGCTCGTGGGGGAGGGCCACGTCACCGACGCCTACGCCAAGGAGTCCAAGGGCAAGACCATGACCTTCCTCGTCACCGAGACGGTGTGGCGCGACGAGTCGACGTCGGAGCCCGTGGTGACGTCGCGCTTCAACCTCATCCACCGGGGCTGACCGACTCCGGGCCCGGTGCGGTGCGGGGACCGGGTCCCGGTTTCGGCGCCCGGGTGTGAATTCCCAGGTCGGGCGATGCTAGAACGAGCGGCATGAAGACCTCTCTGCTCAGCGGGGCCCAGTGGGCGGCGGTCCTCCGCATCGGTCTCGGGCTGTGGTGGCTCGAGAGCTTCCGGCACAAGAACCTCACGGCGTGGATCAAACGCCAGGCCGGCATCAACTGGGCCGCGGACATCGCCGCCAAGCACCGCTTCAAGTTCGTGGGAGCCGGCTTCGACGCCGTGGTCAAGCCCCACCCCAAGGCGATGACGTGGGTCGTCCTCATGAGCGAGTTGTCGCTCGGGCTCGGGCTCACCTTGGGCGTGCTCACCCCGGTGGCCGCCTTCGCCAGCATCGCCCTCAACCTCTTGTACTTCGTCCTCATGATCCACGACTGGGCGGAACAGGGCCAGAACGCCATGATGGTCCTGGCCGCGGCGGTGATCCTGGGGACCCACGGCTGGCAGGTGTGGTCCATCGACCACCTCATCGGCTGGTTCTGAGGAACCGTCGGGACCGGTCGCCGCCCGCTCCGCCACTACGTCCTCCAGGTCAGCAGCGCCCACCACACCAGACAGGGGAGTCGCATGCCCATCGGCATCGGGGAGGACCACGAGGAGCTGCGTCGCACGGTGCGACGGTGGCTCGACGCACGCTGCCCGCCCGAGGTGCCGCGCGCCCTGCTGGACGCGCCCACCGAGACCATGCCGCCGTTCTGGGACGAGCTGGCCGCGCAGGGGTGGTTGGGCATCCACGTGGCCGAGGAGTACGGCGGGCAGGGCTTCGGGATGCTCGAGGCCGCCGTCGTCGTCGAGGAGACGGCCCGGGCCGTGATGCCGGGGCCGGCCCTCTCCACCATGCTCGCCGTCGCGGTCCTCTCGGCCGGGGCCGACGACACCCAGCGCAAGGCCCTGCTGCCCTCGATGGTCGACGGCACCGTCCCCACCGCCGTGGCCCTGCCCGGGGCCGGCACGTTGACCGGGGTGCGGGTCGGTGACGGCACGCTGTCGGTGCACGGCGAGCTTTCCCCTGTCCTTGGCGCCACCCTGGTCGGGCGGGTGTTGGCGCCCATCACGGTCGAGGGTGCCCCGGAGCTGTGGGGCGTCATCGACGTGGCCGACGGGGTCAGCACCGCCGCCCTGGCCAGCCTGGACCCCACCCGCCGGGTGGGGACGGTGCAGGTGTCGGGTCTGCAGCTCGGCCCCGATCGGCAGCTGCCGGGGGTGACGAGCGCCACCGTGCGCGACCTGGCGCTCGTGCTGGGCGCGGCGGAGTGTGCCGGCGGAGGGCGCTGGTGCCTCGACACCGGCACCGCCTATGCCATCGAGCGTCGGCAATTCGGGCGTCCCATCGGCCAGTTCCAGGCCGTCAAGCACCGCCTGGCCGACATGCTGGTGGCGGTGGAGCAGACCACCGCCCTGGCCTGGGACACGGCCCAGGCCGCCGACGCCGGGGACCCGGCCCAGGTCGAGTTGTCGGCCATCCTGGCCGGGGCCTTCGTCCTCGACGCCTACGTGGAGTGCGCCAAGGGCTGCATCCAGATCCTGGGAGGCATGGGCTTCACCTGGGAGCACGACGCCCACCTCCACCTGCGCCGGGCCCTGTCGCTGCGCCAGCTCGTCGGCCCCGCCCGCGTCCTGCGGGTCGAGGCCACGCGGGCCGTGCTGCACGGCAGCCGACGCCGCCTCGCGCTCGATCTCCCCGAGGACGCCGAGCGCGTCCGGGAGGGTGTCCGGGCGGTGGTGGCCGAGGTGGTGGCGGAGTCGGACCCCGCCGAGCGACGCCGACGGCTGGTCGACGCCGGGCTCATGGCCCCGCACTGGCCCGCGCCGTGGGCGCGGGGCCGGGCCTGTCGAACAGCTCGTGATCGACGAGGAGCTGGCCGCGGCGCGCGTGCACCGGCCCCACCTGGCGGTGGGTGCCTGGGCCCTCCCCACCATCATCGCCCACGGCACCGCCGAGCAGCAGGAGCGCTGGGTCGGGCCGACGCTGCGCGGCGAGCTCGTGTGGTGCCAGCTCTTCAGCGAGCCCGGGGCCGGCAGTGACCTCGCCGCGCTCTCGACGCGGGCCACGTGCCACGACGGCGGCTGGGTCCTCAACGGGCAGAAGGTGTGGACGTCGATCGCCATGCGCGCCGACTGGGGCATCTGTCTGGCCCGCAGCGATCCCGATGCCTCCAAGCACGAAGGCATCACGTACTTCATCGTCGACATGCACAGCGAAGGCATCGAGGTGCGACCGCTGCGCGAGATCACGGGCGCGGCCATGTTCAACGAGGTGTTCTTCACCGACGTCTTCGTGCCCGACGACTGCGTCGTGGGCCCGGTGAACGGCGGGTGGCGCCTGGCCCGCACCACGCTCGCCAACGAGCGCGTGTCGATGGCCTCGGGGGCCACCTTCGGCTTCGGGATCGAAGGGATCCTCAAGTCCATCGGGGCCGCGGAGGGGGAGGACCCCGTGGTCCTCGACAGCGTGGGCGCGCTCCTGGCCGAGGCCCAGTCGGTCGCCCTGCTCGGGGCCCGCACGACGCTGCGGTCGGTGTCGGGTGTCGAGCCCGGCCCCGAGGCCAGCGTGCGCAAGCTCCTCGGGGCCGAGCACGAGCAACGGGTGCAGGAGCTGGGCCTCATGCTGCTCGGCGCCATGGGCGCCACCACCGAGGACGACGCCGCGCGCTGGAGCCAGGGGTTCCTCTCCACCCGGTGCCTGACCATCGCCGGGGGGACGAGCGAGGTACAGCGCAACGTCATCGGCGAGCGCATCCTCGGGCTGCCCCGCGACCCCGAGCCCGGAAGCTGAGCGCGCCCGGCCACGGTTGGCGACAGCGGTTTGACAGTACAGGGACACGCCGCCCAAGCTGCGGCGATCGGGCGAGAAGGGACGGACATGGGCGAGGCCACTCGGTATTTCGAAGACGTCAACGAGGGGGACGAGGCACCGGCCTCGAGCCACACCCTGACCCGGACCGACCTCGTGCGCTACGCCGGGGCGTCGGGGGACTACAACCCCATGCACCACGACGAGGTCCTCGCCACCGCGGCGGGTCAGCCCAGCGTGTTCGGGCACGGGATGTTCTCGATGGGCCTGCTCGGCACCGCCCTCACCGACTACGTCGGCGCCGGGAACGTCACGCACTACAAGGTGCGCTTTTCCCGCCAGACCTGGCCGGGCGAGGAGCTCACCACCAAGATCGTGGTCAGGGGCAAGCGGGTCGAGGACGGCCGCAACCTCGTCGAGCTCGAGTGCAGCCTCGCCAACGGCGAGGGCGAGGTCAAGGTCGTGGGCGAGGCGACGGCCGCGCTCCCGAGCAAGGCCTGAGCCCTCCGCTCGTCTCCCAGCCTCGCCGACCGGGCATCCGCGCCGGTCGGGCACTGGACCCTCGGGCGCAACGCGCCGCGCAAAGCGTGGCGGTCAACGCCGGCGTCGACGCGCCGACAGCGTCGCCGAAAAGTCGGTCGAAAGCTGCTCCGCCGACCGGACGTGGCGGAGCAGCTTTCGACCCCGTCAGCAGCCGGGGGGCGACCCGGTCTTGCCTTCGGCGGTGTAGAACAGGCCGAGCAGGGTGCAGATGGTGGTCTTGGCCACCAGCCACTTCCCGCCGATGTACACGGCGTACCCGTTGTTGTTGGCCAGGATGGCCGTCCCCGACGTGCCGAGAATGTCGTAGACGACGTGCGCGCACGGGTAGGGGAGCGACTGGGTGCCGCACTTCTTGGAGCTCAGCAGGGTGACGGTGTGGATCTTGGCGCCGTCCGCGGCGCTCGCCTCCGACGAGCTCAGCGCCTGGGACATGGCGCCCTTCAGCTTGGACCCGTCCTGGATGACCGCCTCTTTGGAGGCGACCGACCCCGTCGTGAAGTGGAAGAGATTGTCGTACGCGGCCGACACGTCGGACGTGGCCGTGGCGGGGTTGAGCTTGATGGTCGTGGTCGTCGACCCGCCTCCCGAGCTGCAGGCCGCCAGGCCCAACGACAGTGCGGCGACCACCGCGACCGCCGTCACCCGCGACGCTCGGCGTCGTCCCTGGCGCCGAAGACCGCCGGCCAGATCGCTTGTGAGTAGTCCGAGCATGTTGTGGGCCTCCCCTTGAATCGGTGCACCGCTCCCCACGGGCTGCCAGAGGTTAACCGGATCTCCGGCGCCGTACCTGACATTCTCGTCAGGGACGGGCCGGGCGCGCTCGGCCGCCCGGCGAGCCCGGGACGAGCCCGTCCCGGGGAACCGGGGACCAGGCTGCCCGTCGGGGAATCCGGGGATCAGAAGGTGAAGGGCGGCAGGCCGGGCTTGCGGGAGGCGAACAGGGTCGCCTTGTTGTCGGCCAGTTCCTTCGGCGTCCACCCCGAGTCGCGCTTGAGCTCCCCGGCGGGCTGCCACCCCTGCATCACCCACACCGATCCGCCGTACACCACGAAGTTCTGCCCGTTGATGTCGGCGGCCTCGTCCGAGGCGAGGAACGCCACCAGCGGTGCCACGTTCTCGGGGGCGAAGGCGTCGAACTTGCCCTCCTCGGCCTTGGCCATGTCGCCGAAGAGGTCCTCGGTCATGCGAGTGCGGGCCCGGGGGGAGATGGCGTTCACCGTGACCCCGTACCGGGCGAGCTCGCGGCCCAAGATGATGGTCATCGCCGCGATGCCCGCCTTGGCCGCGCCGTAGTTGGCCTGTCCGGCGTTGCCGAAGAGGCCGGCCTCCGACGCCGTGTTGATGATGCGGCCCGTCACGTCCTCTCCCGCCTTGGAGCGGTTGCGCCAGTGCACCGCCGCGAAGTGCGACAGGGCGAAGTGGCCCTTCAGGTGCACGCGGATGACGTCGTCCCAGTCGGACTCGTCCATGTTGAAGCTCATCTTGTCCCTGAGGATCCCGGCGTTGTTGACGAGGATGTCGAGCTTGCCCCACGCGTCGACGGCCTGGGCCACGAGGGTCTCGGCCCCGGCCCACGAGCTCACGTCGCTGCTGTTGAGCAGGGCCTCGCCGCCGGCCGACTTGATGTCCTGCACCGTCTGCTCCGCAGGGTGCACGTCGTTGCCCGCACCTTCACGTGACGCGCCGACGTCGTTGACGATGACCTTGGCGCCCTCGGCGGCGAGCAGGAGGGCCTCGGCGCGTCCGATTCCGCGGCCGGCGCCGCTGACGATGGCGGTCTTCCCCTCGAGCATCCCCATCAGGTGTCCTCCTGCTTCGCTTCACAGCCTCGTGCCCGGCGTCCGACGCCGGTCTCCCGCGCCACGTTGACGTCGGATCTGGAACCCGGGCAGCATGACCCATGGCGCTCGCCAGGGTCAACACGGCGAGACGCCCCGACAGGCCCGACCCGGGGGCTCGCACCGGGACGTCCCCACACCGCGAACGAGGCTGACACGATGGCGACAGGCCGCTTCGATCTCCCCACCCCCGACGACTTCACCCAGCCGTGGTGGGACGCCGCGGCGGAAGGCCGCCTGCTGCTCATGCGCTGCTCGACGTGCGGGGAGGCGCACTACTACCCCCGACCCTTCTGCCCGCGCTGTGGCGCCGACACGGTGTCGTGGGAGCAGGCCAGCGGGGACGCCACCCTCTACACGTGGTCCGTCGTGCACCAGAACGACCTCCCGCCCTTCAACGAGCGTGTCCCCTATGTCGCCGCGGTCGTCGACCTGGCCGAGGGGCCGCGCATGATGACCAATGTCGTCGGCTGCGAGTTCGACGCCCTCGAGGCGGGCATGGCGCTGCGGCTCGAGATCACCGACATCGGCGAGGGCGCGCACGTGCCCATGTTCCGGCCGGCGGCGTAGGCCGGCGGCCGTGGGAAGCTCGGGACGGGTCGCGCTCGTCACCGGCGGGAGCCGAGGGATCGGGCGCGCCTGCGCGCTGGCCCTGGCCGCCGACGGCTTCGACGTCGCCATCAACTACCGGCGCGACGCCGATGCCGCGGCCGAGACCGTGCAGGCCGTCGAGTCGCTGGGCCGGCGGTGCCGGTCGTACGCGGCCAGCGTGGAGTCGGCGGACGAGGACCGGGCCATGGTCGACGCCGTGCTCGAGGACTTCGGGGTGCTCGACACGCTCGTGCACTCGGCCGGCATCGCCAGCCGGGGCCACACCGTGGTCGACACCGACCCGGCCGAGCTGGAACGTGTCGTCGCCGTGCACGCCTTCGGAGCCCATCACCTGTGCCGCCTCGTCCTGCCCTCGATGCGCAACGCGCCCCGGGGGGACGTCGTGTTCGTCTCCAGCGTGGCCGCCAAGCTCCTCGCCCCCAACAGCTCGCCCTACAACATGGCCAAGGCCGCCCTCGAGGCCCTGGCCCTGACCCTCGCCAAGGAGGAGCGTCCCCACAACGTGCACGTGAACGTGGTGGCGCCCGGGCTCGTGGTCACCGAGATGGGCCGGCGCCTGGTACGGGCCATGGGGGTCGACGACATCACGACCATGGACGCCCGGGCCGCCTTCGGCCGGGTGTGCCGGCCCGAGGACGTGGCCGGGGTGGTGCGGTTCTTGTGCTCGGACGAGGCGGGCTACCTCACCGGCCAGGTGATCAGCGTGGACGGCGGCGGCTGACGCTCAGCGCGCTGACTCGTCGTGCCCCGCCGGTCCCGCGCCCGGCGCGCCGTCCAGGGTGACCGAGGTCGTGTGGCGCGGCGGCGACCACTCGAGCACGGTGACCCCGGCGCGGTCGACGACGACGCGCCCATGCAGGCGGTGCTCGACGTCGCGCACCGCGGCGGCGGTGGCGGCCGGCGACGGCTCGTTCGTCCCCTGTGTGGTCAGCACGAACACCACGGTGGTGCGTTGCACCGGAAACGTGGTCGGCGACGTGCCGGGCCGGTGGTAGAGGAACGGGAACGTGTACACGTCGTCGCGCGTCGCGAACCGGCCCACGACGCCTTGTGAGGCGATCACCTCGGCCCCGGGCGGGATGCGGGCCTCGGCCGCAGACAGCTGGGCCGCCGCCGGGGCGCTCACCGCGATCCACGCGCCGGCCTGGGGCAGGCCCCGGCCGAGGACGACGGCGAGCGGGATCGCCACCACCACGAGGGCCACGGCCCACAGGCGCCGGGCCCGTCCGCCTCGCCAAGCACTCAGGCGCACGACGACCATGACCGAGCCCACCAGCACGAAGGGCAGGGCCGGCCAGCTCTGAAAGGACTGGGCCGTGCGCAAGAAGGCGGGGTTCGAATCCAGCAGGCTCGGGACGAACACGACGAGGGCCATGCCACCCCCCCAGGGTGAGAACACCCCGACGAGACCGGCCACGACGAGGAACTGAAAGAGCGTGGCCCAGCGCTGCGCCACCACGTGCGCCACGGCGCCGGGATGGGTGAGCGCGCCGACGCCGATGCTGAGGACGTCGACATGGCCGTGGTGTCCTCCGGCCAGATAGGCGTAGCCCGAGTCGATGAGCCGGTTCCCGAGCCCGGCCGCCCCCAGCGCGTTCAGGACCACGAAGGTCCCGAGCCCGAGCCCCGCCAGCGCCAGCCCGGTGCGCCGGGACCGGCGCCCGGCCACGGCGCCCGACAGCCCGATGCCGAACAGATACAGCGCGCCGAGCACCGACGAGGCCAGGCACAGGGCGGCCCACCACCACAGCCGCCGATTCCTGCCCGCCCACAGGTCGCGGCCCACGAGGACGACGAAGAGCGCCGACAGCGTCTCGAAGTGGAAGTCGAAGCCGATGGTCTGGAACACCCACGGGTTCACCGCCATCGACAGCGCGGCTCCGATGGCGATGACCGTGCCGCGCCGCGCCGTGAGGTCTCGGCCCGAGGCGCTCACGACGTCCACGATCCACCCGAGGGTCACGATCTCGGTCGCGGCGACCACGACGTCCTGCACCCACAGCAGGAGCACCGGGTGGGGGTAGAGGTGGAACAACAGCGCCAGGGGCCACATGAGGAGCTCGGCGTCGTTCTTCCAGAACGCGGCCTGGAACACGGTGCTCCACGGGTCGAGCTGCGCGTGGGCGATCTTCCACCACGCCTGGGCGTAGGCCCCGAAGTCCGTGGTCAGCGCGAACCGGCTGTACTGGACGGTGCTCAGCGCCACCATGATGACGAGCTGGAGCCCGATCAGGGCCCAGCCCACCCGGCGGGCCCGTCGCAGCGAAGGCCAGGGACGAGGCGAGCTCGGACGAGGCGCCGGGGCGCGGTGGGGGCGGATGGCGCCGTCGGCTGGCGCCGAGCGCTCGGCGACGCCGGGACCGGGGCCCTCGACGACGTCGGAGGGCCCGGTCGATGCAACCCCGCGCTCGAGCAGCGCTCCGGGCGCGCCGGCTCGGCGAACGTGCCATTCGGCCATCTCTCAGCATGAAGGGCGCGCCCGGGGCCCGTCCATGGTCCCTGCGACCTATTGGTCCTCCGGCTTGGTCCTCCGGCCTCACGTCCCGGCCGGCGACCCGGAGGTGAGGTCGTAGACCGTGACGCCGTCGATGGTGGTCGCCGTGAAGTGGCTCTCCACCCACTGGGTGATCTCCGTGGCGGTGGTGCCCGTGCCGCCCGTGCCCAGCCCGCCGCCGCCGGAGATGAAGTAGTGGATCTTCTTCGCCGCCACGTCGCGCTCGAATTGGGCGAGCGTCGGGGCCGGGTCGGTGCCGTTGAAGCCACCGATGGCCATGACCGGGTCGTCGGTGGCGAGCTGGTATCCCGCCGCCGAGTTGGAGTTCACGGTGGCGGCCACCCACGTGTACTTGGCCGCGCCCGACTCGAGCGCGTGCACGAGCTTGCTCCCCGGCGTGCTGATGGACAGGAACCCGCCCCCGCCGCCCGGGCCGCCCGCTGCGCCACCGGCGCCCGTGGCGAATCGCGAACCCGTCCGACCCACGGCCGCACCGGCCCCCGGGGGGCCGCCAAATGCACCGGCACCACGCGACCCGTTTGGAGCCGAACCCGGCCCCGCGGCGCCGAAGGCACCGGGCGCGCCGGCGCTCGTTCCTGCGCCGGACGGCAGGGCGCCGGTCCGCCCGCTCCCGCCCGCGCCGGGCAACCCACCCCGACCCGCACCCGGCGGGACGCCGCCGGGCCCCGAACCGGCGCTCGCCGGTCCGGCCGACGGGATGGCCCCGGTGTGGGCGGTGGCCGCGGTGTCGAGGGCGTAGGCACCGGGCCCGGCCAGCGCGGCGCAGATCCCCACCGCCCCGACGGCGAGCGCGGCCCGCCCCCGCAGGCGCGGTGCGAGCGCGAGGAGGACGGCGCACCCGAGGCCCACCCCGAGCACGAGTGGTGCCAACCACGGCATCCACGACGGGGCCCGTTCCAACAGGACGTAGGACCACACCGCGGTCACCGCCAACGCCAGGCCGAGGGCGACGCGCGCGCCGTGCTGGGCCCGACGCGCCCACAGGGCGGACGTGCCGATGCCGACCATGGCGCCGACGGCGGGGGCGGCGGCCACCGAGTAGTAGGGGTGGATGATGCCCTTGGCCAGGCTGATGACGACGACGGTCACGAGCAGCCATCCCGTCCATAGGAGCATGGCGCTGCGTGGCGCGTCGGTGCGGGGCCGACGTCGCCACAACCACAGACACGTGGCGGCCAGGATCAGCGCGGCGGGAATGAGCCACGAGATCTGTGTCCCGAACTCGGACCCGAAGAAGCGCAACAGGCCGGTGGGGCCCCACCGTGACCCGGCTGCGCCCGCGCCGCCGACACTGCCGCTCTCGCTTCCCGACAGCCGTCCGAGCCCGTTGTAGCCGAAGATCAGGTTCACGAGGTTGTTGTCCTGGGACCCGCCGATGTAGGGCCGGTCGGCGGCGGGGGTGAGCTGCACGACCGCCACCCACCACCCTGACGACACCACCAGGGCCACGGCGGCGCCGGCGAGTTGCCCCAGACGGCGGCGCCACGGCGTGGGGGCGGCGACGAGGTACACGATCGCCAGGGCGGGGACGATCAGGAAGGCCTGGAGCATCTTGGTGATGAACCCCGTCCCCACCGCGCTCATGGCGAGCACGAGCCACCACCCGTTGGCACGCTCCAGGGCCCGCACCGTGGTGTAGGCCGCCACCGTGAGCAGGAGCACGAGCAGGGCGTCGGGGTTGTTGTAGCGGAACATGAGTGCGGCCACCGGCGTGGTGGCGAGCACCAGGCCGGCGAGGAGCGCGGCGCCGGGGCGGAACGAGCGACGCACCGCCGCGTAGAGCACGGCGACCGACGCCACGCCCTCGAGCGCCTGCGGCACGAGGATGCTCCACGAGTTGAGGCCGAAGAGCCGGGCGGAGATCTCCATGACCCACAGCGCGGCGGGGGGCTTGTCGACGGTGATGAAGTTCGACGCGTCCGACGACCCGAAGAAGAAGGCCTTCCAGCTCTTGGTGCCGGCCTGGACCGCGGCCGAGTAGAAGGAGTTGGCCCAGCCCGACGCGCCCAGGCCCCACAGGTAGAGGACCGCCGTGCCCACCAGGAGCACGAGTAGTGCGGGCCTGACCCAGGTTGGGTCGTCGGGCCGCCCCCGCACCAGTCGCCGGGCGCGCCCCACGGGCCGGCGCTCGTCGTTCCTCGTCCGCATCCCGAAAGCGTCGGGCGCCTCGGCGCCGTGAGGGCGCTCGGTGGTGAGGGGTTCGCTGGGAAGGAGGTCGGTCGTCACCGCTGTCTCCCGGAGGTTGGTGAAGACACGGGTCGTGCCGGCGCGGTCGGTGATGGCACCACGGTCGGTGCCGGGACGGGCAGGGGATCGGCGGACCCGGCGAAGACCCAGGACCGGAAGAGCGCGAAGCGCACCGCGGTGGCGGCCGCACCCGCGCTCACGAGCACGCCGACCTCGAGGCCGCGGCCCGACCGGGGGGCGAGGTCGTGCAGCGCGGCGAGCGCGCCGCTTGTGAGGGCGAGGCCCACGGCGAACACGGCGATGCCCTGGAGCTGGTGGCGCAGGCGTGAGCGGCGGCTGCGGACCTCGAAGGTCAGCCGCCGGTTGGCGGCGGTGTTGGCCACGGCCGTGACGAGCAGGGCCAGCGCGTTGGCGGCCAGCGCGGGCATGGCACCGCGCAGGGCCACGTAGAGCACCACGTAGGCGACCGTGCTCACCACGCCCACGACGCAAAAGCGCGCCAACTGGGCGAACAGTCCGGGCCGGGCCGCCACCGCCTGCTCGGCCGAGGTCGACTCGAGCAGCGTGGCCAAGGGGAGGCTCCCGGTGGCCACGCCGCGCACCAGTCGGGCGACGCCCTTCAGGTCGTCGAGGGCGGTGGCGAGGAGGTCGACGCGAGAGTCGGGGTCGTCGACCCAGTCCACGGGGACCTCGTGGATGCGCATGCCGGCCCGCTCGGCCAGGAAGAGGAGCTCGGTGTCGAAGAACCATCCCGTGTCCTGGACCAGGGGCAGCAGGGCCCGGGCGCGGTCGGCCCGGATGGCCTTGAACCCGCACTGGGCGTCGGAGAAGCCCGCGGCCAGGGTGGTGCGCAGCAGGAGGTTGTAACAACGGGAGATGACCTCGCGTTTGGTGCCCCGCACCACGCGCGCCCCGTGGGCCAGGCGGGTGCCGATGGCCATGTCGCTGTGCCCCGAGACCAGGGGGGCGACGAGGGGGAGCACGGCGGCGAGATCGGTGGAGAGGTCGACGTCCATGTAAGCGAGCACCGCGGCGTCGCTCGTCGACCACACGTGGTGCAGCGCACGACCGCGCCCCTTCTCTTCCAGGCACACGGCCCGTACCCCGGGGAGCGCGCGCTCGAGAGCGCGGGCGATGGCCCACGTCCGGTCGGTGCTGGCGTTGTCGGCGATGGTGATGCGGAAGGTGAAGGGGAGCTCGTGGCGCAGGTAGGCATGCAGCCTCCTGACGCTCGCCTCGAGGTCGGCCTCCTCGTTGTAGACGGGGATGGCGATGTCGACCTGGGGCCCGAGCACCTCCAGGCGGGGGAGCGGACCCTCGTCGGTGTGGAGACTGGCCGGGTGAACCATGGCGTCAGTGTCCCGGCCGCACCGATGGGTCGGGTCAACGCCACCTGTGGGTTTCCTGACAATCCGTGGCTCAGGTCGCCATCCCCACCAGCTTCGTCACGGTCGTGAGGTTCCGAGTCGTGGCCGGCACCTTCAAGGCTCGCTCGAAGTAGGCGTTGGTGATCTTCGTCCGCCCGTACCCGCTGGGGCAGGACACGTAGACCTCGAGCCCCGCCACCCGGAACTCGTCGGGGAGGAACGCGTCGGTGTCGAGGCCCGTGACCCGCCCCCGTTCGGGTTTTTGGCGCAGGAACGTCACGTGGGTCTTCTTCGGGTCGCGGCCACCGGCCAGCGGGTTGTCGCGCACGACTTTGGCCAGCTGCGTCCCGGTGCGCATCACGAGCGGCACGGCGCGGCCGAAGCGAGCCTCGAGACCGGCCTCGATCTCGACCTGCAGGCGGGCGGCCGGAGCCGATGACGCGAACACCACGTTGCCGGTCTGGATGTAGGTCCGGGCGTCGTCGTGTCCCATGTCGACGAAGGCGGCGCGCAGGTCCGCCATGGCCATGGGCGATCCCCCGACGTTCACCGCCCGGAGCATGGCCACATGCGTGGTCATCGCATTTCCACGTCCTCGAGGTACTCCTCGCGCCACAGCTCGTAGCGCTCCTCGGGCAGGTGCAGCGCATGGGTGGGGCGCAAGGCGTCCACGAAGGGGCGGTCGTGGCTGACGGCGACGACGGTGCCCGGCCACGTGCTCAGCATCTCGCCCACGGCCTCGACCGACGCCGGGTCGAGGTTGTTCGTCGGCTCGTCGAGCATGAGGAGGTTGGCGCGCCCCGCCGACAGCATGGCCAGGCTCAGCTTGGCCCGCTCACCGCCCGACAGCGCCGCCGGCAACTGGTCACCGGTGGCGCCCGTCAACCCGAACGAGCCCAGGAGGGCCCGGCGCTCCGACACCGTCCGCAGCACGCCGTCGTCGATCTGGTCCAGGGCGCAGCGGTCCGGGTCGAGTTGCTCGTGCTCCTGGGCGAAGTACCCGGGGACCACGTTGTGGCCCATCTCCACCGTGCCCTGGGTCGGCGCCTGCACCGACGCCAGGCACCGCAGCAGGGAGCTCTTGCCGGCACCATTGCGCCCGATTACCACCACCCGGTCGCCGCGGCCCACGACGAAGTCGACGTTCAGGAGGACCTTCTTCGCCCCGTACGACACCTGCACGCCGCGCACGGTCAGGGGCAACGCCCCCGAGCGCGCCGGGGTGGGGAGGCGAAAACGGGTCTTGCGCTCGCGTTTCACCAGTTCGGTGCGGTTGTCCTTCATGCGCTCGACCCGGCGGTCGAGGACCTTGGCCTTCCGGGCGCGGTCCTCGGTACTGGCCCGCATGGAGTCGGCCAGGGTGCTGAGCTTGCGGATCTGACGGTCCTCGAGCGACCGCTTCTTCTCGCGCTGCTCGATGTCGGCGTTGAGCTGAG
Organism: uncultured Acidimicrobiales bacterium; assembly: GCA_963811775.1. Taxonomy (GTDB): domain Bacteria; phylum Actinomycetota; class Acidimicrobiia; order Acidimicrobiales; family UBA8190; genus Chersky-840. The sequence continues at coordinate 50,294 of CAWESO010000026.1, read as the reverse complement.
CCCGGTACGAGCTGTAGTTGCCCTTGAACTCCCGGAGCCCCCCGTCGGCCACGCTCAGGACCTTGGTGATGACCCGGTCGAGCAACTTCAGGTCGTGGCTGATGACGAGCATCGCCCCCCCGAAGCGAGACAACTCGGCGGTGAGCCAGCGCTTGGCGGCGAGGTCGAGGTGGTTGGTGGGCTCGTCGAGCACGAGGGTGTCGGGGCGGCCGAACAGGACGCGCACGATGTCGACGCGCCGGCGCTGGCCACCGGACAAGGAGTCGATGTCGTCGAACAGCGTGTCCTGGCGCAGCCCGATGCCTTCGGCCAGTCGGGCGATCTCGCCTTCGAGGCTGTAGCCGCCAGCCGCGCCGTAGCGCTCCTCGATGTCGGAGAACCGGGCGATGGCCTCGGTGGTGGGATCGGCGCTCACCGCGTTGCGGGCCTGGTGCATCTCCTCGTCGAGGACGTCGAGGCCCCGAGCCGACAGCACATGTGAGAAGCCGGTGGGCTCGAGCCCGAGGCCTCCGGGCGTGGGGACCTGGGGCAGGAACCCGAGGGTGCCCTGCACCGAGACGTCGCCGGCCACGCGCAGGTGGGCGGGGGCGGGGCCGCAGATCACCGACACGAGCGAGGACTTGCCCGTGCCGTTGCGACCGACCAGGCCGACCTTGTCATCGGGCCCGACCATGAACGAGGCGTCGCGTAGCAACGCCCTGCCGCCGATCTCGATGGTGAGGTCACGCCCGGTGATCACAGCTCCATTGCACCAGGTTGCCGAGAGGGCCTGGACCATCCGCCTCGGCGTCGACCGGCAGGGCACGAGGGTGAGGGGCGGGGTACCCGCCAACCCCCCCTCGCCTCCCGCCCCAGCGTCGGCGGTGGGTGGGCCGGGCGGCCCGAGCATTCGTATTACGAACAGGTTACGATTCTGACGGATTCCCAGGCCCGACCAGGAGTCGAGGCGATGCCTGTGCCCGAAGGTCACGCGCCCGAAGGTCACGCGCCCGAAGGTCACGCGCCCGAAGGTCACGCGCCCGAAGGTCACGCGCCCGAAGGTCACGCGCCCGAAGGTCACGCGCCCGAAGGTCACGCGCCCGAAGGTCACGCGCCCGAAGGTCACGTGCCCGAAGGTCACGCGCCCGAAGGTCACGCGCCCGAAGGTCACGCGCCCGAAGGTCACGCGCCCGAAGGTCACGCGCCCGAAGGTCACGCGCCCGAAGGTCACGCGCCCGAAGGTCACGCGCCCGAAGGTCACGCGCCCGAAGGTCACGCGCCCGAAGGTCACGCGCCCGAAGGTCACGCGCCCGAAGGTCACGCGCCCGAAGGTCACGTAGCCCGAAGGTCACGCGACAGTGGAGACGCCTCCGCTACGGATACCGCCCGGAAGCACACCGAATCGCTTCGGCCGCGCGGCGATCGTCGTCTCCGTCGCCATCGGTGGGATCGGCGTCGTGGGAGTCCTGGCCGTCGTCGGTCTCTTGCTGGCGCTCTCCCACATCCATATCAATCTCGGGTCGATCCCCGGCTCCGCTCCTTCCGCTCACGGCATGGATATGGCCTTGTCTCCGGACGGAGACACCGCATACGTGACCGAGCCCACATCGGACCGTCTCGACGTCCTTCGGGACGGCGCCGTCGTCGCCCGGGTTCCGCTCGGCCGTACCCCCACGGGCTTGGCCGTCACGCCCGACGGCCGCCAGGTGTGGGTGGCCGACACCGGCGATCTCGACGATCTGGGCGCGCCGGGATCGGTCACCGTCGTCTCGTCGCTGACCGACACGGTGATCACCACGATCTCGGTTGGTGCCAACCCCATCGACGTGGCCTTCTCGCCCGATGGCAGCAAGGCGTACGTGACGGACAACGGGCTTGTTCCCGGTGCATCGGGTTCGTCGTCCTCATCACCTTCGTCAGCGTCATCAGCGTCATTGTCGTCGGTCAGTGTGATCGACACCGCCGACTTCACGGTCGTCGGCGCGTTGGCCATCCCGGAAGAATCGTCGCCGAACATGAACTTCTCGAAGCCGACGAGCGTCGCGGTGAGCCCCGACGGCGCCAAGGTGTGGGTGAGCCAAGCCAACATGGCCCCGGTGCTCTCCTCGTCGTCAGACTCGGTTTACGTCTTCGATGCCGCTTCCGGTGCGCAGCTGGCCCACATCGAGGTGGGGCGAGGTGCGTACTTCATGGCGCTGTCGCATGATGGCGACTATGCGTACGTCGCCGACAAGGAGAGTTGTGACGTCAAAGAGATCGACACCACGACTTATCAGGTCGTGGCGACGGTACGATGGCCTTCGTCCCGCGGCTGTCCCTACGGGATCGCCCCGGGCCCCGACGACAGCATCGTCTACACCGTTACCGGGAGTGACCATACTCTTCCTCACGTGGAGCCACGGGGTCGAGCGTTCGGTTCCGTCGACTTTGCCATAGCGCGCCCCGTGCTCGACACCAACGTCGGAGTCGATCCGGTCACCGTGACGATGTCTCGCAGTGGGTCGACCGCGTACGTGGTCGATGCGGACCGGCCCGAGGTGGACCTGGTCGACCCGGGGAACGGTGTGGTGCGGACTGTCGTGAGCCTGTCGACGCCGGCACACGCGCCTGAGGCTTCGTCGTCGCGATAAGGCGACCACGACGAACGGGTTTGCCGTCGACGATGTGATCGGGTCGACGGTCGGCGTGCGGGGAACGCTCTCAGAGAACGGTTGGGGCGAACCGTCGCCCGATGGGATCGAGGCGCGCCGTTGACATGCAGTGATGCTGATGATCGCAGTGATGCCGATGATCGAGAGGCTCCATCGTGCGGGCGAGAGGAGTCGAACCTCCACCCCCGAAGGGACGGGGACCTAAACCCCGCGCGTCTACCGTTCCGCCACGCCCGCAATGTCCCGGTGACCGCACCGCGCCGACCGTCGGGATGCATCGAGCCTACTGGGGCGGCTCTTCGTACCCTGCCCGACCCGCAGGGGCATCCCGGGTAGCCTCGTGCCATGGCATCACACCCCCACCATGCGTCACCCCAGGTCGCAGGCCTGCCCCCGTCGATGCGGACCAGCAATCTGCCCGACCTGGCCTCGGCGGACGTCTTCCAGCGCCTCCTCAAGGAGCGCATCATCTTCCTGGGCAGCGCCATCGACGAGACCGTGGCGAACCAGGTCTGTGCCCAGCTCCTCCTCCTCGCCGCCGAGAACCACGAGCGCGACATTGCGCTGTACGTGAACTCGCCGGGGGGCTCGGTCACCGACGGCCTGGCCATCTACGACACCATGCAGTACGTCAGCTGCGACGTGAGCACCATCTGCGTGGGCCTGGCCGCCTCGATGGGCCAGTTCCTGTTGTGCGCCGGGACGCCGGGCAAGCGCTTCGCCCTCCCGCACAGCCGGATCCTCATGCACCAGCCCTCGGGGCAGATGCAGGGCCAGGCCACCGACATCGCCATCCAGGCCGAGCAGATCGTCTATCTCAAGCGGATGATGGCCGAGCGCATCGCCTTCCACACCGGCCAGCCCATCGAGCGCATCGAGGCCGACTCCGACCGCGACCGGTGGTTCACCGCCGAGGAGGCGAAGGACTACGGGTTCATCGACCGCGTGATCGAGCACTCAGCCCCGCAGGCGGCCACCCGCTGAGCACGGTGCCCGGTGGTACGAACCGAGCGGTCCGATGACCGACGTCCGGTCCGAGGCGGGGGCGGCCCCGCTCACTGACGACCCGACCGCCACGGCCGTCGAACCTGGCGCGGCCGTGGTCGGCGAGCACGAGCGGGCCGTGGCGGCGAAGGCCAGTCTGATCGCGTCCCGGCGTCCCAAGCCGACCCGGGTGGTGGCCGCTCGAGTGAGCATCTGGTTGCGCCTGGGTGAGCTGTGGCGGGCCCGGGAGCTGTTCATCTTCCTGGTACGCAAGGAGATCAAGGTCAAGTACAAGAACTCGGCCCTGGGGTTCTTGTGGTCGATGCTCAACCCCGCGCTGACCCTGGCCGTCTTCTACGTGCTGTTCACCTTCTTCCTGCCCAACGGCATTCCCAACTTCGTCATCTACATGTTCTCGGCCATGCTGGTCTGGAACCTCTTCCAGACCGCCGTGCTCACCGGGACCAGCACCATCGTGTCCAACGCGGCCATCGTCAAGAAGGTTGCCTTCCCGCGCGAGATCCTGTCCCTGGCCGCCGTCGGGTCCGCCTTCATGTTCTTCCTGTTCCAGTCCATCGTCCTGCTCGTCTTCATGGTCGCCTTCTGGCACCGGCCCGACTGGAGCGCGCTCTGGCTCGTGGTCCCGGCCTTGGCGGCCATCGTCGTGTTCTCGGCTGCACTGGCCGTCTTCCTCTCGGCGGTGAACGTCTACCTGCGCGATACCCAGCATCTCGTCGAAGTCGTGTTGATGGCGTGGTTCTGGGCCATTCCGGGCATTTACGCCTACTCGGGACGTGTCCACGACGGCCTGGTGAAGCACACCATCTTCGGCATCCCCGGCACCCACCTGATCTGGCTGTACTTCGCCAACCCGGTGACGCCAGTGGTGATGTCGTTCCAGCGCGTCTTCTACAACGTGGTCCACCCCCGCTCGACGTTGGCCTCCCAGCACCATGCCCTCATTCCGCACGGGGTCATGGCCAGCTACGGGATCCACTGGTACGTCGGATCCGACCTCGTCGTCCTGGCGGCGTCGTTGCTCCTCCTCGCCGGCGCCATGGTCGTGTTCGGGCGGCTCGAAGGCAACTTCGCCGAGGAGCTCTGAAATCGGTGTGGCGGTGAACATCGCGGTCGACGTGGTGGACGTGACCAAGCGGTTCCGGCTCTACACCGAGAAGTACCAGTCGCTCAAGGAGCGCGTCCTGCACGCGGGGCGCAACCCCTACCAGGACTTCTACGCCCTGCGCGACATCAGCTTCGAGATCCCCGAGGGCCAGACCGTGGGGATCCTGGGTCGCAACGGCTCGGGGAAGTCCACCCTGCTCAAGTGCGTGTCGGGGATCCTGCAGCCCACCGAGGGCAGGGTGGTGGTGCGGGGCAGCCTGGCCGCCCTGCTCGAGCTCGGGGCCGGCTTCCAGCCCGAGCTGTCGGGACGGGAGAACATCTACCTCAACGCGTCGCTGCTCGGCCTGTCCACCAAGGACGTGGACAAGCGCTTCGACGAGATCGTCGCGTTCGCCGAGCTCGAGCAGTTCATCGACAACCAGGTGAAGTACTACTCGTCGGGGATGTACGTCCGGCTCGGCTTCGCCGTGGCCGTCAACGTCGACCCCGACATCCTCGTGGTCGACGAGGTCCTGGCCGTGGGGGACGAAGCGTTCTCCCGAAAATGCATGGCGCGGATCAAGGAATTCCAGGACGACGGGCGGACCATCTTGTTCGTCACCCACTCCTCGGACCTCGTCCGTCAGATCTGCGACTTCGCCGTCGTGCTCAGCTCCGGGGACATGATCGGCTCGGGCCCCGCCGCAGAGGCGGTGCGCATCTACCACGAGCACCTCAACACCGTCGGGTCCGGGCTCGGAGCGGCGGCCCTCGATGCCGAGGAGGTCCCTGTGCCCGAGGTCCTGCACCGGTCCATCCAGATCACCTCGGTGGAGGTCGAGCATCCCGGCGTCGGCACCCGGTCCTATCTCCTGCCCTCGGAGCCCCTGACCGTGCACGTGGCCTTCGAGGCGACCGAGCCCGTGTCGGGCGCAGTGTTCGCGCTGGAGCTCTACGACCAGGAAGGACGGCTGATCTTCGGGTCCGACACCGAGATCCTCGACCGGCCCTTCGACGCGCCGGTGGGCGCGGGGCGCGCCGACCTGAGCTTCGAGCACATGCCGTTGCTCGACGGGACCTACAGCATCAAGGTCGGGATCAAGGACCGCCTCGGGATCCTCTACGACAGCCGCGAGCAGGAAGCGTTCGAGATCATGAACCCGGCCCGCTCGCGGGGAATGGTCGTGTTGGAATTGCACGCCGACATCCGAGCCGCCAGCCTCAGCTGACCCACGGGCGCGGCGGTTCCCGACGCGGCGGACGTCCCGCCGCCGGACTGATTCGAATGACACGGCTCTTCATGTGCGCCACACCACGTCGTCGTCGTCGGGGCCGGGCCGGCCTCGTGCTCGTCTTCGCCGCCGGCGCGTGCGCGCTCGTCGTGCCCGGGGTGGCGCCGGCCGCGTCCGCGCTCCCGGTGCCCCCCACCTTCACGCTCACGTGGTCGACCGGTGCCCTCGCCGACCAGGGGGGGCCGATCGCGGAGTCGTCTCCCGACGTCGCCACGCTCGACGGCGCCGGACCGGCCGTGGTCGTCGGCGACCGCAGCGGCGCCATCTACGCCTTCCACCTCGCCGACGGTTCTCCGGTCCCGGGCTGGCCCGCCCATGACGGGGGGGTCCCCATCGACTCGTCGCCGTCGGTGTCGAGCTCGGGCGGTGGGCTCGACACCGTGTTCGTCGGGGCCGGCAACGCGGCCGAGCCCGGCCAGGGCGGGTACGAGGCGTACGCGGCGGCGGGGGAGCAGCTCTGGGACACCCCCGTTGTTGACCCCGACAGCGACGAGGCGCCCGCGGCCGGGGTCCAGGCCTCGATGACCGTGGCCGATCTGCACGGCGCCGACAGCGTCGTCGCCGGGTCCCTCGACCAGGAGCAGTACGCGCTCGACGCCTCGACCGGGGCCATGCTGCCCGGCTGGCCGCTGTTCACCTCCGACAGCGTGTTCTCCACCGCGGCGGTGGGGGACCTGTACGGCACGGGGTCCGACGACATCGTCGAGGGAGGCGACCAGAGCGCGGGGTTCGCCGTCGGCCGCCACTACCTCCAAGGTGGCCATCTCCGCATCGTCAACCAGGACGGTGGGGTCGTCTGCGACTACCAGAGCACCCAGACCGTCGACTCCTCGCCCGCGGTGGGCCCCTTCCTTCCCGGCGGGGCCACGGGCATCGTCGTCGGCACCGGCGCGTTCTTCCCCGGCGCGTCGGACACCGACGTGGTGCGGGCCTTCGACTCCGACTGCGACCCGGTGTGGTCCCAGGTCCTCGACGGGGCCACCACCAGCAGCCCCGCGCTGGCTGATGTCGTCGGGAACGGGTCGCTGCAGGTGGTGGAAGGAACCGACACCGGCTCGGGAGGCTCGGTCTGGGTCCTCGACGGGGCGACGGGCACGCCCTTGTGGGAGCAACCCGTCGTGGGCCGGGTCATCGGGTCCGTGGTGGTCGCCAACTTGACGGGGGGGCCGGCCCAGGACGTCCTCGTGCCCACCACCGCCGGCGTGGAGGTCCTCGACGGCGCCACGGGGACCGCGTTGACGGTGCTCAGCCCTGACCTCGGGTTCCAGAACTCGCCGCTCGTCACCGACGACCCGAACGGGGACGTGGGCATCACGGTGGCGGGCTATGACGGCGACGACCAGGGAGAGATCCGGCACTACGAGATCACCGGTTCGGACGGGGCCGCGGCGGTGGGGCCGACGTCGTGGCCCATGTTCCACCACGACCCGCAGCGCACGGGCGTGACGGGAGCGTTGCCGTCTGAGCCGCCGTGCGCGGTGCCCTCCGCCGCGTTCTCGGGGTACACGATGGCGTCGTCGGACGGCGGGGTCTTCGCCTTCGGGACCCCGTTCTGCGGCTCAGCGGCGCGGCTCGCGCTCCACGCCCCTGTCGTGGCGACCGCGACGGCCTCCAACACCGGCGGCTACTGGCTGGCGGGTGCGGACGGAGGGGTCTTCGCCTACGGCGGCGCGCCGTACGAGGGGTCGATGGGCGGTGTCCGCCTAGCCCAGCCCATCGTGTCCATGGCGGCGACGCGCGACGGGCGCGGCTACTGGCTCGTGGGTGCCGACGGGGGAGTGTTCGCCTTCGGCGACGCCGGGTACTTCGGCTCGGTGTCCACGCTGCACCTGTCCGCACCCATCGTGGGCATCGCCCCGTCCGTGGACGGGCGCGGCTACTGGCTCGTCGGTGCCGACGGCGGGGTCTTCGCTTTCGGCGACGCCCAGTACTTCGGCTCCATGGCCAAGTTCAAGCTGCACGCGCCGGTCGTGGGCCTCGCCGTGGACCTCGACACCGCCGGCTACTGGCTCGTCGGTGCCGACGGGGGCGTCTTCGCCTTCGGGGCGCCGTTTCTCGGTTCGGTGGGCGCGGTTCACCTCACGCGGCCCGTGGTGAGCATGACCGCCACCACCGACGGGTACGGCTACTGGCTGGCGGGTGCCGACGGCGGCGTCTTCGCTTTCGGCGACGCGCCCTACGACGGCTCGTTGGCGCAGTTGCGCCTCGCGGCACCGGTGCGCGGCCTGGCGCCGTGACCGGGCCGGGGAACGGCGGTGGGTACAATGCCGCCGGTGCGCGTCGACCAGGTGATCCCGTCGTTCGCCAGTCGCGACGCCATCGGCGTGCACACCATGGCCATCACCGAAGCGTTGCGCCAGGCGGGCATCGACTCTGACGTCTTCTACGGGGAGTGCACCCGCGACTTCTCCGACCGGGCGCGGCCCATGAGCAGCCTGGGCCGACCGACCAAGGGCCGGTGGCTGCTGTACCAGGCGTCGATCGGCAGTCCCGTCTTCGACATCTTCGCCAGTCGGTCCGAGCCCAAGCTCCTCAACTACCACAACATCACGCCCGCATCCCTCCTCGACGGCTGGGAGCCCGCCGTCGGCCACGAGGTGAGCCTGGGGCGCTCCCAGGTCACGCGGGTCGCGTCGGAGTGCCGTCTCGCCATCGCCGATTCAGCCTTCAACGAACAGGAGCTGCTCGACGTCGGCTTCTCGCGCACGGCCGTGGCGCCGTTGCTCATCGACATGGCCGCCGCCGCGCCGCCCGACGCGGCGTTGTCGCGTCGGCTGGCGGCGGCCAAGGAGGGCGGCGGTGCCGACTTCCTCTTCGTGGGCAAGGTGTCGCCGCACAAGGCCCAGCACGACCTGGTCAAGATGCTGGCCGTGTACCGACGCCTCTACGACCCCCGGGCCCGGCTGCATCTGGTGGGGACCGCGCTGGGGAAGACCTACGAACCGGCGCTGTCGGCCTTCATCGCCGAGTTGGGCCTGACCGACGCCGTCTCCATCACAGGCTCGGTGTCCCAGGAGGAGCTGGAGTCGTATTTCCAGATGGCCGACGTGTTCGTCTGCGCGTCCGAGCACGAGGGCTTCTGCGTGCCCCTGGTCGAGGCCATGGGACACGGCCTCCCCATCGTCGCCTACGCCAACTCCGCCATCCCCGAGACCGTCGGCGACGCCGGGCTCCTGCTCGCCTCGAAGGACCCCCTGGTCTTGGCGGCGTCGGTGCACCGGGTGGTGACCGACGAGCGGCTCCGGAAGCAGTTCGTGGCGGCCGGGGCACGACGGGCCGAGGACTTCTCGTTGTCGCGCTCGCGCCGTCGTTTCGTGGATCTCGTGGTGCACGCCGTCGGGGCGTGAGCGGGCGTCGACAGGGGCGCCACCGGAGGCGTCACCGGCGAGCGCAGCCGGCGGGACTGTCGTCCCACACGTTGTCCACCCCGGCCCAGCGGTCCCAGACGGCGCGCCGCGACGTGGTCCGGAGCCGTCGCATCCGGGCGCGCGCCGCCAGCGCCGAGGGAAGCTCGCTGATCACCGCCCGCCGCAGGGCGGGCCCGTGGTCCTCGTGCAGGCGCCGCCACAGGACGGCGCGGGCCACGCCGAGCGGCGCATTGCGCACCAGGCACAGTAGCGAGTTGCGCTGGGCCAGGAATTGCACCATGGGCGAGGACGCACCGCCGCTCGTCGCCGACAGGCGGTGGCGGACCGAGGCCGACGGTTCGTAGAGGATCTTCATCCCGGCCAGCCGGGCCCGCAGGCACCAGTCCGTGTCCTCGTTGTAGGCGAAGAACTGCGGGACCATCCCGCCGAGGTGTTCCAGGGTGCTCGCCCGCATCACCGGGGCGGTGGCGCTGAACCCGAAGCGCTCCGCGGCGTGGTCGAAACGGCCGTCGTCGGGCGCGCCGAGGCCGTACTCGCCGGCCACGCCGTGGGGCTCGAGATAGGAGCCGGCGTGGTTCACGAGCCGGCACGTCGTGCGCAGCTCGACGGCCTCGCCGTCGACGGCCACGTCGTCGCCGTCGCCCTGGCCCGGGAGGGGCACGTAGAAGGGGCGGCGTCCCGCCGTCCAGCGCCAGCGCGTGGGCTCCCCGTCGACGACGGCCGTCTCCAGGTCGTGCATCCCGGCGCCGAGCACGGCCTCGAGGACCTCGGACCCGCCCACGGTGACCGACCGGACCTGGCGACCGAGCGGTCGGGCGTCGCCGGGCGCGAACCACGGCTCGTCGTCGAGCACGACCTCGCCGAAGGTCCCGTCGAGGACGACCTTCGGGGTCACCGCGGCCACCTCGGGGTCGTCGAGGACCGACCGCGCCGTTTCGATCCAGCCCGTTCCCGCCACGGCGTCGTCGTTGAGCAGACCGATCACCGCGCCGCGGGCCCGGCGCAGGCCGAGGTTCACCCCGCCCGCGAACCCGACGTTGGCCGGCGAGCGCACCACCTCGGCGCCGAGGGCGGCTGCCACCTCGGACGCCTCGGACTCCGACGAGCCGTTGTCGACCACCACCACCTGGTCGGCTTGGGGCAATGCCGAGGTGATGCAGGGTGCGAGCCAGTCCCCGGGGCGGTACGACACGATGACCACCGACGCGTCCGGTGGCATCAGCGTGTGGCGACGACGTTCCCGTAGGGCAGGTCGAGGAGCTTGGCGCGTTCTATCGACGCCAGGCCGTCCTCGAGGAGCCGGAGGCGGAAGCCGTGACCCTCGAGCAGGTCCACGAGCGCGTCCGCCTTGTCCCCCACGGCCTCCATCAACTCCGGCGCCCATTCGAACATGACCGAGATCCCCGGGCTTAAGCGCAGCGTGCGGGCGAGCCCGGTGAAGGCCTGGAGCTCTGCCCCTTCGATGTCCATCTTCAAGACGTCGACAGGGCCCAGGCCGTCGAGGAGGTCGTCGAGGGCGACGGCCTGCACCTCCACCATCTCTTCGTGGTCTCCCAGCCGGTCGAGCGCGTCCTGCCCGATGCCCCCGACACTGGACGCCCCCGAGAAGTTCAGGCGCTGATGGAGCTGCACGGTGGTGGCGCTCGACCATGCGGCGCGGTGCCAGGTGGTCACGTAGCCGTACAGCCCGTTCATGATCACGTTGCGGCGCAGCAGCTCGGCCAGGCCGGGATGGGCTTCGACCGCCACCACCCGTCCCCCGGGGCCGACGAGCTGACCACCGAGGAGGGTGAAGTACCCGACGTTGGCGCCGACGTCGACGAAGACCTGTCCCGGCGACAACGTCTCCTGGAGCCACTGGGTGACCTGGGTCTCCCACAGACCGTCGAGCACGATCCACGGGGAGATCGCCGCATCGCGCGTGTCCACCAGCATCTTCGCACCCCAGCGCGTGGCCACCAGTGCCGTGTGGTCGCCGAAGTACAGCGGGCCGTTGGGCCACCGGGCGGACTGCAACGTGTCGAGTCCGGACTCGATGCCGTCGAGTCTCCGGGCCAGCTCGTCCATCCCCAGCGCGCGCCGGGCGCGCGCCGCGACGGCGGACAGCAGGGGATGACGACCCACGGCGCTCATCCTAACGGCCCGGTCGATCAGGGCTGCGGGACCGCGGCCGCGGTCCCGGCCCGGGCCAGGACGCGGTCGGCCAGCACCTCGTAGCGATCGACGATGGCCGACCAGTTGAAGACGCGCTCGGTGTAGGACCGGCCGTTGCGCACGAGCCGCTCGCACAGCGAGCGGTCCCCCAGGAGCGTGTCGGCGACGACCTCGAAGTCGGCGTAGTCGAAGAACGACAGCCCCCCGTGACTGCGCTCCAGGTGCTCGAAGGTCGCGGCGCAGCGACGGTTCACGACGACGGGCGCCCCTGCCAGCCAGGCCTCGAGGACCACGAGGCTGAACGACTCCCACGCGGAGGGGGAGATGGCGAAGGCACATGCCGCCAGTGCTCCCCACTTGACGCTCTCGGGCTGGCGTCCCGCCACGATGACGTCGTCGTCGCCGGCGAGATCCTCGTGCACGGGGCCGAGGAGGACCAGGCGAGGCGCGCCCGGCCGCCGGCTCCGGTACAGGCGCCACATCTCGGCCAGCACGTGTGACCCCTTGGCTCGTTCGACCCGGCCCACGCACAAGGCGAAGGGCTCGCCGCGACCAAGGCCGAGGGCGGCGCGTGCCAGCTCGGGATCGCCCGAGCCCTCGACGACGGTGGCCCCGATGACGCTGGCGGGGAGATGGGCCACGGGAAACGTGCGCTCCACCAGCGCCTGCTCCGAATAGGAGTTGTAGGCGAAGCCACCGACGGCTTCGAACACCGGGCCCATGATGCCGAGATGGAGCTCGGCTTCGTCATGCGCGGCGCAGTGGAAGATCACGCGTCGTCCCAGGCGCGTTGTGCCGTGGACGGCGGGCCAGAACAGATAGGGCGTGACCGCCACCAGATCGCAATCAGAGGTCGCCGCGTCGTCGAGCACGTCGGGGCACACCGGGCCCACGAGATCGACGAATCGCTGCGCGAGCGCGTCGGGGACGGCGGCGGGATTCCGCCGGATCATCACGTTGAGCGCACCCGAACGCGGGTCGCGTCCTGACACCGATCGGCGTCGGTGGACGGTGACCCCGTGGAGCTCACTGATGCCCGGTGCCAGCTCGTCGGCCCACGTCGCCGCGGACACCGCGCAGGTGGTGAAGACGCGCACGTCCCATCCCTTCATGGCGACGAGGTGCTCGCCCAGCAGGCGCAGCCAGTGCTCGATTCCACCCACCACGTCCTCCCCGTACCGGGGGACCACCAGGCCCAGCTTCATTCCCGGGCCCGGACCACCACGCGGTAGCTCCGCCCGCCGGCGTCGTACTCGGCGGTGCCTGACATGGACAGCTCGTGGAAGGCGTGCAGCCAGGTGTCAGGGTGCAGGGGACGACCTCGGGCCAGATCGGCCTCGACCGGCCCGAGGCGCAGGCGCCACCACCACGGCGACTCGGAGACGATCACTACGCAGCGCGCCACCCGGCCGAGCTCGGTCGTGAGCGGCCCGACGTCGAGGGGCGCCATCGTCTCGGGTACCCCGGTGAGCACTACGGCGCCGAGCCCGGCGTCGGGCACGGACCGGAGGTGGGTGAGGAGGTCCCCGGACCGGACGTCGGGCCCGGGCTGGGGTGGTCCCGTGCCCACCACGCCGTAGGCGTCGACCCCGGCGTCGCGCAACGCGGCCACGACCGACTCGGCCTGCGACTGTGCGTACAGGACGCGCCCGCCGGTGACCAAGGACTCCGCCAGCCGGCTCTGCCACTGTGCCAACGCGCCGCTCTCGTCGGGTCCGGTCCCGCGCTCCGTGTCGGCGCCAACCTCGGGTTGGCCGTGCGGCGCGCTGCCTTCGCGGTGTTCGCCGTGCTCGAGGTGCTCGAGGTGCTCGAGCCGGTCGGCGACCGCGCCCAGGGCGTCAGCGCTGGCTGCCGCCAAGGCGCGCACCCGACCCTCGAGCTGCTCCAGGTGCTCGGCCCAGGCCTGACGATCGCGCCGACGGGAGGCCGGACCGGCCCCGGGGTCGCGGGCCGTGGTCGTATTCGGCGCGGCCAGCTCCTCGAGCTGGGCGATGACTTCGCGCACCGGGACGGCGCGTCGGGGGTTCGGTGCCATTCGGGCCAGCTCGAAATGCAGCTGCGCATCGGCATCGTGCGGATAGCCGGGCTCGGCCCGCCGGCGGGCGGCCTCGGTCTCGAGCTCGCCGATCAGCCGATCGAGGTCGGCGTCGTCGGGTGACGCCGATGTGCCGTTCTCGTTGGTCGCCATGGCGTGTCGCGGCTCCGGGCGCGTGCAGGGACGATCGGTCGGGTGGACCTGCGTGTCGATGCCGGCACCGGCGATCTTTCAGCTGGTCACGAGCGACATTAGCCTGCCGGCCAAGTGGTGGAACTGGTGGGCGGAGGCGAAGCGCATCCCGCCCTCGGACAGCGATCGCCGTTCGTCGGCGTCGCTCAGGAGCTCCCCCAGGCGTCGGGCCAGCTCGTCGGGATCTGTCGTCGCGACCTGTGCCACGGTGCCGTGCGGGTACTCGGCCGCGGTCGCCAGGTTGGTCACGACGGGCACGCCCGAGGCCAGGGCCTCGAGCACCGCGGCGGAGGACTCCCCGCTCGTCCCCTCGCGCAATTGCACGGCCACGGTCGCGCGCGCCATCCAGTCGCGCCATTGCGTGTCGTCGACGGCCCCGGTCACCTCCACGCGGTCGAGGGTGCCACGCACCCGGGCCCGGTCGGCGATGACCTGGGCCAGCAGCGGGGGACATAGGCCCACGAACGCCAGGCGGCACCCGGCCCGGGCGGCTGCGTCCACGACGAGGTCGGGCCGCTTCGTCATCGACACGATGCCGAACGCCACCGCCACGGGGTCGGGCACGACCGCGGACCGGTCCGTGGGCGACACCGGCGGGCAGGCGGGGGGGAGCACGTGCACGGGCGGGTGATGCGCCAGCGGGGCGAGGTCGAGCAGGGCGAGCCGGCGGGCCACCTCGGAGTTGACGAGGAGACCGCGGCAGCGTTCGGCCAGCAGAGGGAGCAGGCCGACGCCGGCGGCGGTGAGGTCGCGTACCGAGCGCCCAGCTCGCGTGGCGCCGTGGCGGGGGCGCGGCCGGGGTAGGAGCGCTCCAAGAGCCAGGCCATCGACGCCGCGAAGTCGTCGTCGTCGAGGCGGTCGAGGGCGGTGACGGCGATGGCCGCCAGCCTGACCTCGTGCAGCCAGAGCCACCCCGGGAACCGCAGCGCCGCTTCCACCGTGGCCAGGTGCCCGTCGGAATTCCCGAGCGTGTAGATGACGGCGTCGTACGACGCCGGACGGGCGTCGGCACCGAAGGCGTCGATCGGGACGTGACCGACACCGCCCGGCAGTGACGGCGTCGAGGCCGACCCCGTCACGGCGTCGACGGCGACGTCGCCGCCGAGGGCGCGCAGGAGGCGGTCGTTGTACACCGAGATCCCGCCCTCGACGGGGGGAGCGGGCCCACCAGGGCCACCCGGGGCGCAGGGGCGAGGGGAGCCCACGCCGAGGGGTCGACGCGCTCGGCCATCCGGTCGATCGACGCCGCGGCCCGGCTCGCCACCTCGTCCCACGTCGCCCCCGCCGCCAGGGCGCGCTGGGCGGCGAGGATCTCGGCCTTGCGCTGCTCGTCGGAGAGGAGCGCGGCGATGGCCCGCGTCACCGCATCGGTGTCGCCCGGGTCGAAGGTGGCCAGCGGGGTGGCAGCGGCTTCGCCCAGCGCCGTCGTCGCCGACGCGAGCGCCGGAGTCCCGCACGCCGCGGATTCGAGCACGGGGAGACCGAAGCCCTCGGCCAGCGACGGCATCACGGTGACCACGGCCCGGCGGTAGCAGGCCCGCAGTAGCTCGTCGCCGACCGCGCCGGCGAGGACGACGCGCCCCGTCATGCGCGCGCTCGATGCCGCGGCCTCGAGTCGGGCTCGCCACTGCGGGGTCAACTCGCCGATCACGAGGAGCCGCAGGTCGAAGCCGGACCGCACCAGCTGTCCCACCGACGAGATGAGGCGCTCGGTCCCTTTGCGGATGTCGCTCCCGCCCACGGTGAGCACGAACGGGTGCTCTTCGAGCTCTCCCAGGTACCACCGGAAATGCTCGCCGTCGGTGCCGTCGCTCGGGGTGAAGTACGGAGACACGCCGCAGCCGATGGTGACGACCTTGTCGGGGTCGCACCCGAGCAGTTCGATGGCCTCGCCCCGGGTGTGCTCGGAGTCCGCCCACACGAGGTCGGCCCCGGCCACCCAGGCGGCCCGGGCCCGGTAGCGGTCGAGATGCGCGGGCGTGGGCAGGTACCGGTGCGGGGCGCGCAACGGGATGAGGTCGTGCAGCGTGACGACGAGAGGGATGGCGACGGCCTCCCAGTGGGGTGCGGTCACGAGGACCGACGGGTCGAGCGGCCCGCAGTGCACGAACGGGGCGGGCACGTGGTGTGCCACCGGGTCGCCCCCGGCCAACAGGGCCCGCAGCGTGGAGACGTCGTCCCAGCGCACCAGCCCGCTCGCGGCGAGCTCGGACGGGAGCCCGAGGGGGGGTGGCAGCTCCGGCGCGAGCAGGCCGGCGGCGAGCCGGTCGGCACGGTGGAAGGCGGCGCCGAGCGCGCCCACGTAGCGGCCGATCCCCCGGTCGGCGATGCCGTCGGTCTGCAACGCCTGCAGGTCGACGGCGAGCCGGATGGTGGTCGTCAAGCGTCGCTCGGTGATCTCGCCCCGAGCAGGTTCTCGATGGCCTCGATCCGTTTCGTCACCCGTGCATCGGACTCGGCCACGGTGCGGGCGTACTCGATGGACGCGGCCGCCCGGGCCGCTGTCGTCTCCACCGTCGTCTGCACCTCGCCCAGGCGGCGTTCGAGCGTCGTCAACGTCGCCAGTCGTGCGTCGAGGGCATCGAGCCGGGCGTGCAGTTGTGCGAACGCCCGACGTTCGACCCACCCCTGAGCACGCCGCAGGAAACGTTTCACGATC
Source organism: uncultured Acidimicrobiales bacterium (assembly GCA_963811775.1). Lineage (GTDB taxonomy): Bacteria > Actinomycetota > Acidimicrobiia > Acidimicrobiales > UBA8190 > Chersky-840. Next base: position 33,876 of record CAWESO010000026.1, on the reverse strand, counting down.
GGTAGGATGGCCACTGCTCCACGCGAGCGTCAAGCGACGCGACGTGGTGGGCACGGTGCCGATGGCCGACGGGGCTCATGGGGCTCCGGGGCCACGGACGTCGGCGGCAGGGACGTCGAGGACGCGGACGTCGGCGGCGCGGCGCGGGCGCTCCAGCCAGCGGAGGAGGGGGCGGGCGACGGCCGGCCACTGGAACCGCTCGAGCATGGGCCCGAAATCGGCGGCGGGAAGGCCGTCGGTCAACAGGCGTGTGAGCGACCGCGCGATGGCGTCGACGTCTCCGGCTCGCACCGTGATCCCCAGCCCCTGCTCGGCCACGAGGTCGCCCAACGCGTCGCCGGCGGTGAGGATCATGGGTCGTCGCGCCCACAGGTAGTCGAGGATGCGCGTCCGGAACGAGAACCGCGTCTCCAGGTTGTCGAGATGGATGCTGACGGCGATGTCGGCGTCGAGGAGGTAGCTCCCCCACGCCTGGTACGGCACCCACCGGTCGTTGAAGAAGACGGTCGAACCGGTGAGGCCGAGCTCGTCGCTGACGCGCCGCAGCTCCACGGCCCGGTCCATCTCGGCGATGCCGGGATTGGGGTTCCCCATGCCGAGGAAGACGAGGCGAAGGTCGGGAACGGTGGCCCGCACGAGCTCGACGGCGCGCACGAGCGAGACCGGGTCGAACCAGTCGTAGACGCCCCCGCCCCACACCACCACCGGGTCGTCGGCTGCGATGGCGGGGAAGTGGCGTCGGAGAACCGGGCCCGCCGGTTCGGGGGGATCGGCAGGCAGCCCGAATGGCACGACGTCGATCAGGCTCCGCAGCGTGGGGTCCTCGTCGTAGACGGCGGGATTGACCCGGCCGGCGTGGGAGAGCGAGCCGAGCCAGAAGTCCCGTTGCCGCTCACTGGCACAGAGGAAGAAGTCACCCCGGGCCAAGTCGTCGTTGATCACCGACACCTGGTGTGCGACGTCACGCTCGTGCTGCGCGGGGCCCCGTCCGCCGCGCTCGAGGTTCTCCAGGTGCGTCGGGATGTACATGTCGGTGACGAGCGGGACCGAGCTCGAGCGGATCTCCGGATGGCGCCGCGCCACGCTCGTCGGCGCGAACACGGCGTCGGACTGGGCGACGAGCGCAGCCAGGTCCGGGGTTCCCGCCTCGACCGCGCACACGCGCATGTCGTCGTGGTGGCGTGACGCCGCCACCGTGCTCGCTAATGTGACCGTGAACCGCGAGGCGAGCACATCGGCAAGCTGCCAGGCCCGGATGGCCGGTCCCGCCATGGTGTCGGTGAGCGGATCGAAGGTGAGGACGAGAACGCGCGTCCGCATCAGAGGCCGCGGCGCCGGACGTCGGCAGTTCCGCACCGCACAGAGACGAATCGCCCTGGTGCTTCCTCACTAGGCTCGTCCCATGGCGAGCACGGGTCGGCGCGCGAGGACCCGGCGTCCATCGGGACGATGATAGTCGGGGCGTCGGGCAGCACCGGTGGGACCCGTGCGCCGGCTATGCACCCACCGCAGGCGCGCCGCCGTGTGGTGGTGATGACCGACGACGTCCTCACGCCCAAGATGGCCGGGCCCGCCATACGGGCCTGGCACATCGCCCAGGCGTTGGCCGTCAAGTGCGAGGTCGTCCTGGCCACCACGTCGGCGCTGTGCGACCTGTGGTCACCGCAATTCGCGGTCGAGGCTGCGGATCAGGCGCGCTTCATGGAGCTCGAGCGCTGGTGCGACGTCGCCGTCGTGCAGGGGTATCTCCTCCACAACGTCCCCGAACTGCGCACGTCGGAGAAGGTCATGGTCTTCGACCTCTACGACCCCCTCCACTTCGAGGCCCTGGTGCTGACCCGGGGCCAGCCCGAACCGGACCGGTCCGTCAACGTCGCCAACACGGTGGGCACCCTGGAGGAGCAGCTCGCCCGAGGCGACTTCTTCATCTGCGCCAGCGACAAGCAACGCGACCTGTGGATCGGCTTCCTGGCCGCGCTGGGGAGGATCAACCCGCGCACCTACGGCGACGACGCCACCCTGCGCCGGCTCATCGACGTCGTGCCCTTCGGCCTGCCCGACGTCCCGCCCGTGCACACCCGTCCCGCGCTGCGTGGGGTGGTGCCCGGCATCGGGACCGACGACGAGATCGTGATCTGGGGAGGAGGCCTGTACGACTGGTTCGACCCCCTGACCCTCATCCGCGCCGTCGACGAGGTCCGTGTCCTGCGTCCCCGGGTTCGCCTCTTCTTCTTGGGGATGCGCCATCCCAAGCCCGACATCGAGGAGTCGGGCATGGCCGTCGCCGCCCGGGCGCTCGCCGACGACCTGGGGCTGACCGGTTCGCACGTGTTCTTCAACGACGGATGGGCGGCCTACGAGGACCGCCAGAACTATCTCCTGGAGGCGGACGTCGGTGTGAGCCTCCACTTCGACCATCTCGAGACCATGTACTCGTTCCGGACGCGCCTGCTCGACTATCTGTGGGCCGGCCTCCCCATCGTCGCCACCGCCGGCGACGGCTTCGCGCAGGTCATCGCGGCCGAGCGCATCGGGACCGTCGTCCCCGGCGACGACGTCGACGCCGTGGCCGACGCGCTGGTCGGACTGCTGAGCGACCCGGGGAGCGCGAGCGATGCCGCGCTCGGGCTGCGGCGGTGGCGCGGCGGTTCCGGTGGTCGGTCGCGCTCGAGCCGCTGGTGTCGTTCTGCGCCGCCCCCCGCCCGGCGCCCGATGACCCGGCCTGGCCCGGTCGCTCGGAGCCGCCGCCCGCGCCCGAGGTGCCCGGCGCGGCGGGTCGCGGCGGGCACCTCGGTCGGGCGGCGCGCCTGTACCGCCAAGGTGGGGTCCCCGCCGTGCTGGCCGGCGCCGGGCGCCGGGTACGCCTGTTGCTGGCCCGTCGATAAAGCCCCGAACGGGTCGTGTCGATGGTGAGAGGTCCGACAGTGAGGGGTAGATCTGTGCAACCAGCCTGGGAAGGAATTCGACGCGCCCGAAACCGGGGTCGCCTCGGACGGCTCGTCTTGGCGTCGGCCGTGGTCGCCGGCGCCGTGCTCGCAGCGGGCTCGACGGCCGCCCACGCCGCCGCGGGCGGCGGGGCGACGCTCACCTTGACCTGGACCCAGACCCTCGACGACGCCGGCGGCCCGATCGTGTTGTCGTCGCCGAACGTGGCGACGCTGGCCGGCGGCGCCTCGGTGGTGGTCGGCGACCGAGCCGGCCACGTGTACGCCTTCAACCTGGCGTCGGGGGCGACCGTGCCCGGTTGGCCGGTGAGCACCGGCGGCGTCCCCGTCGACTCCACCCCGTCGGTGGCCGACACGGGCGGCAACGGGCTCGACTCGGTGTTCGTGGGCGAGGGCAACGCCGCCACCCCGACCTCGGGGGGGTACCTGGGCATCACGCCCCAGGGCACGACCATGTGGTTCACGAACGTCCAGAACCCGTCGACCGACACCGCGCCGGCCAAGGCCGTGCAGGCGTCGATGGCGGTCGGCAACCTCGGCAGCGGGACCGACGTCGTGGCCGGCTCGCTGGGTGAGGTCGGCCAGGCCATGAACGCCGCCAACGGCGCGATGCTGCCGGGCTTTCCGTGGTTCCAGGCCGACAGCAACTTCACCACACCCGCCCTGGGCGACGTGGCCGATAACGGACGCACCGACATCGTCGAAGGCGGCGACTCCTCGGCCGGCTCCGCGTACGGCACGACCTACAGCAACGGTGGGCACCTACGCGTGCTGAGCGCCACGGGCAACGCCGGCACCGGGAATCCCGCCGGGGGCCTGGTGTGCCAGTACAACACCGACCAGACCGTGCAGTCCTCACCGGCCGTCGGCATCCTGGGCGGGAGCGCGGGCATCGTGTTCGGCACCGGCGCCACCTACTCGGGCGCGTCCACCACCAATGACGTGATCGAGCTCAACCCCCAGTGCAAGGCGCGCTGGATCGAGAAGCTCGACGGCACCACCACGAGCAGCCCGGCGCTGGCCGACATCCTCGGCAACGGCCAGCTCCAGGTGGTGGAGGGGACCCGCGTCGGCTCGGGCGGGTCCATCTGGGCCCTCAACGGAGGGACCGGGGCCACCATCTGGCGCACGGCCACGGCCGGCCAGGTCATCGGGTCGCCCGTCACCACCGATCTCACCGGCGGCGGCTACCAGGACGTGATCGTCCCCACGACCGCCGGCGCGCAGATCTTCGACGGGAAGTCGGGCACGTTGCTCGCCACCCTGGGTCAGAGCGCGGGGCTGGCCTTCCAGAACTCCCCGCTCGTGACCGACGACCCCAACGGGACCATCGGGCTCACGTTGGCCGGCTACAACTCGAGCAAACAGGGCGTCATCCAGCACTACGAGGTCAGCGCCAGCCGGGGCAGCACCGTCAACGAGGCCGGTGCGTGGCCCATGTTCCACCACGACCCGCAGCTGACGGGCAACGCCGGCCTGCCCACGCCGGTGGTGGAGGTCCCCTGCAACGCGCCGTCGTCGGCACCTGCGGGCTACGACATGACGGCGTCTGACGGCGGGGTGTTCAACTACGGCAACCTCCCCTTCTGCGGCTCGACGGGGAACCTCCTCCTCACCAAGCCCGTGGTGGGCGTGTCGGTCACCCACGACGGCGGCGGCTACTGGCTGGTGGCATCGGACGGGGGGATCTTCGCCTTCGGTGACGCCGCCTTCCACGGCTCGGCCGGGAACCTTCCGCTCACCAAGCCCGTGGTGGGGATGGCCGTCACCCACGACGGCGGCGGCTACTGGCTGGTGGCATCCGACGGCGGGGTGTTCTCCTACGGCGACGCCAATTTCTACGGATCGGCGGGGAACATCCACCTCACCAAACCCGTGGTGGGCATGGCGGTCACCCCCGACGGCAAGGGCTACTGGCTGGTGGCCTCGGACGGCGGGGTGTTCTCCTACGGCGACGCCCGGTACCAGGGGTCGACCGGCAACATCCGCCTGCGCCAGCCGGTGGTGGGCATGGCCGCGGACCCCCAGACCGGCGGCTACTGGCTGGTGGCCTCGGACGGCGGGGTCTTCGCCTTCGACGCGCCCTTCCTGGGCTCGGCCGGCAACCTGCCGCTCGTGAAGCCGGTGGTGGGGATGATGGCGACCCAGACCGGCGGCGGCTACCGGCTCGTGGCGTCCGACGGCGGGATCTTCTCCTACGGCACCGCGCCGTTCTACGGCTCGACCGGGAACATCCGCCTGGCCCAGCCCGTGGTGGGTGTGGCCGGGTTCTGAGGTTCAGGCGCCGGCGTCGTCGTAGCGCCGGCGCACGGCGGTGAGGAAGCGCGCGTAGCGGTCGATCAACACCGGCCATTGGTAGTAGCGGTCGACGTAGGCGCGGCCCCGGGCCCCGAGGGTCCGGCGCAGCTGCGCGTCGGCGCTCAGGCGCTCGAGGACCACCTCGAACTCCGGGTAGGAGCCGAACCACAGCCCCCCACCCGATCGTTCGCAGTGCTCGCGGGTGGGGTCGCACGTGGCGTTGACCATGACCGGGACCGATTGCTCCCACGCTTCGAGCACCACGAGCGAGAACGACTCCAGGGCCGAGGGCGAGATCGAGACCGTGGCGTCGCGCACGATGTCGCACTTGTCGGCTTCGCTCACCGCCCCGGTGAGGACGATGTCGTCGGACTCCGGGATCGACGCCGCCACCGGGCCCACGAGGGCGAGGACGAGGGGGCCGGGGTGGCGCCGCTTGTAGGTCCGGAAGAACGCCGCCAACATCGACGAGCCCTTGTGGTCGTCGACCCGGCCGACGCTCAGCACGTAGGGACGGTCGCCGATGCCGAGGACGTCCCCGCCGGCGCGCCCCCCGTCGACGACGGGGGAGACGCCGAGCCCCAGTTCGATCTGGGGGATCTGGGCCACGCGGTGGCGACGTTGCACCAGGCGGCGCTCGGCCGCGGTGTGGTAGCAGATGGCATCGGCCCGGGCGAAGGTGGCGTCGAACACCTTGAGGTACAACGCCGGCTCATCGTGGGCGGCGGGATGGAGCACTGCCGGTGCGCTCGTCGCCTCCATGCCGACGACGGTCGGGTAGTAGAGGTACGGGTAGAAGGCGACCACCTTGGCGTCGCTGGCGCGCAGCGCGTCGACGAGGTCGGGCGTGACGGGCCCGTTGAGCTCGAGCCACCGGCGCGCCTCGTCCAGGCTGGCCTCGGCCGGCGCCAGCCGGAGCCGCCCGTCGAGGTCGTAGAACTCGGGGACCCGGCCCGACCGTGACGTGAACCGGTGCACGGTGACGCCGTTGAGGACGCTGTCTCCCGCCGGCAGCGCGTCGTCCCACGTGATGTGGTCGAGGGCGCAGGTCGTGAAGACCTCGACCGGCCAGCCGGACAGGGCCAGGTGCTCGGCGAGCTGTCGAGCCGCGGACTCGGCGCCGCCCATGACCTCGACGCCGTAGCGGGGCGTGACGAAGGCGACGTTCATACGGGGCGACCCCGGGTCACGGGCCGCGGTCACCCCTCGCCGCGGGGGCGGCCCTGCACGAGGTAGTCACCACCGTCGCCGGCCGCGACGACGGTGGTGTCGAAGCCGAGGTCACCGAGGACGCGGGCCCACGTGGTGGCGCGATAGGGACGGGCCGGGGCCAAGTCGGCTTCGACCGGCGCGTCGGGCGCGTCCCAGCTCGACGGGGACAGGGAGTGGACGAAGAGGACGCCGTCGCGTGCGAGCACCCGGGCCGTCTCGTGCAGGAGGCGCCGCCGCTCGGCGTATCCCGAGCCCTCGGCTACTCCCGACAGCACCAACCCGTCCAGCGCCCCCGAGGCCACGGCGCCGAGGTGCTCGGTGACGTCCTCGACACGCACGTCCAGGGTGTCGAGCCCGGGACCGGGCACGCGCTCGTGGGGATCGACGCCGTACGCGTCGACGCCGGCGGCGACGAGGGCGGCGACGAGCCATCCGTCTCCGCACGCGGCGTGCAGCACCCGGCCGCGGCGCGGCGCCAAGCCTTCGGTGACGCTCGGCACCCACCACGCGCCGCCGTGGTGCGCCCAGGGGACCTCCACGGCGCCGAAGGGAGCCACCGCCAGCGCGTCGACCTTGCGGCGGAGGTCCGTCACCTGCGCGTCGAGCACGTGCAGGGCGCGGCTCACCGCCGTGGCGAACTCGCTCACCTGATGGGTCACGTAGCGCAGCTGCCACAGGCTCAGCGACCGCAGCCCCCGCTTGACCGTGGCGCCACCGGGCCGACGCGACGCCACGGGGACCACGGGGTCGATGAACACCGAGGCGTCCACGAGCCGGAGCATGTCGCGCAGGGCCGCGCCGCGGCCGCCCAGGGGCGAGTGGGCCAGGAAGAGCTGGTCGAGCTCGCGCTCGACGGCGACGGGAAGGTCCCCCGAGCTCCGCCGCCGCCTCACCTCGTCGTCGATCTCGCGCCGGACCTCGTCGAGATAGGCGCGGGCGGCGACGTCGTCGTCGGGCGCGCCTGCGCCGCTGTCATCGGGCCGACCGGCATGCTCACTCGCCACGTTGCCTCCTCGCGCCCGGCAGCCTACGTTCTCCGGTCCGCGTCACCGACGGGTGCGCCCCGGCCCCGCACCGCCCGCGCCGGGTCAGCGCGGGGGAGTGCGGCACAGGTAACTGAGCAGGTAGCAGTCCTCGATCTCGGCGAACAGCCCACGCCGCGTGGCCACCTCGCCGACCGAGAACGTGCCCTGCGCCACCGAGCGAGACGCCAGGTTCAGACCCTTGGCCTCGATCACCTCGAACCCGGCTCCGTGCAGCTTGTCCACCATCTCGCCGTGGGTGTACTCGTGGTCGTGGTCGGGGTCGATGTAGCCGGGCTGTTGGATGCGACACACGCGGGCGTTGGGCGTGTCGAGGGCGAGATATCCCCCGGGGCGCAAGATGCGTGCCGCCCCGAGCAGGACGCGGTCGGCCTCGTCCACCGGGACGTGCTCGATGCTCTGGCCCGAGTAGACGAGGTCGAAGGAGCCGTCCGCGTACCGGGCCAGGTCCGACATGGAGTGGTAGTGGTAGCGGACGGGGCCGAGCTCGGTCTGGGTCACCGTGCGCGCCACGGTCTCTTTGTAGAGCTCGTTGCGGTCGTCGGGGGGGAGGTCCACCACCACGAGCTCGTCGAAGGGATAGGGGTAGCCCATGAGGACCATGGCCCCCTTGTCGGAACCGAGGGCGGTGCCGCCGAGGTCGAGGATGCGACGCGCCGGGGGCAGGGACCGGACGAACAGGGTGCGGCTGAAGTGCAGCGCGGGGGCGAGCTCGGTGAACGGCGCCACCGTCCACCACTCGCTCGAGGCATAGATCCACTCGGCGAGCTGCGACGGCGACATCGATCCGTCCTCGAGCCCGGGGAGGTACGACGCCGTCCCGGCGGGGTCAGGCTCCCGTCCGAGCAGGACCTCGTAGAGGACCCGGAGCTGCAGCGACGGGGGGAGCGCCCCCAGACCCTTCCCCGCCAGGGCCTGCCCGAGCGCCCTCCGGGCCAGGCGTTTGGCCCCCGATCGCGCGGACCCGAGCGCGTCCATCAGGTGCCCTCGACCATGGTCCGGCCACCGTAGCCTCCGCCTCCCGCCCTCAGGTGCTGCTCGGCGCGGGGCGGGCGGGTCTCGGGCGCAGCACCCCGACGCCGCCGTTCCGTCACGGGGCGGGTGGGGCAGTCCTACGCGGTGGGTGCCCGTGTCGCTACCATCGGCGGCATCCGCCCCTCAAACTCCCGACGGCGTCGCGTCCTCGGACGGGTCGTGCCCGCGGCCCTGGCCCTGGCCGGAACGTCGGCCCTGGCGTTGGCACCGGCCCCGCCCGCGGCCGCCTACCCGTTTCCGACGGTGTCGCTGACCGGGCACGGCGACGGCGCCGGCGCCGGCATGGGCCAGTGGGGGGCGCTCGGTGACGCGCTCGAGGGCCTGACCGCCGACCAGATCCTCACGACGTACTACGGGACGCTCGGCACCGGCGCCGCCACCTCGGTGGGCGCGCTGCCCAACGGGTGGACCGACGCCGCGACCGACGTCACGGTGGCGCTCACCGCCAACGCCGGCAACGACATCATCGTCACCTCGGGCTCGCCCTTCACCGTCGACGGGACCCCCCTGGCCGCGTACGCCGGGGCGCGTTTCCACCAGACCGCGGTGGGAGACCAGTGGGAGGTCGACACGAGCCCGGCGTCGGGCCCGACCTCCGGGTGCGCGGGCCCGTGGACACCGCTGGCCACCAACGTGACGAGCCCTACGGCCACACCGGGCCCCGAGCCGTTCCCGTCGGACGGCAACCTGGGCGCCGAGGCCCTGCAGCTGTGCGAACTGCCGACCAACCTCACCGTGCGAGGGACGCTCGTGGGGACGGTCAACTCCGACGGCGCGGCGCGCGCCGTGAACGTCCTCCCCTTGGGCCAGTACGTGGCCGACGTCACCCCGGCGGAGTCCCCGACCTCGTGGGCCGCGCTCGGCGGGGGCGCGGGGCTCCAGGAACTGGAGGCCCAGGCCGTGGCGGCCCGGTCGTACGTGATGAGCACCTACGGATCGCTGCAGGGCTACTTCGGCTACGCCGATATCTGTGACTCCACCGCCTGTCAGGACTATCCGGGCATCGCCGACGAGAACATGACGACCGACACCGCGGTGACGGCCACGGCCAACGTCGCCGTCCTCATGCCGGGCGGGGCCACGGTGGCCCGGACCCAGTACTCGTCGTCGTCGGGTGGCTACACCGCCGGGGGGACGTTCGCGGCGGTGCCCGACCTCGGGGACTCGGTGTGCGTGCCCGGGGCGTGCAATCCGCACCACAGCTGGAGCGCCCAGGTGCCGGTGTCGGCCATCGCCAGCGCCTACCCCCAGATCGGAACGCTCGTGTCGGTGGGGGTGTCGCAGCGAAACAACCTGGGCGACCTCGGGGGGCGCGTGCTCCAGATGACCGTGCAGGGGACGGCGGGCAGCGTGACCATCAGCGGGGACACCTTCGCCGCCGCCTTCGCCCAGTACGGGCTGCAGTCCGATTGGTTCGAGATCACGAGCCAGTCGAGCGGCGGCGTCGCGGGCTACTGGCTCGTCGGCGCCGACGGCGGGGTGTTCTCGTTCGGGGCCGCCGCCTTCGACGGCTCGGCGGGCAACATCCACCTGGCCAAGCCGGTGGTGGGCATGGCCGCCACCGCCGACGCGGGCGGGTACTGGCTCGTGGCGTCCGACGGCGGGGTGTTCTCCTACGGCGACGCCGCCTTCCACGGCTCGGCCGGCGCCATCCACCTGGCCAAGCCCGTGGTGGGCATGGCGCGCACCCCCGACGGCGGGGGCTACTGGCTGGTGGCGTCGGACGGCGGTGTCTTCTCCTACGGTGATGCCGTGTTCCACGGCTCCATGGGAGGCAAGAGGTTGGCCGAGCCGGTGGTGGGCATGGCCGCCACCCCCGACGGCGGGGGGTACTGGCTGGTGGCCTCCGACGGCGGGGTGTTCGCCTTCGGTGACGCCGGCTTCTTCGGCTCGACCGGCGCGCTGCGGCTGGCCCAACCCGTCACGGCCATGGCGCCCACCCCCTACGGCAAGGGCTATTGGCTCGTCGCCGCCGACGGCGGGGTGTTCGCCTTCGGCGACGCGCCGTTCGAGGGGTCCCTGCCCGGCATGCACGTGAGCGGTGACGCGGTGACGCTGCTGGCCACGCGCACCACGCCGGGCTATCTCATCGTCATCGCCGATGGCCGCGCCGTGGCCTTCGGCAACGCGCCCCAGTTCGGCGACGTGTCCGACGTGGTGAGCCGGTACACGGGCCACCTCGTCGGCGGTGCCGTGGTCCCCGGGTAGGCGCCGTGCTGACACGACGGCTCGGGCGCACCGGGCACCACTCGTCGGTGGCGATCCTCGGCGGCGCCGCCTTCTGGGGCACGAGCCCCGAGGTCACGGCGTCGGCCTTCGCCGCTGCACTCGACGCCGGCGTGAACCATCTCGACGTCGCCCCCCAGTACGGCGCCGCCCAGGCGCTGCTCGGGCCGCTCATCCCGGCCGTGCGCGACCGCCTGTTCGTGGCGTGCAAGACGCTGCGCCACAACGGCGCCGGGGTGCGGGCCCAGCTCGAGGAGTCGCTCGGGCTCCTGCGCTGCGACGCCTTCGACCTCTACCAGATGCACGCCGTGACCGATCTCGACGAGCTCGACGCCCGCGCCGATGCGATCGAGGCCATCATGGCGGCGCGCGACGAGGGCCTGTGCCGCTTCGTCGGGATCACCGGGCACAACCTCAGCACGCCCGCCGCCCAGCTCGAAGCGCTGCGGCGCTACGACCTCGACACCGTGATGTTCCCGGTCAACCCGCGCCTGTGGGTCGACAGCGCCTATCGGCGCGACGCCGAGGCGTTGTTGGTCGAGGCGGCGGGGCGCGACGTGGGCGTGATGGCGATCAAGGCGGTGGCGGCGCGGCCCTGGGGCGAGCGCCCCCACACCGAGTCCACGTGGTACGAGGCCTACAAGAGCGACGACGAGATCGAGCGCGGGGTGCGGTTCGTGCTGAGCGTCCCCGGCGTCCACGCCCTGTGCACGCCCAGCGACCCCGTGCTGACCCTGGCCACGGTGCAGGCCGCGGCGCGCTTCGCGCCCATGGACGCGGCCGAGCAGGACGCGGCGATGCGGGCCGCGGCGGCCGAGGAGCACATCTTCCCCATGCCCCGGGCCTGACCGCGCCCTCAGCGCCCCGACGGCTGCGGGTCGAGCCACGTGCCGACCACCACCGACAGGAACTGGGGTTGGGCGCGAAACCGAGCGAGCGGTAGAACGCCTCGGCGTCATCGGTCTGCAACCCGACGTGCTGGCCCGGGACCGCGGCCAGCAGCGCCCGCACCATCGACGTGGCCACGCCGCGCCGGCGGTGGTCCGAGCGTGTCCACACGTCGAGCAGATAGGCGTTACACACGCCGTCGGACAACAGCCGGGCCATGCCCACGACGGTGCTGCCACCGTCACCACCCTCGGCGTCGTCGCGGGCGAACACCACGTGGGCGGAGGCTTCGAAGGACCGGCGCAGGGCGTCGGGGGAGCGGCCGTTGTCGAAGTCGTCGGCGGCGAGGTCGGCCTTGGCCCGGGCCCAGTCGACGGTCCCGATGGCGTCATCGATGCGCACTGCCACGCCCCGAGCATGGCAGGGTGATGCGCCGTCGCGCCCGGGGAATCGACCACACTGTCGGTCGTGGAAATACGCGCCCGCCGCCCACCGGACCTGGAGCCCTTGCTCGCGCTGACTCTGCGGGTCAAGCGGCACGACGGCTACCCGTCGCGGGGGCCCATCGACATCGACCGGTTCCTGTCCCCACCGCAGGAGCTGGCCGCGTGGGTGGCCGAGGTGGACGCGACGGTGGCCGGCCACGTGGCCCTGCATCGCACCGACCTCGGCGACACCGTGGCGCTGGCGGCGCGCCACACCGCCCGCGACCCCGAAACGTTGGCCGTGGTCTCCCGGGTGCTCGTCAGCCCGACGGCGCGGCGCCGGGGCGTGGGCCGGTCCCTGCTCGCCACGGCGGTGCGCGACGCGCACCAGCGCGACCGCCAACCCGTCCTCGAGGTGGGCGTCCATCACGACGCGGCGATCGGCCTCTACGAGTCGTGCGGCTGGGAACGCGTGGGCGAGGTGACGTTGCAGCTCGACGGCGAGCCCAGCCTGCGCCGCTACGTCTACGTCGGGCCGGCCCCTGATGGCCCCGACCCCGAGCTCACCAGGCGGTGAGCACCTCTCCCAGCCGGCGGAACCGGCGCAGCCGGCCGAACCGGCCCAGTCGCCCGGCGTCGATCCCCATGTCGGCCCCCTTGAGCATCTCGAGGTCGCCGGCGCTGTTGCCGTAGGCCCACAGATAGGGGTGCTCGGTGTCGAGCACCGGTGGCGCGTCGACCTGCGCCCCCGCACCGTCGGTCGCCGCTCTCGACGAGGCCGCCATCCACTCCTGGAGGCGCCGGAATTTCTGCTCCCCGCGGCAGTTCGCGCCGTCGAAGCGCCCCGTCAGCTTGCCGCCGCGGTCGATCTCGAGACGCGTGGCCACCACCGCGTCCACCCCGAGCTCGGCCACCGCGGCGCGCACGTAGTACTCCGGTGACGCGGAGACCACGACGACGCGATGTCCCTGGCGGCGGTGCCAGTCGAGCCGGGCCCTGACCTTGGTGCGGTGGCGCCGGCGGTAGTGCTCGGCCCCGAAGGCCACGGACCGCTGGGCCACGTCGGTGGCGCGCAGGCCGGCCAGCGTGCGCTTGAACAGTGCTTCCTTGGCCACGTCCGCGCTCCGGCCCCCGAAGATGGCGGCCCGCAGCAGCTTCGGGAACAGGGAGATCCCCGCCGAGAGCACGGCGTCGCGCCCGCACATGGCGGTCAGGAACTTCCACACGCTCCCGCCCCGGGTGAGCGTCCCGTCGAAGTCGAAGGCGGCGACCACGTCGTGGCCCGGCATGCGCTCGGTCGACGCCCCGGCGTGGTGAGGGTGCGACGCCGTCATGGGCCCTGCCCCGCCCCGTGCTCGGCGACCGGCGCCCCGTGGCGCCCCGCCCCCGCCGCGAAGCGGGCCGCGCCCTGGCGGGTCTCGCCGCTGTCGATGGTGGCGATGCCGAAGCGGGCCTCGAGCACGAGGGCGTCGGGCTCCGCCAGCCCCCACTGCCACAGCACGGAGCGGCGGTCGTTGCGCAGGCAGGTCTGGGGATGCTCGGCCAGCTCGACGGCCAGGGCCATGGCCGCCTCGAGGGCGTGCCCGGGCGGGGCGAGGCGGTTCACGAGCCCCATGGCCAGCGCCTCGGGGCCGCCCACGCCGCGCCCGGTGAGCACGAGGTCGAGGGCGTGGCTCTGCCCGATCAGGCGGGGGAGCCGAACCGTGCCCCCGTCGACGAGGGGGACGCCGAAGCGCCGGCAGTAGACGCCGAGCACGGCGTCGGTGGCCGCCACCCGCAGGTCGCACCACAGGGCGAGCTCGAGGCCCCCGGCCACGGCGTGGCCCTCGATGGCGGCGATGACGGGCTTGGACAGCTCCAGGCGGGTGGGGCCCATGGGCCCGGGCCCCTCCTCGAGCACGGGCCGACGGTCGCCCTCGGACAGGGCTTTGAGGTCCGCCCCGGCGCAGAACGTCCCTCCCGCCCCGGTGAGGATGGCCACCGCGGCGCTGTCGTCCTCCTCGAAGGCGGCGAAGGCCGAGAGCAGGGCGGCGGCGGTGGCCGAGTCCACGGCGTTGCGGCGTTCGGGCCGGAAGATCGTCACGACGATGACCGGGCCCTGGCGGGAGATGTCGACGGTCTTCCAGACGGCCTCACCCACGGTCCCGACCTCCCGACGGCGGGCGGCGTCCGAGGGCACTGCGCATGGCTCCATTCTCCCAGAGCGACCGGTCCTTTCTGAGGGACCGGCCCCGAATGGGCCGGGCCTCGGACGCCGAGGGTAAAAGCCGACCTGGCCGGTCGACAATTGGGGTCGGGGCCGGTACACTCCGGGGCACCGGCACGCACCCCGGCCACCGCACGACGAATGCAGGAGGAGAAATGGCAGTCCGCTTAGGCGATATCGCCCCCGACTTCACCGCTGACACGACCGAGGGCACGATCAATTTCCACGAGTGGCTGGGCGACTCGTGGGGAATCCTGTTCTCCCACCCGAAGGACTTCACCCCGGTGTGCACCACCGAGCTCGGCGCTTTCTCCAAGGCCAAGTCCCAATTCGACAAGAGAAACACCAAGCTCATCGGCCTTTCGGTCGACTCGGTTGAGTCCCACCGCTCCTGGGACAAAGACATCGAGGAGACCCAGGGCCAGGCCGTGAACTTCCCGGTCATCGGCGACCCCGACCGCAAGGTGGCCGACCTCTACGACATGATCCACCCCAACGCCAACGACACCCTCACGGTGCGCTCGGTGTTCATCATCGGGGCCGACAAGAAGGTGAAGCTCATCATCACCTACCCGGCGTCGACGGGCCGGAACGTGGACGAGGTCCTGCGCGTGCTCGACTCGCTCCAGCTCACCGCCGACTACCAGGTCGCCACACCGGTTAACTGGAAGGACGGGGAGGACGTAATCGTCGTGCCGGCCGTGTCCGACGAGGACGCCGAGAAGAAGTTCCCCAAGGGCTTCAAGCGTCTGAAGCCCTACCTGCGGGTCACGCCCCAGCCCAACAAGTAGGCGGGCCGCCCGCCCCCGTCCGGGCGCGGGCTCACGCCGCTACCGTCCGTCCCGTCGAGTCCGGCCCGAGGGGCCGGCCTCGACGCGTCCGGGGGGACCGGTGGTGCCGCCCAGAAGCCGGGGCGCGGTTTCCGGTAGAGGTGGTCAGGGCGAGACCCGGACGACCTGGACCTCGCCCACGCCGGCCTGGGCGTCGATCACGATGTGGGGCCGGCCGGCACCCGTCGACGTCGGGCGCGAGCGGTCGGGCTGCACGGTGGCGGCGCCCGGAACCCCCGTCGACCGCACGATCCGGTCGGTCGAGAACCCGCCGTTGCCCTGCCCGAACACCTGCACGTCCCCGAGGCCGGAGTGCGCGCTAACGCTCACGGTGGGCCCGGTGGGGACATCGACGGTGAGGCTCCCGATGCCGACGGTGGCGGTGACGTCGGTGGTGCCGGGCTTGAAGGCCACCTCGCTCAGGTCGACGCGCATGTTGCCGATGGCCAGCCGGTAGCGCGGGAGGACCTGGGCGGCGCTCGTCGGGCGCCACTGAGTGTTGCCCACGCCGCCGCGCAGCGGCACGCCGCTCAGGGCCTCGACGGAGAAGACCGTGGCGATGGCGACGACGGCCACGGCCAGGACCGCCACGAACGTGGTGAGCAGCATCCACCGCAGCGGCGAGCCGCCCCGGCGGCCGCTCGTCACGAGCAGCACCGCCGCCAGCGCCAGGGCGCCGAGCCCGAAGAAGAACCCCCCGCCGCCGATCCCGCCGTCCCAGCGCGGCCGCCACGGGCCGCTCGAGAACAGGTTGGACAGGGCGATGACGGCGATGACGACGCCGAGCACGATGGCCACGAGGCTGCGGCGGCGGGGCTGGCGCTCCACGAAGTCCTGGACCACGGCCCGACCCGTGTCGTCGGCCGGGATGAGGAGCCAGCCAGCCCCGTAGAGCAGGAGACCCGAACCGCCGATGAACGCCAGGACCACGAAGCCGATCCGGACGAGGAGGGGGTCGATGTCGAGGTAGTCGGCCAGGCCGGCGGCGACACCGCCCAGCATGCGGTGCTGCACCGGGCGGCGCAGGGACCGGCGGCCGTCGGCTGCGGGGGGGAAAGGCCCCGGCGGGTCCCAGCCCCCGGGCGGCGGCCCAGGAGGACCGGGGGGCGGAGGTGGTCCTTGGGACCCTCCGGGCGCCGCGTCGGGGGGATCGGGGGGAGGGGGTGGGCCCTCGGCGAGGATCTCGGGCGGCACGTGCCCTTCGGTCGGGCCCGCGCCCTCGTCGGTGGACGCGTGCGGGGGCCGGTCTGTGAGCTCGTCGGTGGGCGCGTCGACCGGCGCGTCGACCGGCGCGTCGACCGGCTCGTCGTCGGGTCGGGCAACGTGCTCGTCGCTGGGCTGGTCCGCTGCGATGTCTTCCATGCCCCGATCATCGGGGAATCGGTCTCACCGGGGAATCGGGAATGACCCCGAGGAATACCCCGAGCACCGCCCGCGGGTCAGGGTCCCCCCCCGTGGTCGAGGGGGTGCACGCATGGGATCATCGAGTCATCCCCGAACACGGCGAACCGGTCGACCCCTCCCTCCCCACCCCGGCGCACCCGGCCCCGGTGACCTCGACGTCCGCGCCGGCCCGCCCGGACGCGGCCAGCCCCGACGCGGCCAGCCCGGCGCCGCCTCCGCCGAGCCCATCCCCACCCGGGCCGCCTCGTCCGGCGCGACCACCCGAGGGGTCTGCGGCGCCGGGGCCGGGCGCCCCGCCGCCCCCCGCCTCGTCGGTGCCGCCCCCACCCCCCCCGGCGCTGGCCCCGGCCGTCCGTGCGCCGGTGGACGCCACTGCGCGCCGGCACCACCGGGCGTGGTGGCGCGCCCCGAGGGTCCACGGCCCGCTGCGCCGCAGTCGGACCGACCGCATGGGCGGGGGCGTGGCGGGAGGGCTCTCGGCCCGGTTCGGCATCGACGCCAACCTGATCCGGTTCGCCTTCATCGTGTTCGCCGTGGGCGCGGGGACGGGGCTGGCGGTCTACGTCGTGGCGTGGCTCGTGATCCCCGCGGAGGGGACGACGGTGCCGATCGGGCGGCGGGGGCTGTCGGACCGACGGACCCTGGGCGTGGCCCTGGCATACGTCACCGGCCTGGGTGTGGTCCTCCTCGTGCTCGGCGCCATCGGCCTGGGCTTCGCCGTCAACCTGGTGTGGCCGGTGTCGGTGGCCGTCGGTGGTCTCGTCGTCGTGTGGCGCGGCGCGGACGACGAGGAACGGGCCCACCTGGCCGAGCTCATGGGCCGGGCGCCGCTCATCGGGACACCGTCCCGCCGTTCCCGGCGCGCCCTGGTGGCGCGCATCGCGGTGGGCGGGGTCATCGTGGCCCTCGGCCTCGGTTCGCTGGTGGCGTCGCGCCATACGACGGTGGTGGCCACCGTCAGGTCCGTCATCGCCATCAACGTCGTCATCGTGGGCGTCCTGGTCGTGTTCGGGCCGTGGTGGTTGCGCATCGCCCGTGACCTGGCGGTGGAGCGGCGCGAGCGGGTCCGCAACGAGGAGCGGGCCAACATGGCGGCCACCGTGCACGACTCGGTCCTCCAGACCCTGGCCCTCATCCAGCGCGCCGCCGGGGACCAGGGTGAGGTGACCCGTCTGGCCCGGGCCCAAGAGCGCGAGCTGCGGGCCTGGCTCTTCGAAGGACGGTCCCCGGGCTCGTTCAAGAGCGAGGTGTCGACGGTGTCGCAGGCGGTGTCGGTGATCGAAGGGGATGTGGAGGCCAGTCACCGGGTGGCGGTGGACTCGGTGACGGTGGGCGACTGCGAGCTGACCCCCGAGCTGCGGGCGCTGCTGGCGGCGGGGCGCGAGGCCACGGTGAACGCGGCCAAGTGGTCGGGGGCGCCCAGCGTGTCGTTCTTCGTGGAGGTCGAGGCGGCGCAGGTGTCGGTGTTCGTGCGCGACCGGGGCCGGGGCTTCGACCCCGAGGTGGTCGACCCCGACCGCCAGGGCATCGCCGAGTCCATCCGGGCCCGCATGTCCCGCCACGGAGGGACGGCGGTCATCCGGAGCGCGCCGGGACAGGGGACCGAGGTCGAGCTGGTCATGCCCAGGACAGGAGCAGGTCGTGAAGGACAGTAGGGATCCGCAGTCGCCACGCGCCACGAAGGTGCGCGTGTTCCTCGTCGACGACCATCATCTCTTCCTGACCGGAGTGCGAGCCGAGCTCGGTGACGCCGTGGAGGTGGTCGGGGACGCCGACGAGGTCGGAGCTGCGATCGAGCTCATCGCGGAGCGCGTCCCCGACGTCGTGCTCGTCGACGTGCACATGCCCGACGGGGGTGGCCAGGCGGTGATCGAGGCCATCGGGCGCACCCATCCGGAGGTGCGCTTCCTCGCCCTGTCCGTGTCGGACGCGGCCGAGGACGTCATCGGGGTCATCCGCGCCGGGGCGCGCGGCTATGTCACGAAGACGATCTCGGGCCCCGAGCTCACCGACGCCGTCGAGCGCGTGGCCGATGGCGACGCCGTGTTCTCACCTCGCCTGGCGGGGTTCGTCCTCGACGCCTTCGCCGCCGATCCCGGCACCGCGGGCGGGGCAATCCCCTCGTTCGACCCCGAGCTCGACCAGCTCACGCCGCGCGAGCGCGAGGTCCTGCGCCTCATCGCCCGGGGGTACGCCTACAAGGAGGTGGCGCGCGAGTTGTCCATCTCGGTCAAGACGGTGGAGAGCCACGTCTCGGCCGTGCTGCGCAAGCTGCAGTTGTCGAGCCGCCACCAGCTCACCCGGTGGGCGTCGGAGCGCCGGCTGCTGTAACCCGGCCCGGCCCGGCCCGGCCCGGCCCGGTTCCCGGACCGAGCCGCCCGCTCAGGGGTCGCGCCGCACCATGAGGGCACCGCCGAGCACGTTGGCGCCCACCGCGTAGGCGCACAGGAGCGCGAAGCCGTGCCAGAACGGGAAGGCGGGCAGGAACGAGTCGTGCGCGCCCAGGGTCGTCACGCTCGTCATGGCCGAACCGATGGTGGCGGGCAGGTAGCGGCCGATCGGCCACCCGATCTTGGCCGGGAAGGCCGAGACCACTAGGGGCAGGATCAACAAGATGGCCACGAAAGTGGTGATGGCCCCGGCGGTGTGGCGGATGATCGCGGCGAGGCCGAGCGCGAAGAGCCCGAGCACGCTCAGGAAGAGTCCGCCCCCGATCACCGCCCGCAGCACCTCGTGCTGGGCCAAGGTGGCCGTCGGGGCCGACCCCGACAAGATGGCCTGCCCCACGAAGAACGACGCGAAGGACACCGACTCGCACACGACGAAGGCGAGGGCGCCGAACACCACCGCCTTGGCGGCCAGGACCACCGGTCGACGCGGCACCGCCGCGAAGGTGGCTCGGATGCTCCCCGACCCGTACTCGGCGCTCACGGTGAGCCCTCCGAGCACGCCCATGGCGAGCTGCCCGAAGAGCAGGCCCGTGAGGCTCACGCTGGTGGGGTCGAACAACGCCCGGTCGACGATCCCCCCGTTTCGCCACTGTGACGCCTGGGAGGAGGCGGCGAGGATCCCGACGCCGAGGGCGGCGACGATCGTGGCGAGCACGCACCACGCCGTGGAACGCACCGTGCGCAGCTTGGTCCACTCGGCCCGCATCACAGCGGAGAAGCGGTAGTGGCCTCGGGGCAGCGCCTGCCACGCCGGGTTGGCGCTGACCATCAGCTCTGCCCCTCGGCCGCCGGGGTCGGGGCCGCGCTGTCCTCGGCCCGGAATTCGACGCTTTCGTGGGTGAGCGCCATGAACGCTTCTTCGAGCGAGGCCGAGTGCGGGGCCAGCTCGTGCAGGGCTACCCCGAGGCGTGCGGCCAGGTCCCCGATGGCCGGGGCGTCGAGCCCCTCGACCACGAAGGCGCCGTCGGGCTCGGTGTGGACCTGTGCCCCCGCCGCGGTGAGGGCGGGGGTGAGCCGCTCGGGCGCCGGGGTCCGCACCCGCACCGAGGGCCGGGAGCTCTGGCCCACGAAGTCGGCCACGGGCTGATCGGCGATGAGCTTGCCCCGGCCGATGACCACGAGGTGGTCGGCGGTGAGCGCCATCTCGCTCATGAGGTGGCTCGAGACGAACACGGCGCGCCCCTCGGCCGCCAGGCGCTTGAGCAACGTCCGCACCCACAAGATGCCCTCGGGGTCGAGGCCGTTGATGGGCTCGTCGAAGAGGAGCACCCCGGGGTCACCGAGCAGCGCCGCGGCGATGCCGAGCCGCTGGGTCATGCCGAGAGAGAACTTCCCGGCCCGCTTGCGCGCCACCCCGGACAAGCCCACCAGCTCGAGCAGCTCGTCGACGCGTGTCGCGGCGATGTCGTTGGTCTGGGCCAGGGCCCACAGGTGGTGGTACGCGCTGCGCCCGGGGTGCACCGCTTTGGACTCCAAGAGCCCCCCGACCTCCCGCAGGGGCCACGGCAGGTCGTGGTAGCGCCGTCCGTCGACGGTGACGCTCCCGCCGTCGGGGTGGTCGAGGCCCATGACCATGCGCATGGTGGTCGACTTCCCCGACCCGTTGGGGCCGAGAAAGCCCGTGACCTGTCCGGGCCGGACGTCGAAGGAGAGGTGGTCGACCGCCACCGTCGCGCCGTAATGCTTGGTCAGGCCTCGCGCTTCGATCACGACGGGGTGCATCCGGGGTGCGCCCGCGGGGCGAGGGGGGCGCGGTCGGCGGTCATCGCGGTCAGCTCACCGCTGATGGGGGTGCCCGCCCCGGAAGAACCGGTCGAAGAGGCCGTCGACCCCCGCACCGTGCAGGGTCATGCCGCCGTCCACTACGAGCGTCTGTCCCGTGATGAAGCGGGCCAGGTCCGAGCACAGGAACAGCGCGACGTCGGCCACGTCCTCGGGCTCGCCCACGCGCGCCGCCGGGGTCATGCGCGCGATAGTGCGCGTCGGCATCGGGCACGATCTCGAGCAGGGGGCGCGTCAGGTTGGTGCGGATCATGCCCGGGGCCACGGCGTTGACCCGGATGACGGGCCCGTACTCGAGCGCCGCCGACGCGGTGAGGGCGATGACCCCGGCCTTCGCCGCGGAGTACGGGGTCTCACCCGCCGAGGGCCTCGTGGCGCTGATCGACGCCGTGTTCACCACCGCCCCGCCGCCGGCGGCGAGGAGGTGCGGCACGCCGGCGCGCATGCCGTTGAACACCCCCGTCAGGTTGAGGCGCACAATGCGGTCCCACTCGTCGGGGTCCCAGTCGGCCAGGCCCACCATGGTGCTCCCGCCCGCGTTGTTGACCAGGATCGACAGACCACCGAGCTGCGCGGCGGCGTCGTCGACGGCCTGGCGCAGGGCCTCGGCGTCGGTGACGTCCACCGCCACGGCGAGGCCCGAGACCTCCGCCGCGGTGTCCTTGGCGCTGTCACCGTCGATGTCGAGGACGGCGACGGCCGCCCCCGCCGCGGCCAGGCGGTGGCAGGTGGCCCGGCCGATGCCCGACCCGCCTCCGGTCACGACGGCGCGCCCTCCGGCGAGCAGGCTCATGTCAGGTCGTCTCCTTCGACGTTGCTCCGGGGGCGGCCGCGTCGGGCCCCACCAGCGCGTCGCGCAGCTCGCGCTTGAGCACCTTGCCCTGGGGGTTGCGGGGTAGGGACGCGGAGCGGAACCAGATGTGGGTGGGCACCTTGAAGCCTGCCAGTCGTTCCCGGACGTGGCGGGACAGCTCCTCGGCGGTGACCTTGGCCCCCGGGCGCAGGACCACGGCCGCGCCGACCTCCTCGCCCAGGACGTCGTGGGGGACACCGATCACGGCGGCGTCGGCCACGGCGGGATGCTCGAACAACGCCGCCTCGACCTCGACCGAGTACACGTTCTCGCCGCCGCGGATCACCATGTCCTTGGCCCGGTCCACGATGTACACGAAGCCGTCCTCGTCGATGCGGGCGATGTCCCCCGAATGCAGCCAACCCCGGGTGAAGGTGGCCGCGGTGGCCTCGGGCTTGTTGTGGTAGCCGCTCACGACGTTGGGCCCCTTGATCCACAGCTCACCGGTGACGTCGGGACCGACAGGACGATCGGCGGGGGGCTCCTCGCCGTCGAAGCCGTCGGGCACGATGGCGACGTCGCACACCGGTACGGGGGGCCCGACGCTGTCGGGCTTGCGGACGTAGTCGTCGCCGCTGTTCATCGTGGTGACCGAGGACGTCTCGGTCAGCCCGTAGCCGTTGGAGGGCGCGCTCGACGGGGAAGTGCTCCTTAATGCGGCGCACGAGGTCGGGCGGTGCGGGGGCGCCGCCGTAGGCCACGCCCCGCACCGATGACGTGTCGCGCGTCGCGAACGCGGGGGAGTCGATGACCTGCATCACCATGGCCGGGACCCCGCCGAAGGTCACGATGCGCTCGCGCTCGATGAGCTCCAGGGCGCGCTCGGGATCCCAGTGGTGCATCATCACGAGCTTGTTGCCCGCCGCGGTCGTTGGCCACCAGGATCGAATGGCATCCCGTGGCGTGGAAGAGCGGCACCGACAGGAGGTGCGCGCCGGGCCGGCCCGGCTCGTCGTCACCGGGCGCCGTCTGCTTCGGCGCCCGCAGCCCGGCCCGGGTGTTGAGGAAGAACAGGCTCATGAGGTTGGTGCCCATGTTGCGGTGCGTGCCCACCGCCCCCTTGGGCTTCCCGGTCGTGCCCGAGGTGTAGAAGATCGTCGCGTCGTCGTCGGGCTCGATGACGACGTTGGGCAGGGCGATCGCCGGGTCCGGGGAGCCGACGAGCTCGGCGAACGACACGACCGGGACGGCGCTGCCCGGAAGCACCGGCTCGTCCACGCGGTCCTCGTGGGTGACCACGACCGCCTGCAGGTCGGGGAGCTCGGCCAGATGTGGCGCCAGGCGTTCGAGCCGGGCGGCGTCGACGAAGGCGACCGTCGTGCCCGAGTCCGACAGCCCGTAGTGCAGCTCGGGGCTCGTCCACCACGCGTTCAACGGGACGACCACGCCGCCGGCCGCGGCCGCTCCCCAGAAGGCCATGGCCCACTCCGGGAGGTTGCGCATGGCGATGGCGACGCGGTCGCCGCGCTCGACGCCGAAGCGGTCGTGCAGCCCGTGGGCGATCGATGCCGCGATGCGGAAGTGCTCCTCGTAGGTGGTGCGCTCGTCCTCGTAGACGAGATAGTCCGTGTCGCCGTGCCCCCGGGAGAGCTCGAGGACCACCCGCAGGCTGGCCGGGCAGTTCTTCCACACCCGGGTGGGCACCCCCCGGATGTCGACCTCCTCCATTTCGAACATCTGCCCGGGGGCGGTGATGGCCGCCGTGGCCTCCTCGATCGACAGCGTGGGGGTCTCGGGCACAGCAGGGTCTCCTGGTCGGTCGGGTTCGGCGCGGATCGGTTCGGCGCGGATCGGTTCGGCGACGGGTGGCTCAGCGAGTGCCGGCACGGGTGGCGACGGGGCGACGCCGACGCCAGGCGTCCGCCACGTGGGGCGGGGTCCACCCCGTGTCGGACGGGTCGACGGTCGTGCCCGGCGGCACAACGGCGTCGATCCGGTCCAGGACCTCGTCGGACAGGCTGACCTCGAGCGCGCCCAGGGTGCCGGTCATGTGCTCCATGGTGCGGGGGCCGATGATGGCCGACGTCACGGCGGGATGGGTCAGGGCGAAGGCCAGGGCCAAGTGCGGAAGGGTGACCTCGGCCTTGTTGGCCACGTCTACGAGGGACTCCACCGCCTCGAGCTTGGCCTTCACCTCGGGACGTGACGCCGTGAACCGGTCGGGGACGCGGCTGGCCCGGCCCCCTTCGGGCATGGGCTCGTTCTTGCGGTAGCGGCCCGTGAGCCACCCACCGTTGAGGGGGCTCCACACGATGACCCCCATGCCGTAGCGCTGGCAGGCGGCGAGTACCGAGGACTCCACACCGCGGGCCAGGATCGAGTACGGCGGCTGCTCGCACTCGAAGCGCTCGCGCCCGCGTCGTTCGGCCACCCAGTGCGCCTCGACGATGAAGTCGGCGGGGAACGTGGAGCACCCGATGGCCCGCACCTTCCCCTGGTGCACGAGATCCGACAGGGCGCCCAGCGTGTCGTCGATGTCGCAGGTCGGATCGGGGCGATGGATCTGGTACAGGTCGATCCAGTCGGTCCGGAGCCGCTTCAGGCTCGACTCCACCTCGCGCATGATCCAGCGCCGCGAGTTGCCGGTCATGTTGGCGTCCGCCCCCATGGGAGCGTGCACTTTGGTGGCCAGGATCACGTTGTCCCGGCGACCACCGGCCAAGGCCTTGGCCACGATCTCCTCGGACTCACCCCCGGAGTACACATCGGCGGTGTCGACGAAGTTGATGCCGGCGTCGAGCGCGGCGTGGATGATGCGAACACAGTCGTCGTGGTCGGGGTTTCCCCACGCCCCGAACATCATGGCGCCGAGGCACAGCGGGGACACGCGCATGCCGGTCCGACCGAGGGTGCGGAGGTCCATTGCATTCCTTTCGTTCGTTGGTGGTGCGACTGCGGTGACGACCTGCGGCTACGACCTCCGGCTACGACCTCCGGCTACGACCTCCGGCTACGACGCCGGACCTTTCGACGGCGGCGCGGCCCCGGCCGCGGTTTCCGCCCCGGGCGCAGCGGGGGGCGGGGCGAACACGGCCTGGCGGTAGAAGGCCAGTTCCGCCACGGACTCGAGCACGTCGTCGAGGGCCCGGTGGCTGGTCTTCTTGGCCGGCGCTTTGGCCAGGACGTCCGGGTACCAGCGCTTGCACAGCTCCTTCACGGTGGACACGTCGACGGACCGGTAGTGGAGCCAGTTCTCGATCTCGGGGAGCTGCGCCGCGAGGAAGCGGCGGTCGGTCCCGATGGAGTTGCCACATAGCGGGACCGTTCCCTTGCCCGGGACGTGTGAGCGGAGAAACGCCAGGGTCTGGCGTCCCGCCTCTTCGAGCGACAGCGTCGAGGCCTCGATCGCCGCCAGCAAGCCTGACTTGGTGTGCATCTCCCGGACCACGGGCTCCATGGCGGACAGCTCCTTGGCCCCGGCGTGCACCACGAGGTCGGGCCCTTCGGCGATCACGGCCAGGTCGTCGTCGGTCACCAGGGTGGCGATCTCGACGATGACGTGTCGGGCCGGGTCGAGCCCGGTCATCTCGAGGTCCATCCATACGAGCACTCGCCGATGCTACTGGTGGGCACGGGGGCACCTCGGGCCGGCTCGAGGCCCGACCGTGACCGGGGGGATAGGGTCATGCGGTGCTCGAGGTGCCCCTCGTTCTCCTCGACCCGGACCTGCCCGCACCGTCGTACGCGCACGAGGGCGATGCCGGCGCCGACCTTCACGCGCGTGAGGACGCCGTGCTCGCCCCCGGCGGGGGACGTGCCCTGGTGCCCACCGGGGTCGCTATCGCCCTCCCTCCCGGCTACGCCGGCTTCGTGCAGCCGCGCAGCGGGCTGGCCCTGCGCCACGGCGTCACGTGCCTCAACACGCCCGGGCTTATCGACGCCGGGTACCGAGACGAGCTGCGTGTCGTCCTCGTGAACACCGACCCGTCGACACCGTACGAGGTCCGCCGCGGCGACCGCATCGCCCAGCTGGTCATCCAGGCCGTCGAGACGGCCAAGTTCGTCCCGGTCGGCGAGGGGGAGCTGCCCGAGTCGACGCGGGGACTGGGCGGTTTCGGCCACACCGGTCGATGACCGTGCCCGCGCGTTCCATGCCCGTTTGCGGGGGTCCGAGGTGATGGAGCGCCTCAGCGGGATGGACGCCGCCTTCCTGGCGCTCGAGACCGACACCATGCACATGCACGTGGGCGCGGTCATGGTGTTCGACCCCGCGTCGTCCCACGCCGACGACGATCTGCCCGGCCGGTACGTCGATCGGTTGCGCGCGGTGATCGACGAGCGCATCCATCTCGTTCCTCCTCTGCGGCGACGGGTCGTGCGAGTGCCTTTCGGCCTCAATCACCCCGTATGGGTCGAGGATCCCCAATTCGACCTCGACCATCACCTCCGTCGCGCCAGCCTCCCCGCACCGGGTGGACCGACCGAGCTGGCCGCCTTTGTCGCGGATATCGCCAGCCGCCCGCTCGACCAGAGCAGCCCCTTGTGGGAGATGCATGTCGTCGAAGGGCTCGAGTCGGGGCACGTGGCGGT
This sequence comes from uncultured Acidimicrobiales bacterium, assembly GCA_963811775.1. Classification (GTDB taxonomy): domain Bacteria; phylum Actinomycetota; class Acidimicrobiia; order Acidimicrobiales; family UBA8190; genus Chersky-840. The sequence goes on along the minus strand of CAWESO010000026.1, from coordinate 7,749 downwards.
CATCCCGAAGGTCCACCACGCCGTGTTCGACGGGTCGTCGGGAGTCGAGGTGGTGGCGTCGTTCCTCGACGCCGGCCCGGTGCCCTCCGCCGTCCCGGCGCCGCCGCGGCCCTGGCGGCCCGAGCCCATCCCGACCGAGACGGAGTTGATCGGCTCGGCGGTCTCCTCACTCGTCCGGCAGCCCGAACGCGCCGCCGGGGTCCTGCGCCGCACCTTCAGCGCCGTGCACGACCTGGCCGAACGGAACCGCCGCTTGCGCGAGGAGGACGACATCCTCCCGCCCCCGGCACCATTCCGGGCGCCACGCACGTCGCTCAACGGGGCCATCTCGCCGCACCGGCGGTTCGCCTTCTCCCAAGTTCCCCTGGACGAGATCCGGACGGTGCGCCGCGTCTTCGGCGGCACCGTCAACGACGTCGTCCTCGCCGCCGTGGCCGGCGCATTGCGGCGGCTCCTGGCCGAGCGCGGCGAACGACTCGAAGAGCCGATCGTTGCCATGGTGCCGATGTCGAGGCGCACCGACGCCGACCGGGGTGTGCTCGGCAACAAGGTGTCGGCGATGTTGGTGTCGCTGGCCACTCAGATCGCTGACCCCGTGGAGCGCCACACCACCATCGCGGCCGGTACCCGTTTGGCCAAGGACCAGGCGAGAGTGCTGTCGGAGGAGCTCATCCAGGGTTGGGCCCAGCTGGCGTTCCCGGCGCTGTCGTCGAGGATCGCCCGCCTGGCGGGCAACCTGCGCGTCTTCGACCACGTGCCGCCTCTGTTCAACGTGCTCGTCTCCAATGTCGCCGGACCGGAATTCGGCCTGTGGTGCGCGGGAGCGCGTCTCGTGGCGCTCTACCCCCTCGGGCCCCTCATCGAAGGCGTGGGCCTCAACGTCACCGTGGCGAGCTACGAAGGCAATCTCTACGTCGGGATCCTCGGGTGCAGAGAGCTCGTCCCCGAAGTCGCACACCTCGGTGAGCTGCTGACCGACTCCTTCGCCGAGCTCGTCAAAGCGGCTGAACGCAACGGGGGACACTGGGCCTGACCTGCGGTCATGTACCTCGCCGCCGGGCGACGTCGACACCCGGGGCGGGTGCGAGCTGCAGATGGGCCTGCTCCGCCGTTGCTAGAATGCCCGCGTTACAAGCGGACGTGGCTCAGCTGGTAGAGCATCACCTTGCCAAGGTGAGGGTCGCGGGTTCGAATCCCGTCGTCCGCTCCAAGAACAGCAGCTCCATTTTACGATTGTACGGTTGCGTTTTCCCTGGTCAACCCCCTTCTGCCAACTGCGTCCCCCCAAGTATGCCCTGTGGGTGCGACGAAGAGTTGGGCCGACTTAAACCGACTTGAGTCGCCGATTTACGCGAAACCTACGCGACGAATCGCCGGTCCGGAGAGTATTTGCCGCCGTCAGCTGGGCCAGGTGCACCCCTGCGCTCGGCGTCGCCATCGAGGGGGCCGATCGGGCGAGCGATGCCGCCGGACGTGACACCCGGCGCCGCGGCACACCGGCGTGGTAGCCTCCGTGTAGATCTCCCCGACTACCCGGGGTGGGACAGCGGCAACGGCCATCGGGCCGGCGCCAACGCCCACAGCGGATGGCGAGGTGACTGGTGGGACACCTTTTGGTGTCCCGGCGCTCACGTCTCCCCGCTCACCCGGCTGCCGGTGGTGAGAAAAGGAGAGAGACGGGTGAGCAAGGCAGGAGTACCAGCCAATCGGCCATGTGCCTCGGGCGATAGCGCAAGCGGTGAAGCCTGGTGGTTGTCGGTCGAGCGCGCCTACACCGACCTGAACCCCCAAGACCGCGACATCGTCACGGAGCGGTGCTCAATCAGCACCACCGCCCCCCTGACCCTCGAAGAGGTTGGTCGGATCTATGGCATCACCCGCGAGCGGGTCCGCCAGATCGTGGCCAAGATCCCGACGCGGGTTTCGATGCTCCCTCGTGTCGTGGAGGCAGCCAACACGCTGACAGGTGTTCTCGGCGACGGCGCGTCGTTCGCAAAGCTGGCCAGCGCCGGTTTCGACCCGGCCGATCCGCTCGTCGCACTGCTCCTCGAGCTGGTGCGAGTCCAGAAGGGCGGTCACCGCTCGTGGTTGGTGAAGGAGCTCTTCGGCGTGCGGATCCTGACGATGGATAGGGACTTCGACCCGGGACAGTTCCCGATGGCCGCTTTCGTCGGCGCCGACGACGACGGCGACGAAGTCGTACGTGACCTCGACACCTTCCTGCTGATGCTGGCCGAGCGGTGCCGGGCTGTCGTCGCCGACAGCGAGGTGGCCCCGTTCATTATGGCGCTCCTCGTCCACTGCGACACGCTGCAATTCGTCGACGGGGCGCTGGTGCGGTGGGACGGCTCGTACGAGGACAAGGCGATCCGCGTCGCTACGCGCCGATCAGCGGACCATGCCGTTGGCGGAGCTCGACCAGATCGTCGCGCCAGGGAGACCCCGAGCGGTCACAGCGCGGTCCAGTCCCGGGAGATCGCTGGGCGAATCGTCCGGGCCGCCGACAACAACTACGGCCTGCCGGAATGGGATTGGCTGGAGCCATACGTCGAGCTGAGGCCCCGCGATGCAGCAGGCGATCGTCGACAACGGTGGGCGGATCAGCCTGCGCCGGTTGCAGCGGGTCGTAGCGGCAGCAGGCTTCTCGCCGAACTCCGTGGTGCTTTACGCCCAAATGCACCCGGTGTTCGTCTTCGAGGACGACGTCGTACGGCTCAGGGGAGAGGACGAGCCCGCTTCCACGAAGCCGATCGAGTGCTCAGCCCACTGCTACCGGATGCTCGCTGGGGAGGCTGCCGGGCAGTGGTCGTTCGTCACCGCCGTCAACTATGAGGACCTACGGGCTGCATCACTGATCATCCCCGGCGCCTTTGGTGCGCTGCTGGGATTACGACCCGGCGAAAGGGACGTAACCCTGTATGCCGACAGGACCAAGCTCCATGCCTCGTGGACGATGTCGCCGTACATCTGGTCCGCTCAGCTCAAGAAGCTGCTGCTGGCCCGTGGAGCTGTCGACGGCCAGATCCTGCGCGTCATCTTCAAGAGGCCCGGCAACGTCGTCCTCGAGGTCGATGACCCTGTGCCCGTCGACGGCTCGCCGGTGGTGAAGATTGCCAAGGTGATTGGCCTGGGCAGCTTCACCGACATCGAGGATGTCGTTCAAGGTCTCGCGCAAGCCATTGGCCTCGATGAGTCTCCCTCTGGAGTCGAGATCATCGGGCGCCTGCAGGACCGAGGCGAGACCAGCATGCGCGATCTCCTGCTGGAGATCGTCCAGAACTCTCGGAGGTAGACAGATGAAGCATCTGCTCTCCATGAGAGGGGCCGCGGCGCGGCCCTGCACCCCGGTGCGAACCCGACCTCGGGACGCCGTCACCCACAAGTACCCACGACGTCACCGGTCGAGTTTCTATGGCCCCACTAAAGGTGGTCGCCGGCGTGCCCGGGCGCTGACGCCGTCGAGAAAGGAAACATGAGCAATGCCTAGCCAAACCCACCCCTTTGTCGATAACGACTACGACCAGCGGGACAACCCGCCCGAGGTAGCAGTCGCTGCCGACAGCACGCGCTTCCAGCTGTTGTTGCCCAAGGACAACGTCACGCCGGGAGCCCACACCAAGTGGCGATAAAGCTCGCCGAACGCTTCGTCGAGGCCAACAACCGCGGGCGACCCGCTCACGAGCACATCACCGAAGCCGACGTGCCAGAAGGGCTCCTGTCTGCCTTCGAGGCCGCCGACGCCGCGCCGCAGCACAACGTCTCGAACCTCTCGGCCGGCACCATCAAGGTGCTGTCGACCGACGTCGGCGAGCTTCTGTACGCGGACGTGATGCTGTCACCGTTCTCCCTGTGCCACGACCCGATGAACGGCCGCACGATCTTCATGTCCCGGATCAACCGCCACGGTTTGCTCGAGCCCAGCGGTGAGGACGACAAGGTCCACCTACCATTGATTCCGGTCGAGTCGGCGAAGAGCCTCCAGGACATGGTCGCCCAGGGCTACGACGAGCTTGGGTTCAGCGGGCCCACCGTCAAGGCGGGCAAGGACTACTACGACCTCGTCTCGATCGGGTTGCAGGGGATCCACGAGCCCATCCTGGCCATGCCGGTGCGCTATTACACCCTTGACGGTAAGGGCATGTGGACGCTGGTCATCTACGACGGCAACCGCCGGGTGGCAGCGGCCCGCAGGGTGCTCAGGGAGGCGACGAACCTCGCCTTCTCCGACCTACAGGCCTGGGATGACCACATCGCCAATCCCGATGGATCGGCCGAGCTGCGGGACATGGACGCCGCAGCTGTGAACGCCCTGCGCAAGAAGGCCCAACTGCGGGATTTCGCCGGTGGTCGGTGGGCACCCGCGTCGGGCCGCGAGGACTGACATCCAATACTGGCTTGAGACGGTGGCAGCCAACTCCATCGCTGTGCGGTCCGTGGTGCGCTGCCGGACGGTGCCCGTACGCCTGGTCCTCGGGGTGAACGCCGCCACTTTGTCATCGCACTTGGAGGGCGAACGCGCGCCGAGCATGACCCTCGTCCACCGCATCGTCCGCCGGCTCCACATCGAAGAAGCAGCCCAAAAGCAGTGGTCTGAGCCGGTCCAGCACCTCCAGGTCGCCCTGGAAGCGCTGCGCAATTCACTGGCGAAGCTCGGCACGGGCGCGGACTTCATGCCGATGACCGAGGGCGAGCTGCGCGGCTGTGCTCGAGAACCGCACCATCGACTGGGCGGGTGCTGCCGAAGACGACCCGATGCACCCCCTGCGTCTCGCCCCGAAGGTGATTGCCGAGATCATCTGCGACGATCACGACGGTGTCTCGGCTGTGACCAACGCCCTGCGGGCCTTCGGCATGGCCGGACGGGGTAAGGGCAAGCGGGAGCACCTGGCCGAGGCGGCGGTGGCGATCGTCATGTTGCTGCTGGGTTTCGACCAGCTCGAGTCGAGCTCGTACAACCGTGTGGCGACCGTGATCGACCGCACGTTCCGCAGCCGGGTCTTCTACAACTCCGAGAAGCACCCGGGCGCCACCAAGTGGTGGGAGCTGCTGGACGAGCCCGTCGCCGAACTCGTCGAGCTGGCCCTCGCCGAAGCCAAGGAGGGGGGCGGATCGGACGGCGCCGGGGCGGCCGGAGAGGACGGCCTCGGTAACTATGGCCCGGCCACCAGGGCGCTTCTGGCTATGGCCATCATCGCCCAGTCGGCCAGCCCGCCGTACGTGGAAGCACGCAGCGGGTGACGGGATCGTCTTCCAGCTGACCCTGAACGGCCTCAACGGCACGAGGGGGGTGACGAAGACCAATCCCGACATCGTCGCAGCGCCTCGCCCAGCGTCACCCGGGAGGCATCAGGCAGCTGGGTGAGATTGTCGAGGCGGCGTTGGACCGCCGGCTGCCAAAGAACGTCATCGACCCGGAGTTCGTTTGTCCGGCATACACCGGCGGGCCCGAGGATCCGACGACCAAGGGGCTGCTCACGGAGTACTTCCTCCGCGGGGAGCCCCTGGGCTGGAAGAGCGAGGGCGGGTCCGTTTCCGTGCCGACGCCGCCCACCAACCTCGACCAGTACCAGCGGACTGTGGAGGCGGTGGTGGCAGGGATCAGCAGCGCCTGGACGGAGGCACAGGCGCTTATCGCCGAGGACAGGGAGACCGATGGCGACGGGGACGGGGAGCCGTCTCTCGCCGATTACTTCACCCAGATCGGTATCCCCGACGACCCCTCCCGGGACCTGCGCCAGATGCTCTTCGACCTCGTGGACGTGGTCGTGCGCGGGCAAGAAGGCGCTCGGAGGAACCAATGAGCGCGCCCAGGTGGAGGGATCGGTGAGGACCTTCGGCTACGAGGTCACTTTGCGCTGGCGACGCTACTTCGGCGCAGCCAACCATCCGGGCTCCCGCAGGACCTCTACGGCGTGGAGGTTGGACCTGATGGCCACGTGCAGCTGCGCGACGGACCCTGTACGTGCCGGTTGGGCTGTACGTGGCCGTCGACTACTTCGACCGGGTGCTCTATATCGGCCAGGTCTGCCGCAACTCGGGGACCGGCATCGTCGAGCGGGTGCAGAACCACCACGCTATCCCGCCGACCAGTGTTGGGGTGTGGATCCTGCCCCTGCGCGACGACTTGTTGCCGATGACGGTGTCGAGGTTTGAGGAGACGATGATCACCGCCTACCAGCCGCCGGCCAACTGCCAACACTGCCAACGTGGCCGGGAAACGGCACGGATGCCAAAGTACGCGGTGGCGTCATGAGCGCGCCCGTATGTCCCGCAGGCCCCGGGCAAACCCGTGATTTCGTCGCCTCAACCTTCGGAGAGCTGGCGGGCGACGTGCTCGATGGCGCGACGGCTCGCTCGCCGCCCGGGAACGCAGGATTCGGACACTTCGTAGCGAGGTACGGCTGCGGGAAGCCGAGCGCTACGGCTGGGCCTCCTTGGCCGGCATCCTGCTCGGCCTGCCCCTCGGCGAGATCACCACGATGGCGTTAGGTGACGAGATGCTGGTCGCTCGGGCCGGGCCGGCAGACCCACTGCCGGTGCCACTTTGCCCCGATCCCGACCCGGTTGAGGTCAAGATCAAGGGGACCGATGTCACTGCCATAGACCCGACCGATCCAGCGGGCTACGAGCTCGTCGAGCTAGCCGGCCAGATCGCCTCCGGAAGCGCTGCTGTCACCGCCGGCGGACAGCGAACTCGCCGCCGGCACGGTACCAAGCACGCTCGGCACACGGCTCAGCAAGGCGGCGAACCATGGGTGAGTTGCTGTTGAGTAGTCCGTCGGTCGTCACCGTGGCCAACACCGGAGACGTGGACGAAGAAGCTTGGATGGTGATGCTCGACGCGCTGGGCCATGTCGCCCAAGACGTTGGTGCGTCGCATGTGGATCTGCCTCTTACCAGTGCGGTGCAGTGGACCTGGTATTTCGCCACCGACGGTGCAGGCACCTGGAAGTGGGAGGACCGGCTGCTCGAGCACCTGGCCCACCAGCTGGCCGGCTCGGTCGACGTTGACAGCGTCCTGGCCATGGAGGCGGAAGTCCAGAGTGTCTGGCCAGCCCAGATCCCGCCGATGTCTACTCAGCCTGGCGCGCGAGCTCACCGAAGCCCAACACGGGAACGTCGCCCGCATGATTCGCCTTGGAGGTGGAGCCAACTTCTCAGTCCCCGGTTCCGGCAAGACGGCGATGGCGTGTGCGACCTGGGCCGCCCTGCGCCAACTTGGTGATGTCGACCGAATGCTGGTGGTGGCTCCACTCTCGGCGCATGAGGCATGGGCGACCGAGCCGAGCGAGGTCTTCGGCGTGCCGGTCCCGACCGTCGCCATCCGTCCGCTCCGTCCCGGCCCAGAAGACATTTTCGTCGTGAACTACGAGCGCCTCGAGTCCCAGGCGCAGCTTGACGCTTCATCTCGTGGTGTTAGCGTCAACCGGGCGCTCGTTGTCTTTGACGAGGCTCATAGAGCAAAGCGGGGAGCTGCCGGCGTTCGAGGGGCGGCTGCCCTCACCTTGTCCCGAACGGCTCGGCGTCCGATGGTCGCTGCCGGTCGCCGGCCGATGGCGCCTCCGACCTCGCCGCGCTGCTCGAGCTCGCCTACCCAGGTCGAGGTGCCCGACTGGCCGCCGGTTCGCCAACCGCGCTACGCCGGGCGTTCTGCCGGATAACGAAGGATGAGCTTGGACTCCCCCCGCTCGTGCCGCAGACCGAACGGGTTCCGATGTCCCAGGCGCACGAGCGGGTGTACGAGGCGAT
>CAWESO010000025.1:0-55168 GCA_963811775.1 uncultured Acidimicrobiales bacterium | reverse complement strand
GATCGAAGGGCGGTGTTGGTCTGGCCGTGTCCTCAGGTCACCACAGGCTCCGCCGGACCTCAATCGAAGGGGTCGTTCCACCGTGAACGTCTCGGTGAGGTCGATCTGTCGGACGGTTCGGGGTTCGGATGCGTCCCGCGCGGTGCCGAGCGCACGAACCCCCAGGATCACGCCAGCTCAACGCGCTGAGCGAGTCGAACGAAGCGTCGGAGGACTGGTCCGGCTCCCCCCGAGGGCGCCGATCGCGCCAGGGCGCGAACCTTGGGGTCCGCCCACCTGGAACTCGGAACCCCCCGTGTGACGCGGTCCCGGCCCTTGACCCGGATCTCGTGGACCGAGCGCCCGGAGGAGTCCCTCGGCGCCGGCACCGAGCCGGTGGTGAGCGCCGCGTTCGATGGGGCGCCGCAATCGCGGGTATCTCGCCGGCGTCCCGGCGGACTGGCCGAGACGTGCTCCGTGGTGGAGCGCAGTTCGTCGACGCCCGGTGCGCAGGTCGAGCCGGCCGGGGCGATCCCCTAATTGAGATCCGCCTATTTACAACAGGTATACACTCAGTGTATTCTCGCAGGTATGAGCGTTCCCATGGCCCTCCTCGGACTCCTCGACCGCGAACCCAGCCACGGCTACGACCTGAAGCGCGATTACGACGCGTACTTCGGCCGGGGCAGGCCGCTTCCCTTCGGCCAGGTGTACGCCACCCTCGCCCGCCTGGCGCGAGACGGAAAGGCCGTCGCCGGGGAGGCTGAGCGCGGCGCCGGTCCGGAGCGCAGGCGCTACAGCATCACCGAGACCGGGAGGAGCGAGGTCGAGGCGTGGCTGGCCGAGCCCATCCCGGCCGAGCCCCACCTCCAGACCGACCTGTTCGTCAAGGTCGTGCTCTCCCTCATGCTCGGTCGGCCGGCGGAGGACTACCTCGACACGCAGCGGGCCGCGCACCTCCAACGGATGCGCGAGCTCACCGAGCTCAAGCAACGAGGGACCCTCGTCGACATCCTGCTGGCCGACCACGGCCTCTTCCACCTTGAGGCCGACCTGCGCTGGATCGACCTCACCTCCGCTCGACTCGCGCCGCTCGCAGAGGAAGTGGCGTCGTGAACGGGCCGAATCATTCCTCAGCGGTCCAGGTCGGAGGCGGGATCATCGAGGCGCGAGACCTGGTGATCTCCTTCGGGGAGACCCCCGCGCTTCGCGGCGCGAGTCTCTCGGTCAAGCGTGGCGAGATCGTCGCCGTGATGGGCCCGAGCGGCTCGGGCAAGTCCACCCTGCTCCACTGCCTGGCCGGCATCCTCGTCCCGGACTCCGGTGAGGTCTACTTCGACGGTCAGCGCGTCGATGTGATGCGAGAGGGGGAGCGCTCGCGGCTGCGGCGTGATCGCTTCGGCTTCGTCTTCCAGTTCGGCCAACTCGTGCCCGAACTGACGGCCGAGGAGAACGTCGCCCTGCCGCTGTTGCTCGGTGGCACTCACCGTGACGAGGCCCTCCGTGAAGCGCGGGAGCTGGTTCGAACGGCTTGACCTCGAGGGGACGGAGCGCCACCGCACCGGCGAGATGTCGGGCGGCCAGTCCCAGCGCGTGGCGTTGGCGCGCGGACTGGTGACCCACCCCGACGTGCTGTTCGCCGACGAACCGACCGGGTCGCTGGACTCGCTCAACGGGGAGCTGGTCATGGGCCTGTTGACCCGCGCCGCGCGTGAGCAAGGATCGACGGTGATCCTCGTCACCCACGAACCCCGCGTCGCCGCGTATTCGGACCGAGAGGTCATCGTGCGGGACGGCCTCGTGGTCTTGCCCGAACTGATCCCCCGATGATCCGACTCGGCCTGCGCCTGACGCTCGGCAGCGGACGTGAAGCCGCGCTGCGCGTCCTCGTCACCGCGGCCGCCGTCGCCCTCGGCGTCGGCCTGCTGCTGGCCTCCATGGCGGGAGTCAACGCGCTACACGCCCAGACCGACCGTGGTGCCTGGCTCGACACCGCGGCGCAGGCACGACCGACCTCGACATCCGACGGGCTCTGGTGGCTGGCGAGCACCGACGAATTCGGCAGCCAGGCGATCGACCGGATCGAAGTGGCTGCCGCCGGGCGCAACGCTCCGGTCCCGCCGGGGATTCCGCACCTGCCCGGACCGGGTAAGTACTACGCCTCGCCGGCACTGACGACGCTCCTTCGGTCCGAACCGGCGGATCAGCTTGGTGACCGCTTTTCGGGGCGCAAGATTGGGACCATCGGCGCGGCAGCACTGCCATCGCCGAACTCGCTGATCATCGTCATCGGCCACACCGCGCGCCAGCTCTCGCACGCACCTGGTGCGGTCGAGGTCGGAGCCATTCAACGCACGCCAGCCAACTGCTACGCCTGTCAGAACACCATCGGGAGCGGGCCGGTTCTGCAGTTCATTCTGGCCGGCGGAGCCGTCGCGCTCTTGCTGCCAGTGCTGATCTTGATCGCGACCGCAAGCCGGCTGTCGGCCGCGCGGCGCGAGGAACGATTCGCCGCGATGCGGCTCGTCGGCGCCACGCCGCGTCAGATTTCTGTGGTATCGGCGGTGGAGGCAGCGCTCGCAGCGGTCGGGGGCGTCGCAGTCGGCTTCGCCCTCTTCTTCGTCTTCCGACCGTTGCTCTACCACGTGCCGTTCACCGGTGCGCCCCTCGCTGAGAGCGACCTTTCGCTGCATTGGCTCGACATCGTGCTCGCCGTGATCGGCGTCCCGGTTGCCGCGGTCGGGTCCGCGCGCCTCGCACTTCGCAGGGTCCAGGTATCGCCGCTCGGCGTGAACCGGCGAGCGTCGTCCCGCCCCCCGCGGATCGTCCGGATCATCCCACTGCTCGCCGGCATCGCCGTGCTCACGTACTTCGACGCGGCCGGAAAGCCGGGCAGCAACGGCGGCCAGGTCCTTGAACTGCTCGTGGGCTTCGTGCTCCTCGTCGTGGGGCTGGTCGTCGCTGGACCATGGTTCACAACCGCGGGTTCTCGGCTCATGGCGAAGCGGGCCAGTCGCCCTGCCACACTCATCGCCGGGCGCCGGCTCCTCGACAATCCCAAGGCAGCCTTCCGGTTCATCAGTGGGCTCGTGATCGCCCTCTTCGTTGCGAGCGCCGCGATCGGGGCGCTCAGCTCCATCGCCGCCGTCAGCAGCTCTGGCGGAGGAAGCGCAGGGAAGGGCACCCTCGCCGACCCGTTCTGCAGCTTCTCGACTACGAACTGTCCCGCCTCCGCCCAGGTTCGTTCCGTCCCAGGCCCGGTGCTGGCCGAGCTCCGCACGACGCCCGGGGTACGCGGTGTGACGGTGGTCCACCAGAGCCCATCCCAAGTTCAGCAGTTCAACTCTTTCGGGATCGTCGCGTGCGACCAGCTGGCGAGGACGCCCGCGATCGGCACCTGCGCTCCAGGAGCGACGGTGGCGAGTGTCGGCTACTTCCTCTCGAACCTCCTTGGACGCAACTCGCACGCGTCTTCGACGGTCTGGCCGTCGGCCCACGTTTCAATGGCGATGGCAGCGCGTCTTCCCGTTGATGCAGTCGTCGTCGCCACCGACGGGTCCTCGACATCGCTCGAACGGGTACGAACCACGCTCGAGCGGGCCTTTCCCTTCCAGGGCACTCCGGTCGGCGTCGAGGCGCTCGATCCGTCGACCGCGCGCCTCCTCGCAATGATCCAGGACATGACCGACGTGATCATCGTGGCAAGCCTCATCATCGCCGCCTGCAGTCTCGCCGTGAACATCGCCGCCGGGTTGAGCGATCGGAAGCGCCCGTTCAGCTTGCTCAGGCTCACCGGTGTCCCCACCGCGCTCCTGCATCGTGTCGTCGCGCTGGAGAGTGCAGTGCCATTGCTCCTTGTCGCCGCAGTCTCGATCGTGGTCGGTCTCGGGTCGGCTGCGCTCTACCTCCACTCCCAGGTCGACATCGCGTTCAGCATGCCGGGACTCGCGTACTGGGCCACGGTCATCGGCGGGCTGGCGGCTTCACTCGTCATCATCGCCTCGACGTTCCCGCTCCTCAACCGGATCACGGGACCCGAGGTCGCCCGAAACGAGTGAACGTGCACGGTTGCCGCGGCGCCGCACGTCCAGTGCACGCCAGGGCGGTGGTGACCGTGCCGGCGGCCCGACGTCGTAGCCTCACTTGGCGTATGGAAACGTTTACACCATGGAGGTATCCATGCGCAGGCACGATCGGGGCAGACGGCGGGGCGGCAGGTGGCGGACCGGGCGCAACCAGACGGGACTGCTCCTCCTCGGCGCCTGCGCGGCGGTTGTCCTGAGCGCGTGCGGAGGGGGCTCGACGCCGTCCGCGTCCTCGGCGTCGACATCGGCTGCACCGGTCACATCGTCGCTCACGACGTCCGCCCGGAACGGTGCCACTGGATGCGGACAGGCAGCAACCCCGGGATCGACCACGATGACGCTGAGCGTCGCGGGTCGGGACCGCACGGTCATCGTCCATGTCCCGACCGGGTACAGCGGTTCGACCGAGGTGCCCCTGGTCCTCAACATGCATGGCAGTGACACCACGGCGGCCGACCAAGAGGTCTTCACGGCCATGGACGCCACAGCCGACAGCAACGGGTTCGTCGTGGCCTACCCCCAGGGACTCATCCCCGACGGATCAGGTTTCGACTGGAACGTCCCGGGCGTGTCCCTCGTCGGCGGGCGGGCCGTGCCTCGCGGTTCAGCCTCCGACGTCACGTTTCTCACCGACCTGGTCCACGTGCTCGAGCAGCGGTTCTGCATCGACAGCAAACGTGTCTTCGCCACGGGCTTCTCTGGAGGGTCCCGCATGGCCAGCCAGCTCGCCTGCGACGCATCGACCACGTTCGCGGCGATCGCGCCGGTGAGCGGCCTGCGGCGCCCGACGCCGTGCCCGACGACCCGGCCCGTGCCCATCCTCACGTTCCACGGGACCGCCGACCCGGTCGACCCCTACAACGGGAACGGCCAGGCGTACTGGACCTACTCGGTGCCGCAAGCGGCGAAGGACTGGGCCGTGCAGGACCACTGCTCCACCGCGCCCGCCACCTCCAGCCCCACCTCCGGGGTCACCCTCACCCGGTACTCGCACTGTGCCGGAGACGCCGTCGTCGAGCTCTACACCATCGCCGGCGAGGGCCACGAGTGGCCGGGCGGTCCCACTCTGCCGAGGTCGTTGACCCGGGCGCTCGGCCCCCAGTCCGACGCCGTCGACGCCGACGCGGTCATGTGGGCCTTCTTCGCCGCGCATCCCCTGTCGTGACGGTGCCCTCGGCGCCGTGTCGGACCGGGGCCCACCCGATATAAAAAATTGATTGACTCCATTATCGGATCGACTCTAGACTGCGACCATGGTTCGAACCGTTCCCGGCGACGCTCGGGTCGATGCCGTGGTGGCGTTGCGGGACGCCGGGCTGCGCGTGACCGGGCCCAGGCTCGGGGTCCTCGACGCCCTCGCCCGTCGGCCCCACTCCGATACCGACACCGTGATCCGAGCGGTGCGGCACGACCTCGGTTCGGTGTCGGACCAGGCCGTGTACAACGTCCTCGCCGCACTGGTCGAGGCAGGGCTCGTCCGACGCATCGAGCCGGCCGGGAGCCGGCCCCTCTACGAAGTGCGCGTCGGCGACAACCACCACCACATCGTCTGCCGCAGCTGCGGGGCCACGGTTGACGTGGACTGTGCCGTCGGCCGCCGTCCTTGCCTGACCCCCGCCGAGACCAGGGGCTACACCCTCGACGAGGCCGAGGTCACGTTCTGGGGTCGGTGCCCCGAGTGTCAGGGCTCCACCGGAGATTCCCGACCTGTCGTCACGTCACCACCACCCATGCACAACCGGGCCGGCGCGCGGCCCCGAAAGGAAAAGGAGGTCAGCTCGTGAGCGACCGTCCCCCCACACCACGTCGGACGCCGGCATCCCGGCGACCAGCGACGAGCACTCCCTGACCGTTGGTCCAGACGGTCCCATCGTGCTCCAGGACACCTATCTCGTGCAGAAGATGCAGCAGTTCAACCGCGAGCGCGTGCCCGAACGTGTCGTCCACGCCAAGGGCGGCGGCGCGTACGGGTTCTTCGAGACGACCCATGACGTCTCGGCCTTCACGAAAGCCGGCCTGTTCCAGCCGGGGGTGCGTACCGACCTGCTCCTTCGGTTCTCGACCGTGGCCGGAGAGCTGGGGTCGGCGGACACGGTGCGTGACCCGCGTGGGTTCGCCGTCAAGTTCTACACAGAAGAAGGCAACTACGACATGGTGGGCAACAACACGCCGGTCTTCTTCATCCGTGATCCCCAGAAGTTCCAGGACTTCATCCATTCCCAGAAGCGGCGCGCCGACACCCACCTGCGCGACAACAACATGCAGTGGGACTTCTGGACCCTGTCGCCGGAGTCGGCCCACCAGGTCACGGTGCTGATGGGTGATCGGGGGATCCCCCGGACCTGGAGGCACATGGACGGGTTCTCGAGCCACACCTACATGTGGATCAACGCCGGTGGTGAGCGGTTCTGGGTCAAGTACCACTTCAAGACGAACCAGGGCAACGAATTCCTCCCCAATGACGAGGCGGCCGCCATCGCCGCCGCCGATCCTGATGCACACATTCGTGACCTCTCCGAGGCGATCGGGCGAGGTGATCACCCGTCGTGGACGCTGTACGTACAGGTGATGCCGTTCGCAGACGCCGCGGGCTACCGGTTCAACCCCTTCGACCTCACGAAGGTCCTGCCCCACGCCGACTACCCGCTCATCGAGGTCGGCCGCATGGTCCTCGACCGCAACCCGGCGGACTACTTCACCGAGATCGAGCAGTCGACGTTCGAGCCCTCGAACATGGTGCCGGGAATCGGCCCGTCACCAGACAAGATGCTCCTCGGCCGGCTCTTCAGCTATCACGACACCCACCTGCACAGGGTCGGGGCCAACGCCCAGCACCTGCCCGTCAACCGACCCCGTTCCCCGGTGCACTCCTACAACCGTGACGGGCATATGCGCGTCGAGAACCCACCCGACCCGGTGTACACGCCGAACTCCTACGGGGGGCCCAAGGCACAACCGGAGACCTTCGGTGCTGACCCGTCGTGGGCGGTGGACGGAGAGCTGGTGCGCGCTGCGGCCCGGTTGCACGCCGACGATGACGATTTCGGGCAGGCTGGGGCGCTGGTTCGCGACGTCCTTGACGACACGGCACGCGACCGGCTGGTCGACAACATCGTCACCCACGTGCGCGCCGGTGTGGTCGAACCGGTCCTCACCCGCGTCAAGGACTACTGGCGCCAGGTTGATCCGGGCCTGGGGGCGCGGGTGGCCAAAGAGCTCGACACCTGACGGCCCACGCCGCCCGGTCGGTATCGCGGTCGGTCGAGTCGGGTACGGGTCGGGTCGCCGAGGCGTCGTGCGCGCCGGCGCCGGACTCGAGTGGCATGTGCAAACGTCAGACGAGAGCGCCGGGGCGGCGTGCCTACGCCGACGGGTCAGCGCGGGTCGGCGTGTCGGACGGTCCGGGGCGTCGTAGCCTTGGCGCCGCGTGCCAGCGCACACGGCGATCGGAGCACGGCCATGAAGGGTCGGACCGTCAACTTCTTCATCGAGCCCGAAGCACTCCCCGAGGTGCTCCGCTCCATCGACGAGGACGTCCTGCCTCGTTACCGCGCCCTCCCTCATTTCGTGGGGGTGGTGGTCCTCCAATCGCAACGGGGAACGCGGGGTCGAGGTTGCCGGGATCTCGTTGTGGGACGGCGACCTCGAGGACTCCGAGGAGATCGCCGCGGAGTTCCGCCGTGAGGTGCACCGGGTGGCGGGGACGGGGGCGGCCCGGACCGAGTACGAGGTCATCCGACTGGAGTTCCGCGAGGGCGCGCCGGGCGCAGGGACCGCGACCTGACGGAGCCAGAAAGAGGGGTTCGAGGCCCTTCTCCGGGACACCGCGCTCAGGGACCACGTCGCCAGGAGCACGTCTTCGGGGCCCTTGGCGCTCCGCGGATCTCGATTCACAGGAGGCACACAGGGGACCCACAGCGGCCGCGCAACCAGCCTGTTCATCCTCGTGGCAGGAGGGCATCGATCATGGAAACGAAACGCAACAGGGTCCTGGTGGTCGACGACGAGCCGTCGATCGTCGATGCCGTGGCAACGTCGTTGCGCTACGAGGGGTTCGAGGTCGAAGAGGCCATGACGGGGCGGGCCGCCCTCAGCGCTGCCCAGGAGCGTCCACCCGACCTGATCGTCCTCGACGTCATGCTGCCCGACCTGGACGGGTTGGAGGTCACGCGCCGCCTGCGCACCGACGGGATCCGGGCGCCGGTGCTCTTCCTCACCGCCCGCGACTCCCTGGAGGACAAGATCGCGGGGCTGACGGTGGGCGGCGACGACTACGTGACCAAGCCCTTCGCCCTGGCCGAGATCATCGCCCGGGCCCGGGCGCTCCTGCGCCGAGCAGGAGTGGAGTCCAGTGACGACGGCGTCTTGCGATTCTCGGACCTGGAGATGGACGAGGGCGCGCACGAAGTCCGACGGTCGGGCACGTTGGTCCAGTTGACGGCGACGGAATTCAACCTGCTTCGTTTCTTTCTCCGCAATCCACGCCAGGTGCTTTCCAAAGCGCAGATTCTGGACAACGTCTGGCACTACGACTTCGGCGGGGAGGCGAACGTGGTGGAGACCTACGTCAGCTACCTGCGCAAGAAGCTCGAGCGTCACGGTCCACCCTTGATCCACACCATCCGCCTCGTCGGCTACACGCTGCGCGAGACCGAGGCACAGTAGGTGTCGCTGCGGCTCCGGCTGCTCCTCGCCGTTGGCGTCGTCGCGCTGACGGCCCTGGTCATCGCGGACGTCGTCACCTATCAGGAGCTGCGGTCGTTCCTCTACAACCGCATCGACCAGTCGCTCGAGCAGTCCCACATGCCCATCGAGATCGCGCTCGGGAGCAAACCCGGCGGCGCGGGTGGCAGCGGCACATTCCCCCTGGGCGGCAATTCGCCCACCGGCCCGGGGGGGCCGACGCCGAACCCGCAACCGGGTCCCTCGTCGACGGCGTCCACGACGGCGGGCACGGCATCGACGACCCCGCCATCGTGCGACGGGTACGAGAGGCTGACCAGCGGCCTCCTGCACGAGTTGCAACCAGCGACGTTCGTCGAGGTCCGAAGCGCCTCGAACACGGTCTTGTGCAAGTCGACGCAACCCGAGCTCGGCTCGAATGACGTGTCGGCTCCTCTCTTGCCCAAGCACATCAGCGGTTTTGCGTCCGACGCGGCCGACTTCGGCGAAGCGACGGTCTACTTCACCGCGGCGGGAAGCGACCGTGACGACTCGCAATACCGCATCCGGGCGTCGGTCCTCGACGGGGGACCGGATGCGGGTGGGCAATTGGTGGTGGGGGTCCCTCTCGAATCGACGGTGTCGACCCTGAATCGACTCGTCGGCGTCGAGTTGGCTGTGACCGGCGCCGCGCTCGCCGCCGCCTTGCTTCTGGGCTGGTGGTTGGTACGGGTCAGCTTCCGCCCGCTGCGGGCCATCGAGGGAACGGCCGACGCCATTGCCCGAGGCGAGCTCGCCGAACGCGTTCCCGGTGAGGATGCCCGAACCGAGGTGGGGCGGCTCGCCCGGGCCCTCAACGCCATGCTGGGACGCATCGAGAAGGCGTTTGCACAACGCGATGCCACGGAGCACGAGTTGCGGGTGTCGGAGGGGAGAATGCGCCAATTCGTGGCCGACGCCTCACACGAATTGCGCACCCCTCTGACCGCCGTCTCCGCCTACGCCGAGCTCTTCGAGCAGGGAGCCGCCACGCGCGCCGACGACTTGGAGCGCGTCATCCAGGGCATCCGCAGCGAGACGGCCCGCATGGGCCATCTGGTCGAGGACCTGCTGCTGTTGGCGCGGCTGGACGAAGGACGACCCCTCGAGCGCGAGGAGGTCGAGCTCGTCGGCGTGAGCGCCGAAGCGGTGCAGACGGCGTCGACCGTCGGGCCGGGATGGCCCGTCCAGCTCGTGGCGCGCCAACCGGTCGAGATCGTGGGCGACCGTCTGCGAATCCGCCAGGTGCTCGACAATCTCCTCGCCAATGTCCGCACCCATTGTCCCGAAGGGACCGCGGCGGTGGTCACCGTCGACAAGGACGACCACGATGCGGTCATCAGCGTGGCGGACACGGGCCCGGGCATGAGCCCCGAGGACGCGGCCCGCGTGTTCGAGCGCTTCTTCCGGTCTGACGCCTCGCGGTCGCGCCGCTTCGGCGGTGCCGGCCTCGGCCTTTCCATCGTGGCTTCGATCACCAAGGCCCACGGCGGGACAGTGACGGCGGTGCCGGGGCCTGACGGGGGCACGGTGTTCACCGTGCGACTCCCCTTGTCGGGGGCACCGGAGCCCGAGGCCCTTCCCGAGGAGGACACCGGCGCGCGCCCCCACGATCACCATGACGGGGTATTCACAGCCGGCTCTTAGCGAACTCTGCGGAGGCCGCGAGATTCGCCTGTTGTCATGGCGCCATGCGCACCCCACAGCCACGAGACCTCGGCGCCGCCCGAACCGATCCACAGGACCGCCACATCCGCGTCAGAGCCGCCGATCGGCGCGACGACGCCACCACCAGGGTCCGACGCATCTCGAGACTGGTGGCGGTCGCGGCTGCAGGCGCGGCCGCGGTGCTGGGGCTGGTGGTGTCGAGGGAGATCCCCGGGTCGTCGACGGCCAGCGTGGCCGTCGTCAGCTCGACGCCATCGACGACGGCGGGCAGCGGGTCCTCGTCGAGCTCTTCGGCTTCCACGGCCGCCGCGGGCCCGGCCACAACGGCCACGACCTCGGCCACCACGGCCACGACCTCGGCCACCACGCGCACCACGGCCACCACGACGGCCCCGACGAGCACCACGAAGCAGGCCACCGTCGTATCGGGCGGAACGGGGCGCTGACATGCCGAGCCCGGCCCCCACCATCGTGTCCGACGCCCACGCCCACGGTCCTGTTGCACCGGAGCTGCGCTCCGGGCGCGCCATCGGCACCACCGCCATCGTGGCCGTCACCGAACCCGCCGCCGCCGACGCCGCGCTGGGCATCCTGCGCGACGAACTGCTCGCCATCGACCGAACCTGCAGCCGCTTCCGGCCCGACTCGGAGATCTGCGCCCTGCGCCGGGCCAACGGAGCCCGGATGCGGGTGAGTGCACTCCTCTTCGAGGCCATCGCCGTGGCGTGCGACGTCGCCCAGCGCACGGGCGGCGCCGTGGACCCCACGGTGGGGGTGGCCATGGAGACCCTGGGCTACGACCGGGACCTCGACCAGCTCGACCAGGTCGATCAGCTCGACCGGGTCGGCCCGCAGGCCGTCGGGGCACCGACACCGGCTCCGGGTTGGTGGCAGATCGAGCTCGACGCCCGGAGGCGGACGGTGCGGGCCCCCGCGGGCACGCACCTCGACCTGGGCGCATCGGCCAAGGCTCTCGTGGCCGACCGGGCGGCGACGCGGATCGCCGGGGCGCTGCGCACCGGGGTCCTCGTCAGCATCGGCGGGGACGTGGCGGTCGCCGGGCGCGCCCCTGACGGAGGCTGGGCCGTCGGCATCGCCGCTGACTCATCTGCCGACGTCGCCGACGTCGACCAGGTCGTGGCGATCGAGTCGGGCGGTCTCGCCACCTCGAGCACGTCGGTGCGCACCTGGGAGCGCGGCGGACACCCCCTGCACCACATCGTCGACCCCGCCACCGGGGACAACGCCGAGGCGTACTGGACGACGGTGTCAGCGTCGGGCGCCACCTGCGTGGACGCCAACGCGGCGAGCACCGCCGCGGTGGTGTGGGGCGCCCAGGCAGTGATGAAGCTCCGCGAGCTCGGCGCGCCCGCACGGCTCGTCCGCACCGACGGGCGCCTCGTCGTCATGAACGGCTGGCCGCTTCCCACCGGACCGTGGCCGGCGCCCGTCAATGGCTCCGAGGTGGCGCCGTGACCTCCTCGGTCCTCTGGTACGCCACCCGGGCCACGGGTCTCATGTCGCTGGTCTTGCTCAGCGCCACCACCGTGCTCGGCATCCTCACGGCCAACCGGGCCAGCAACCGGCGCTGGCCGGGATTCACACTCCAGGACCTGCACCGGCGGGTGTCGGTCATCACCATGGCGTTCCTGGCCTGCCACATCCTCACGAGCGTCGTCGACACCTACGTGCACATCGGGTGGGCATCGATCGTGGTGCCGTTCGCCTCGTCCTACCGGCGCGTGTGGGTGGCGATGGGCTCGATCGGTGTCGACCTGTTGCTCGCCGTCGCCGTGTCGAGCTTCTTGCGCCACAAGATCCGTGCCCGCACCTGGCGGGCGGTGCACTGGTTGGCGTACCTCAGCTGGCCGGTGGCCCTCTCGCATTCCTTCGGCATGGGGACCGACATGGGACAAGGGTGGCTGATCGCCCTGGTCGTCACCTGTGTAGCCGCCGTCGCCGGTGCCGGCGCCTGGCGGATCGCACTGGCGGGGAAGCGACGAGCGACAGCGCTGGCGGTGATCACCGTCGACCATCGGCCGTGGGGCATCCCCGTCAAGCACCTGCCCGCCTCCAACCGAGTCGTCGAGCACGAGCCCGCCTAGTACCCATACCACGAGGACCAAAGGAAGAGCCCCGATGCCGACCACCGCTTCAGACGTCTTTCGCCCCCTCCGCACGGCCACAGACGTGGACACAGACCCCTCCGCCCTCGGCGCGACGGTCAGCGCGGAGCGCGCCACCCTCCTGGGCGGATGGCGAGCGAGCCGCAGCCCCGATCTCGCCTCGCACCTCGCATTTCACGGTCATCCTCCGTTGCCGCGTCCCGGTGACGGCACGTGGCCCGAGCGGTTCGCGGCGACGATCGACATGTCGGGGCTGACGGGACGGGGTGGGGCTTCGTTCCCATCGGCGGCGAAGCTCAGGCTCGTCCGTGCGACGCGAGGGCGGTCGAGGCTCGTCGTCAACGCCATGGAGGGTGAACCGGCCAGCACCAAGGACTCGGTCCTGTTGTCGTGCGTTCCCCATCTCGTGCTCGACGGTGCGGAGTTGGCCGCCGCCGCGCTCGGTGCCGAGGGGATCGTGGTGTGCGTCGCCCCCGAGCACCACGACACGGCACGGGCGCTGTCGCGTGCGCTCGACGAACGGACCGGAACCACCCTGGCGTCCGTGCCCGTCACGATGGCGCGACCCCCGGGTCGATATGTCGCCGGCGAGGAATCGGCCTTGGTGTCGTGGTTGGACGACCGTCCCGGCGTGCCGAGCTGGCGGCCGGACAAGGGCCGGGCGTTGCGCACGGCGCGCGGAGCCGCTCTCGTGCACAACGCCGAGACGCTGGCGCACATGGCCCTGATCGCCAGGTACGGTCCCGCGGCCTTCCGGGCCGCCGGGCGGGGCGAGGTGCCGGGCACCGCGCTCGTCTCCGTGTCGGGCGGCGTCGAGCGTCCCGGCGTCTACGAGATCGGCATGGGCTCGCCCCTGGACGCCATCGTGCGCAATGCCCACCCGACCGGCGAGGTCGCCGCCGTGCTCACCGGGGGCTTCGGCGGCGCGTGGGTACCGGCCACCGCCCTGGAGACGCCCTATACGCCGCGCCACATGGCGGGGATCGGCGGGGTGGTCGGGCCGGGCGTGCTCGTGGTGCTGACCCGGCGGGCGTGCGGGATCGCCGAGACCAGTCGGGTGGCGCGGTACATGGCGCGCGCGAGCGCCGGGCAATGCGGGCCGTGTGTCTTCGGGCTCCCCGCCGTGGCCGACGACGTCGAGCGCCTGCGCCAGGGGGCGCTCGACCCGGGTGGGGTGGCCCGGATCGAGAGAAGGATCGCCTCGGTGGAGGGACGGGGGGCGTGCCGCCATCCCGACGGGGTGGCCCGCCTGGTGCGCAGCGCGCTGGCGGTCTTCGCCCCCGACGTGACCGAGCACGCCGCCGGGCGTCCGTGCGCGTTCGGATCGGTGCCTTCCGTGCTCCCCCGCGCCGTCGCCGCCAACGACCGGAGGGTCCGATGAGAGCGGTGATCACGATCGACCCGATCGCCTGTGCGGCCTACGGCTACTGCGCCGAGCTCCTGCCCGAGCTCGTCACCCTCGACGAGTGGGGGTATCCCGTCGTCGACCGGTCCCCCGTCCCGCGCGACCAGGTCGACCGGGCCCGACGTGCGGCCAAGGAGTGTCCCCGACGCGCCTTTTCACTAGTCACCGTGACCGAGTCCCGACCACACCCCGAACGCGTCGACCCGTCGATGCCCGCGCCCGTCTCGCTGCGTCCGAGCGCGAGCCAGGGCGAGGGCGACCGCTATCGGGGAGGACGTGGGTGACCGTTACCGGGGAGGAATGGAGTAGGTGACCTGGGACTTGGCCACCAGCTCCTCGTGCCCGACCGAGTGGAGCCCCACGTCGACCACGGCGAGCTGCTTTCCCAATTTCAGGAGGTGGCCGTCGGCGACGACGTCGACGAGTTCGGGCTTGCGCAGGAAGTCGATGTGCAGACTGGTGGTCACGGCCAGCAGGACGGGACCGATCTGCGCCAGGATCGCCAGCCACGCCGCGGCGTCGGCCAGTGCCATCAACGTCGGGCCCGCCACGGTCCCACCCGGCCGGCTGTGGGCGTCGGTGACCGGAAGGCGGATCCGGACTCCCCACTCGCCGGTCTCCTCGATCACATAGGGCGGGGGTGAATCCGGGAACGTGCCGTCGAGGACACTCTGCAGCTCGGCGACGCTCAGGACGGGCATCTGCGCACCCTACCGGCGCCGGTGCCCACGCCCGGGAAGCCACCGGGGTCGCCATGGCGCTGCGCCGGCCACGCGACACACCGGGCACCGCGGTCAGAGCCCTTGGGCGGCGAGGCGCGCCAGATTGCGGAAATCGGACTCGACCTCGCGCTGGAGGCGCCCGCGCAACGGGCGGGCGCCGGGAAGCGGAATGGCCTCGAGATGGAAGAACCGCGTGCGTGTGCCCTCGTCGTGCGGCTCGGCCGCCATCACGACCAGGTACAAGCGGGCCCAGGCCTGCATGAGGCAGAAGCCGTCCTCGAGCCGAACGTCGAAGGGGATGGGCACGACGAAGGTGGTTGCCGCGATGCGAAGTCGCTCGGCCCCGGCCTCGGGTCGGCGGCTCAGGACGCGCAGCGTGCGCACCTGTGAGTCGAATCGCGGCACCGACGACTCGAGGTCTGCCACCCACGACCACAGCGCGTCGTAGGGCGCGTCGAGCACCCCTTCGGTCCACGCCGCGCTGGGGATCGACGCGGCCAGGGCGCGGGCCCGCCCGATGGGGCCCAACCCCGCCGTGGGCCAGGCGCGTCCCGGGTCGCTCATGTCTCCCACCTCCGGGTGAACGCCGATCGGGCCCGGTGCAGACGCGACTTCACCGTACCCGGGGCGACATCGAGGATCCGGGCCGTCTCGGCCTCGCCCAGCCCTTCGAGATCGCGCAGGACCAGAACGGCCCGCTGCTCGGGGCGAAGGCGCGCCAAGGTGGACCGGACGTCGAGGACCGTGGCCATGTCGATCTCACCCTCGGGGGCGCCCAGGTCAAGGGCGGAGTCGGTCGGGCCCTCCCGATCGCGGCGGGCAGCCCGGATGGCTTCGCGCACCGCGATCCGCCGGACCCATCCGTAGAGGGCGGCGGGCTCTCGCAGCGATCGGAGATTGCGCAGCACGGCGATGAACGTCTCCTGCATGGCATCGTCGCCTCGGTCGAGAGCGATCGCCCCGCACACCCGGCTCACATAGGGCATCAGCTCGCGCACGAGCGCGTCCATCGCCGCGGCGTCACCACGGCGAGCCGCCCGGACGAGCTGCTCCACGCCTACAGGAGGCGGGAAGTCCCCGAAAGGTTCCGTGATGTCACGATCCCCCGCCGGCGTCGTCCCCAGCACCGGTCCCGGCATCGGCCCGTGGACCGGCCCCGGATCCGGCGCCCGGCCCCGGGCCCTGTGCGGCGCGCAGCCGACGGATGCCGTCGTTGATCGCGGTCGTGATCAACCGGTCGTTGTCCTTGGAGATGAAGTGGTGCACCCGGCGCTCGAGCAGGACCCGCATCACCGGGTTGAAGGCGTGGTAGGTCTCGGAGAAATGGATCCTGGTCCGGCCGTCGCCCAGGTCCTCGAGCCGGGTGCGCCCCTCGGCGATGGAGTACAGCGGCTTGCCCACGGCGTCGTACTTCCACGACACGGGGGGGACGACCTCGGTCAGCCACTCCCACGACTTCCCCACCCCCCCGGTGAGCAGGTAGCGCGGTACGCGAAAGGTGCAGTGCCGGACGAGGCCTTCGCCCACCGCGTCGCCGGGGTGCAGGATCTCGATCGACACGCCCGACGACGTGGGCCGGCGCGGGCCGCGGTACCAGAACAGCTGCCAGACCTCGGGCGGGGTCCCGTCCACGACCACGGAGTACTCGTGCTTCTGCATCGGACGCTGCGCCCTCCCGGCATCGATCCCGGCGTCGGGGCGACCGTAGCCGGGCGCGACAGCACGGGCACGCTGCGCCCGTGACGATCTCACCAACCGGCGCCGAAGGACTCCCGGTGCGACTTCTCGGACACGGGGATGCGCCGAGGTGGAGAGAGCGGGCGCGCTGGCCAACCCAGAGGGACCACCGCCATGGGGACGACCTCGGCCGGCAAGCCCACGATCGACGCCAGCTCGCGTCCGAACACAAGGGCCAGCGTGGTCAACGAGGAGCCCAGTCCGAGCGCGGTCGCGGCCAGGAGGAGGTTCTGGATGGCGGGAAACACCGACGCCTCGAGCACCCGTCTGTCCCCGAGCCGCGTGTCTCCACACACCACGACGAGCACCGGCGCGCCGGCGACACCGCCCTGTGCCCCTGAATCGACATCGGCCAGGAGGCCCGGGGCCAACCGGCCCTCGGAGTGTGCGCGCCCGCCGCCCTCCCAGGCCTGGCGGGTGATGGCGCCGATGGCGGCGCGGCGCTCGGGGTCGCGCACCACCACGAAGACCCAGGGCTGGCGGTTCTCGGCGCTGGGGGCGAAGGTGGCGGCGTCGAGCACCTTTTCCACCAGCACGTCGTCGACGGCCTCGTCGGAGAAGCTCCGGCAGGCGCGCTGGCGATGAACCACGTCGAAAAGATCGTCCACGACCTCCACGCTACGGCCCGACCCGCGCCGCGGCGAGATGAGATCCGGCGTCGCCGAGCACGAGCCCGGTGTCAGGGAGCGATGGTGGCCGCCGTCCCCATGATGATCCTGGGCTGCGCGGCCGGGTTCAGCCAGCGCAAGACGGCCACCAGCTCGCTCGTGGGGAGCGACACGCACCCCACCGTCGGCCCCCCGTCCGACACATGGAGGAAGATGGCGCTGCCCGCACCGGGCACGACCGGGTCCATGTTGTACGCGATGACCGCCCCGTAGTCATAGGCGGCGACGTCCATGGGCTCCGGGGCGGACCCGGCGTTGGCAGTGTCAGTGTCCACCCACTCGTTGTAGAGCGGGCTCGACGGATCGTCGTCCCAGACGATGTTGTGGCCCGTGATCGATCGGAACGGGAACTGCACCCCGGGATTGCCGAGCACCCCGAAGAAGAAGTCGAAACCGAACGAACCCGACGGCGTGCGCCCGTCACCCTCACGCTTCTGTCCGGGCGGGGCGAAGCCCGCGTAGCCGACGTCGGCTTGCCAGGGACCGAACACCTGATGCCAGCCGGCGGCGTCGTGCTGGTAGGCGGTGAACGTGGCCACGGTCCGGCCGTAGGCGGCCGCGCTCACCGCGATCACCTGGGTGGCCGATCCCACGCCCACGAGACGGGTGACGAGGAGGGGTGGTGGGGGCGGCGGAGTGGTGGGACGGGGAGCCGTCGTCGCGGGCGGCGCTGGCGCAGTCGTCGTCACCCGGGCCACGGGCGGGTCGGTGCTCGTCGGGGGCACCGTGGTCGCGACGGTGGTCGAGCTCGGCACCGTCGTCGTCGACGCCGCGACGCGAACCGATCGGTGCGGGGCGTGCCTGCGGTGCGCCGCCCCGACATGGACGGCCCCGCCGCACGAGACGAGGGCGAGCGCGAGGACCAGGGCGAGGACGGCGACGAGGTTTCGAGACGGGCCGGACACCGTCGGGCCGGGATGTTCCCGACTAGGGTGCGCATCCGTGCCGCGCCCGAGGCGCTCGCTCACCGCCCTCTCTGTCACCGCCCTCCTCTCCGGCGCACTGCTCGTCGCCTGTTCCAGCCCAGCGCCGATCCCGCACGGCCACCAATACCCAAAGGGCTCAACGGTGTCACACGCACCAGCCGGGGAGTCCGCACCCGCCACGACCAGCACGGTTCCGGATCAGCGCGCCCCCGCCGGCACCACAGCATCGGCGATCACAGCCCCGGCGACCACAG
Organism: uncultured Acidimicrobiales bacterium; assembly: GCA_963811775.1. Taxonomy (GTDB): domain Bacteria; phylum Actinomycetota; class Acidimicrobiia; order Acidimicrobiales; family UBA8190; genus Chersky-840. The sequence continues at coordinate 36,897 of CAWESO010000025.1, read as the reverse complement.
CCCCGCCGACCACCAGCGGCGCCCCCGTCCCAGCGTCGGCGTCGGCGTCCGCCTTCGAGGGGACGGTGGCACCGGTGAGCGCGGCGCAGGTCGCCAGCACATGGCGGCCCGGCTGCCCGGTGGGGCCGGCCCAGCTCCGCATGCTCAGCATGAGCTACTGGGGCTTCGACGGGCGAGCTCACACCGGCACCATGGTGGTGAACGCGGCGGTGACGGCGGCCGTCCTGCACGTGTTCGGACTCCTCTTCGCCGAGCACTTCCCCATCCGACAGATGCAGCCCGAGGATGCATACGGCGGGAAGGACCCGCTCTCGATGGCGGCCGACAACACCTCGGGCTTCAACTGCCGCGACGCCGTGGCCCCCGGGCCGCCGACGTGGTCGGTGCACGCGTACGGCGAGGCCATCGACGTGAACCCCGTGGAGAACCCGTATCTCGAAGGAGGCGCGGTGCAGCCCGCCGCCGGGGGCCCCTACCTCGACCGCAAAGACGTCCGGCCCGGCATGGCGATCCCCGGCGGCCAGCTGGTCGAGGCGTTCGCCTCGGTGGGCTGGCTGTGGGGTGGACGCTGGACGTCGAGCCCCGACTACCAGCACTTCTCGGCGACCGGCGGCTGAGCGGGCCTCACAGATGTCGGGTGACACGCGCCACCACCCAGATTACGACGACGACGACGGGCAGGGCCGTGAGGAGCCACGCCCGGACCCGGCTGCGCGGCTGCCATCGCCGTCGAGATCCGGCCAGACCGTCGGCGAACTGGCCGAGCCCGACCACGCGCGGCGCGGTGAGGCGCCGGTGCTTGAGGCTCCTGCCGCGCGCGCCACGGATGGGTGGGAGCCGTCGGCGTGCCGCCCGTTCCCGGCGCTCCTTGCTGCGTTTGGACCGAGCGGAGCCCACCGGCCCAGCTTGGCACGGAGCACGGTGTCGGGACGGGGCCTCGAATCGGAGTTCACGCTAGCGTCGGCGGCCTCCCCTGCCGAGAGCCGATTTCGACTATGAGCCATCACCACCATGCCTGACCTGTTCTCCATCGCCGGCAAGACGGCCCTGGTCACGGGGGGCTCGCGAGGCATCGGGAAGATGATCGCCACCGGGTACGTCCAGGCCGGGGCCAAGGTCTACATCTCGTCACGCAAGACCGAGGCGTGCGACGCGCTGGCGGCGGAGCTGTCCGAGATCGGGCAGTGCGTCTCCGTGCCCGCCGACCTGTCCACCGAGGCCGGCTGCCGCGCGCTGGCGGCGACACTGACCGAGCGCGAAGCGGTCCTCCACATCCTGGTGAACAACGCCGGCAACACCTGGGGGGCGCCGTTCGAAGAGTTCGACGACGCCGCGTGGGACCGGGTGCTGTCGCTCAACGTGAAGGGCGTGTTCCACACCACGAAGTTCCTCACCCCGCTCTTGAGAGCCGGGGCGAGTGCCGACGACCCGGCGCGCGTCATCAACATCGGGTCCATCGACGGGATCCTCGTCTCGGTGCTCGAGTCCTACTCCTACGGGGCGTCGAAAGCCGCCGTGCATCAGCTCACCCGGCACCTGGCCAAGCGCCTCGCGCCGACGATCACGGTGAACGCCATCGCCCCGGGGCCCTTCGAGTCCAAGATGATGGCAGCCACGCTCGAGGCCTTCGGCGAGCAGATCGCGGCGGGTGCCCCGCTCAAGCGCATCGGTCGGCCCGACGACATGGCCGGTGCGGCGATCTTCTTGGCGTCGAGAGCGGGCGCGTACCTGACCGGAGCGGTGATCCCCGTCGACGGCGGCATCGCCACCATCGGGCGCTAGTCACCTCATGGACGACGCCATGGACAGCGACCGTCCGAACCTGAACAGATCCGCACGCACCGCGGGAGAGGAATCACCATGCGCCTGAGCACGATGCTCGACTACTCGCGAGGGGTCAAGGAGTCGGCCGACCACGTGGCGGATCTCGAGCGCGCCGGGCTGGACATCGTGTGGGTGGCCGAGGCCTACGGTCTCGACGGGCCGAGCCAGATGGGCTACATCGCGGCGAAGACCGATCGCATCGAGATCGGATCCGCCATCCTTCCCATCTACTCCCGCACCCCCGCGCTGCTGGCCCAGACCGCGGCGGGGATCGACGCGCTGAGCGAGGGGCGTTTCATCCTCGGTCTGGGGGCGTCGGGCCCCCAGGTCATCGAGGGATGGCACGGCGTGCCCTACACCCAACCGCTGGAACGCACCCGCGAGATCATCGACATCTGCCGCAAGGTGTGGCGCCGTGAGGTGCTGACCAACAAGGGCCTCTACCCGATCCCCCTGCCGGCCGGGGTCGGGACCGGGCTCGGCAAGCCCCTCAAGCTCATCAACCATCCCGTGCGCGCCGAGATCCCCGTCTGGGTGGCGTCGATGGGCCCGAAGAACGTCGAGATGACCGCCGAGCTCGCCAACGGTTGGTTCCCGTTCCTGTACATCCCCGAGCGGGCCCACGATGTGTGGGGCGACGCGCTGGCCGCGGGGGCGGCCAAGCGGGCCCCCGAATTGGGCCCTCTCGAGGTGGCCGCCGGTGGTCTCGTGGCGATCGGCGAGGACGTCGAGCACCTGCGCGAGTTCGCCCGGCCGATGACCGCGCTCTACGTCGGGGGCATGGGCGCCAAGGGGCGTAATTTCTACAACGCCCTCACCCGGCGCTACGGATTCGAAGCCGAGGCGGAGCTCATCCAGGACCTCTACCTGAGCGGGAAGAAGGACGAGGCGGCTGCGGCGGTGCCGGCCGAGCTCCTCGAGCTGACATCGCTCGTGGGACCACCTGGCTACGTGAAGGAGCGCATCGCCGCCTACCGCGACGCGGGGGTAAGCGTGCTCAACGTCATTCCGGTCGGGCCCGACCCCCTGGCCATCATCGAGCAGCTCAAGGAGTGGTGCAGTTGACGAACCGCCGTATCGTGCTCGCCCAGCGACCCTCGGGCCTGGTGGACGAGGAGACCACCACGCTCGTGACGGGCCCCGTGCCCGAGCCCGGGCCCGACGAGGCACTCGTCAGGGTCCGCTACCTGTCGATGGACCCCACCATCCGAACCTGGATGGACGACGCCCCCGGGTACCTGCCTCCCATCGGTCTCGGAGACACCGTCCGGGGGGCGGGAGTGGGTGAGGTGATCCGGTCGCAGAGCGACCGGTACTCGGTGGGCGACGTCGTCATCGGGCTGACGGGTTGGCAGGACTACGTCGTCGCCGACGAAGGATCGGGTTCCATGCAGGTCATCCCGCCGGGCGTCGAGCCGACCTTGGCCTTGAGCGTGCTCGGGGTCACGGGGATGACCGCGTACTTCGGGATGATCGACGTCGGCAAGGCGACCGAGGGCGACACCGTGGTCGTGTCGGGTGCCGCCGGGGCGACGGGGTCCGTCGCCGGACAGGTCGCCCGCCTCAAGGGGGCGGCCACGGTGATCGGCATCGCCGGGACACCCGAGAAGTGCGCATGGATCGTCGACGAGCTCGGGTTCGACGCCGCCGTCAACTACAAGACCGACGACGTCGCCGCCTCGCTGCGGGCGTTGTGTCCCGGCGGGATCGACCTCTACTACGACAACGTCGGGGGTGAGATCCTCGACACCTGCCTGGCGCAACTCGCCATGCGGGGCCGGATCGTGCTGTGCGGGGCCATCTCGGTCTACAACGAGAAGAGCCGGCCCCCGGGGCCGCGCAACATCTTCAACCTCATCATCAAACGCGGTCGGATGGAGGGCTTCCTCGTGCTCGACTACCTCGACCGGTTCCTCGAGGCGCAGATCGAGATGATGGGGTGGTTGGCCGAGGACAAGGTGCGCCACGCCGAGCATCTCGTTGCCGGCCTGGAGAACGCCCCCGATGCGCTCAACCTGCTCTTCAGTGGAGGCAACCGGGGCAAGGTGATCGTCGAGCTGTGACGGCCCCGGGTCGGCCCGGGCCTGGCGTCGGTCACACCTCGTCGTCGAACCAGTCCCAACTCCACGGGGTGATCGTCTCGAAGGGACCGCAGAACAGCAAGGCGCGCTCGGACGCGCCCTGCGCGGCCCGCACCACGTCGCCCAGGCGCGCCGCCACAGCGAGAGGTGCGGTGTCGAGATAGCAGACCGTGATCGTCTTGTTGGATGCTCGCCAGCCGTGCCGGTCGAAGCGGCTGTCGGTGGCGAACGTCCAGACACCGGCCACGCCGGCCTGCTCGAGCAACGCATCGGCGAGGGGGCGATCGACGTCGTCGACGCCTGCCGTACCCTCGCGCACGACCACGTACACGCCGAGGTTGGGTCGGTACGGGACGGCCTCGGCCGACACGAGGACCCTCGGCGCCGCCGCGGCCCCGGAGACAGCGAAGGGCCCCGACAGATGTGACTGGCGGTGCGCATGGAACCGGCCTGCGTCACGCAACGTCGCGCCCAAGGCCCGGAACTCCTCGAGCGTGGCGTCGACGGGCTCCCCCATGAGATACAGGGTCATGTAGTGGACGGGGGCGAGGGTCGGGTCATCGGCCGCCCGGGCGCGGTGACAGGCCGGAGTGGAAACCCAGCGCTGGCCGAATACGACGCCGGCGAGCGGGTATTGCTCAGGCATGTGGTCGAGTTGGTGCCACTCGTTGTACGACTTGTGCTCGGCGGGGTCGGTGATCTCGGTGAAGGAGAAGAACCCGATCTGGACCTTGGCCATGCGCAGCAGTCCAGCACGGCCGGGGTGGATGCGCCCGCATGCGGGGGGCCGAGGGGCAAGACTCAGCACATGACACCGGGTCGAGGGAGACGAGCCCGACGGCGATGCGCCCTGGCCGTGGCGTTGGTCCTGGCGGCGTGCGGGGCGGGCACGCCCGCCCCCCGGGCCGGCTCGACACGCCCGACGAACGCGCCGAACACGTCCGCGCCGGCCGCGACGACCTCGACGTCGCAGGCGGGCTCGACGCCGTCCGCCGCCGCCTGGCTCACGTACGGAGGCGGCTTCATCCGGACGTCGCTCGACAGCACCGATCCCGCCTTCACGCACGAGCCCGCGGCGGCGTGGACGTCGCCCTCGCTCGACGGGGCCGTCTACGGCGAGGCCCTCATCTACAAGGGCCAGGTCTTCGTGGCCACCGAGAACGACACGGTGTACGCCCTGTCGGGAACGGACGGCACCGTGGCGTGGTCGGTGCACCTGGGGACACCGGTGCCGTCGGGAGACCTCCCGTGCGGCGACATCAGCCCTGCCGTGGGCATCACGTCGACGATGGTCATCGACCCGGCGTCGGGCACGATCTTCGCCTCGGCCGAGGTGCTGTCGGGATCGTCGGTCACGCACGTGGTGGACGAGCTGGACATCGCCACGCACCGGCTGCTGTGGAGCCGCGACGTCGACCGGCCCGGGTGGACGGCCAGCGCACAGCTCCAGCGGACCGGGCTCGCACTCTCCGCCGGGCACGTGATCGTGGCGTTCGGGGGGAACTTCGGCGACTGCGGCAATTACCACGGCTGGGTGGTGGGCGTCCCGGAGTCCGGCACCGGGGCGGTGCTGTCGTATCAGGTGCCCACCGCACGCGAAGGCGCGATCTGGGCCCCGGCGGGCGCCACGGTCGATGCCGCCGGGGACATCTTCGTCGTGACCGGCAACGGCAGCGCCGACGCGGGGCAGGCCTTCGATCACGGCGACGCGGTCATCGAGCTGTCACCGTCCCTCGTCGAGCGGCAGTATTTCGCGCCGACGAATTGGGCCCAGGACAACGCGGACGACGGTGACCTGGGGTCGACGGCGGTGATGCTGCTCGACCCGACGAGGATGTTCATCGTCGGCAAGCAGGAGACCGCCTATCTGCTCGACGCGACCACCCTGGGGGGCCTCGGCGGGCAGTTGGCGTCGACCCAGGTCTGCAATTCCCGGGGGGGCAACGCGTACTCGGCCCCCGACGTCTACGTGGTGTGCACGAGCGCAGGCACCATCGACCAACTGCGGGTCGGGCCCGGGTCGACCTTGGCCCGGGGCTGGACGTGGACCTCGCCCACCGGCCAGGCCGGCTCGCCGACGATCGCCGGCGGGGTGCTGTGGACCGAGGACATCGGTGCGTCGATCCTCTACGGGGTGAACCTGGCCACGGGCGCCACGCTGTACCGGATCCCCCTCACCACCGGCACCCCCGAGCACTTCGCCGCCCCGAGCTCGGCGGGGGGCATGCTCGTCGTGGTGGGCGCCAGTCACGTCGAGGCGTTGCGCTGACGATTTCTCTCGACACCAGATCCTCTCGACGCCGGGCCAGGAGGCGCTGGCGCCGGGAGCCGTCGAGACGCGGCGCCGGACCCTCGAGGCCCGCTCACGGGGCCGGGATGCCGGACCCGACCCCTGAGGAGCAGAATGAGGCCCATGGCCGCTTCGTCCTCCGCTGACAGCTTCTCCTCTCGCGCCTCGATCGCCGTCGGCGACAGGAACTTCGAGATCCACCGTCTCGACGCCCTGGCGGGACGATTCGACGTCGCCCGGCTTCCCTATGCCATGAAGGTCCTCCTCGAGAACCTCCTTCGTCACGAGGACGGGCGCCAGGTCCACGCGGCCGACATCGAGGCGGTCGCCGGGTGGGCGGGCCGCCAGGAGGCCGGGATCGCATCGACGACGGAGATCGCCTTTTCTCCGGAGCGGGTGCTCATGCAGGACTTCACCGGCGTCCCCGGGGTGGTCGACCTGGCCGCCATGCGCGACGCCCTGGCCGCGATGGGGGGCGATCCCACCGCCATCAACCCCCTCGTCCCGGTCGAGCTCGTCATCGATCATTCGGTGATCGCCGAGTCCTCGGGCCTGGCGACGTCGTTCGCCACCAACGTCGACGTCGAGTACGAGCGCAACATCGAGCGCTATCAGCTGCTGCGCTGGGCTCAGCAGGCCTTCGACGGCTTCCGGGTGGTGCCGCCGGGAACGGGCATCTGCCATCAGGTGAACCTCGAGTACCTCGCCCGCGTCGTGTTCGCCACCCCCGACGGCCAGGCGTTCCCCGACACGCTGGTGGGCACCGACTCCCACACCACCATGGTCAACGGGCTCGGCGTCCTCGGCTGGGGCGTGGGCGGCATCGAGGCCGAGGCCGCCATGCTCGGACAACCGCTCACGATGCTCGTGCCTCCCGTCGTCGGGCTCCGGCTCACCGGCGAGCTCCCCGAGGGGACCACGGCCACCGACCTCGTGCTCACCATCGCCGAGCTGCTCCGCCGGCACGGGGTCGTCGGCAAGTTCGTCGAGGTGCACGGCCCCGGCCTGGCGCAGCTCCCCCTCGAGAACCGGGCCACGATCGGCAACATGGCGCCCGAGTACGGCGCCACGTGCGTGATCTTCCCCATCGACGACGTGACCCTGCGCTATCTGCGCTTCACCGGACGCGACGAGGCGCACGTGGACCTGGTCGAGGCGTACGCCAAGGAGCAGGGGCTGTTCCACGTGGCGACCGACCCCGAGCCCACGTTCTCGGAGTTGGCCACGCTCGACCTGTCGACGGTCGAACCCAGCTTGGCCGGGCCGTCGCGGCCCCAGGACCGGTTGTCGCTGCGCGACGCCAAGCCCGGCTTCCGTGGCGCCTTGCCCGCGACCACGAAGGGCAACGGGACCGCACCCGAGCTGCGCAGCGCCGAGACGCGCCTCGACGACGGGACGCCGGCCGAGATCGCCGACGGCCACGTCGTGATCGCGGCCATCACGAGCTGCACCAACACGTCGAACCCGCAGGTGATGCTGGCGGCGGGTCTCCTGGCCCAGAAGGCGGTCGCCCGGGGGCTGCGTTCGAAGCCGTGGGTGAAGACCTCCCTGGCTCCCGGGTCGCGCGTGGTCATGGACTACTACGAGCGGTCGGGGCTGCTCGCTCCACTGGAGACCCTCGGCTTCCAGCTCGTGGGTTTCGGGTGCACGACGTGCATCGGCAACTCGGGCCCGCTCCTGTCCGGCGTGTCCGAGGCCGTGCACGAGGGGGACCTGTCGGTGGCCGCGGTGCTGTCGGGCAATCGCAACTTCGAAGGGCGCATCCACCCCGACGTGCGGTTGAACTACCTGGCGTCGCCTCCCCTGGTTGTGGCCTACGCGCTGGCGGGGACGATGGACCTCGACCTCACGTCCGAGCCGCTCGGCACCGACACCGATGGTGCTCCGGTCTACCTGCGCGATCTCTGGCCCACCCCGTCGGAGGTGTCCGCCGTCATCGAGCAGGCCGTCACGTCGGAGATGTTCCGGAGCCGCTACGCGTCGGTGTTCGAGGGCGACGACCGGTGGAAGGCCATCGCCACGAGCGAGGGTGACACCTTCAACTGGGACCGTAGCTCCACCTACGTCCTCAAGCCGCCGTTCTTCGAGCGCTTCGGGCCCGAACCCGCGCCGGTGCCCGACATCGTGGGAGCCCGGGTGTTGGCCGTCCTCGGAGACAGCGTCACCACCGACCACATCTCCCCGGCCGGGTCCATCCGGCCGAGCTCGCCCGCCGGCGTCTACCTCACCGAGCACGGGGTGGCGCCCTCGGAGTTCAACTCCTACGGCGCCCGTCGGGGCAACCACGAGGTCATGATGCGTGGCACCTTCGCCAACGTCCGCCTCCGCAACCTGCTCGCGCCGGGCACCGAGGGTGGTGTCACCCGGCTACTCTCGAGCGGCGAGGAGATGAGCATCTACGACGCCGCCATGCGGTACCGCGCCGACAACGTCCCGCTGGTGGTGCTGGCCGGTCGCGAATACGGGTCGGGCTCGTCACGGGACTGGGCGGCCAAGGGCCCGGCACTGCTGGGTGTCCGTGCCGTCATCGCCGAGAGCTTCGAGCGGATCCACCGATCGAACCTCCTCGGGATGGGCATCCTCCCGCTGCAGTTCTCCGACGGGACCTCGATGGAGAGCCTCGGCCTGACCGGTGAGGAGACCTTCGACATCGCCGGGCTCGACGTGTTCCGATCCGGCGACGTCCCCAAGGAGATCGCGGTGCGCGCCGGCCAGACGGACTTCACCGCCCGGGTCCGCATCGACACGCCCATGGAGGCCGAGTACTTCCGCCACGGCGGGATCCTGGCGTACGTGCTGCGTCAACTCGCGCACTGACTGCCCGCCGCGCATCGCGACGACGCCGCACTGACGACGCACCACCGACGACGCCCTCCTGACGTGGCCGGGGCTCTCGACGTGCGGTGGAGGCAGGTCGTGGTCGCGGCCTGCGCCGGGCTTGCGCTCGTGGCGACCGTCGTGGCCATGGACGCAACGCCCGCGGGCGCACTCGTGCCCACCGCAATGCCCGCCCCGCGCCACGCCGCCACCGCCACCGCCGCCATCTCCACCGCCACCGCCGCCATCTCCACGGCAGCCGAGGTCGACGCGGGCGACCCGGACCACCTGACCGCACCGGTCTACGACGCCGATGCCCCCGATCCCGACGTGATCCGAGTGGGGACCACGTACTACGCCTACACCACGGCCACCGACGGCGCGAACATCCCCGTGCTCAGCTCGACCGACCTCGAGACCTGGCAGCGCGCCGGTGACGCCCTGCCGAGCCTGCCGGCGTGGTCGGTGCCCGGGCGCACGTGGTCGCCGGGCGTCGTCTCCATCGCCGGCCTCTACGTGATGTACTACGCCACCGAAGTGGCCGACAGCGGCGAGCAGTGCCTCTCGATCGCCACCTCGAGCGCTCCCACCGGCCCCTTCACCGACAACTCGTCGGCGCCGTTCGTGTGCCAGACGAGCCTCGGCGGTTCGATCGACCCACAGCCATTCGTGGATACCGACGGCAGGCTGTACCTGTACTGGAAGTCCAACGGGGGCCAGTCGACGGTGCCGGCGACGATCTGGGCCGCGTTGCTCTCCCCCGACGGCCTGTCACTGGCGTCGTCCCCACAGGCCGTGCTCGGCCAGGACCAGGCATGGGAGTCGACCCTGGAAGGGCCCGACATGGTCAACGCGTCGGGCGCATACGTCCTGTTCTACTCGGGCGGTGCGTGGAACAGCGCCGGGTACGGCGTCGGCTATGCCGACTGTGCCGGTCCCTTCGGGCCCTGCACCAAGCCCGTCGGCGCCCCGATCCTGCACTCCGACGCGCACCGGCTCGGGCCGGGCGGGGAGTCGCTGTTCCAGGACGCCTCGGGCCACTGGTGGATGGCGTACCACGCCTGGGACGGTCCGGTCAGCGCCTACTCCTACGGGGCCGGTGATTTCCGGAGCCTCTGGATCGCGCCCGTGACGTTCGAAGGCGGCACGCCGGTCATCGACGCCGGCGAGGAACCCGAGGGCTACCAGCTGTTCGCCCGCGACGGGGGCGTCTTCGATTTCGGGGCGTCGCCCTTCCTGGGGTCGATGGGCGGCGTGGCGTTGCGGGCCCCGGTGGTGGGTGGGGCCGTCGACGCGTCGACGGGCGGCTACTGGGAGGTGGCCGCCGACGGCGGCGTCTTCGCCTTCGGCGCGCCGTTCGCCGGGTCCATGGGGGGCCGGCGGCTCGACTCCCCCATCGTCGGCATGGCGGCCACACCCGACGGCGGCGGGTACTGGCTCGTGGCGTCGGACGGCGGGATCTTCGCCTTCGGTGACGCGTCGTTCTTCGGGTCGATGGGCGCGCACCGGCTCGACGCGCCGGTGGTGGGCATGGCGGCCACACCCGACGGCGGCGGCTACTGGCTCGTGGCGTCGGACGGCGGGATCTTCGCCTTCGGTGACGCGTCGTTCTTCGGGTCGATGGGCGCGCACCGGCTCGACGCGCCGGTGGTGGGCATGGCGGCCATGCCCCAGGGCGGCGGCTACTGGCTGGTCGGGTCGGACGGCGGGATCTTCGCCTTCGGTGACGCGTCGTTCTTCGGGTCCATGGGCGCGCACCGGCTCAACCAGCCGGTCGTGGCCGTGATGGCCGGGCCCGGGAGCGGGGGCTACTGGCTGGTGGCGTCGGACGGGGGCATCTTCTCCTTCGGCGACGCCGCCTATCTCGGGTCGACGGGGGCGCTGGCGCTCACCGCCGGCGTCGTCGACGCATCGCCGGCCTGATCGAGGGAGGCGGCCGTCAGCGGCCGGCCAGGATGACGACGGGCTCCTCGGTGACCACGAACGCGAGGCGGTCGACGTCGAGGAACTTGGGGAGGTCCGCCCACACCAGCGCGAAGTCCTCCTCGGCCACGTGCGCCTGGTAGTCGTCCATCGACTCGAACCACTGCTCGGTCACCCCGTCGTACTGCCCGTCGTCCTCGGGCCCGTAGTCGCTCAAGGCACGGTGGTGCTGCTCGTAGCGCAGGACGTGGCTCCCGCTCGTGGTCGACAACACCAGCGGTCCGTGGTGATCACGCCAGTAGGCGTGGAACTCCTCGGGCGACATCCCGTCCTTGCGTCGGATGAGACAGGTGAGCTTGACCATGGTGACGTCCTCCGTCGGCGCTGGACTCCCGGCCCGGTCACGGACCCGGGCCGCAGGTTGCCACGGACGGGCCGCGCCCGGCGAACCGCCGACTCGGTGCGGACCCCGGCGTCGGCGGCGGACGTCAGGCGGGACCGTCCGGCGCGTCGGCGGCCCCGGTGAGGTCGACGGTCAGGGTGATCTCCTGCGCGCCCCGCACCACCAGCACCTCGACGGTGGCACCCGGCGCGACGTCCTCGAGCGCCCCGGCGAGCTCGTCGACGGTGCGCACGTCGGTGGCGCCGACGCGCACCACGAGGTCACCGCGACCCATCCCGGCGCGATCGGCGGGCCCGCCCTCCTCGACGGCGTGGACGAGCAGTCCGTCACGCTCGGGAAGGCCGACCGACTGGCGCAGCCGGCGAGCCACACGCGGGGGAGCAACCGCGATCCCCAGCCGCGGGCGGCGCGGCACCTCGCCGTGCGACAGCGCGTCGAGCCGACGCTGCAGCTCGCCGTCGGCGGGGAGGGCGAGGTAGAACCCGTCGCCCACGCGGTGCGTGTCGATCCCCACCAGGGTGCCACGCACGTCGACGACGGGACCGCCCGACGAGCCGCGCGCCAGCGGCGCGGTGTGCTCGATCGCCCCCCGCACGCGCCGACCACCGGGCCCCCTGAAGGCCACGTCGAGCGCGGAGACGAACCCCACGCTGACGCGCGTGGCACGGCCGCCCGGGTTGGCCAGCGCCACGACGGCGTCGCCCAACCGCAGGTCGGCAGCGGCACCGGCACCGGCACCGGCACCGGCGAGGACCGGGGCGTCGCCCGTGTCGACCGACACCACCGCCAGGTCGCCGTCCACGTCGACCCCGGCGGGGTGGCCTTCGGCCCGCCGGCCGTCGGCGAAGGTGATGACGATCCCGTCGTGGCGGACGTTGTGGGCGTTGGTGGCCACGAGCCCGGGGCCCACCACCACGCCGCTCCCGCCCGCCCCGACGCCCACGACCGAGGGGGCCACCCGGGCCGCCACGTCGGCCACCGACTTCGAGAGTTGCTCTGCCACTGTTGCCACAGCCCTACCTCCAGATCTGCCTCTGACCTGCTCCCTCTCGGCGCAGGGCTCAAAGACTAGTCACTTGCAACTTGCAAGCTACCATGGAGAGGTGACACGGGCCAGGGGTGGTGTGACGGCACCTGCGAGGATCGTCGACGTGACCTCGGGACTCGACGCCGCCATGGCCGCCGTCGGGGACCGATGGACCCTGCTCGTGGTCGACGCCCTGCTCGACGGGCCCCGACGGTTCAGCGAGCTGCAGGACGCCATCCCCAGGGTCGCCCCCAACGTGCTCACGGCCCGCCTGCGCCGCCTCGAGGACCAGGGCCTGGTGGTGAGGGCCCGGTACTCGGACCGCCCGCCGCGCCTGGAGTACCGCGTCACCGAAGCGGGGCGCGACCTGGCCGGCGCACTGCGCCTTCTCAGCCGGTGGGGGGCACGTGACGCGGGCGGCGAGGTGGAGGGCCCGCATCACCACTCGTGCGGCACGCCCCTCGACGCCCGCTGGTACTGCCCGACCTGCGCGCGGGTGACCGAGCAACCCGACGACGACCTGCGCTGGGTGTGACCGGGCTGGGTCTGTAGTGGCTCAGGGCGCGGAGGCCACCTCGACGAACCGGGCCAGGATGCGCCGTCCCACCGCCTCGACCACGCGCCGGTCCTCGACGGGCAGGCTGACCTCGGCCGGGAGCTCCGGGGCCCACGCCTCGGCCATGGCGTCGTCCACCTCGACGTGGAACTGCAGCCCGTACGCGGTGCGCCCGTAGCGAAACGCCTGGTTCGGGTAGCGGTCTCCGGTGGCGAGGCGCACCGCGCCGGCGGGGATGTCGAAGGTGTCGCCGTGCCAGTGGATCACGGCCACGTGTTCGCCTTCGGGCCCGAGCACGGGATCGGCCCGGCCCTCGGCGGTGAGCACGACCGCCCCCACGCCGACCTCGGGCGCGAGGCCGGTGCGCACCGACGCTCCCAACGCCGCGGCCAGCTGCTGGGCGCCCAGGCACACGCCGAGGACCGGGACCCCCGAGGCCAGCGCGTCGGCGATCCACCGGCGCTCGTCCTCGAGCCACGGGAACGCGTCGGTGTCGTGCACCCCCATGCCGCCGCCCATGACGATCACGCCCCCGAGCCCGCCCGGTGCGGGGAGTACCTCGCCCCGGTCGAGTCGGACCACGACGGTGTCCACCCCGGCCTCGTCGAGCACCGGGCCCAGGAGCCCGGGGCCTTCGTGCGGCGCGTGCTGGGCCACCACCCAGCGCCGGCCCTGCACCTTCGGCTCCGCCTCGACCGTGCCGGGCACCGGCCCGGTCAGGGAGCCACGACGACCTGGAACAGCTCGGCCAGATGCCCCTCGGGGAGCCCGGCCGCCTGGCCGGCGCCGGTGACCCACGTCCGGATGCGCTCGTCCAGCCACTCGCCCTCTCCCACCTGGCTCCGGTGCCGGCGGAGGGCGGAGATCTTGCGGTCGAAGGTGTCGGTGATGTCGACGGCCCGATTGGAATCGCGCCCCGCCATCATCCAGATCTCGGGCACGGTGTGGGGCTCGAGTCCTTCGTCGAGGAGTTCGGGATGGGCGAAGGGGTTGCGGGCGTCGGGGTAGACGGCGGACACCGACGCCTCCCCCGCGGCCAGATGGTCGGGATGGCTGGCGCCGATCCGGTCCCACAGCCGCTCGGGCGACTGGCACACCACACGCTGCGGGCGCACGAGCCGGATCTGCCGGCTGATGTCACGGCGCAACTCGATGCTCGGGACGAGGCGGCCGTCGGGGTACCCGAGGAAGGCGATGTCGCGCACTCCCACCTCCGCCGCGGCGGCGCGCTGCTCCTCGCGCCGGAGCACGGCCATCTCGGGACGCGGCACCGAACGATCCGACCCGCCCGCGTCCCCGTCGGTGACGATGCAATACGTGACGTCGATGCCGGCCTTCACCCACACCGCCACCGACCCCGCCACGCCGAAGTCCACGTCGTCGGGGTGAGCGCACACCACCAGGATCTTCTCGACACCGGCCAGGTCGTCGAGCGGGATGCGGGTGGGAGGTCCGTCATTCGCCATGGCGGCGATCCTACTGGGACGCCTTTCTCCGACGATCACGCCCGCGACCCGGCCCCGGGGCCACGTCGGGAGCGCTCAGGTCGTGCGCCCGACGCCGGCGCGGGCCAGCGCGTCGAGCGCGTCGCCGACCCGTCGCTGCGCCGACGTCGCGTAGGCGCGCCACGCGCCGGGATCAGCGTCGAGGGCGTCGGCCTCGTCCCACAGATCGGCTTCGAGTGGGGCGAACACGGCCCGCACGGCTTCGAGCACGGCCACGTCGCGCTCGGCCGCCCGCGCCAGCGCGGCGAAGCGACGCGCCGACCGCTCCTCGGCCAGCGCGCCCGGGATCTGCGCGTGGGGCGAGGACACCGACGGGGCGAGGACGGGGACGAACACCGACGCGCACGGGTTGCCGAGGGCCACCCAGGCCCGCCCGGCGTCGTCGCGCCCGGCGGGCAGCTCGGCCACCATCGACGCCGTGGTCGCCTCGAAGTCGCGGATGTGCATGCACACCGTCACCCCGGTGCCGTCGGCCGCGACCTCGGTGGGTGCGGCGACGACGTCCGCCCCGCTCCCGGGCGCGCCCCACGGTCCCGTGCCGTGGTCGCGCAGGTGGGCCACCGCGTCGCGCGCCCGTGCCGACGAATCCGGGGACGAGGACCCCGGTGAAGCCAGCCGGCGGCGTACGAAGTCCCGGCCGGCGGCGAGACGGCCGTCGGCGAAGCCGGTGGGCGTGGCCGGGTCGCGCCAGGTGTCGAGATCGGTCCCGGGCGCGACGCCGGAGACCCCCGGGTCCAGTCGGCGCGCAGCGTCAGGCGGTTGGAGATGGCGTCGCCGTGCGCGACCGGCCGCGCCGCCCAGGCGCGGCCCGAGGTCTCGAGCACCCACGCCGAGGCGGCGTCGGCCACGAGGAACGAGGACCAGTACGAGACGTCGTTGACGGCGTCGCCCACCCCACCCTGCCCGTGGCGCTCGAGGAGGGTGGTCATGACCTCGAGGGCCTCATCGGCGCTGGCGGCGCGTTCGAGGCCCAGGCGGACCAGGTCCATGCCCAAGAGCGCGGGCGCAGCGAGGCGGGGATCGTCGACGGTGTTCACCATCTCGTTGCCGATGGCCACGCCGTGCTCGTTGACGCCGTGCTCCGCTCCCCACAGCCACGTCGGGCGAGCCAACACGGTGGCGAAGGCGCCGCGGTCGGGGATCTCCAGGTACTGGGTGCGCAGGGGCGGGGCCGCCGGTCGGCGGGGGTGGGCCTCGATGACCTGGGCCTCGGTGACGGGCCGGTCGGAGTTCTTGGCGAACAGGGTGCCGTCGGCCCCGAGGACACACAGCGTGTCGCACATGACGGGACCGCGTGCCTACCGGGTCCCCGGACGGTCCGCGGTCAGGCGGCGCCCTTGTCGGGTTGCCACGCGGCCAGGTCGCCGAGGCGGGGATCGTTCGAGAAGATCTCGACGATCGGGGCCCGCAGGCTCAGGCGCTTCTGGATGCGCTCGACGTCGAGGATCTCGTTCCAGAGCACGAGCGTCGCCACCACACCCGAGCCCCCGGCCCGTGCGGTGCGGCCCGAGCGGTGGAGGTACGCCTTGTGGTCCTCGGGCGGGTCATAGTGCACGACCACGTCGACGTCGTCGATGTCGAGTCCCCGGGCCGCCACGTCGGTGGCCACCAGCACGTGCAGGCGGCCGGCGGTGAAGTCCTCGAGCGCCTTCTCGCGGCTGGACTGGCGCAGGTCCCCGTGGATCGCCGCGGCCCGTACCCCCTCGCGCCCCAGCTGCTCGACGAGGCGGTCGGCGCCGCGCTTGGTGCGGACGAACACGAGCGCCTTGGTGGCACCCCGGCAGATGGAGGCCACCACCTTCACCTTGTCCATCTGGTGGATCTGCAGGAAACGGTGCTCCATCGACTCCACCGTGGCGCTGACCGACGCCACCTCGTGGCGGACGGGGTCGTGCAGGTGGCGCTTGACCACGCGGTCGACGTCGCCGTCGAGGGTGGCTGAGAACAGCATGGTCTGGTGGCGGCCCTCGATGCGGCGCAGCACCCACTCCACCTGGGGCAGGAAGCCCATGTCGGCCATGCGGTCGGCCTCGTCGAGCACGACGACCTCGATCTTGGCCAGGGACACGGCCCGCCGCTCGGTCAGGTCGATCAGGCGGCCCGGCGTGGCGATGACCACGTCGACGCCCTTGTGGAGCTTCTTGATCTGGCGCTCGATGTCGGCGCCGCCGTAGACGACGACGACCCGCTTGCCCGTCGACTTGCCGAGCGGCTCGAGCACGTCGGCCACCTGGACGGCGAGCTCACGGGTGGGCACGAGCACCAGCGCCCGGGGCGTGTCGGGGGCGCCGGTCCCGGCCCGCATGAGCAGGGGCAGCCCGAAGGCGAGGGTCTTGCCCGAGCCGGTCTTGGCCTTGCCGCACACGTCGCGTCCGGCGATCCCGTCGGGAATGGTGATCGCCTGGACCGGGAAGGGGGCGGTGATGCCCTGCGCGTGCAGGACGTTCACCAGCTCGGGGGCCACACCGAGTTCCTCGAAGGTGGTGGCGGTGATCGGTTCAGGCGCGTCGAGCTCGGAGTCGGAGCTCTCCAGCTCCGCCGGGCCCCTGGAGGTCATGGTCATCGGTTGTGTCGCTCACTTGTCTTCACTGACGGCCGCCCATCGGCCGCGGGGCGGGCCCGCCTCGATGACTCCGCCCCGGCCGCACCTGTCGGCGGCCATTGAAGAACCGGTGAGGAAGACCCCGATGCGCGCGGCGCGTGCCGCGGCATACACATTGAGTGTAGCGCCTAGCGCTCCGAACTGGACGTTTCCCCCTGGGCGCCTGGTCAGACGTCGGCCGGGGCCCGGTACACCTCGGATCCCGAGGTGCGGAATTCGACCGCCTTGGCCTGCAGGCCGAGCTCCAGCGCCTCTTCGGGGGACACGCCCTGCGCGTCGGCCAGCGCCCGCACGTCGTGGCTGATGCGCATGGAGCAGAACTTGGGCCCGCACATGGAACAGAAGTGCGCGGTCTTGGCCGGTGCGGCCGGCAGGGTGGCGTCGTGGTAGCGCCGGGCCGTGCCGGGGTCGAGCGCCAGGTTGAACTGGTCCTCCCACCGGAACTCGAAGCGCGCCGCCGACAGGGCGTCGTCCCACGCCTGGGCGCCGGGGTGTCCCTTGGCCACATCGGCGGCGTGGGCGGCGATCTTGTAGGCGATCATCCCGGCCTTGACGTCGTCGCGGTCGGGCAGCCCGAGGTGCTCCTTCGGGGTGACGTAACACAGCATGGCCGTGCCGTGCATGCCGATCACCGCCGCGCCGATGGCGGAGGTGATGTGGTCGTACCCCGGCGCCACGTCGGTGGTGAGCGGGCCGAGCGTGTAGAAGGGCGCCTCGTGGCACACCTCGAGCTGCAGCGTGACGTTCTCGGCGATGCGGTGCAACGGGACGTGCCCGGGCCCCTCGATCATCACCTGCACGTCGTGGCGCCACGCCGTCTCGGTCAGCTCGCCCAGCGTGCGCAGCTCGGCGAACTGCGCCTCGTCGTTGGCGTCGGCGATCGAGCCCGGCCGCAACCCGTCTCCGAGGGAGAAGGCCACGTCGTAGGTGGCCATGATCTCGCACAGCTCCTCGAAGCGGGTGTAGAGGAAGTTCTCCTCGTGATGGGCGAGGCACCACGCCGCCATGATCGAGCCGCCCCGGCTCACGATGCCCGTCACGCGCCGGGCGGTGAGCGGGACGTAGCGCAGCAACACCCCGGCATGGACGGTGAAGTAGTCGACCCCCTGCTCGGCCTGCTCGATGATGGTGTCGCGGTAGATCTCCCATGTGAGCTCTTCGGGGCGGCCGTCCACCTTCTCGAGCGCCTGGTAGATGGGCACCGTCCCGATCGGGACGGGTGAATTGCGCACGATCCACTCGCGCGTGGTGTGGATGTCGGGGCCCGTGGACAGGTCCATGACGGTGTCGGCACCCCAGTGCGTGGCCCAGGTCAGCTTCTCGACCTCTTCGGCCACGGAGGAGGAGACCGCCGAGTTCCCGATGTTGGCGTTCACCTTCACGAGAAAGGCGCGCCCGATGGCCATGGGCTCGGACTCGGGGTGGTTGACGTTGGCGGGGATGATGGCTCGCCCTCTCGCCACCTCGTCGCGCACCAGGGTGGGCTCGACGTGCTCGCGCACCGCCACGAATTCCATCTCGGGGGTGATCTCCCCGCGCCGGGCGTAGTGCAGCTGCGTCACCGGTCCCCGCCCGCTGGCCACGAGGGGGCGACGCCGGGGTGCGGGGAACGCGTCGGGCGCGCCGTCCCGGCGCAGCGCGGCCCGGCCGTCGTCGCGTCGCGTGACGGCGCGACCGTCGTACTCGACCACGTCACCCCGGCCGAGGATCCAACCCCGGCGCAGCGGGGCCAGGCCGACGTGAGGCTCGGACCCCGGCCCCGACGTGTCGTAGAGGAGGACGGGCGGGTTGGGCGTGTCCTGTCGTCCCGGCGTCGGTGACAGCGAGACCTCGACGAACGGGACGCGCACCTCGGGTGAGGGGCCCGCCACGTACACCTTGCGGCGGTTGAAGGTCTCGGGCTCGACGCCGTGGTCAGCAGCAGCAGCGTCCGCGACGCGCCCCTCGGGGACATCGGTGATGCGCATGTCTGTCCTCCCTCCGCCGGCATTACCCGGATCAGGTCGACGGTCGGCGTCGGCGAGGCGCCCTCTCAGCCCGGTACCTCCGAGCTCCCGCGGTCCGAGTCTCGCGCAGAAGCCGGGCGGCCGCGACCGCGACCACGGGGGGCGCGATGTGCCATGGTGAGTCCGACGAGAGGCCGGACGACAGGGTCCGGACGACAGGGAGGAGCGTGCGTTGGCCGGCACCGGAGATTCCAGGACACACCTCGAGCCCGGCGACCGCGCCCCGGCGTTCACCCTGCCCGACCAGGACGGTTCCAAGGTCTCGCTGCGCGACTTCTCGGGGAACCCCGTGGTCGTGTACTTCTACCCCGCCGACGACACCCCGGGGTGCACCAAGGAGGCGTGCCAGTTCAACGACAACCTGCGGGCCTTCTCCCGGGCCGGTGTGGCCGTCCTCGGGATCTCCCCCGACGGGGCCGACGCGCACCGCGCCTTCCGGAAGAAGTTCGGGCTGCGGTTCCCGTTGCTCACCGACGCCGATCACGCCGTGATGGAGCGGTACGGCGCCTGGGGCGAGAAGACGCTGTACGGCAAGAAGTCGGTAGGGGTGATCCGCTCCACGTTCCTGGTGGGCGCGGCCGGCAAGGTGCAGCGGGCCTGGTACCACGTGCGCGCCGACGGCCATGCCGCCAAGGTGCTGGCCGAGCTGGGCGACTGACCGCCGGTCCCGGCGCCGGTCGGGCTCACCCGGTCGGCACGGGGCGTCAGTGCTGGTGGGCCGGGCACCACCAGCTCGTCCGGCCTCCCACGGTGGAGCGCACGAGCTCGGCCCCGTCGCGGGGGCAGCGGCCCCCCGGGGCCCGCTCGGGCATGAGGTCCCCGAGATGGGACCCGCCGCGGCGCATGACCTCGTCCAGCGTGGCGCGCAGGTGTCGGTGAAGTCGGCGGTGTTCTGCAGGGGTCAGTGAGCTGGAGCGTCGGTGCGGGGCCAGAGAGGCGCGCCACAGGACCTCGTCGGCGATCAGGTTTCCCACGCCGGCCAGCCGGTGCTGGTCCATGAGCCGGGCCTTCAGCGCCACCTCGCTGGGGGAGAGCGCACGCCGCAGCTCGGCGGCGGTGACGCCGAGGGCGTCGGGCCCGAGCACCGACTCGTCGGGGTCGAGCTGCACCGAACCGAGCAGGCGCGGGTCGCGCACCACCAGGCGGCCGCCGTCCTCGAAGCGGAGGCTGAAGCGGTCCCACGCCGATTCGTCCCGCTCGCTCGAGTACACGAGGCGCTCCACCCCGGCGCGCCCGTCGAGGAGGAGGCGACCGGTCATCCCGAAACGCAGGCCGAGGGTCGGGCCCTCTCCCGACCGTGCGGTGTCGAGAAGGAGCAGCTTGCCGTGGCGCCGGGCGCGCCTGAACGACGCGCCGGTGAGCGCGGCGACGAGCTGGCGCGGTGACGACGGGCCTCGCACGAATCGTCGGTCGCCGACCACGGCGCCGGCCACGGGCCGGCCCAGTGCTCCTTCCGCCAGCTGGCGGTAGGCCTCGATCTCGGGCAACTCCGGCACGAGCGCCGACGCTACTGTGGGCCCCGTGCCTCCCGAGAAACCGCATTGGGCCCATCTCTACAAGGAAGTCGTGACCTCCGGACTGTGCACCGGTTGCGCGGGCTGCATCATCGCCTGCCCCCACGACGTCTTGAAGTACGACGACCAGGGCGGGGTGTACCGGCCGTGGAAGGTCGACGAGGACGGCGGCCCGGTCGACTGCACCCACGGCGTGAAGGGGTGCACGATGTGCACCCGGGCCTGCCCCCGCTTCCGCGACTGGGAGACCGACATCGACTCGTTCCTCTTCGGCCGCGAGCGGACGCCGGACGAGGTGGCCGGGATCTCGGGGGACATCGTGCTGGCCCGGGCCACCGACCCCGAGATCCTCGGGTCCGGCCAGGACGGCGGGCTCGTGTCGGCCATCTTGGTCTGGGCGCTCGAGCACGACGTCATCGACGCCGCGCTGGTCTCAGCCCTCGAGGGTGAAGGGACGTGGAAGGCGGTCCCCGCCGTCGCCCGCAACCGGGCCGAGGTCCTCGCCGCGGCGGGGTCGCGCTACACGTACTCGGCCAACACCCTGGCGTACCCCCAGGCCATCGAGTCGGGCGCGGAGCGCATCGCCCTCGTGGGGATGAGCTGCCAGGCCTCGGTCCCCGCCGTGATGAAGGCCCGCAAGGCCGGCAAGGTGGCGCGGCGCCTGGCGCTGTCGATCGGCCTGTTGTGCTCGAAGACCTTCGACGACGCCATCTTCCCCGAGCTCTTCGAGGCCAAGTACGGGCTCGAGCGCAGCACCATCACCAAGATCAACATCAAGGGCGTGTTCCAGATCTGGACCAGCGACGGCGGGTACCACGAGGTCCCGCTCAAAGAAGGACACGCCTGGACGCGCGAGGGCTGTAAGGCCTGCCCCGACTTCGCGGCCGAGCACGCGGATATCTCCACCGGCGGCATCGGCGCCTTCAGCGACTGGACCCTCACCATCGTGCGCACCGACCAGGGGCGCGACGTCATCGCCGGCATGGCTGCCGACGGCGTGATCGAGACGCGTCCGGGCGACGACGACCCCGGGGCGCTGGAGTTGCTGCGCAAGCTGGCCCGGGTCAGCAGGCGGCGCTGGCCCGAGGCCGCCGCCACGGGCCCGGGCCTGACCCCGTCACCGGCCTGACCCCGTCACCGGCCCGGCGCCGACGCCAGTTCCCGGGCCCGGTCGAACACGGCGTCGAGCATGGGCTCGGTGAGCCGTCCCGTGAAGGTGTTCTGCTGGCTCGGGTGGTACGAGCACACCAGGATCCGGCCGTCGGGCACCACCGCCTCCACCCCGTGTCCGAACTTGGGCCGGGGCCGCAGGCCGAGCTCGTCGGCGAGCACCTGGTAAGCGAACTGGCCCAGGGCCACGAGGACGCGCAGGTGCGTGAGGAGCCCGAGCTCGCGCTGGAGGAAGGGGCGGCACTCGTCGCGCTCGCCCGGCGTCGGCTTGTTCTGGGGCGGGGCGCAGCGCACGGCGGCGAGGACGTAGGCCCCCCGCAGCTCGAGCCCGTCGTCGAGCGCCACGCTCGTGGGTTGGTTCGCCATCCCCGCCCGCCACAGCGCGGCGAAGAGCCAGTCGCCGGACCGGTCCCCGGTGAAGACCCGGCCCGTCCGGTTCCCGCCGTGGGCCGCCGGGGCGAGGCCGACCACCGCCACCGTGGCCCGGGGGTCGCCGAAGCCCGGGACGGGCCGGCCCCAGTAGTCCTGGTCGGCGAAAGCCGCCCGCCGCTGCGCCGCGACCTGCTCACGCCATGCCACCAGGCGCGGGCACCGGCGGCAGGCGGTGATCTCGGCGGTCAGCTCCCCGAGCGACGAGACGTGCACGGCCGACAGCGTACGATGGCGCGCCGTGCCCGCCCGCCGCACTCCGGCTCCTGCCGTCGCGCTGCTCGTCCGGCACGGGCGCACGCCCACGACCGGTTCGGTGCTCCCGGGCCGGGCCCCTGATCTCCACCTGTCCGACGAAGGCAAGGCCCAGGCCGACAAGGCGGCCGAGCGCATCGCGGCGCTGGCCAAGGCTCCCGTCGCGGTCTACGCCTCTCCCCTGGAGCGGGCCATGGAGACGGCCAAGCCGATCGCCGGGCGCCTGGGACTGCGGGTGCGCGTCGAGCGCGGGCTGCTCGAATGCGACTTCGGGGCATGGACCGGGGCCAAGCTCAGCGTGCTGCGCCGGCGTCGCGAGTGGCGCACCGTCCAGGCGTTCCCGAGCTCGTTCCGCTTCCCCGACGGGGAGTCGTTCATGGAGATGCAGGCGCGCATGGTCTCGACGCTCGACCGTCTCGCCGAGCGTCACAAGGGCGAGACGTTCGTGGCGGTGTCGCACGCCGATCCCATCAAGGCGGCCGTCGCCGCCACGGCCGGGGTCCCCCTCGACCTCTTCCAACGCCTGGCGGTGTCCCCCTGTTCGGTCACGGCCCTCGTCCGAGGCGATTCCGGGTCATTCGTGCTGTGCGTGAACGCCACGGCCTCGCTCGCCGAGCTGGCGGTGTCGTGAGCCCGGCCATGGACCTCGGCGACCTCGACCGCTTCACCGTCGGGACCGAGGGAGAGGTGGGCGAGCGGGTCTTCCTCCTGCAGTGCCGCAGCGGCCGCACCGTCGTGACCCTGAAAGCCGAGAAGCAACAGGTGTCGGTGCTGGCGGAATACCTCGGACGGCTCCTGGCGGACCTCGACCGGCCCGAGGAGCTCCCCATCAACCTCGAGCTCGAAGAGCCGACCGAGCCGCACTGGGTCATCGGCACGCTCGGGGTGAGCTACGACGACGCGCTCGACCGCATCGTCCTCGTGGCCGAGGAGCTCGTGCCCGAGGAGGAAGAGGGCGACATGGCCCGATTCACCATCACCCGCTCGCAGGCCGCCGCATTCGCCATCCGGGCCACGACGCTGGTCGAGGCCGGGCGACCCCCGTGCCCGTTGTGCGGCGGCCCCCTCGACCCTTCCGGACACGAGTGCCCGAGGACCAACGGCCACCGGCCGCCCGCCACTTGAGGCTCCTGACCGAGGGCGACATCGAGATCGTCGGCCGGATGCCATGGAGCTCGAACCACACTTTCCTGGTGACGTGCGCGTCGGGCGACGAAGAAGTCAACGCGGTGTACAAGCCCGGGCGCGGCGAGCGCCACCTGTGGGACTTCCCCGACGCGATCTACCGCCGCGAGGTGGCTGCCTACGAGGTGTCGCGCGCCCTGGGGTGGGACCTCGTCCCCGAGACCGTGGAACGCGACGACGCGCCCCTCGGGTCCGGGTCGTTGCAGTTGTTCATCCCCGCCGACTTCTCGCAGCACCATTTCACCCTGGTCGAGGACGCGCGGTACCACGACCAGTTGCGGGCGATCTGCGCGTTCGACGTCGTGGTGAACAATGCCGATCGCAAATCCGGGCACTGCCTGCTCGGTGAGGACGGCCGGATCTGGGCCATCGACAACGGCCTGTGCTTCCACACCGAGCCCAAGCTGCGCACCGTCATCTGGGAGTTCGCCGGGGAACCCCTGCCCGACACGCTCACCGACGGTCTGGCCCGGGTGGCGCAGGAGCCGCCCGATGCACTGCGGGCGCTGCTGTCGGACCGCGAGGTGCAGGCCGTCGCCCGCCGGGCCAAGGCGCTGCTCAAGGCGTGCCGCTTCCCGGTCCCGGACCCCGACACCCACCACTACCCCTGGCCGCTCGTCTGAGCACGGTCGTGACCCCGTTGGCCAACCGTTGACGGGCAATTGGCCATGGCATGACAGTGGCCGCTCATACTCGAAGGATGTCGGCACGAGTCCCGTCGCGAACCCGGTTCCGGCGATGAAGCAATTCCTCGTGCGCGAACCGAGCCGGACCCTCGCCCAGGGGATCGTCACCTACATCACGCGCGCGCCGGTGGACTACGCCCGCGCCCGCCGGCAGTGGGCCACCTACGTGGAGACCATGGCCAAGGCCGGATGGAGCCCGGTCGTGGTCCCGCTCGAGGCGCCCTGCGCCGACGGCGTGTTCATCGAGGACCCCGTGTTCATGTACAAGGACATCGCCGTCCTCACCCGCCCGTCGATGCTCTCGCGCCGGTTCGAGATGGTCGGCATCCAAGATGCGGTCGAGTCGCTCGGCTACCGCGCCCACAGGATCGAGGCGCCGGGCACCCTCGAAGGCGGCGACCTGCTCGTGGTCGGTGACGACGTTTTCGTGGGGTACGGCGGGCGCAGCAACGCGCACGGCATCCGCCAACTCCGGGAGATCCTGCGGCCCACGGGGGCGAAGATCACCGCCGTGCCCATGGGGCCCGCCCTCCACCTCAAGTCCGCCGCCACCGCTCTGCCCGACGGCTCGTTCATCGGGTACCCGCCCGCGCTGGCGGAGGTCGAGGTCTTCCCCCGCTTCCACCCGGTCCCCGAGCTGCAGGGGTCCAACGTGGTGGTGCTCGGCGAGGACAAGGTCCTGATCGCGGCGAACTGCCGGCGCAGCGCGGCCCTGATCGCAGAGCTCGGTTTCGAGGTCGTGCCGGTCAACATCAGCGAGTTCCAGAAGCTCGAAGGTGACGTGACGTGCCTGTCGGTCCGACTCCCCCAGCTCACCGCGGCGGACGTGTCGAGGCCGATGTTCGCCGAGAGCGCCTCGACGGCCTGACCGCGGCCCGCGGCGCGCCGCAGCGGCGACGATCGGCGGCGAGCCCGGGTCAGGTGTGGCGGAGCAGGAAGTCGCGCAGGGGCCCGTTGACCTCGTCGGGATTGCTCAGGTTCGAGGCGTGGCCGGCGCCGGGGATGCGTACCAGCTCCTCGCATCCCGGGAGCTCGCGCTGTAGACGCTCCGCCCGGTCCACGGGGAAGGCGGCGTCGGCCTCGCCGTGGAAGACGATGGCGGGCGCGGTGATGGACGGGACCCGGTCCCAGAGGTCGTCGCGGTCCATGAGGGTGCGGAAGGGCAGCTCCATGGAGTCGCGCGGGGCCGCGTGCCATTTGGCGACCCACGCCGAGTGGTCGTAGCCCGGGCTCATGATGATCGACGCCACGGCCTCGGCCAGCGCGTCGCAGAGGCCGTTGGTCTGCCACTCCGTGTTCATGGCCTCGTAGGCGGGGCGCGTCTCGAGGGGCTCGATCCCGGCATCGGTGTCGATGAGCCCCAGCCCCCGGACAGCGCTGCGGTGCGCGCAGCGCGGCGCGCATCGAGATGAAGCCACCCTGGGACATGCCCACGAAGAAGGCGCGCTCGATGTCGAGATGGGAAAGCAGCGCCAGCGCATCGTCAGCCGAGTCCCAGTACGTGAAGGGGGCCCGGGTCTCGGTCTGCCCGAAGCCGCGCTCGTCCCAGGTGATGCAGCGGAACTCGCCGGACAACGCGGAGACCTGCGGCTCGAACATCTCGTGGTCCATGAGGAACCCGTGACTGAAGATCACCGCCGCCCCCGACCCGCCCGAGTCCTCGAAGTAGAGATGTTGGCCGTTGACGTCGGCAAAGGGCACGGGGTCTCCTAGCGGGGCGAGGTGGGCGCGATCATGCCCGAGCGCGGCTCCCGACGCGTGCCACCCACGGGGGGAGGCGGCTTTCGGCGCTCAAGGTGGCGACGGCGAACCCGGGGATGTCGGTGATGGAGCGGTAGGCGAGATAGCGCGGCACCCAGCGGGGCCGGAACTTCTCGGTGAAGGAGTACAGCGTCGGTGCCCCCGCCGGGTTGAGGCGCCGCAAGGCCCGGGGCGTGAGCGCCTTGCCGGTGGCCACGTCGAGGGCCTGCAGCTGCCGGCGGAACGCCACGAAGTTGAGCGAGACCTCGACGACGCCGTGGTCCCGCGCCCATTCCACGACGTCGTGGATCATCCGCTCCGCCACCCCGTTCGGCGCGCCGGGCAGGCGACGCATGGCGTCGACCGACAACTTGGCGCCACCGTGGCACGGGGAGTACCGCTGGAACCCGACGACGGCGCCGGTGCGGTCGCGGCTCACCACCACGAGGCATTCCGGCTGGGGCACGGTGAAGGGTTCCTCCAACGCAGCGGAGAAACCCTCTTCGCGCCGGCCCCGCCGGGCGACGACGGTCACGGCGCGCAACGAGGCGACGAGCGACGGAGGGACGTCGGTCTCCCACAGCACCTGCGTCGCGACCCCGAAGTTGACCGAGCGCTTGACCGCCTGGCGGACGTTGCGCATCCGGGGTGTGTCGAGGGTGAAGCCGTCCACGTCGAGCACGGCTTCGTCACCCAGGTAGAAGGCCTTGAAGCCGAGGCGCTCATAGAGCGGCAGCCGGTCCTGGCGCGCCAGCATCACGACGGGCCGCAGTCGCAGCTCCTCGCAGCGCCGCACGAACCGTCCCACGCAGTCGGGGAACTGGTCCACCACACCGACGGGGTCACCTGAGCCGAGCGCCACGCCGAAGAGCGGTCGGTAGGCGAGGACCGCACCTCGCTCGGCGGCGAAGACGTAGCGTTTGTCGCGCCGGGCGGCGAAGGGGTCGAGGGTGTCGCCGTCGCTGCGGGGGCTGCGGATCAGGGCGCGCACCAGGGCGCGCTCGGCGTTCTCCTCCTCGGCATTCCCCTCCTCGGCATTCCCCTCCTCGGCGTGCTCGCCCCCGACGCTGTTGTCGTCGATGGGAACCCCGTCGGCTCCCCCCATGGCCCGGACCATCACGAGCCCGGACGGCGCAGCTCGAGGAGCGTCCCCGACCCGGTTCCGAGGCACTCCCAGCTCGGCGAGGGGACCTCGACCACCGCCAGCGAGGCGGGGGGGAAGCCCTGCTCGAGACGCGCCCGCGCCGCCTCGTCGTCGGCGCGCAGGAGATCGAAGACGAGCGCGTGGACGGTGGGGTTGTGGCCGACGACCATGACCGAAGGCGCGTCGTCGTCGACCAGCCGGAGCAGGTCGACCACGTCGGAGGGCCCGGCCGAGTACAGCCCCCTCTCGACCACGAGCTCGACGGGGCCCTCGAGCTCGGCCACGACGAGCTCGGCGGTGCGCAGGGCGCGGCGGGCCGACGACGACAGCACGAGACGCGGCGTGGGCGCAGTGGCGAGCCGATCGCGGGCGAGGGACACACCCACCTCGGCCGCCTGGCGCTTCCCGCGCGCCGTGAGAGGGCGGCTGTGGTCGTCGATCCCCTGTGATGCCGCCTTGGCGTGGCGCAGCACCCACACGGACCTGGTGACTACAGGACGAGACCCCACTCGTGGCCCATGAAGGTGATGGCGGCCTGCGACAGGCGCTGCGCACCGGGTGGCGCGATGTGGGTGCCGTCGAGGTCGCGCACCTGGATCTCGGCGCCCGAGGCGTTGGGCAGGAACGCGCTGTAGTGGCCTTGGGCGTTGGAGAGCACCGGCCACGATGCGAAATACGTCACCCCGTGGTGCAGCGCCGCCTGGCTCTGGTCGATGTCATTGAGGTTCTCCATCTGGGCGTTGAGCACGGGGTCGGCCATGGGGGGCATCCCGATCCACAGCACGCGGGCCCCCGACGCCACAGCGGTCTGCATGAACGTGGCGACGCGCTTGGCATAGGCGGCGTTCCATGCCGCGGTGCCGTAGGCCAACGACGTGGAGCCGTCCATGAAGTTCTGCGGGTCGTTGGCGCCGATGAACACCACGATGGCCGCGGGTTGGAAGCGCGCGATGTCATGCTGGAGCTCGGTCTGCCAGTCGAAGTAGTCGGGCCGGGCCAGACCGGTGTCGATGTGTCCGTCGAGCACTGCGCTCACGACGTCGGTGGCGGCGAGGTCGTTCACGAGCGGCTGCCCGAAGTCGATCCCGAGGGAATCGCCCACCACCAACAGTCGCAACGGAGCGGCGGGCGTGGGGACGGCCAGAGGTGCGAGGCCGTCGGGCGCGGTGACCGGTGTGGTGGCAGCAGGACCGGGCCCCGTGCCCGGCGTGGGGCCCGCGACGCCCGTCGGTGCGGGCGAGGGGGGCGGCGGCACACTCGAGGGAACGGTGCGGTGGCGGGGGGCGGGCACGCCCTCGACCTGGAGCACGCCGCTCCCCGTGTTCCCGGTGCGACCGATGACGCGGTCGGCCCCCGTGACCACGTGGCCCAGGCCCAGGGCGCCCGAGACGGCTGCGATGGGCCGGAGCACCGCCATGGCGACGGTGCGTCGGGTGCCGAGCGGCGCGTCCTGCGCCGAGCGCATGAGCGTGGGGGCGTCCAACACCAGCCACACGGCGAAGCACATCAGGCCGGCCGCGAGGGCGTGGCGCCACGTGGCGCGCACCCGGCCCTCGGTGGGCTGCTCGTCGATGTCGGACACGCCTGGACCACGTCCGGACGACTGCGTCCGGTTGGCCCCGTCCTCGCGGTCCGTCGACGACGGGTCGCGACCGGCGGTGCCGACGGCGTCACCGGTGACGCCGTCGGCAGGCATGGCCGTGCCCGTGGTGATGTCTGCGGCGGTGTCTGCGGTGGTGTCGGTCATGTCCTCAGCGTGTGCTGCTGCATGCTCGGAACCACCCCTCGGGGATCTCGAATCCGAAGGCCGGGGGGCTCGGGACCAGATCAGAACTTGAAATAGATGAAGGGTGCGACGCCTTGCGGGCCGAGCGTCGTGATCCCGAGAAGTACGACCCCCAGTATGGCCCCTTGCACGGCCCAGGGTTGACGGGCGAAGGCGCGCTGAGCCCGGCCGGCGAGCCCTCGGGGCAGGTACTGCAGCGCCACCGTGCCCACGATCGTGACCACGACCAGCGGGGTCACGAGAGGAGCACGGCCCCATGCAGTGAACAGGCGGCCGATCAGGGTGGTGGCGGTGGAGAACGAGTCGGCGCGGAAGAAGATCCAGCCCAGGCACACGATGTGGAAGGTGGCGACACGCTGGGCCACGACCCTCCCGCGGCCGTCGGGCACCGGTTCGAGACCAGCGGCGCTGCGGCGGGCGCGGCGGAGATGGCCGACCACCTGGCCCGACCCGTGGATCGCCCCCCACGCCACGAAGGTCCACGCCGCCCCGTGCCACAGTCCACCCAGGACCATGGTGATCATGATGTTGCGGGCCACGACGAGACGCGAGCCGTGGCTGCCGCCGAGCGGGATGTAGAGGTAGTCGCGCAGCCAGCGCGACAGGGTCATGTGCCATCGCCGCCAGAAGTCCTGCAGGTTGCGCGCCGTATAGGGCGCGTCGAAGTTCTGTGGGAACCGGAACCCGAGGAACATCGCCAGGCCGATGGCGATGTCGGTGTACCCGCTGAAGTCGGCGTAGATCTGGACGGCGAACCCGTAGGCGGCGAAGAGGATCTCGAGGGCCGAATGCTGATGGGGGGCCGAGAACACCGGAGAGACGATGGCCGAGTCGATGTAGCTGGAGATCACGACCTTCTTGAACAGCCCGGCGGCGACGAGCCATGCGGCGCGCCCGAAGTCGATCCCGGCCGGGTCGCGCTTGCGGCGGATCTGCGGGAGCAGCTCCCCGCCCCGCACGATGGGCCCGGCCACGAGATGGGGGAAGAACGA
Organism: uncultured Acidimicrobiales bacterium; assembly: GCA_963811775.1. Taxonomy (GTDB): domain Bacteria; phylum Actinomycetota; class Acidimicrobiia; order Acidimicrobiales; family UBA8190; genus Chersky-840. Next base: position 6,962 of record CAWESO010000025.1, on the reverse strand, counting down.
CAGGTAGACCGCAACGTCGATGGCGCGGGCCGGCTCGAGCTGGCGTCGGTAGACGTCGATGACGTAGCTGAGGGCCATGAACGTGAAGAACGAGATGCCCACGGGCAGGGTGACCTGCAGGAGTGGCATGAGGTGGCCCGACCCGAGCGAGTGGAAGAGGTTGTCCACGGTCACGGCCACGAAGCCGTAGTACTTGAACCAACCCAGGATCCCGAGCAGGGCGGCGACGCTCACCACCATGGCGGCACGTCGGGTCCGTGGATCCTCGCAGTGGCTCACCACCGTGGCACCGACGTGCGCCACCACCGTGACCGACGCCAGCAGGAAGACGAAACGCCAGTCCCACCAGCTGTAGAACACGTAGCTGGCGCACACCATGGACAGCTTCCACAGGCGCGGGTACGGGTTCAGCAGCCAGTTCACCGTGAATGCCACGGCGAAGAAGATGGCGAAGTCGGTGGTCGGGAACAGCATGCGTCGAGAGCACCAGCGGTTCGAAGGAGACGCACCGAGTCACGGGGCGTCGTGAGTCGTCGCGAACCTCGCGCAGGCTACTGCGGTCCCACGCGGCCAGGGGCGTCGATGCCGTCGACCCAGCTCAGGCGGCCCCGCACCGCACCCGAGCAGGCGCCTCTCAGCTGCGGGCTTTGAGCGCCTCGATCAGCTTGGGCAGCACCTTGTGCACATCGCCCACGATGCCGAGGTCGGCCACCGAGAAGATCGGGGCGTCCTGGTCCTTGTTGATGGCGACGATGTTCTTCGAGCCCTTCATGCCCACGAGGTGCTGGGTGGCACCCGAGATCCCGCAGGCGATGTAGAGCGTCGGCTTCACGGTCTTGCCGGTCTGGCCGACCTGGTGCGAGTAGGGCACCCACCCGGCGTCCACGATGGCACGGCTGGCACCGGCGGCCCCGTGGAGCAGCTTGGCCAGCTCCTCGATCATGGCGTAGTGCTCGGCACCGCCGAGTCCCCGTCCCCCCGACACCACGACCTCGGCCTCGTCGAGCTTGGGCCCGGTGCGCTCCTCGGCATGACGGGCGATCACCTTCGCACCGTTGGTCGCCCCGAGCTCGGGCACCGGCGCTGCGGTCACCTGGGCCGGTCCCCCGCCCGAGGCCTCGGCCGCGAACGACTTGGCCCGCACCACGAAGATCCCCGGCCGGGCACCGGTGAACCGTGCCGTCGCCACCTGCGCGCCCCCGAACAGGCCGTGCTGGGAGCGCACGTCGTCGCCCTCCGCGCTCAGGCCCACGACGTTCGTGATCACCGGGGCGTCGAGTCGCACCGACAGGCGCGCCGCGACGTCCCGACCGTCGTAGCTGGCGGGGACGAGCAGGACGTCAGGCCGGTTGCCCGACTCGACGAGGGCGGCGATGGCCGCGGCCACGGGGGCCCCGGGGAGGGCGTCACCGAGGTCGCCGGCGTCGTACACGGTCCCGGCGCCGTAGTTGCCGAGCTCGCCGGCCACCGATGCGGTGTCGGAGCCCCATGCGACGGCCTCGACCGTGCCACCCAGGGCGCGCGCCTGGGTGAGCAGCTCGAGCGTGGTGCTGGTGGGCTTGCCCTCGGCGGACTCGGCGAGGACCCAAATCTTGTCGATCGACATTCTCTTCTCCTGGGATACGTGCGAGATCGGTGGGCCGGAGCCGGCGTCAGACCAGTTTGAGCTGCTCGAGGAACCGGACGATGTTGTCCTGGCCCTCTCCCTCGTCGACGACGATCTCGCCCGCGCTGCGCTCCTCGGCCGCGGTCACGTCGGTGACCTCCTGGCGCGCCCCCGCCGCGCCGACCTGGCCGGCGTCGAGGCCGAGGCCCGCCACGGTCAACTGGTCCACCGGCTTGGACTTGGCCGCCATGATCCCCTTGAACGACGGGTACCGCGGCTCCACGACACCGGCGGTGACCGTGACCACGGCGGGCAGGGGGCAGTCGACCTCGTCGTAGCCGGCTTCGGTCTGGCGCTCGACGTGCACGCGCCCGTCGCCGACCGACACCTTCTTGGCGAATGTCACGGCCGGGAAGCCGAGGAGCTCGGCGATCTGCACCGGCGTGGTCCCGGTGTACCCGTCTGTCGACTCGGTGGCCGCGAGGACCAGGTCGGGCTGGGCCCGCTCGATCGCCTTGGCGAGCACCTTGGCCGTCGACAGGGCATCGGATCCCTTGAGGGCGTCGTCGCTCACGAGGATGGCCTTGGCCGCGCCCATGGCGAGGGCCGTGCGCAGGCCCGAGGTCTCCCCGCCCGGTGCCATCGAGACCAGGGTGACCTCCCCGCCACCGGCCGCCTCGGCGAGCTGGAGCCCCATCTCGACGCCGTAGGCGTCGGAGTCGTCCATGATGAGTTTCCCTTCCCTGACCAGGGTGTGGGTCTGGCCGTCGAGGGCCTGGGGGGCGGCGGGATCGGGGATCTGTTTCACGCAGACGACGACGTTCATGGCCGCGATTGTTCCCGAGAACCCGCCGTTCGACCAATCCAGGGGCATCGCGCCGCGCCGGTGCGACCCCGCCGCCGGACGGCTCAGCCCCGCCCCAGGTGCGCCAGGGTGCCGGGCACATCGTCGGTGATCACGCCGTCGACGCCGGCGTCGAACGCGGCGTCGAGATCCTCCGGAGCGTTCACCGTCCAGGTCATGACGGCCAGCCCGTCATCGTGCGCCCGGCGCACGAGGTCCGCGGTCACCTGGGAGTGGTGTGGGTTGAGGGCCACGCACCCGAGCCCAATGGCCGTCTCGAGGGCGGAGGGCGCGTCGAGGGCGGGGTGGACGAGCAGCGCCAGCGCCACGGCTTCGGTGGTCGAGGCCACCGCGGCCAGCGTGCCCGGCCAGAACGACGACACCACGACGGCGGAGGGCCACGGCCCTCCCGCCCCGACCGTCCGGCAGAGGGTGGCGGCCACGTCGATCGCCACCTGATTGGCCGGGTCGTAGCCGGGATCGGTCGGGAGGTTCTTCACCTCGACGTTGACGAACGCGCCGGCGCACGCGGCCAGGGCGGGCTCCAGGGTCGGTATCCACGGAGGGAGCTCGCCTCGTCGGCGCTGATGGATGAGGCCCGCGCCCGGGACGTCGGGGTCGTGATGGACCACGAGCGTCCCGTCCGCACATCGCCGCACATCGAGCTCCACACCGTCGGCACCGGCGCGCAGGGACGACTCGAAGGCCTCGACGGTGTTCTCGCGCCAAGGCCCGGTCCCGCCTCGGTGGGCGAACACGGTCATCGGGTCCCCGTCGCGTCGATGCGGCCACCGCTCGGGGTGGGTCACGATCGCGGGACGCCCGGTCGCGGGGCGCGGCTACTCACGGCCCGGACCATAGGACCACACGACGCACAGCGGCGCGGTCGGTGAGAACGGGGGGAGCATGCGATGGCAGAGTGCATGGGCAGCGCTAGCAGCGGACACTGCACGAGACCGCTGCCCATGCCTCGCCATTCCTGCGAGAAGTGGACGCCCAGCCAAAGAGTTGGGGTTTTGGGGGAACCGCAATTCGGCTTGGTCGCCCACCGACACCCTACGCTCGGGCACCGGGTGCGCCTAGCGGGGTACCACCCGATCTGATGGCCGAGAAATTACCTACCCGACGCGGCCACGAGGTGCGGACCTGCTCGCCTGCATCGTGATTGGCACCGGGGCCGGCCGGGCATCATCCGGTGCATGGACGATGGCGAGATCACCGCGGCCCTGCAGAGGGCTCACGTCGCCCGGGCCGCCTACGCCGAGCTGTTGGGTCGGGCTCGCTCGCCGCAACCCGGTGACCTCGGAAGCGGTGACCTGGCACGGCTGAAGGAGCTCAAATCCGAGCTGTACGAGGCCGAGGCCGACCTGACGCGTCTGAAGCGGGAGCGGGAGACGGCCCATCCGAGCCACCTGCTCTGACCCACGGACCCACAAACCACGCCACCCATCACAAAGGGTCCCCACCACAAAGGGGGTGGTGGGACGCGGGATCCCCGCACAAGGAGACCGAGAAGGTGCCCCCGCGTCCCCCCGATTCCCCCCGGACGTTCCAGATGAACGTGGGGGCCAAAGGGGGCATGGCCCCTGAAACGCCCGCGCCACCACCGTACGCCACCATGGGCCGAAAGCCCAGCGTCCTACCGGCGCCACCGGCGCAGGGCGATCCCGGCCCAGATCGCTTCCACGACTCCGAAGGGCCACGCCCCCGCCAGGAAGCCGTACGCGCTGGACAACAGGCACCCCACGGCGAAGGCCAGGACGAAGCCTCGATGGCGCCGCTCGAGGGCGTACATCACCATCATGAACGAGACGGCGCAGACTCCGTAGACGGTGACGCCCAGCGACACGCTCGGCAGTCAAACGGACTCAGGGGCAGACCCACCAATCGGATGTCGGGCCCGCTGGAGGGCAGCGCCGGCAGTCCTCCCGATTGAGGGAACCGTCTATCTAGCTATCTAGCGCACCCAGGTCCGGATGGCTCAGGGGCGACGACGCCGCAGGTAGATCGCCACGATGACAACAATGACCCACAGCCGCCACGACGATCAGACCCCCCGCACCTCCTCTGGGGGGAAAGGAATACACAAAGGAGCCTGACAGTATCCCGACTCTGAAAACCCTCCTTGACCTGGGATTGAGTGTTACACCCTGGGTCCACGATGGGGTCATGGGGTGAACGCTTAGGCGTCCAGGTCCGGCTCCACTTCGTCTTCCAGCGCCTCCGGGTCCACTTCCAAAATCCGCTTGAGCTTCTCCTCGAAGGTCCCTGGGAGGCCGATTTCCTCGTCGTAGTCCGGGTCGGGTAGAGCCACTCCTGGGGGTTCGACTCCAGGCTGCCGACACAGCCTGCCGAGTGGGCCTCAGCGGGGTCTGGGCCTTTCCGCCCTGGCGCTTGGGCCAGCCTCCGTGGGAGCGTGAGGGCCATGACCTCGTTGCCTGAGTCCCTGCCAGATCGCCCCATCTCGGACCCGTGCAAGGTCGATGACCACGGAAGTTGCGACCGGCGGGTGATTGTCCAGTGTGAGTGCCCATGCCACGGAGATCCCGCCGACCCTCCCTCGGGGTAGCCGACAGCGGTTCCGTTGGGCTTCGGCGCTCAGTCACGGCCTTGGGTACGCCAGATAGACAGTCCCCGAAAGGTTCATCTCCATACCCGCATTTTCGCAGGTGGGTGTATTTAGTTACGCCCCTGTCATTAAAGCTTGGGATTAAACCCTGACGACCGTGTCAAGCGCTCTTCTTGATGACCGGATAGCGCTTGAATGGTCCCGTTCGTGTGCCCTTCGGACGGCCAGGACCGGGCGTGTCGGATTTCGGTGGACTGGCCGGAGTGCCGAGCGTTGCACGAAGTCGACGAAACCCTCGGCGCACTCGCGCCGGCGTGAGCCGTGACGGATCCAGGCGGCGTTCCCACGGGAGCCGAAGGTCTTCGACGAGCGGCCGGGCTAATCGGAGTTGCGTGTAGGCGGCGATGACGACCCATGTCCAGCGATCGGCTTGCTCGGGCGTCTGCAGCGACGGTGACGTCCATCCCAGGGTGTTCTTCACGAAGCGGTAGGCGTGCTCAATGTCGAAGCGTCGCAGGTAGGCGCGGAAGCACAGCTCTAGATCGGGCGCACCGGGCCCCGACCACCACAGCCACAACGTCTTCTTGGTGCGCCCGATGGGGTTCGGGAGATGTTCGACGTCGACACGGATCACGCTGCCCCGCACGATGGGAATCTCGGCGCACGCCCATCGTCCCCGGCGGTGGAGTTTGGGGTGCCGGTGGTGCCAGGCCCGCACTCGGACCGTCCCGTAGCGACGGTCCTCCAGATCGATCTGGGCGTCGGGCCTGGGCGCACTTCTCGAGTCCGAGAGCTTGAAGCGACGCCCGTGGCGAGGAGGTCGGCCTGTGGACGGTCCCCGCCGGGGTCCAGGATCGTCGTAGAAGACACGGTCGGACTTGATGCGCACGAGCACCTGGGCCCGCATATCGGTGAGCCCGTCCCCGAGGGCGATGGGGTCGTAGCCGGCATCGAAGACGAACAGCGGTGGCACCTTCCTCTTGGATCCGAGAGCATCCACCAGACGGCGGACCTGATCGATGGTGGCGTCGGTGACGTCGGTGGTGGGGGCGATGCGCAGCGCGTCGACGGGCGCCGTCCAGCTGTCGGGCGTGAAGGAGAGCTGGGAGATCCACTGGTAGCTCCATCCGGCCACGATCGGTTGGCCCGCCGAGTGCTTGGACGCCGAGTAGTAGAAACCCCGCTCGGGGCTGCATTCGGCGTCACAGCGGTCCCACACACTGGCGTCCACGGCGAACACGTCCGGCCAGACTTTCGGCCGGTTGGCCACCAGGAGACGCCGCAGCCTCTCGTCGTCGATCTGGCCCCGGGCCAAGGCCTTGTAGAGCGAGCCGTGGGACCGGCGAAAGGTCGGCTCCAGGCTGAGCGAGGGCACCGAGTGCAGCGCCCCCGGGGCGCACAGGGCGGCGTCACAGAGCTCGAAGAGGGCGTCGCCCCACCTCGTCAGACATCCATACAGCTCGGTCCGCACGTCTCGGAGCTGGTCTCGGTCCTGGTCATGGGCAGTATGGTCCATGGCCAGACAGTATTACTACTGTCTGGCCATCGATCGGGGATACTTGACGACATGGCCAAGGCAACGACCACAGGGCGACTGGCGGACTACGAGCGTCGCTATCGCCAGCTGGCGGCACAGCTGGCGGAGGTCGGGTTCATCTCCTCGGGCACCGTGACCCGCCGCTACACACGCTGCGGGACGGCCGGCTGCAAGTGTCACGATGATCCGCCCCAGCCGCACGGCCCCTATTACCAGTGGACCACCAAAGTCGACGGCAAGACGGTCACCCGTCGACTGACGGCGCAGGAGGCGACCTTGTACAAGGAGTGGATCGCCAACGATCGCCGGATGCGCAAACTCATCCAGCAGATGCGTCAGGTGGCGAGCAAGGTGGGCGAGTTGAAGATCAAAGAGGTCGTTGGAACGTAGGGCCGAGGTTTAATCC
>CAWESO010000024.1:0-31191 GCA_963811775.1 uncultured Acidimicrobiales bacterium | reverse complement strand
CACCTCGGAGATCCAGCGCCTCATCATCGCTCGGGCGGTCTCGGGCATCCACATTCGGTAGCCGACCCGGGCTCCGGCGTATGGTGCATTCCGTGCCGATCGTGGAGCCAAGGGGGGCGCGATCGATGACGGCGCAGGTGCTCTTCCTCTGCACGGGCAACGCGGCGCGCTCGGTCATGGCCGGTGTGATGCTCGAGTCGAGCGGCGTGCCCGTGCACGGACTCACCACGGCCGGGACCCACGTGGTCGAGCACCAACCCGTGAGCATCCGCACCCGTCGTGCCCTCGAGGTCGTGGGCCTGCACGCCTCGTCCCACCGGAGCCGCCAACTCACCGACTCGGACCTGGCCGCGGCCGACGTGGTGGTCGCCATGGCCAGTGAGCACGTGAGCTACATCCGCCGCCGCCACCGCATCGGTGCGGATCGCACCGCCACCCTGCGGTTCCTGGCGAAGAGCCTTCCCGTCGGGGACACCCCGTTGCCGAGCGCATCGCCTCGCTCGGACTGGCAGACGTCGACCCTTCCGAGCAGGGGGACGTGGCCGACCCCGCCGGCGGCGACGAGCAGACCTACGTCGATTGCGCGCTGGAGTTGTCGGTGCTCATCGACGTGCTCGCCTCTCGCCTGGCCTGAGCCGCGCTCCCGCCCTCGTCGACGGGCCCGACGGACGGTGTGGGCGGAACAGAGGGTGTCAGACCTTGACCGGCTCGCGCCGGCGCTCGGGCACCCGGACGGTGATGTCGGTGCACGCCGCGCACACGGTGTCGGGCACGAGACCCAGGCGTGTGAGCGCAGCGAAGACCTTGCACCCGAGACACAGGGCGAACGCCGATTCGAGCAGTGCGCCCACGGCGAGCAGGCCGAGCGTGATCCACGTCGCACCTCGGGCCCCCACGCCGAACCACAGGACGACGGCCGTGCTCGACAACACCAGGCCGATGGCCTGCGCGAAGCGCTTGGGTGGCCCCGGCACCAGTCGGGGCGCAGTGCGCAGCCGGGGGGCGATGACGCGGGTGGCCAGCTGCCCGAGCGGGCTCAGCGTCGGACCCGTGAGCACGCGCGCCCAGAAGCCGTAGGCGAGGGGCACGAGCAGCCACGGCTGGCGCCCGGCGATGGCGACGACGCACATGACAAAGACGCCGCCGGCCACCACGCGTGCCGCGACTTCGTTGACCGGGTTCGGGAAGCTGAAGAGGGACTTCGCCGTCGTGCGCATGGCATCCACCTGGGCGGGCCCACGCACCCTGCGCGGCCCAGCCGAAAGCTTACCTGTCAGGTCGGCTTTCAAGCCCGGGCGCCCGTCCGTCCGGGCACGGCGTCGCTCGAGGGGCGTGGCCGACGGGTGTGGTCAGTCGGGGTGGACCGAACGCAGGCCCGCCCAGGCCAGGTCGGCCAGCCTCCTAGCCAGGCGTGTCGCCTCGCTTTCGTGGGGATCGCCGTCCTGGGGTCCCCGCTGGGCGAGGAAGTGCCTGCTCGCGCCCTCGGCCATCCCGACGACGGCGAAGGCGAGGAGGCGCCGGTGGTCCTCGTCGAGCCCGGCGTCGATGAGCCCGTCGATGGACTCGGCGATGCTGTCCTCCACATTGCGCACCGCCCGGGACAGTTCGGGGTCGTTCGGGACCTCGCTGCCGAAGAGCAGCTGGAACGCATCGGCGTGGCTCACCACCAGGTGGAAGTAGGCGGCGAAGCCACCCTCCACCTGCTGGCGGGGCCCACCGGCCGCGGCGATGGCCTTGCCGATGGCCTCGAGCATGGTGTGCGACACCGAGTCGAGGAGCTCGAGGTACAGGGCGCGTTTGGATGCGAAGTGCTGGTAGAGCAGCGGCTTGGTCACGCCCGCCGATTCGGCGATGTCGTCCATGGTGGTGGCGTTGAAGCCACGCTCGGCGAAGAGCTTCAGGGACACGTCGAGGAGTTGTTGCCGGCGCCGGTCCGCCGGGAGCCGCTTGGCCGTGGCGCCGGGACCGGGGGGACGACGCGCCGCCATCTCCGAATCGTACCGTCGGCTGGCCCGATGGCCCGGCGTGACCGAGGCACGCCCCCGGCCTCCGGCCCGGGGCCGGTCGGGTGGGCTCAGGGGAACACCCAGCCGGCGGCGTCGAAGACACGCGCGATCCGACCGGAAAGGTGCCGCAGCGAGAAGTGGGCCCGGGCCACCTCGTGGTTGTGGTCGAGCAGCGCCGGGTCCGGCGCGTCGAGGAACGCCGAGACAGCCGGGGCGTCGTCGTGCGCGAACCACCTGAACCCGAAGGCGGCGAGCTCGGCCGCGACAGGGTAGGGCCCGACGGCGAGCGGTCGCCGGTACACGGCCGACTCGATGGCCGGGTTGCCGAATCCCTCCCAGGTCGATCCGAGGAAGACGACGTCACATGCCGCGTACGCATCCACGATCCGCCCGCCCGCGCCGAGCGCCCCCGGACCCAGGACGCACCGGCACGGCGCGCCGGTCACGAGACGGTCCAGTTCGGGGCCGAAGCCGTCCTCGGCCGGGCCCAGGAGCCAGAACACCGCGTCCAGGGCTTCGGCGAGTGCGATGCCGCCGCCCACGTTCTTCCTCGGGATGGCCCGGGTGGGCTGGAGGACGAGTCGGTCCCCGGGGCCGAGCCCGAGGGCACGACGGGGCGGGTCCCTGTCCCCGCCCGGGGCGTCCACTTCGAAGGCGTTGCGGATCACGGTCGCCGCGATCCCGACCCGCGCCAGCTCGGTGCGCGACAGCTCGTTCACGGTGACATGCAGCCAGGCGGGATCGTCGGGAGGAGGGGGGAACCCGGCGTACTGGGCCCGCTGCCAGGGGAGGTCGTGGTGGTGCAGCACGGCTCGCCGACCGCGGATCACGCCGGCCACGACCTCCGCCGCCCCGGGGTTGAGGGGGAGCGAACACAGGTTCTCGACCACCACCAGGTCGACGTCTTCGAGGGCGTCGCCGACCTCGCCGGGCGTCGGCGGACCGGTGGCGCCGATGGCCAGACCGGGGACGAGCCTGTCGACCGGGCCTTCGCCGGCCACGGTGCGGATGTCGAACCCGAGGGCCTCGAGGGCTCCGCTCCATTTCCTGGCCTCGACGGCCACCCCGTCGGACCCACCGAGGCGGAACGACACGATGGCGACGACGGGTCTGGCCACGGACCGGCCACGCTACCCGGTGCGGGCCCGGGGTCGACCGGGCTGGGCGACGGCGGGGGTCGGGCACTACCGTCGCTCGCGTGGCCGACCCCAGCACCGACCCTGCATCCTCCGTCGTCGGGGTGTCGGGGACGCCGACGGTGTTGTACCAGGTCGGTGGGGGCGTGGGGCGGGTCACGATCAACCGGCCCGAGCGCCGCAACGCCATGTCGTGGGAGGTCATGCGGGGCCTGCGCACGGTATTGGCCGACGCGGCCGGGGACCCCGAGGTGCGGGTGGTCGTCCTCGCCGGCGCCGGGGACGAGGCCTTCTGCGCCGGAGCCGACCTGGGCAAGATGACGGGGGCGGACGAGCCCGACGCCGGTGTCCTCTCGGTGCACGAGGAGCGCGGTGTGCTCGCCGAGGTGTTCAGGGCCCTGTGGGAACTGGGCAAGCCGACGGTGGCGAGCGTCCAGGGTTTCGCCTTGGCGGGAGGGTTCGGGCTGGCGCTGGCCTGTGACCTCGTGGTGGCGTCGGAGCGGGCCCGTTTCGGTGCCCCCGAGGTCAACGTCGGGCTGTGGCCGTACATGATCACCGTTCCCCTCGTCCGTTCGATGCCGCCCAAGCAGGCCCTCGAGCTGATGCTGACGGGCCGGAGGGTCGACGCCGAGGAGGCGCTGCACCTGGGCTTCGTGACCAGGGTCGTGCCTCACGACGAGCTCGACGCGGCGGTGACGGAGTTGGCCGAGACCCTGGCCTCGAAATCGCCGGCGGTGATGAAGCTCGGTCGTGACGCGTTCTACGCTGTGTGGGACATGGCGGCTCCCGAGGCCCTCGCCCACCTGCATGCCATGCTCTCGCTCACCGCCCAGACCGAGGACGCGGCCGAGGGCATCGCCGCGTTCTTGGAAAAACGAGCGCCGCAATGGCGAGGGCGTTGAGGACCGTGCCCCCACCGACGAAGCGAGTGAAACGATGCGCAAGAAGGCTCTGATCACCGGCATCACCGGTCAGGACGGGTCGTACCTCGCCGAGCTCCTGTTGGAACAGGGCTACGAGGTGATCGGCATGGTGCGGCGGTCCTCCACGCTCAACTTCGAGCGCATCGCCCACATCCAGGACCGGGTCTCGCTCGTGGCCGGCGACCTGCTGGACGAGATCTCGCTCATCGGGATCCTGCGGGAGCACCGCCCGGCCGAGGTGTACAACCTCGCCGCCCAGTCCTTCGTGCAGACATCGTGGACACAGCCGGTGTTGACGGGGGAGACGACGGCACTGGGGGTGACGCGCGTGCTCGACGCCATCCGCATCGCCGATCCCGAGATCAGGTTCTACCAAGCGTCGTCCTCGGAGATGTTCGGCAAGGTCCAGGAGGTGCCCCAGACCGAGTCGACGCCGTTCTATCCACGCAGCCCGTACGGGGTGGCCAAGGTGTACGGCCACTGGATCACGGTCAACTATCGCGAGAGCTACGGCCTGCACGCGTCGTCGGGCATGCTGTTCAACCACGAGAGCCCCCGCCGCGGTCTCGAATTCGTGACGCGCAAGGTGAGCCACGGTGTGGCCCGCATCGCGGCAGGGCTCGACGACAAGCTCTTCCTCGGCAATCTCGACGCCCAACGGGACTGGGGTTTCGCCGGCGACTACGTACGCGCCATGTGGTTGATGCTCCAGCGCGACGAGCCCGACGACTTCGTCGTGTCGACCGGGGAGACGCACTCGGTTCGTGAGTTGTGCGAGATCGCCTTCGCCCGGGTGGGGCTGGACTGGAACGAGCACGTGGTCGTGGACGACAAATTCCTGCGGCCCGCCGAGGTCGACCTCCTCGTCGGCGACGCCACCAAGGCGAAGACCGATCTCGACTGGGAGACCACGGTCTCCTTCGCCGATCTCGTCGCCATGATGGTCGACGCGGACCGAGAGCTCCTTCGTGTCCAGAACCGCTGAGCCCGAGGCGACGCCGCCGGCGTCGGGATGACGATGTCGGCGGCTCTCACGGCGCACGCCACGATCTCGGCCGACCCGCTCGGCGTGCTCGTGGCCTTCGGCGCGGGAATGCTGTCGTTCCTCTCGCCCTGCGTCCTGCCGCTCGTCCCCGGCTATGTGTCGATGGTGTCGGGCTTGTCCGCGGCCGAGATCGAACAGGGGGCGCGGCGCGACGTCGCGCCGCTGCTGCGCGGCGTCCTCGGCTTCGTCGCCGGCTTCACCCTCGTGTTCACCGCCCTCGGCGCGGCGGCGTCGGGCCTCGGCCATCTCCTGCTCGGCCACCAGCGGGGCCTTGACATCGCGGCCGGCGTGCTCGTCGTCGTCTTCGGGCTGTGGATGGCCGGGTTCGGGGCGCCGAGCCGGTTCCTGCGCGAGCGCCGCTTTCATCCGCTGCCGTCGCGACTCGGCGCCTGGGCCCCGCCCGTTCTGGGCATGGCCTTCGCCTTCGGGTGGACCCCCTGTGTCGGGCCCGTCCTCGGCGGCGTCCTGGGGCTCGCCGCCACCCGCTCCACGCTGGCCTCCGGGGTGGCGCTGCTGCTCGCCTACTCCCTCGGTCTCGGGGTGCCGTTCCTCGCCACCGGGCTCGCCTTCGGCCGGCTCACCTCGCTGTTGGCCCGCGTCAAGCGGCGGCTGTTCCTCGTCAACATGGTGTCGGGGGCGGCCCTGGTGGTGTTCGGGGTGCTCCTGCTCACCGACAACCTCCACTGGCTGTCGTCTGTGAGCGCCGATGTCCTCCGGGACCTCGGACTGAGTCGCCTGACGGTGAGCTGAGACCGGCCGCGGACGAGGCGCCGACCTCGACCGCCATCGGGACGAACGCCCTCGAGGGGGCACCACGAGGCGGGACCCGCTTGGAACCCGAGAGGGGGTCCCCCGTAGCATGGGCCGAAGGCCATGGCCCCCGCAGTCCTCCTCCGTACCGCCGTCTGCGTCACCGGGCGGTTTCCGGCCCTGGCCGGCGTCGATCTCGCCGTCGCCCAGGGTGAAGTGGTCGTTCTCGAAGGGCCCAACGGGGCAGGCAAGACGAGCGTGCTGCGGGTGTGTGCCGGCCTGCTACCACTGACGGGAGGCGAGGGCAGCGTGCTCGGATGCGATCTCCGGCGTGAGGCCCCTGCGCTGCGCCGACGGGTCGGCATGCTCGGCCACTTCGCCGGCCTCTATGACGATCTCACCGTGGTCGAGAACGTGCGGTTCCGCGTGCGCGCCGCCGGAGGCGACACGGCGGGAGTGGACGTCGCCCTCGATCGCCTGGAGCTCGGCGGCCGGGTGCGGCGCACGACGGTGGGGCGTCTGTCCGCGGGCCAGCGCCGGCGCGTGGCGCTGGCCGTGCTCGTCGCCCGCCGGCCCGAGTTGTGGCTCCTCGACGAGCCCCACGCCGGGCTCGACACCGCCGCCCGCGCCGTTCTCGGAGAGATCGTGGCCGAGGTCGTCGCCGAGGGCGCCACGGTGCTCTTGGCGTCGCACGAGCCCGACGCGTCGTGGCCCCTCGCCGACCGGGTCGTGTCCCTGTCGGGAGGACGGGTGGCCGGGACGCGCCCGGTGGGCGACCACGCCCCCGTCGACGTCCCCCCCGAGCAGTTGCGGGCCGTTCCCGGGGGTGCCCATGTGGCGTGACACCGCCCTCGTGGCCGGGAAGGACCTGCGCATCGAGCTCCGGTCGCGCGTCGTCCTGCACCAGGTCGTGCCTGTCGCGGTCCTCGTCCTCGTGCTCTTCGCCTTCGCCCTCGGGCCCGATCGAGCCCCGATGGTGCAGGCCGCGCCGGGCTTGTTCTGGGTGGCCGTGCTCTTCGCCAGCGTCCTCGCCGTGCAGCGCAGCTTCGCCCTCGAGGCGGGCGACGGCGCGGGCGACGGGCTGCGCCTGTCGGGGCTCGATCCTGCCGGCGTGTTCCTGGGCAAGACGGCCGCCATCGCGCTGCAGATGGTCATCCTCGAAGTCGTCCTGACCGCGGGTGTCGTCGTGCTCTACGGCTCGCACGTCCGTTCCTACGGGTCGATCGTCGTCGCCTGTCTGGCCGGCACCGCCGGCCTGGCCGCGGCGGGGACGCTGTACGGCGCGCTGGCGGCCGGGTTGCGCGTGCGCGAGACACTGCTCCCCTTCCTCTTCCTGCCGGTGGCCGCCCCCGTCCTGTTGGCGGGGACCCGGGCGTGGCAGGCGGCCCTCGGGGTCGGGTCGGGAAACCTCGGGAGCGCCGGGGACCCGTGGATCCGGCTCCTCCTCGTCTTCGCCGCGGTCTACCTCGCCCTCGGGGTCGTCATCTTCGGGCCCCTCCAGGAAGCGTCATGAGCGCCGGCGACCCGGTGGCGCCGTGGGGCCCGCGGGCCACGTGGGTCGTGCGCGGTCTCGGGATCGCCGCCGCGTTGGCCTTGGCCGGAACCATCTGGCTCGGGCTGTGGGTGACACCACCCGACCAGATGCAGCACAACCTGGTTCGTCTCGTCTACGTGCATCCGCCCATCGCCTGGGTGGCGCTCTACCTCGCCTTCGGCGTCGCCGCGGTGTCGAGCGTCTTGTGGCTGTGGCCTCGGACGCGCAGCCGCTTCTGGGACCGGCTGGCCGTGTCCGCGGTCGAGGTGGGGATCGTCTTCACCGCCCTCACGCTCATCACCGGTTCGATCTGGGGCCGACCGACCTGGGGGCTGTGGTGGACGTCGGACGCGCGGCTCACGTCCACCGCGCTGCTGCTCGTCCTGCTGCTCGGGTACCTGGCGGTGAGGCGGGTCCCGGCCGACCCAGACTCGCGCGCCCGCCGCAGCGCGGTCGTGGCCCTCGTGGCCGCCGTGGACGTCCCCATCGTGCACTTCTCGGTCGACTGGTGGCACACGCTGCACCAGGGTGCGACCGTCCTCAACGCCAACCTGTCGCCCACGATCCACGGCTCGATGGCGTGGACTCTGCTGCTCGGGTTCGTGGCCTTCACCCTGTTGTTCGGGTGGATGCTCGCCATCCGCTACCGGGTGGAGCTGCTGTCGGAGCATCTCGCCGACTCCGAGCTCGACATGGCGCTCCACGAGCGCTGGGCCGAGGCAAGCGAGCCGGTGACCCCGGAGCCGAGCACGGTCCTGGCCCGCACCGGGCCCCGGGCCTGAGGCGCGGGCGTGAATTACATCGACGCCGGCTACGGCATCGCCTTCGGCGTGCTCGCCGCGTACGCCGCGATCTTGTGGCGTCGCCGGCAACGCCTCGAACGGGTGGCGGCGCGCGTCCAGGGTCGGCGCGAACCGTGAGCGAGCCGACGGTACTCGACACCACCGCCGCCCCCGGTCCCGGCGCCGGTGCGACCGACGACGGCGCCGCCGACACCGGCGCCAGCGTCGACGGCGCCACGGACTCGTCGGCGAAGCCCGGCGCGGGGCACGCGCCGCGCCGCCGGGCCACGCCGTGGCGGTTGTGGGCGGTGGGTGCGATTCTCGTGGGCGCGTTCGCCTTCTTGCTCGTCGAGGGGCTCGGCAGCTCGCTCAACTACTTCGAGACCGTCGACCAGGCCCTCGCCCACAAGACGATGCTCGGGTCGCAGACGTTCCGTCTCGAGGGCCTCGTCGTCCCCGGGACCGTGCACCGCATCCCCGGTGGTGTGCGGTTCGTCGCCGCCGGGACCGTGCACCGGGTCGACGTCGTCAACCACGGCAACCCGCCGCAGCTCTTCCAGCCCGACATCCCCGTCGTGGTGGTCGGCCACTTCTCGGGGAATTCCTTCATCTCGGACCAGCTCATCGTGGACCACACCGCCAATTACGTCCAAGCCCATCCGAACCGAGTCAGGGCGCCCAACGGGACCACGCGGTGAACGCCGCCCTCGGGCACAGCGGCGTCCTTCTCGGCTTGGCGGCGTCGGTCATCGGCGTCGCCGTGATCGCCTACGGCCTGGCCCGGCACCGACCCGAGGTGGTACGCACCGGGCGGATCTACGCCGGGCTGTTGCTGCTCGGTGCCGTCGTCGCCACCGTGGCCATGGAGCGCGCCCTGCTCACCCACGACTTCTCGATCGCGTTCGTGGCGGCCAACAACAGTCGCGCCACCCCGCTGCTGTACACGATCACGGGCATGTGGTCCGCGCTGGCGGGCTCGATCCTGTTGTGGGGCCTGATCCTGGCCGGGTACATCGTGGCCATGGTGTGGCGGTTCCGACGCCAGGCCTCCGATCCCCTGGTGGCGTGGGCCACGCTCGTCACGCTCGTGGTGGCGGCGTTCTTCTTCGGGCTCATGGCCGGGCCTGCCGACCCGTTCCGGACCGTCACCGGGGCCGTGCCCGCCAACGGGCTCGGTCCCAACGTGCTGCTGCAGGACAACGCCCTCGTGGCCTTCCACCCACCCATCCTCTACCTCGGGTTCGTGGGGTTCACGATCCCCTTCGCCTTCGCCATCGCATCGCTCATCACGGGGCGCATCGGCGAGGGATGGCAGCTCGCCACCCGGCGTTGGACCCTGTTCGCATGGGCCTTTCTGACCGTCGGGATCGTGCTCGGCGCGTGGTGGTCGTACCAGGTGCTCGGATGGGGCGGGTTCTGGGCGTGGGACCCGGTCGAGAACGCATCGTTCCTCCCGTGGCTGTGCGCCACCGCGTACCTGCACTCGGTGCTCGTCCAAGAACGACGCGGGCTGCTGCGGGTTTGGAACCTGTCACTGGTCATCGCCACCTTCAGCCTCACCATCCTGGGCACGTTCCTCACCCGGTCGGGGGTGATCGAGTCCGTGCACGCCTTCTCGGACTCCGACATCGGGCCCCTGCTGCTCGGCTTCTTCGGCGCGGTGACGGCGACGGGCGTGGGCCTGATCGCCTGGCGCGGGGATCGGCTGCGCTCACCGGGCGGGATCGACTCCGTCGTCAGCCGGGAGGGTGCGTTCCTCGTGAACAACCTCCTCTTCGTCACGTTCGCCTTCGTCGTTCTCCTGGGGACCGTGTTCCCCCTCCTGTACGAGGCCTTCCGGGGCCAGCAGGTGACGGTGGGCGCGCCCTATTTCAACGCCATGACGTTGCCCATCGGCCTCGGGCTGCTCTTCCTCATGTCCGTCGGGCCGGCCCTCCCGTGGCGCAAGACCACGGCGGGCACGCTGCGCTCGCGTCTCACCGTGCCCGCCTGGATCGGCGCCTTGGTCGTGGTCGGCTGCGTGGTCGGTGGGGTGCGGGGGATCGGTCCGTTGCTGGCCTTCGGCTTGGGCGGGTTCGCTGCCTCCGCCAACGGCCGGCAGCTCGTGCTCTCGGCGCGCGGCGCACGTCGCAGTGGGGCCGGCGCGTGGCGTGGGCTCGTGGGGCGCGCCAACGGCGGCATGGTGGTCCACCTCGGCGTGGTCGTCATCGCCGTGGCCCTGGCCGCCGCCACGTCGTTCGGCCATCGGGGTGAAGTGACGCTCCGGCCGGGCCAGGTCGCATCGAGCGACGGCCATCGGATCACGTTCCTCGGCCTGACGCAGATCCGCACCCCGGCCCGCACCGCGACCGAGGCTCTCGTCCTCGTCGACGGGCACGGGCCGCTGCGCCCTGCGGTCAGCCAGTACGGGCAGAACACCGAGGCGGTGGGGACGCCGGCCATCGACTCGAGCCTCGAGGACGACGTGTACCTCACCGTGGACGCGCTGCCGGTCAACGCCGGCGGGCCCGTCACCATCGGCGTCACCGTCCAGCCTCTCGTCATGTGGTTGTGGGCGGGAGGGGCGCTGCTCGTGATCGGGTCCGTCCTGGCCGCGGTGCCCGGGAGGCGCCGGCGCCCCACCGACCCCGTGTCCGCCGGGTTGGGAGCGACGGGGGCCGGTGACGGCAGTACGGGATCAGGCGACACGCAGGTCCCGGTCGCCGCGGCCCTGCCCGCGCCCGGTCCACCTCGGCGCGACGTCGTCCCGCCCGCGCCCGAGCCCGTGCCCGAGCCCGACCCGCACGCGCCCGAGCCCGTGCCCGCCGGCTCCCCGTGACGATCGTCGTGGACGACGAGACCGCGGCGCCGGTCACCGTCCACCGTCGCCACACGGCTCGGTGGGTGGCGGTGGTGGTGCTGGTCGTGGGGGCCGCCCTGGTGGCGTTGCTGGCCACCCGCCCGCCGCAGCAGGCGACCGAGGTCGACACCCCGCTCGTCGGACAGGCGGCCCCGGCCATCAACGGGCCGACACTGGGCGGCGGGTCCTTCCGGCTGAGCACCTGGCGCGGTCGATGGGTCGTCATCAATTTCTTCGCCAGTTGGTGTCCGCCGTGCCAGCAGGAGCAGCCCGAGCTGATCGCGTTCGCCTTCGCGCACCGCGCCCCGCGCGACGCCGCGCTCGTCGGGGTCGTGTTCGACGACTCCGCCTCTTCGGCGCGCGACTTCATGCGTTCCACCGGGGCCACGTGGCCGGCCGTGGTCGACGCCGGTGGCCAGATCGCCCTCGACTACGGCGTGCGGGGACCCCCCGAGACGTTCATCGTGTCGCCCGGAGGGACGGTGGTGGCGCACTTCGACGGACCGATGACCGACGCGTCTCTCGACTACTGGTTGGCGCGGGCCCAGGGCGGCGGCGCGTGAGCGTCGTCCCCCGGCGCGCCGCGGCGGTGTGGGCACCGTGGGCGGCGCTCGTGGTGGTGCTCGGCGTGGCCCTCGGCCTCGGGGCGTCCCACGGCACCCCCCCGCCCACCGGGGCGCAGCGGGTCCAGGCCATCGACGCCCTGGTGCGGTGCCCGAGCTGTGACGGCATCTCGGTGGCGGACTCCTCGGCCTCGACGGCGGTGGCCATCCGCCAGGCCGTCACCGCCCGCGTGCGCGCCGGGCAGAGCGACGCGCAGATCGACGCGTTCCTCGTCAGTCGGTACGGCCCGGGCATCCTGTTGCGCCCGCCCGTGCGGGGCTGGACGGCGTGGGTGTGGGTCCTCCCCCCCGTGGCCCTGGTCGCCGCCGGCGCCGCGTTGGCCACCGTGCTGTGGCGCCGGCGTCAGCGCGCCCCGGTGTCGGTGTCGTCCGAGGACCGGGCCCTGGTCGAGCGGGCGTTGGCGACGCGATCGGGCACCGACGCCGCTCCTTCGGAGGTGGTGCGCGCCCCGTGAACCGCGGCGAGCTCGAAGGCGAACTGACCTTCCTGTTGGACTCGCTCGAGGACCTCGAGCGGGAGCGTGCCGCCGGTGACCTCACCCCGGCGGACTACGCGGCCCTGCGGGACCGCTACACGCGGCGCGCCGCCGAGGTGTTGCGGGGCATCGAGGGCGATGCCGCCGCCGGCGTCGACGACCCTGGGCCCCGTCCGGACACCGCGGCGGACCGGGGCGACAGGCCCGGGAAGACGGGCGTCCCCCCCGAGCCGTCGCGCCGGCGCCGGCGGCGCACCGTCCTCGTGGGCGGGGTGCTGGCCCTGCTCGCCGCGCTCGGCGATCACCGTGGTGGTGACCCAGACCGGCACCCGGCTGCCGGGCCAGACCGAGACCGGCTCGGTCAGCCTGAGCAACGGGGCCCAGCAGCGCCGCACGCTGGCCCAGGCCGAGGCGCTCGAATCGTCGGGGAACGCGGCGGGCGCCCTGCGCCTCTACCTGCAGATCCTGGCCGGCGACCCCACCCAGCCCGAGGCCCAGGCCGAGGCCGGGTGGCTCGAGTTCGAGGCGGGGGTCAAGTCCAAGGACGCGGCAGTGCTGACCGACGCGCAGCAGCGCGAGCAGGCGGCCCAGCGCGCCGATCCGAGCGCGTACGCCCCCCACCTCTACCTCGGCTCGATGGACCTGGCCGAAGGCGACGCGGCGCAGGCGGTGGCGCAGTACCGCCAGTTCCTGGCCGACGATCCGCCTCAGGCCGAGGTCCGAACGGCCCAGGGGTTCATCGAAGAGGCGTTCCGTCTCGCCGGCCAGCCCGTCCCCGCCGGGTTGGGCACGGCGGGGACGTCACCCGCCGGCTGAGCGTCGCCCCGTCAGCTCCGCAGGGCGCGCAAGCGCGCCACCACCGCGGGGAAGGCCAGCGCGAAGGCGTCGATGTCGTCGTCGACGGTGGACCATCCCACCGACAGTCGCAACGAGCGCTCGGCGTCGACGCCCATGGCCTCGAGCACAGGCGACGGTGCCAGGGATTCCGACGAGCACGAGGACCCCGAATGCGCCGCGATGCCGTCCTGGTCGAGGCCGAGGAGGACGGGCTCGGCCTCGACCCCGCCGACGGCCAGGCACACCAGATGGGGGAGCCGGTGGTCGGCGTCGCCGAGCAGCACCACGTCCTCGACGGCCGTCGCGACGGACACGATGGCGTCGGTGCGCCGTCGCGCCTCGGCCGACTCGGCGCTGAGCCGGCCCGGCCCGTGCAGCACCTCGGCGGCGGCGCCGAACCCGACGATGGCTGGGACGTTCTCGAGCCCTCCCCGGCGCGCCCGCTCCTGTTCGCCCCCCACCAGGAGCGGGTCGATCCGCAGGCCCCGGCGCACCACGAGGGCACCGATGCCCGGCGGTCCGCCCAACTTGTGGGCGCTCACCGACACGAGGTCGGCGCCGGCCTCGTCGAGGTCGAGCTCGAGGTGTCCGGCGGCCGCACACGCGTCCACGTGCACGAGCACGTCGTGTCGGCGGCACAGCTCCACGATGTCGCGCCACGGCTGCACGGTGCCGACCTCGTGGTTGGCGACCTGGCAGTGGACGAGGGTGGCCGGCGACCCGTGCTGCGCCGCCGTCTCGAGCGCGTCCTGCACCGCGGCGGGGTCGATGCGCCCGGCCCTGTCCACGCCCACCGACACGACCGGGCCGAGCCGAGCCGACGCATCGCGTACCGAGGAGTGCTCCACCGCGGCGAGCACGACGGGCCCCCCCGGTCGCCGCCGGGTGGCCCCCCATACCGCCGCATTGACCGATTCGGTCCCCCCCGACGTGAACACGACCTGGCGCGGGCGCGTTCGCAGGAGGGCGGCGACCTGTTCGCGCGCTGACTCCACCCAGGCCCGGACGGCGCGCCCTTCGGAGTGGACCCGCCCCGGGTCACCGATGTCGTGCCGTGAGCGCTCGAGCCAGCCGACCATGGCCGCCACCACCTCGGGGCGGGGCGGGGAGGTGGAGGCGTGGTCGAGGTAGTGGCGCGCCAGGACTCAGACCAACGCCGCGCAGGCGTCGTCACCGCGCGCCCGCGACGACAGGACGACGGGGATGGGCTCGTCCGCGCTCTCGCCGCACAATCCGGCCAGGAGCCCGCGCACGAGCCCCCGGTCCACGGCACAGATGACGGGATGTTGCGTGGCCGCCTCACCGAAGGGGCAGTGCTCGGCCACGACCGCCGTCGACTCGCCGCGGTCCTCGGCATGGGCGGCGAAGCCGTGGGCCGTCAGGGCTTCGGCGATGGCGTGCATGGCGGCGCGCACCGAGCGCTGTCCTTCCCCGGGCTCCATGCGATCGGCGAGCACCCGGCCGTAGTTCTCGCCCAGCCGTTCGGCCATCCTCTCCGCCTCGAGCGGGCCGAGCCGCTCGAGCGCCTCGGCCAGCAGGGCCACGATGAGGTCGTCGCGATGGCTGGCGAAGTCGACGGTGGGGTCGCCGCCGGGACCGTCGGCGGCCCGGTACCGCTTGGAGGGACGCCCCGCGCCGGCGGTGGGGGACCGCTCCAAGCTGACCTCGATGTAGCCGCCGGCCGCCAGGCGGTCGAGATGGTGACGGGCCACGTTGGGGTGCACCGAGAACGCCGCGGCGAGCTCCGAGGCCGTGGCGCCGGGGTGGGAACGGACGTGGAGGTAGATCTCGCGCCGGGTCGGGTCGCCGAAGGCCGAGGTGACCGCGGCCACCGTGGCCGAGAACCGGCGGTCGGCGGGGCCGTTCGCACCAGGATCGGGCGCAGATTGCACACCGCTAGTCTACCGGTTGGGCGCGGCGTAATCCCTGGTCGCGCCGCCGGACTCTTTCCGAGAGAGGCGCCGTGACCCCCACCGATGCCGATGTGCGCGCCGCGGCGGCGGCCGTGGAGGACCCCACCTGGCGTCGCGGCCTGGGCGAGCTCGGGATGCTCCGGTCGATCCACAGCGGCCGACGCCAGGTGTCGGTCGTCGTCGCCGTACCCGTCGAGCGCTGGCCCGACACCGATGTTCTCGTCGACCGGGTCGTCCGCGCCGTCGGAGCCGTCCCCGGCGTGGGCGAGGTGAAGGTGGAGCTCTCCACCATGACCGGCGAGGAGCGCCAGGAGCTGCACCACCGCCTGTCCCTCGGTGCGGGGGGCGAGCCCGTGGAGCAGGTCGGGCCCGGCCCGGGGGGACACGCCCACGCCCACGGGGCCGGTGGGCCGCCGGCTCCGCTGGGCCACGAGGCGGGTCGCCCCAACCGGTTCATGGCGCCGGGCTCGCGGACCCGGGTGGTGGGGATCTCCTCGGGCAAAGGCGGCGTCGGGAAGTCGTCGATCACGGTGAACCTGGCCGTGGCCCTGGCGGCGCGGGGCCACGACGTCGGGCTCCTCGACGCCGACGTGTACGGCTTCTCGGTCCCGAAGATGCTGGGCCTGACCCGGGGCCCCGTCGCCGTCGACGACCTCCTGGTGCCACCCATCGTCCACGGGGTGCGCTGCCTGTCGATGGGGTTCTTCGTGCCCGACGAGCAACCGGTCATCTGGCGCGGCCCCATGTTGCACAAGGCGCTCGAGCAGTTCCTGGTGGACTCCTACTGGGGGGAGCCCGACTTCCTCCTCATCGACATGCCTCCGGGCACGGGCGATGTCACGCTGTCGTTGGGCCAGTACCTGCCGCGCACCGAGATCGTGGTGGTGACGACCCCGCAGCCCGCGGCGCAGCGCGTGGCCCAGCGCTCGGCGTACGCGGCGAAGAAGCTCAAGCTGGCCGTGCGCGGCGTCGTCGAGAACATGTCGTGGTTCACCGGCGACGACGGGACGCGTTACGAGCTGTTCGGCGCCGGTGGTGGGCAGTCGCTCGCCGATGACCTCGAGGTGCCCCTCCTCGGCCGGGTCCCGCTCGTGCCCGACGTCCGGGTCGGCGGGGACACCGGGGTGCCGGTGCGGGTGGCCGATCCGACCGGGGAGGCGGCGCTGGCGTTCGATGCGCTGGCGACGCGCCTCGAAGAGCTCGGCCCGGCCCGTATCTACCGCCGGGAGCTCACCGTCCGCTGAGGTAGTCCACGCCCCGCGGTAGCCGGTCCCGGTCCCAGCCGAGCTCCGACACGGCCACGCCCATGGCGAAGCGGTCGGTCATGCCCGCCACATAGGCGACAGCGGCGACGACGGCGCGCTCGGTCCCTCCGGCCACACCGCCCGCGCTGGCGACGTCGGGGATGAGGTTGGGCTGGTCGGTGAAGTACCGCACCAGGGCCCGCAGGACGCTCACCACCGACTCCCCCTGGGTCACCGATGCGGGGCGGAGGTAGATGTGCTCGTAGTTGCAGCGCCGGAAGGCGGCGAGGGCCTCGGCCAGCTCCTCGCCCATCCCCACCCGGCCCGTCTCGACCGTGGTGGCGACGGTGCCCTCGATGAAGGTGCGCAGCTGTCGAGACCGGGTCTCGCCGCAGCGATCGAGCACGGCCTCGGGGAGGAGCGTCGGGGTCACGATCCCGGCCGAGACGGCGTCCTCCCAGTCGTGGCACAGGTACGCGATGCGGTCGGCCCAGCTGACGACCTCGCCTTCGGGGGTGCTCGGCGCGGGACGCGACCACGAGTGGTTGCGGATCCCGTCGAGCGTCTCGTCGCACAGGTTCAGGTCCGCGAGCGAGACGTCCGCGCCCCACACGGCGTGGTCGAAGCCCTCGGGGAGGAAGATCCCGAGGGCGTCCTCGCTCATGTGCCCGCCCGGTCCGTGGCCGCAGTCATGGCCCAGCGCGATCGCCTCGGTCAACGCCACGTTCAAGCGACAGGCCCGGGCGATGCCCGTCGCCACCTGGGCCACCTCGAGCGCGTGGCTCAGCCGTGTCCGCTGGTGGTCGGCGGGGAACACGAAGACCTGCGTCTTGCCCGCCAGGCGGCGGAACGCGGCCGAGTGCAAGATGCGGTCCCGGTCGCGCTCGAAACAGGTCCGCCACGGGTCGGGCTCCTCGGGGACCAGTCGGCGGCCACCGGCCCGGGCTCGGGTGGCCCCGGGCACGAGGACCCGGTCCTCGCCCTCCTCGCGCTCGTGGCGCCCGAGCGGCGGCATTCCCCCCACCGTGCCCAGCGTGGCGGAGGAGTCGACGTGCGCCGTGCGCACACCGCCGCCCCCGTGGCCCGCCATGGTGGCGGCCCAGCGGCGGCCCCGCTCGGTCGGCGCGACGGGGGTCGGCTCCATGGGCCTTAGTGTGACTCACGGCTGTAGGGTCATCGGCCAGCCGGCCCGGGCCGGTCCGATCGGAGGAGCGGGACACAACGTGGACGTGCGCATCGGGATCGTGCAGAGCGTCAAGGAGATCGAGGTCGAATTGGACGAGGACGCCGACCACGACCGCATCCTCGCCGGGATCGAGTCCTCGCTGGGCAAGGAGGAGGGGGTGCTGTGGCTCACCGATCGCAAGGGTCGGCGTGTCGCGGTCCCGGTGGCCAAGGTGGCCTACGTGGAGATCGGCCCCCCCACCCATGAGCGCCGGGTCGGTTTCGGCGCCCCCTGACCCGTCCCGGCGGTCGTCCTCCCCGTGAGCACCGCCGAGCCCCAGCGGGCCGGGCTCCTCGACCGCCGTCTCCTCTTCGTCACGGGCAAAGGCGGGGTGGGCAAGACCACCGTGGCCGCCGGACTGGCGCTGTACGCGGCCGAGCACGGCCGACGCACCTTGGTGTGCGAGATGGACGCCAAAGGCGACGTGGCCGCCTACTTCGAGACGGGACCGACGAGCTTCGCGGCCCGCGAGGTGTTCCCGTCGTTGTTTGCGATGTCGATGGACACCGAGGCCTCGCTGCGCGAGTACCTCAGGCTCAATCTCCGCATCCCCGTGGTGGGTCGCATAGGGCCCTTGGCCAAGGTCTTCGACTTCGTCGCCACCGCCGCCCCGGGCGTGCGCGAGATCCTCACGGTGGGGAAGTTCTGTTACGAGGTGCGCGAGCAGCACTACGACCTGGTGGTCGTGGACGCGTCCGCCACCGGTCACATCGTGGGGCAGCTGGCCGCCCCCCAGGCCATCAACGACCTGGTGAAGGTGGGGCTGATCCGCTCCCAGACGGACTGGATCCTCGACATCCTCTCGGACGCGGCGACCACCGGCCTCGTGATCGTCACCACCCCCGAGGAGATGCCCGTCAACGAGACCATCGAGCTGGCGGGCCGCGTCGCCGACGAGACCTCGGTGGAGCTGGCCGCGGTGATCGTCAACCGGGTCCTGCCCGAGCTGTTCGGGCGCAGCGAGGAGACGGTGTTCAACGAGCTGTGCCGGCCCGCGGTCTCCGCCGAGCTCAAGCGGCTCGTGGGGGACGACCCGACGCCCGTCCTCGACGCGGCGCGCCTGGCGGTCACGCTGCGTCGGACCCGCGCCGAGCACCTCGAGCGCCTCCGCGCCGGGATCGACCCCGCCGTCCCGCTCATGTACCTGCCCTTCCTCTTCACTCGTCTGCACGGGCTGCGCACGCTCCGCCAGGTGGCCGCGTCGCTCGGCGAAGAGCTGGTGTCGTGACGCCCCGCCGCGCCCCGGCGCCACCTGAGAGGCGGGGCGCGTCGCTCAAAGGCCTGCTCGCCTCCAAGGAGATCGTCGTGGCCTGTGGGCCCGGGGGGGTGGGCAAGACCACGACGGCCGCGGCCGCGGCCGCCATGGCCGCCGCCCATCTCGGCGGCAAGGTGCTCGTGCTCACCGTCGACCCCGCCCGGCGCCTCGCCGACGCGCTGGGGCTCGACGGGATCGGGAACACCGAGCGCCGCGTCCCCGACGAGACCTTCCTGGCCGCGGGTGTGAAGCCGATGGGTCAGCTGTGGGCGGCGATGCTCGACACCAAGGAGTCGTGGGACTCCCTGATCCGGCTGCACGCCCCGGACGAGCGCACCCGTGACGAGATCCTGTCGAACCCCCTGTACCGCAACATCTCGTCGCGCTTCGTCCAGAGCCACGACTACATCGCCATGGAGCGACTGTTCGAGATCCACTCCGACGGCAATTACGACCTCATCGTGGTGGACACGCCGCCGACGCGCAACGCCCTCGACTTTCTCGACGCCCCCGAGCGCATGGCCGAGTTCTTCTCGAGCCGGCTGCTGCGGTGGCTCATCATCCCCTACCGGTCGCGGCTGGTGAACTTCGCCTCGAAACCCTTCTACCAGGTCGCCGATCGCATCCTCGGGACGCAGTTCCTCGAGGACGTGGCCCAGTTCTTCATCCTCTTCCAGTCCATGTACGACGGGTTCGTCGAACGGGCCCGGGCCGTGCACCGCCTCATGGCCGACCGCCGGACCTCGTTCATCGTGGTGTCGACGCTCGAGGCGGTGCCACTGCGCGAAGCGGAGTTCTTCGCCCAGTCCCTGAAGGACCGACGCCTGCACCTCGGCGCCATCGTCCTCAACAAGGTCCTGCCCGCCTACCTGCGCGACCCGCACGGCGCCGCCGCGGCCGAGAAGTTGCGCGACCGGGCCGAGGAGCTGGCCGAGGCGGTCGCCCCCAAGGTCCGCTCCGGCGACGTGAGCCAGATCCGCCGGGTGCTGGCCGAGGTCGGGCGGAGCTACGTCGACTTCAAAGTGGTCGCCCAGCGCGAGGCGGAGCAGCAGGCCGAGCTGGCCACGGTGCCTGAGGTGCTCGTGAGCGTTCCCTACTTCGAGACCGACGTCTATGACCTCGCCGGCCTGTTGCGCCTGGGCGAGCAGCTCTGGGGGGCGTGATCGGCGCCACGCCCGGGCGCGCCTGATGCGCCTCAGAGCGACGGGAAGTTCCCGCCGCCGCCGTCGGCGTGCTGCTTGGCGATGTACATGGCGGTGTCGGCCCGGCCCAGCAGCGTCGCGGCGGTGTCGCCGGGGCCCGGGTGGGCCAGGCCCACGCTGGCGGTGAGTCGGAAGGTGCCCTCGGGCAGCTCGATGGGGCGCTGGATCCCTTCGGCCAATCTCGCCCCCAGGGCCCGCAGCTCTTCGGGGTCGCGAATGGCGGCCACGACCACGAACTCGTCCCCGCCGTAGCGCGCCACCACGTCACCCTTGCGCACCGACGCCTCGAGGCGCGACGCCACCCGGCGCAGGATCTCGTCCCCGACCGCCCGGCCGTGCTCGTCGTTGATGGGCTTGAAGCCGTTGAGATCGATGAACACCACCGCCGTGGTGGGGTTGCCGAGACACCGCTCCACGTGGGCGCGCAGCGTCATCCGGTTGGCGAGGCCCGTCAGGGGGTCGAAGGTGGTGATCTCGTCGAGCGCGTCGCGCGTGGCGCGCAGCTGGGTGATGTCGTGGCCCGACACCACGAGGCCCTTCACCGTGGGGTCGTCGAGCAGGTTCACGATGCTCAACTCGAAGGGGACCGATTCGTTGCCGCCTCGGCGCATGAGCTCGACCTCGACCACCGTCGGCGCCCGGCTGTAGGACGGCACGTCCACGGACCGGGACAGGGCCGCGGCCAGGCTGCCCCGGTCGGGAACCGCCGCGAGCTCGACGAGCGGCCTGCCTTCCACCAGCTCCTGGTCGTGCCCGAGCAGTCGGGTGATGGCCGCCGACACCGACTCGATGCGCCCCGCCCCGTCCAGGAGCATGATGACGCTGGCGGCGTTGTGCACGATGGCCCGGAACTTCCCGACCTCGTCCGAGGCGATCTCCCAGCGACGGCGCTCGGTCAGGTCGCGCAGGCACAGGACGAGCCCGTTGACCGCCGGCCGGTCGAGGAGGTTCGCCCCGATGACCTCCACGAGCTTCCACCCGCCGGGGGCCCGCACCCGCAGCTCGATCGGCGTCCCCACCGTCTTGCCCTGGATGCTCATGAGCGCCACTGCCGCGACCTCCTGGTCGTCGGGGTGGAGGAACTGCAGGCCGTCGGTGCCCGCCAGGCGCGCCGCGTCCACCCCGAACAACCGTTCAGCGGCGTCGTTCGCCCAGATCAGCCGGGCGGAGGCGTCGACCACTACAACGGCGTCGGGAAGCCAAACTGCCACGTCGAGCAGGCCTCGCGATTCGATCACCAGGACTCCATCGGCTGCGCCGGGCCGTGGCCTTAGCCCGGGTCTTGCGACGCTCGGCGTCCCCTGGGCCCCGGGGACGCTCGCTCGGGCCTCTGGGGGCCGCCCCAGGCACGCCGGCGGAGCCCTGACGGCCTGGGAGCGCACCGCGCCACGGGCCGAGCCGCCAGGCCCGACCCTGCGCTCTGGCGCCCGGGAGAGGACGGCACCGGGCCCGGGTTGCGCCGGGGACGGCTCCGAGACTCGCCCCACGGGCTCCGCGTCGGCTCTGTGGCCGCGCGTGGGACCGTCGTCGACCACGCGTCGTCGAGGGAAGTCGAGGGAACCGGTCTCTCGGTGGGCGAAGCTTGGTCGCGGATTGTGTGGTCCTGGATGAAGTCCCTCGCCCGCGGTGCCGAGATCCAAACATGGCCCATCGGTCCCCGAACCTGACCACGAGCGCCGGCGCGGGTGCGGGTGCGGTGATGGCCACGAGGACGTGCGGGTTCGTGTTCACGACCACGGGCCGACCGTGTGAGAACCACGTGACCGACGGGCTCCTGTGGTGCCGGGCCGGGCACCCGATCGCGTCGAACGTCGTCGGGTCCGAACCGGCGGTGCTCACGCCCGTTCGCCGGGATCCGCCTCCGGTCGGCGCGCCGCGCAGCTCGAGACCCCGGCGTCCGGGCAGCCGGACGCGGCGGGTCACCGAGTTGATGCGTCAGGCCATGGCCAGCGAGGACTCCGACGAGATCGGCCTGCGCGCCGAGAGCGTGCTCGCCGACGGCGCCACGGCGTCGACACTGCTCGGCGGGCCCGACGCCTCGCCCGCGGCGCAGGCGGCGGTGGTGCAGCGATTCGGGCGCGTCGGCGCGCTGCTGGTCCTCGGGTACGAAGAGCGGGGGCGGGCCCATCGTCTCGTCCCCGTCGACGCCGACGGGAGCCGCGAGCCGACCGACGACACCGACCCGCGCTTCGAGACCCTGGTCCGGGACTTCGTCCGACTCGACGCCAAGGCCCTGTACACCATCCTGTGCGAGATCGACGGGGACGAGCCGGCGGCCGGGGACCGGCACGGGGTCGATGCCCACCGATGGCTGCACGCCACCTACGCGGTGGCGGCCCGTGACGGGACGCCCGCCGCCCACCGCGCCTACATGTGCGCGCTCGACCGGGTCATGCGCCTGGTGAGGCCACTCATCGCCTCATAGCGACCCCGCCCCCAGCGTCCGTGGACGCAGTCGGGGCGCCTACGATGCCGGTCGGAGGAGATCCGCATGACCGACATCACCGATCCCGCGCTGGAGGCCTACGCCGAGGCGCACACGAGCCCCCCCGTCGACCTGCTCTTGGAGCTGGCGGAGGAGACCCGGGCCACGCTCGTCGCCCCGCAGATGATGGTGGGATCGCTCGAGGGCCGCTTCCTCGAGATGCTCGTCTACGCCCTGCGCCCCCGGTGGGTGCTGGAGATCGGGACCTTCAGCGGGTACTCGTCGCTCTCGATGGCCGCCGGGCTCCCCGAGGGCGGTCGCATCACCACCTGCGAATTGAGCGACGTGCACGCCGAGGTGGCCCGGGCCCACATCGCCCGCAGCCCCTGCGCGGACAGGATCGAGGTCGTCGTGGGCCCGGCCCTCGACACGGTGGGGAATTTGGCGGGGCCCTTCGACTTCGTGTTCATCGACGCCGACAAGACGAACTACCTGGCGTACTACGAAGCGGTGCTCCCCAAGCTCGCACCGGGCGGCCTGATCGCCGCGGACAACACGCTGTGGAGCGGCCGGGTGGTCGACGACGCCGACCAGTCCGATGACACCCGGGCCATCCGCGCCTTCAACGACGCGGTGGTGGCCGACCCCCGCGTCGTGTGCGTGCAGGCCACGGTGCGAGACGGCGTCACGCTCATCCGTCGGGTGGGCCCCATCGCCTCCGGCGGTGGGTGAGCCGTCGGCCCGCTGACCGCTCCGTCCGATGCTCGACTACCACCTGCACCTGTGGCCCCACGGCCAACGCGACACCGCGCCCACGCTCGAGCGCGTGGCCGAGTACTGTGACGCCGCCCGGGCGGCGGGCGTCCAGGAGGTCGCGCTCACCGAGCACCTCTTCCGTTTCCGCCAGGCCGACGGGTTGCTGCGGGGATTCTGGGAGGACGAGCCCGACGCCGCCCTGCGGGCATCCATGGCCGACTACTGGGACGCGCACGCCCACGCCGATCTCGACGCTTATGTGGAGTGCGTGTTGGCGGCCAAGGCGGCCGGACTGCCGGTCGTGCTCGGTCTCGAGGTGGACTACTACCGGGGGAGGATGGACGACGTCGCCGCCCTGCTCGCCGGCTACCCCTTCGACGTGTTGTTGGGCTCGGTCCACTGGCTCGGGGCGTGGCGCTTCGACGACATCGATGACGCGCTCTCCATGGCGCAGTGGTCGACGCGCGACGTGGACACGGCGTGGGGGACTACGTCGGCGCCATCGAGGAGCTGGCCGCCACCGGCGCCTGTGACGTGCTCGCCCACCCCGACCTGGTGAAGGCGGCCGGACACCGGCCCGGCGCCCCCGGGGAGTGCTGGGACCGGTTGGTCGAGGCGGCGGTGCGCTCGGGCATGGCCGCCGAGGTGTCCTCGGCGGGATGGCGCAAGCCGGCGCAGGAGCCCTACCCGGCGCCCGAGCTCCTGGCGCGGTTCGTGGCGCGCGGCGTGCCGCTCACGACGGCGTCGGACGCCCACCGGCTCTCCGACGTCGCGCGACCGCACCGGGGACCTGGCCGGGATGCTCGACGCCCTGGACGTGCGCTCCCTGCGGGCGTTTCGCGCCCGGCGCGGTGAGGACGTGGCGCGGCGCCGCGACGGTGCCCGGGACATGAAGACACCGGCGGAGCTGGCCGCGAACCACACCGGGCTGGACGTCGCCAGCCTCGACCACCTCCAACGGCTGCTCGGGTCGTGGGGGGTGCTGTCGGACCTCTCGTTCTCGGACCTGCTGCTCGTGGCGCCGGTGCGGGGCTCGGCGGGGTCGAAACTGATCGTCCTCGGGCAGATCCGCCCGACCACGTGGACGACGTTGCTGCGCGTCGACCTCGTGGGCCAGGTGGTCGAGAGCTCGGACTGGCCGGTGGTCATCGAGGCCCTGCAGGCGGGCACGATGTCGTCGGGGCTGGCCGTGATCCCGGTCCCGGTCCGGGTCCGGCTGGCGTCGGGGGACCGTGACGCGCGCGACACCGGAGAGGTGCCCGCCGTCCCCGACACCGCACAGCTCGAATGCGTGCCGGTGCGCCACGGCGGTGATCCCGTGGCCGTCGTGGTCAAGGTGGCCCCCCTCGAGGACCGGCGGCCCGGGCGTCTCGAACGCGTCTACCGGGACCTCTACCGACGGCTGGCCCACATGGTGGCCGTCGGGGACTTCCCGTTCATGGGCGAGGAGTTCACCACCGAGGACGCGCCCCGGGTCGGCGACGGCCTCGTGCTCGTCGAGCCCGACGGGCAGGTGCGCTACGCCTCGCCCAACGCCATGAGCGCCCTGCACCGCATGGGCGTGAGCGACGTCGTCGAAGGGCGACGGCTGTCCGAGCTCGGCATCGACGATTCCGCCCTCGACTGGGCCCTGCGCGCCGGGTGCCCGGTCACCGAGGAAGTCGAGCGGCGTCCCGACGTGATCGTCCTCATGCAGTGCACACCGCTGCTCGAGCACGACACCGTGACGGGCGCCATGGTGTTGCTGCGCGACGTCACCGATCTCCGTCGCCTCGACCGGCTCCTGTTGTCCAAGGACGCGGCCATCCGCGAGGTGCACCACCGGGTCAAGAACAACCTGCAGACGATCTCGTCGTTGCTCCGGCTCCAGGCGCGCCGGCTCGAGCCGGGCAAGGGGCAAGAGGCGCTGCGTGAGGCCGAGCGACGGGTCCGGTCGATCGCGCTCGTCCACGAGATCCTGTCGCGGGAGCCCGGCGACGAGGTCCCCTTCGACGAGATCGTCGGGTCACTGGTGCGGATGGCCGAGGACTC
Organism: uncultured Acidimicrobiales bacterium; assembly: GCA_963811775.1. Classification (GTDB taxonomy): domain Bacteria; phylum Actinomycetota; class Acidimicrobiia; order Acidimicrobiales; family UBA8190; genus Chersky-840. Next base: position 6,189 of record CAWESO010000024.1, on the reverse strand, counting down.
CGTGGTGTCGGGGGACCGCATCGTGATCCAGGTGACCGGGGACGTGGGCGAGGTGGCCGCCGACGTCGCCACACCGCTGGCCGTGGTCCTGGCCGAGCTCCTACAGAACGCCGTGGAGCACGCCTTTCCCTCCGTGGGCGACGACACGGTCTTCATCGGTGCCAACGGCGGTGAGGCGATCGGACATGTCGAGCTCGTGCTCGCCAACGACGCCGACCACCTCACCTTGCAGGTCAAAGACGACGGGTGTGGCCTGCCCGAGGGGTTCGACATCGACCACACGACCAGTCTCGGGCTGTCGATCGTGCGCGACCTCGTCACGAGTCAGCTCGACGGCTCCATCGTCATGCACAGCAACGGCGGCACGCTCGTGACCATCGACCTCCCGGTCCGACGGGCCGCGGGCGACACCGCACCGGCCTGAGCCGGTCCTCTCGTTCTGGGCCGTCCAGGCTCAGGCGCCGGACTCCACGGAGAAGCGGTAGCCGATGCCCCGGACCGTGTGCAGCCAGCGGGGGTTGGCGGCGTCGGGCTCGAGCTTGAGCCGCAGCCGGCGGACGTGCTCGGTGACCGTCGCCGGGTCCTGCCACTCCTGGGTGGACCCCCACACGTGCTCGAGCAGCTCCTCGCGGGTGAAGACCTGGTCCGGTGTGGCGGCGAGAAAGGCCAGGAGGTCGAACTCCTTGGGGGTCAGGTCGACCTCGATGCCCTTGATCACGACGCGGTGCGCGGCCCGGTCGATCACGAGGCCGTCGTGCTCGATCTGGCTCGTCGTCGGGGCCGGCTGGCCACGGCGCAAGACGGCGCGAATCCGGGCGTCGAGCTCCGGCAAGGAGCACGGCTTCACGACGTAGTCGTCGGCACCGAGGTTCAGGAGCCTGACGCGCTCGGACTCCTCGGAACGACCGGTGAGGACGATGACCGGCATCCCGCTGTCGCGCCGGAGCCGGGCGAGCACTTCCTCGCCGTCGAGGCCGGGCAGGCCGAGGTCCAGGATCACGAGGTCGTACTGGCCGAGGCTGGCCTCGCGCAGCGTGCCGGGGCCGTCGGCGGCCTCGCCCACGCGGTATCCCACGCGCTGGAGGAAGAGCCGGGTGGCGGTGCGGCTCGCCGAATCATCCTCTGCCACGAGGACCATGTGGTCTTCATCGGGCAACGTCACAGTCACGGACCTACCTCCGGTCGTACGTCCTCGCGTCCATTGGACCAGACCGTCGACCGCCGCCGCACCGGCGCCGTGGTCCTCTCCGTCATCGACAACCCCTCACTCCGACTCACCCTGCTTGGCCCCGATCTCGTAGTCCACCAGCCGAAGCAGTGCTTCTACGTCCACCGGCTTCGTCAGGTAACCCTCGACCCCGTGGTCGAGCATTTCCCTGATCCTGCTCGGCGTGGCGTCTGCGCTCACCACGACTACCTTTGTGTCGGCCAACTCAGGCACGGCCTTGAGCCTCTGCAAGAGCTCGTCTCCGGGGAGATCGGGCAGGTGCAGGTCGAGAAGGACCAGGTCGGGGCGGTGCTGGCGGGCCAAATCCAAACCCGTGCGCCCCTGGTCCGCGGAAATCAAGCGGACAGCGGGACGTTTGGCCAGGACCTGTTGGACGAGGGCGGAGTTCGACGGGTTGTCCTCGATCTGCAGCACGACGACGGCGCGGCCCGAACGGTTCGCCCGTCGGGTGCCGTTGGAGGTTGCGCCCGGCGCGTCCCCGGTCGGGCCGGGCGCAGCTCCGTCGAGTCCCGCCGCGCCACGCAGGGCGCGACGGTGAAGGGTGTCGTCTCCCCCTGCGGCGGACGACGGTGCGTCGGGCTCCGACGGATCGGCCCGCACCAGTTCGACCCAGAAGGTGGAGCCGCGCCCGGGCGCGGAGTCCACCCCGATGACACCCCCCATGACCTCGACGAGCTGCTTCGACAGGGCCAGGCCGACCCCGGTCCCCTCCACCGCCGAGCGCTCCGCCCCGAGCCTCGAGAACGGGACGAACAATTGGTCCTGCTTCTCGGGGGGGATCCCGGGGCCGGTGTCTCGCACCTCGAAGCGCACCCGGCCGCGGTCTGCCACCGCGGTGCGAAACGCCACCGAGCCGCCTCGGTTGTTGTACTTGACGGCGTTGGACCCCAGATTGAGCAGGACCTGGAGCAGCCGTTGCCGGTCGGCGCGCACGAGCAATGCCCGTGATCCGTCGTTGTCGACCGAGAGGTCGATCCCCGCCGTCTCGGCCACGGGACCCAGCAGCGTGGTCACCTCGTCGAGGACCTCGGCCACCTCGACGGGCTCGGTCGACAGGCTGACGCGGCCGGCTTCGATGCGCGAGATGTCGAGCACCTCGTTGATGAGCGACAGCAGATGGCGTCCCGCCACCTGGATTTGATCGACGCTGGCGGCCTGATCGGAGGGGAGCCCGTCGAGCTCGAGCAACTGCGCGAATCCGAGGATGGCGTTGAGCGGCGTGCGCAGCTCGTGACTCATGCGCGACAGGAACTCACTCTTGGCTTCGCTGGCTCGCTCCGCACCCACCGAGGCGTGGCGCAGCGACTGCTCGAGGTGCACCCTCTCGGTGACGTCACGAGAGATCGTCACCGTCCCCGTGACGCGACCGCTGCTGTCGAACACCGGCCGGGCCCTGGTCTCGTAGGTGCGGAGGTCACCCCCGGGCAGTCGGCCGGTCGTCACCACCGGATCGGGGCTCTGCTCGCCGGCGACACAGCGGGCGATGAGGTCGTCGAGAATGACGTGATCGGGATCCACGGTCCCCGCCGGCGACTGCCCATCTCCTGACGAGTTGCCGTTGAAAGTGCCATTGGAAGACGGACGGGGCGCGCCGTCGCCGGGCGTCGGCGCGAGGAGATCGATGGTGGCGCGGGCCATGTCGGTGGTTCCGATCACTTCCGCCAGCTGGGAGCTGCCCAGCACCACCTGTCCCGAGATGTCGCGCACCACGATGGTGTCGGGGGACGCGTGGAAGATGGACTCCAGGAGGAACCGGCGCTCGTCCGCGGCGCGCTGGGCGACGTGGCGCTCGGACACGTCGACGAGGTAGCCGACGAGCGCGTGGAGGTCACCGTCGGGACCCGACTCCAAGGTGTAGACGGCCTCGGCTTCGTGCCAGTCCTCCGACGTGGGGTCGCGTCGGAAGCGCAGGAGCAGCTCGAGCCGTTCGCCGCGCTGCCCGCTCCCGCCGACGATGGCGTCGCGCAGCTCGTGCGCCGACTCGGGATGGAAGCGCTCCATGACGGTGTCGGGCTCGGCGGTGGCCTGCTGGGCCGAGATCCCGAGCAGCCGGTCGATGTTCGGGCTCGCGTACGAAAAGCGGCGGGCGGCCACGTCGTAGCGAAGCGACACCACGGGGCTGGCGGTGAGGATGTTCTCGAGCTCGCCCCGGGCCCGGTCCCGCTCCTCGGCCCGCTCGCGCAACTGGGCGGTGGTGTCGAGCAGCCGCGCCGACAGGCGGCCGATCTCATCGCGCCCGCTCGGCACCGCCACCGGGGTCTCCCCGTGCTCGAGGGCTTCTGTGGCCCGTTCGAGGCGACGAAGACGCCGGACGACGCCCGTGGTGAACAGCTGCGACACCATCACGCCTCCGGCCAGCGCCAGGACGACGGCGGCGATGGCGATGGCGGGCAGGAAGATGTTCGAGGTGTGGATGGCCGACTGCTGGGCGGCGATGACCGCGGCTTCGGCGCCGGTGAGCGCGGCGACGTCCTGGCGCAGCTTGTCCGTCTGGCCCTGGACCGATTGCAGCAGCGTGCGTACCTCGCCGGAGGGGGTGGCCGAGGGCTCCTGTTGCTTCAGGCGGTCGAGCGCGGCCACGAGCCGGTCGGTGTCGTGCTGGATGGCCGGGCCCAACCGCTTGCCCTCGGAGGTGCCCAAGGTGAGCCCTTCGACCTGGCCGAGCTGGCCGGTCACGGCGTGCTCGTCCCGGGCCGACGAGGTTTGGAACGCCGGGTTGCCCGTGAGCAGGTAGTTGCCGACACCCGTCTCCGCCGACAGCAGGCTGTTCTCGAGCGTGGTGGCGACATCGACGATCTGGCGCGAGCTGCTCGTGACGTCCTGGGCGCGGTTGTCGACGTGGGTGAACCACGACGTCGAGCCCAGGACGATGAAGAGGATGGCGATGGGCACGGCGATGACGACGAAGCCCTTGGTCCGCATCGACGTGTCCACCCACCGGGTGCCGAGCCGTTGCCTTCCCGACGCGTCACTCATGACGGCACCTCTCACCGAGGAAGGGCGTCTCTCAGCGGGGGGAAGCGATGACAAGAGAGGCTGGCGCGTTCCTCTTCGATCGAGGATACCGACGGCCCGGCGCTACTTCCCTGATACTCGACGCGTAAAGGCCCCGGATCTCTCCGGGGCCTCTTCGTGCTCGGGGTGGGGGGTTGGGGTGGTTACGAAGCGCGCCGGCGGGCGGCGAGCCAGGCCTTTCGGAGCTTGCGGCGCTCCTCCTCGGAGGTCCCACCCCAGATGCCCGACTCCTGGTTGGTGGCCAGGGCGAACTCCAGGCAGGGCTCGATGGCCTCACACGACCGGCACACACGCTTGGCCGCTTCGATCTGCTCGATGGCGGGACCGGTCGTCCCGACCGGGAAGAAGAGGTCGGGCTCGGTGTGCTTGCAGGCAGCAACCTTGCGCCAGTCCTCGGCATCCCATTCGACCGACCGGTTCCACATGAGTGCCACGATTCGCCTCCTCCGGTACGGACCGGCCCGGGGAATTCCGACCGTCCGCTCCTTGTGATCCCGTTCACTTGGCTGGCCACAGGGGTTGGCCGCCATGGGGAACGGTGAATGTGAAGCTACTCCCAAGCGCTTACCCCCGCAAGCGCGGAGAAAGCTCGAATAACTTCAAGAGCTATGAAAACGAAGGAAACAACGTTAAATCGGGGGGACTGTCTATCTGGCGCACCCAGGGGCGTCTTGTGGGCCTCGGTCGTAGGCTCCGGCGCATGACCCCAGACAGCCCCAGGCGTATCCCCCCAGACGTTGCCCACGACCTCGCTGATATCAGCGCCCACGTCGAGCACGTCGCTCTCAGTAATCCCCCGAATAGCGACCTCAACATCGTTGCTCACGCCATCCACAACCTCATCGTCGTGATCGAAAAACTCCATGGCAGCTCCTAAGAGGCCGCGCGGATTGGTGACAGGCGCCGCGACCAGCGATTACGCCAGTCGATGAGCTTGGCAATGAGCAGCAGAGCCACTGCCAGGGCGAACTGAGCGAGACGGTGGATGGTCTTGCGATCGGTGTTTCGTCGGAGCTGACCGAAGTTACTGAGCCATGAGTTGGTGCGTTCGACGGGCCAACGCAGTCCCATCGGTTGGTTCTTCTTTTCCTCGGTCGCTCCGCGCTTGCGCTTCTTGGCGATCACCGCGTCAGCGATCCCGAGTGAGGAAAGACGTGTCCGCGTGACGTCGGAATCGTAGCCACGATCGAGCCACAGCGTCTCGATGTCGGCGAGCAGACCGACGTCGACAGCGGCCTGTAGCGTCGGCTCGAGCATGACCGAGTCGTTGCGATTGGCTCCGTCGACGGCCCAACCGATTGGGATGCCGTTTCTGTCTGTGAACACCGACCACTTCCAGCCGAGCTTGGCTCTGTCCGTCGGATTCTTGCCCGTTCCCTCACCTCCGGCTGGACTTTTGTGGAGTGACCCGTCCACCGCCACGTCCGAGAGATCGAGGCCGATGATCTTGTCGTAGCCCTCTCTGGCCTCGGCCGCGATGGCGTTGAACACCCCGGCCTTGATCCACTCGTCGCGTCGCTCTCGTGCCGTGGTGTCCGACACCTTGTTCTGACACAGCCGCTCGGCGTCCTCCCAGGAGCACCCCGTCACCAGGCGCACGAGCATCACCTCGAAGCAGTCCCGGTCATCGGCGCGGGGCCGATGACAGCCGAGCGGATGGTGGTCGACAGGTGCGGGGACGAGCGGTTTGATTCCAGCCCAGACGACATCTACCACTTCGGGTTCGAGCGCGCGCATGATGTGGGGGGACCTCCACTCGGTCGTTTGGTGATTTGGGTCGCACCCCGATTGTCTCGGGGCCACACCAACGACCGGTGGATGGTCACCACTTTTCAAAGCGTGAACATCCTGTTCAGAGGCTTGTCACCAATCCGCGCGGCCTCTTCGAGGCCGCGCGGATAGGCGGGTAGTCCAGTGACCAGGACATTGATGGCGCGGACCTGAGC
>CAWESO010000023.1:0-30145 GCA_963811775.1 uncultured Acidimicrobiales bacterium | reverse complement strand
GGGCCGGGCCACCCGAATCCGGTGCAACCTGTCGGACGCAGATGAGGACACGGGGAGCGCATAGACCTGATTACCGGGCAGGCTCACACCAGTCAATCTGCGGACCTAAACCCGACCGGCACCTTGTACAGCTCACCAGAGTCCAGGAAGTAGAGGAACCCGCTCCGGTAAACGATTGCGTTGGAGTCCGGGAGAACTGCGTGGCAGCCGGCCAGCACCGGAACCTGGAAGCTGACTACCGGACGAACGGAGTGACCTGGCACGACCCGGACTACCTGAACCTTTGTGGTCAATCCACACCCCGCCGAAAGGTCGAAGGTCCAGAGGCCCTGCGCTCCTCCCGCCGCAGCGTCGTCCCCGCCCTCGGCTGCGGCTGGGAAGGTCACAGCTCCGAGTCGCGGGGCCGCCCGCCCGAGCCTTTGGCCGTCCAAAGCACTTCCCCGGAACCAGCGGCGCTGAGAGTGTCGATCCACACCTGATGGCCCTCAGCCGCCATCCACCAGCTGGCCCGGGCCGGAAGCTCGGTGACTAGGGCGGTTCGTCTCGCGGACGGGAGGAAGTAGACGGGCGTGGGTGAGGTGTTCTCGGTGTTCGGGGGCAGGGCCAACCACAACCCGTCATCATCCGCGGCCATGAGCGGCGTGCCGAAGTTTGAGTCGGGAAGCGACACCACCTCCACGATCGCCCCGGTCGAGGACGACACCTGGGTCACCTGGGAACCCCCGCCGGAGATCGGCGATCCCCACACCCAGAGAAACCCATCGGCTTCGGTGGTGATCGGGTGGTCCCCAGCTGGGGCCTCGAAGGTGGCTAGAACCGAGCCGGTCTCGACCCGGCCATCGGCCCCGGTGTGCGTGGCCACCGAGAATGTCTCGGTACTTGAGATCGGGTCGTAGGCGAGGTCAGCAGCCGCTCGCTGGCCGGCGAAGTTCGGCTGATCACATGGTGTCGTCTCGACGGGCCCGAGTTTCAGGCTGGCCGGGTCGATTCCGGCAGAGATCTGGTAGCAGCCCGGTCGGTCGGCATTTCCTGACAACACCAACCGAGTCCCGACCGAGGTGATGCCGGAGAAGCGGTCGATCGCCGGCAAGACCGTGGTTACGACCCCTTGCGATTCTTTCCGAGAGGAAGGGGGTGCTGAGAATGCCGATCCGGAACAACCTGCGAGCCCGACGCTTACGCTGAGGAAGAGAATCGTTTCGCAAGCTATGGCCACCGCCCGCCATTTCGGCTTCGCCCCGAGAGCAACACTCACAGCCGAAATGATGCACCCTCGGAGGCGACCTCGTCCGGGCGGCGGAGCGGGCGAGGCAACGATGGGCAGGGATAGTCGGTATCACTAGATATGCCTCCCATCGTCATGGTTTTCCATGCACGAATACTGAATGCGATGGGCGGCATGATTTGGTGTTATGCCGGCCCGAAGGGCGGACCCATCTCCGATGGGCGGCATAAACACCAAGCCCGTTTTGTGCGGGTGGGGGAGGGCGCATACAAGAGCCAGCCAGGGTCGGGTCGGCTCCCGATCCAGTATCCCAACATCAGCGATCCGGCCCGTCAAGGCTCTCCCTCTGGGCGGCCTTCGGCCGGCCTTGACCGACCTCCCTGACCCTGACCAGACCCAGCCCAAGAGGACACCTATGCAGTTTGCGGGTGCTGAGTTACAAGGTCCGCACCCGCCAACTACGGGTAGGTGTGTGGCTCCGTCACTGGCCCCTCGACAAGAATCGAAGCGGTATTCGGGCTCTGACAAGTTGTCACATTCCACGGGTTGGCCCCGGCCGGAACTTGAATCGTCTCGCCGTCCGGCAGTGTCGCTCTTACGGTCACAGAACCGCCGGCTGAGCCGCACCAGTTGATCCACTGAAGTCCGACCCAGCCAGCATCTGCCTTGTCGGGGAGCAGGAGCACAGTCGATGGCTTCGCCACCGCTTCTCCACTCATCGCTCCGTTCCTACCCTGACTTCCGTGATGCATCAGGACTGCCTGGAGTGGACCGGATCGGCTGCCCAGCGAGACTCCCAGGTAGCCACGAAGTGAACACCGTGTCCGTCCCGTATTGTTAAAGGCGATTCCACCGAGCATCGTCCCGTTGGCACCCTGCCACCCACCAGAACTTTCGAGCTGGGTTGACGTGCACGTCCGAGCGTGAGCGGGGGCAGTGACCTGCCTGGCCATTGTCGAACTGGTTCCCGATGCCGAGGATTGCCCTTTCCCGCAAGCCGCCCCAAGGATCAGGAGCACGCCGAGGGCCGTGCCAAGGACGAGGCGGCGCATGTCCACAAGACTTCCACGTTCGGGACCGCCGATCAGTTGACAACACCTGCCCTAGCCGCCGTCCGCATGCCTGTCCCAGGCTCCTTCCCGATCCACCTAGGGCCTCAGACGCCAGTCGGAGATTGGAGACGTCGGCTCTCCGACTCGAACCCCCACGCCCACCGACAACATCACGGTGATCTCCGAGTGCTGAGTTACGCGAACGCGACGGGCAGCGCTGGACGGTCCGCAAATGACGCCGCTCATCGCCCATTCGGACCCCCGGGCACCGCTCGCGACTGCCGGTCCTTCTCGGAGCAGGGCGAGGTGCCGCCAGACCCAAACGCCTCTCGTGTGGCCGGGCAATTCAAATCCCGGGCCGCTTCGCCGGTGCGCAGGGTCCACGTAGCGGAGGGGGTCCCCGCCACACGCCATCTACCCAAGGCCATCATCGTTCGTCCCTCGCTTGTATCGGTAGAAAGCTAGGCGACAACGGGGATCGACGACCACTCTGTTCTGCGCGATCCTAAAGGCGTGTCACAGCCACCCGAGCAGCTGCATCAGGCCGTGTCCGTTGAAACGCTAAAGCGTTTCTTGACAGTACGAGGCGAGGGTGATGAATGGGACTTCAAGGAGCGTCTAGACACCGAGTCGAAGCTCGCACGTGCCGAGCTGGCTCGTGACGCTCTGGCGTTCGGCAACACGCCTGGCGGAGGCACGCTCATCCTGGGCGTAACGAAGGATTACCAGCACGTGGGCCTTGAACGCGATGCCGAGGTCGATACGACAAGGGTCAGGCAGGCGATCGAACGGTACATCGACGGCGACTTTCTGGTCGTTGCGGCCTCGCATCGTCTTGCGCCGACCAACGAGGATGAGGAGAAAACCTTTGGCTTGATCTTTGTCAGTCGAGGTGGAGCCCACCCGTTATTGGCTGCATGCGACGCGCCACCTTCTCCCAGAGGAGAGCTTCTGTTCAAGGCCGGTGACATTTTCGTCCGCAGGGGCGCTCAATCAATCTGCGCAACACCGGAGACATCAGGAGGCTGCTCGCAGGTACGGCATTTGAGCAGGAGCGCATCGCGGCGGCCAACGAACTCTGGACATGTGTCCTCGAACAGCACAAACAGGTTAGAGGCTTAGAGGTTGTCTCAGGGATCCTCTTGGTGAGCGAGTATGAGAGTGCTCTGACGAATTCGCATCTGAGAGCAATCCTGAACGGACTGACGAGCGACTACGCGCTTGCCGTATCGGATCTTCAGAATCGCGTCATGCTGAGGCGTCCGCATCTCGATAATCGACTCTATGAGATGTATCGGCGATATTCAGCGATAGTCGGGCGTATCACAATGAAGTTGATTGAGAATCGCGAGCTGATCGCCTCTTGCCTTGGGACGCAGGCAGGGATGGGAGCGACAACGATCAGCCGCTGCTGTCCCTGTTGTCAGACGCCTTGCCAGCAGATGTGGTGGCACAGTTGCGCTTTGGTTTCGAACTGATGAAACCCGTTGGTCCGTTGCTCGACGCTCTAGAGCGGGACATCGTTGGAGAAATACGCGGCTTCCTGATTGGGTTGTGATCTCGACGCAACCGAGGAAGTGCACGATCAGGACTCACTGGCTTCGGTCCGTGGAAGGCGATCACGAATCCGGCCCATCTCAGCCGTAACCCGCCGGTGGTGGACAGTGGCAAGCTCCCTCAACCACGTGAGGCCCCGATCCGTGAGAGAGTCCCACTCTTCGTGAACCTGTGCATTCTCGAAGTTGCGCAAGACCTCGATTCCAACTGGCGACCGGAAGTCTCGGACGCGTCGGAGTGAATCGGCCCGGGAATCCTGGAGGCTCCTTCCCTTGAGAGGATGGAGCAATGCCAAGGAGATCCCCCTACCCCCCAGAGGTGCGTGAGCGGGCCGTCAAGATGTTCGTCGAGCACCGCCACGAATACCCCTCGGAGTGGGCCGCCATGACGTCGGTGGCCACCAAGCTCGGCATGACGGCCGAGACGCTTCGGTCCTGGGTCCGCCGGGCGCAGGTCGACGACGGTCGACGGCCCGGGCTCACGACCGATGAGCGCCAGAAGATGAAGGAGCTCGAGCGGGAGGTTAAAGAGCTCCGCCGAGCCAACGAAATTCTCAAGGCGGCGTCGGTTTTCTTCGCGACCGAGCTCGACGGTCAACCGAAGAGGTAGTGCGCTTCATCGACACCCATCGGGACCGCATCAGCTCCGACGGGCTGCTGTGGGGAGTCGAGCCGATCTGCAAGGTGTTGCAGTTCGCTCCCGCCACCTACTACGCGGCCAAGGCCCGCCCCATCTGCGCCCGGCGCCGGCGCGACGAGGCCCTGAAGCCCGAGATCGACAGGGTGCACGCCGAGAACCGCCGCGTGTACGGGGCGGACAAGGTCTGGACCCAGCTCAATCGGGAGGGCACCCCGGTGGCCCGCTGCACCGTTGAGCGCCTCATGGGCGATCTGGGGCTCGTCGGCGTGCGTCGTGGAAGGCAATGGAGACGCACCACCATCGGCGACGAGACACAAGATCGTCCGGCCGACCTCGTGGAGCGAAAGTTCGTCGCCGATGGCCCGAACCGACTCTGGGTGGCGGACCTGACCTACGTGAAGACGCATGTCGGCTTCGTCTACGTGGCCTTCGTGCTCGACGTCTTCAGCCGCTTCGTCGTCGGCTGGCAGGTCTCGACGTCGCTGCGATCCGACCTCGCTCTCGACGCCCTGGAAATGGCCATCCACGCACGCCGAGCAGCGGGTCTCGACGGCCTCGTTCATCACTCGGACAGGGGCGTTCAATATCTCAGCATCCGCTACACCGAGCGCCTCGGCGAGGTCGGAGTGGTCAACAGCGTGGGCAGCCGCGGTGACTCCTACGACAATGCGATGGCCGAATCCTTCAACGGGCTCTACAAGGCCGAGCTGATCTTCCACGAAGGCCCGTGGAAGGGGGTCGAGGACGTCGAGTGGGCGACGCTCGCCTACGTCGACTGGTTCAACCACCGCCGCATCCACAACGAGATCGGCAAGATCCCGCCGGCAGAGTTCGAGGCCATCTACTACCGTCAGAACGCCGCATGAGAAGCAGTGCCTTCACAGACAACTGAGTCTCTAGGAAACCCGGGCCGATTCAAACAGGAACTCTGCTCGGCGCAAGAGGTGGTCGATATCGACAGGGCGATCGCTCACTGTTACAGCATCGCATTTCGATTTGAGATTGATTGCCCAGAACCGGCCGGGCGGGCCTTTGGGCGCCACCAGACATCCCTCTCCCGTCCTCGACCCTGGCCAGGACCTTGGCAGGTGTAGTCACAATCCATCTGCAAACGAATCACTTTGAACGAATTTCAGGGCCGCCCAGGTAGCGCAAAAATGCCGGTTATCACGCGGCAGGACAAAGGCCGTCCCGTTCAATCGCAGTGCTGTCGGGGCGCTTGCCCACCCGGGGTCCGATATCTGACCCGGGTCCCATGTCTGATCAACCCGCGGTCCCACATCGGACCCGCCGCGGTCCCCACATCGGACCCGCCGAGGTCCGATATCTGACCCTGTTCAAGGCTCAGACTGATGCCGATGGCCCCCCGGTGCGAAGAGACCGTCACCGCGGCCTGCGTCATCGATCGGATTCGCCTGTACGTCATCCCAAGTGGTGTTGTGTGCTGACCCGCCGTGCCCCGGGCTCGGTTGCCAACTCCGGAGATGGCCATAGGGTGGCCACGTTTTTCGAGGTTGCCAACCCCGGAGGTGCGCATAGGGTGGCCACCTTTTTCGAGGTTGCCAACCTCCTATGTCCATATGGTGGGCACCTTGACCAAAGGTTGCCAACCTCGGAACCTGGCCCCCTATGACCAGGGCGCACGCGGTCCGAAGTGGCGGCCACGCCGTGACAAAGGAGAGCCGAGACGGGGTCCCCGTCGACGTTCTGAAGGCGTGGGTGCAGCGCTCGTGCGCGGCCCAGGGGCTGCCAGTCAAGGTGACCGACCCGGCCGTGCTCCGTCAGGTCGGGGTGCTGCTGGGGCGCTCACGCCCGCCAGCACACCTCGATGCGTTCGGGGTCGAAGCGGGGCCGACCCTTGATCGCAGGGTGGACGGTGACGTGGTCGACGAGGGCGCTGATGATGGCGTGCTGGCGGGGGACGGAGAAGCTGTCCCATTTATCGTGGAGCAGTCGCCCGTTCCCGACATAGCCGTCTAGGGCGCTGGACTGCGTGAGCCGGCCCATGTGCCGGGTGGCGTCGGCCATGCGGACCTCAATGGGCTTGCGGGCGGCCAGCCACTCGGTCACGCCGATCTCCCGGGTGCCGTACAGGGCGGCCAGGGACTCCAGTTGGGCGCGATCATCCTCGATCTGGCGCTGGAGAGCGTCGGCGTCGGTGTCCTCGGCGGCCGCGACCATGTGGCGTTGCAGGTCCGGAGTGTCGAGGCGGAACCACACTGCCGCGACGATGAAGGACTCCAGTGGTTCGGCCAGGGTTGACATGTGGCCGCAGGACTGGTTGCCGGGCTGCTTGTTGCACGCGTAGCGCCGGGAGCGGTCGGCATTGGGGCGTGCCCCCATGCGCGCTCCGCACAGCCCGCAGCGCACCAGGCCTGACAGGGGGTAGGTGCGCGGCGAACGGTAGGTGCGCCGGGCCGGGTCACGCAGCACGGCCCGGAGCCGCGTGGTCTGGGCCGGGGTGAGGATGGCGGGCCAGTCACCGGGGGCCACGATCTCGCCCAGGTGCTCGACCTGGCCGCTGACGCGCCCCGCTGTGAGGATGCGTTTCATCGAGGTCATGGCCCACCTGGCGCCGGTGGCAGTGCGCACGCCCCGGTCGTTGAGGTCGTTGCACAGCGACCGCAGGGCCTCTCCGGCCAGGATGCGATCGGCAGCCTCCCGGATGACGGCGGCCTCCTCCGGCACGATTTCTGTGTGGTCCTTGTTGTAGCCATAGCCCCGGTTCCCCGGGGGGTTGCGCCGTCCCTGGCGGGCTTGCTCGCGTCTCTGGCTCTTGATGCGGCGACTTTTGTCCTCGGACTCCTTGCGGGCAAACGCGGACACCACCCGGGCCATGGCCCGGCCGTCGGAGGTGGACAGGTCGTAGTCACCCCCCGACACGGTGCGGACGTCGGCGCCGGTGGCCTCGATGAGGATGATGAAGCGTTCCAGCTCGATCATGTTGCGATGGAGCCGGTCCAGGTGGAAGGTGATCACCCCGTCCCTGGTGCTCTCTTTGAGGTCCTCGCACATGCGGCTATAGCCGGGACGAGGCTTGCCCCGATAGGCGCTGATGTCGTTGTCGACGTAGACCTCGGCCACGACGTGCCCGTGGGCCTCGGCATACGCCCGGCACTCGGCCACCTGGCGGGCCACGGTTTGGCCCGTGCCGTAGCGGTCCTTCGAGATCCGGGCGTAAATGGCAGCGGACTCCACGACTAGTGACATTAGCACACGCTTTCACAGCTGAAGGTCATCGCCGGGGCGGCGGCCGCCGCTCACCCCGCGGCCGAGACCGAGCTCCTCGAGGCGGCGGCCACCCACACCATGAAGGGCCTGCGAGACACCGCGACCCGGGTTCGGGCCGCGGCGAGCTCGGCCCAGGAGGAGAAGGCCAAGCACGCCGCCATCTTCCGGGCCCGCTACCTGCGGCACTACACCGACGACGACGGGGCCCTGCGCCTCGACGCCAAGCTCACCGCCCTCGACGGGGCCCGACTGCTCGGCGCGCTGGAGGCCGAGGCCGACGCCCGCTTCGAGGCGGCCCGCAAGGCGGGGGACCCCGAGCCCCCCGCCGCCTACCGGGCCGACGCGCTGGTGGCCCTCGTGACCGGCACCTCCATCGCGTCGGCGAACTCGAGACCACCTCGGGCCACGGTGTGCGTCACCGTCGACGGCACCGCCCTCAAGAGAGGGTTCACGCAGCCAGGCGAGCGCTGCGAGGTGGCCGGGGTGGGGCCGGTGTCGGTGGCCGCCCTGCGGCGCCAGCTCCCCGACTCCTTCGTGAAGATCCTCGTGAAACGCGGAGTCGACGTCACCACGGTGTGCCACGCCGGGCGCAGCGTCCCCGCCCATCTCCAGAGCGCCCTCGAGGCCCGGGACCCGAGTTGTGTCGTGCCGGGCTGTGACGTGGCCCAGGGCCTCGAGAACCACCACTGGGACGTCGACTACGCCACGTGCAGGCACAGCACCCTGGCCGGCCTGGCCCGGGTGTGTCACTGGCACCATGGGCTCCTCACCTACGGGGGATACGTCCTTCGGGGCGAGCCCGGGTCCTGGGAGATGCGGGGCCCGCCGGGCGGCGACCGCTTCGAGACGGCCCAGCCGTTCGAGACGCCGCCGTTCGAGCTCGACACCGGTTGAGCGGTCCACCCGGACCCCGGGCTCTGCTGTGCATGCTGAGGGCCTCATGGCGACACCGGGGACCGAGACCGTTGTGTACACCGACGGTTCGTGCCTCGGGAACCCCGGGCCCGGCGGGTGGGCCTGGGCCGTGCCCGACGGCCCGTACGCGAGCGGGTCCGAGGCGCGCTCGACCAACCAGCGCATGGAGATCGTGGCCGTGATCCGGGCGCTCGAGGCTATCGAGGGCCCGGTGCACGTCAGGAGCGACTCGACCTACGTCGTCAATTGCTTCCGCGACCGGTGGTGGGAGGGCTGGCAGCGCCGGGGCTGGCGCAACACGGCCGGCAAGCCCGTCGCCAACCAGGACCTGTGGGAGCCGCTGCTGGCGTTGGCACTCGACCCCGGCCGCCCCGTGCGCTTCTCGTGGGTGAAGGGCCACTCCGGCGACGAGATGAACGACCGGGTCGACCTCCTCGCCGTGGAGGCGGCCACGGCCCAGCACGGCACCTCCGGGGACCACTTCGTCGTCTGAGTGCTGGGCGGGCGCCCGTGCCCGAGGTGGCCGCCGGCGGGCCACGCCCGGCCGACCCGAGGCGGTGCTGGGCTTGGCGGGCGGTGGGGGAGCGCCCGTAGCATGCGCGCCATGGACCTCAACGGCATCTCCGCAGTCATCACCGGTGGCGCGGTCAGGGCTGGGTGAGGGCACGGCCCGCACCCTCTCGGCCCAGGGCGTGCGGTGCACGATCTTCGACCGCAACGAGGACGGGGCCAAGAAGGTGGCCGGGGACATCGGCGCTAACGCCAACTACGTCGCCGGCGACGTGACCAACCCCGAGGACTGCCAGCGCGCCGTCGACCAGGCGGCCGAGGGCGGGAAGCTGCGCATCGCCGTCAACTGTGCGGGCACCGGATGGGTCGGCCGGGTCATCAACCGCGACAACTCGCCCCATGACCTGAGCGCGTTCAAATTCATCCAGGAGCTCAACGTGGTGGGCACCTTCAACGTCATGACGCGCGCCGCGTCGGCCATGGCCGTCACCGCGCCGCTCGAGGACGGCGAGCGCGGCGTGATCGTGAACACCGCCTCGGTGGCCGCCTTCGACGGCCAGGTGGGCCAGCTCGCCTACTCGGCCTCGAAGGGTGCCATCGTGGGCATGACGTTGCCCGCGGCGCGCGACCTGGCCGCCGTCGGGGTCCGGGTCGTGACCATCGCCCCCGGCCTGTTCGACACGCCGCTGCTCGGGATGCTCCCCGATGAGCAGCGCAACGCGCTGGGCCAGTCGGTGCTGTTCCCGAAGAAGCTGGGCCAGCCCGTCCAGTACGGACAGCTCGTGGCCCACATCGCGCAGAACAGCTACCTCAACGGGGAAGTGATCCGCCTCGACGGCGGGATCCGCATGCCCCCGAAGTGAGGCGCACCGCACCGTGACCGGCCCCTTCGACCGAGGCAGGGCAACACCGTGAAGTACGTCGACGTCGGGGGCGCCCGGGTCTCGGCCATCGGGCTCGGGACGTGGCAGTTCGGCTCGACCGAGTGGGGGTACGGGTCCGACTACTCCGACCGCGAGGCCGACGCCATCGTGCAGCGCGCCCTCGACGTCGGCATCACGTTGTTCGACACGGCCGAGATCTATGGGTTCGGCCGTTCCGAGCGGATCCTGGGCCGGGCCCTCGGGGACCGCCGGGACGAGGCCTTCATCGCCTCGAAGATCTTCCCCGTCCTGCCGGTGGCACCCGTCGTGCTGCAGCGGGCCCGGGGCAGCCTGCGGCGCCTCGGTATCGACGCCCTCGACCTGTACCAGCTGCACCAGCCCAACCCGGTGGTTCCGCTGTCGTCGACGATGCCCGCCTTCGCGCGGCTGCTCGACGAGGGGACCGTGCGCCACGTCGGGGTCTCGAACTACTCCCTGGCGCGCTGGGAGGCGGCGCAGGACGCGCTCGGCCGGCCCGTATTGTCGAACCAGGTTCGCTACAACCTCGTGGACCGCCGGCCCGAGAAGGACCTCTTGCCCTGGGCCCAGAGCCACGACCGGCTGATCATCGCCTACAGCCCGTTGGCCCAGGGCCTGCTCTCGGCGCGCTATGACGCCGATCACCGCCCGAGCGGCATCGTCCGCTCCGCGTCTCCCGCCTTCCATCCCGAGAACCTGCGCCGGGCCGTGCCGCTCCTCGACGTCCTGCGCCAGGTGGCCGAGACCCATCACGCCACACCGTCGCAGATCGCATTGGCGTGGTTGATCCGACGGCCGAACGTGGTGGTGATCCCGGGGGCGAGCTCCGCCGCCCAGGTGGAGGTGAACGCGGCCGCCGCCGATATCGAGCTCACCGACGAGGAGGACGCCGCGCTGGTGGCCGCGTCCGACGCCTTCGAGCCGTTGCCGGCCACGTCGGTGCTGCCCGACCTGATCCGGGAGCGCCTCTCCGGCTTCCTCGGCCGCATGAGCGGCGGGACCGGGGACCCCGGCTCGGGATCGTTGTAGGCGAGGGCGACCGACCGGCGTGCGGTACTGGACGGTCGACGAGGCCCAGGCGTATCTCCCTCGGCTCCGGCTCCTCCTCGGTGTCATCCGGCGCGCCTCGCGCCTCACGGTGACGGCCCGCGCCAACGGCCATGCCGTGCTCCCGGGTACGACCCCCGCCGCCGCCCCGGCCGTGGCGGTGGGCTCGGAGCCGGCCGTGTCCTTCGACGTCGACGAGGCGCTGGCCGAGCTGGAGGAGGAGGGCATCGTGCTGCGCGACGCGGAGCGCGGCCTGATCGACTTCACGGCCATGCACAACGGCCGTGAGGTGCTCCTGTGCTGGCAGCTGGGCGAGGAGGACCTGGCGTGGTGGCACTTCCCCGACGACGGCTTCGCCGGTCGCCGCCCTCTGCCGCTGCCCCCCGAGCTCTGACCCTTTCGCTCGGGCCCTTCGCTCTGGCCCTGACCACTTAGCTGTGTCTGGCCCCCTGGCCCCTCAGCCCGGGTCCGCCACCCAGAAGTCGGTGGGGTCGTCGGGTCGCCGGGGGTAGATCCGGTATCCCTGGAAGATGCGGTGGGGCAGCGACTCGTACAACGGCTCCGACCCGGGTTCCGCCAAGAGGTCGATCCGCTGCGCCCCCGACAGGCGGAACAGCTCGCCCAGCAGCGTGCGGGCGATCCCCTCGCGCCGGCGGTCGGCACGGACCGCCAACATCGACAGGTACGCGTCGAGGGCGCCGTCGTCGACCACCGCGAAGGCGAAGCCGACGACGGCGACGGTGTCGCCGTCGAGCGCGACCGCTGTGACGGCCTTGTCACCGCCCAGGATCCCGAGCGCTCGCACCGGATCATCGGGGAACGAAGGCCACCCCTCCGCCTCGCACAGGGTCAGGACTCCGGGCAGGTGGGAGCGGTGGAAGCCCGTCACGGTCACGGCCGCCACGGTGCTCGAGCCTACGGGGCCGACGAGCATGGCCATGAGGCCGACGAGGGCCACGTGGCTTGGTCAAGGTCGGGAGGCCGGGCGGCCCAACCGACCCAACCGACCAACTCCGAGATCCAGCCCCGGTGTGCCTCCCCGTTAGGCTGAAGAAAGGCAAGAGCACTCGAACGCCGTGTCCGACATGGAGGTGATCACGACGGCTGAACGCACCGAATTCGATGTCGTGGTGATCGGTGGTGGCCCGGGCGGGTACGCCACCGCCCTGTACGGAGCCTCGGCCGGTCTGCAGGTGGCGGTGGTGGAGCGCGACAAGGTCGGTGGGACCTGCCTGCACCGGGGGTGCATCCCGGCCAAGGAATTCCTCGAGACCGCCAGCGTGGTGCGCACCGTGGCGGGCGCCAAGGAATTCGGCATCCAGGCGGGCCAGCCCGTGGTCGACTTCTCGGTCAGCCAGGGCCGCAAGCAGAAGGTGGTGGACCAGCTCTTCAAGGGCCTGGCCGGCCTCATGAAAGGGCGCGGCATCGTCACCTTCGACGGTATCGGCACGCTGCTGCCCGGACACCGGGTCCGTGTCGAGCCCAACGCCGGCCCCGACGGCGCCGCACCCGGCGCGGCGTTCGAGATCACCGGCCGCAACGTCGTCATCGCCACCGGGTCGGTGCCGCGCACCATCCCCGGCTTCGACGTCGACGGCCGGTTGGTGCTGACGTCGGACGAGGTCCTGTCGCTCGACGTGCTCCCGGCGTCGATGGCCGTGATCGGGGGCGGCGCCATCGGATGCGAGTTCGCGTCGATGTTCGCGGACCTCGGGAGCCAGGTGACCGTGCTCGAGGTGTTGCCGTCGCTCCTGACCGGTTGCGATCCCGACGTGGCGAACGTCGTGGCCCGGTCGTTTCGCAAGCGGGGGATCAACGTCCACACCGGGGTCACGGTGAGCGGGCACTCCCCCAACGGGACGGGCACCACGGTGACCTTCGGCGAGGGCGAGTCCGTGACCGTCGATGCCGTCGTGGTGTCGGTCGGCCGTCGACCCCTCACCGAGGGCTTGCTGGCCGACGGCACCGGCGTCACCCTCGACGGGCGGGGTTTCGTCGAGGTCGACGAGTACCAGCGCACCGCGGCCGATGGTGTGTGGGCGGTCGGTGACGTGGTCAACACGCCGCAGCTGGCGCACGTCGGGTTCGCCGAGGGGATCCTCGCCATCAAGGCCATGCTGGGTGAGCCGGCCTTGCCCGTCGATTACTCCCGGGTGCCGTGGGCCATCTACTGCCACCCCGAGGTGGCCTTCGCGGGGCTGACCGAGGGCCAGGCCAAGGAGGCCGGGATCGACGTGGTGGTGAAGAAGGACCCGTACGGGGGAAACAGCCGGGCCCGGATCGTGGGGGAGACCGAAGGGCTCGTGAAGGTGGTGGCCGAGCGCCTCGCCGACGGTCGCGCCGGCCGGATCCTCGGGGTGCACATGGCGGGCCCCTGGGTCACCGAACAGCTGGGCCAGGGATATCTGGCGGTGAACTGGGAGGCGACCGTCGACGAGGTGGCGCAGTTCATCCAGCCGCATCCCACCTTGTCCGAGGCGTTCGGTGAGACAGTGTTGGCCCTCACCGGAAGGGGGTTGCACGTTGGCTGACGTCACCATGCCCCAGCTCGGCGAGACCGTCACCGAGGGGACCGTCACCAAGTGGCTCAAGGCCGTGGGCGAGACCGTCGCACGCGACGAGCCGTTGTTCGAGGTCTCGACGGACAAGGTCGACTCGGAGGTCCCGTCACCCGCGTCGGGGACGCTGGCCGAGATCCGCGTGCCGGAGGGCGATACCGTCGACGTCGGCACCGTGCTGGCCGTGGTGAGCGCCGACGGGGCCCCCGGCGGCGGCGCCGCTCCCGAAGCGCCTGCGTCGGCCCCGGCAGAGTCGGCCCCGGCTGCGCAACCTGCGCCCGCCCCGGCACAAGCTGCAGCTCCGGCCCCAGCCCCGCCCGCACCTGTTGCCCCCGAGCCTGCACCTGCGGCCGCGCCGGCACCCGCCGCGTCCACGCCACCCGCTGCGCCCCCGGCACCGGCGCCAGCTGCGCACCAGGCAGCGGCCCAGCCTCCTCCCGCCACCCCGAGCCCGGCTCCGGCGCCGTCGGGTGCCGGGAGCGACGGCCCCGGCAAATGGGGCGACCGGATCCTGTCGCCCGTGGTGCGGCGGTTGCTCGACGACAACGGCATCGACCCCGCCGATATCGCCGGCACCGGTCTGGGCGGCCGCATCACCCGCTCGGACGTGCTCGACTTCATCGACGCTCGGCGCGCCGGCGGTGCCCCGGCCCCAGGTGCCCCGGCCCCAGGTGCACCGGCTTCGGCTCCGGCACCGGCGGCCGCGACCGCAGCGACGCCACCGTCGAGCGCCCCGCCCACCTCGTCGACGGCGCTCCCCACAGCCGGCACCGACGAGATCATCCCCTTCACCAACATCCGTCGCCGCACCGCCGAGCACATGGTCCGGTCCAAGGCCACGAGCCCCCACACCCTGGTCGTGCTCGAGGTCGACTACGAACAGGTGGAGAGGGTGCGGCGGTCCCACGGCGCGCAGTTCCGCGCCGAGGAAGGCTTCGCTCTCACCTACCTCCCCTTCGTGGCCCGGGCCACGGTCGAGGCGTTGCACGAGTGGCCGCATCTGAACGCGTCGGTGGGGGACGACTCGCTCATCGTGCACCACCAGTTCAACTTGGGGTTCGCCGTCGACCTCGACCACAACGGTCTCATCGTGCCCGTGGTGAAGCACGCCGAGGAGCTGACGTTGCGGGGGATGGCCCGCCGCATCCGCGAGCTCGCCGACCGCGCCCGGACCAAGAAGCTCAGCGCCGACGACATCTCGGGCGGGACGTTCTCGATCACGAACGCGGGGCCGTTCGGCACATTCCTCACGGCGCCGATCATCAATCAGCCGCAGGTGGCCATCTTGTCGACCGACGGAGTGAAGCGGCGCCCCACCGTCGTCCTCCAACCCGACGGCACCGAGGCCATCGCCATCCACTCCCTCGGGCTCGTGTGCCTGGCGTGGGACCACCGGGCCGTCGACGGGGCCTATGCGGCGGCGTTCGTGGCCCGGATCACCGAGATCCTGGGGACCCACGACTGGGCTGCCGAGCTCTGAGCCGGCACGAGAGCCGGGACGAGACAGCGATGCTCCGGGTTCGTTGGCTGGGCCGGGTCCCGTATGCCGAGGCGCACGCCCTGCAGCGCGCCGTGCACGACCACGGCCGTGACGACCATCTCCTCGTCCTCGAGCATCCGCACGTGTTCACGCTGGGGGCCCACGCCGATCGGTCCCACGTGCTCGTCGACCCGGCGGCGGTGGGCGCCGAGATCGTGGACAGCGACCGGGGCGGGGACGTCACCTACCACGGCCCGGGACAGCTCGTCGCCTATCCCGTCGTGAGCGTCCCCACCGCGCCGCGCTCGGTCCCGAGCCACGTCCACGCGATCGAGCAGGTCGTGATCGACACGCTGGCGGACCTCTCCGTGCCGGCCGGGCGGCTCGAGGGCTATCCCGGGGTGTGGGTGGACGCGGCGGGCCCGGTGCCCCGCAAGATCTGTGCCATCGGCGTGCGCGTCACGCGTGGGCGGTCCATGCACGGACTGGCCTTGAACGTGGACCCCGACTTGGCGTGGTTCGAGCGCATCGTGCCGTGCGGGATCAGCGACCCCGACAAGGCCGTGACGTCGCTCGCGGCCGAAGGCGTGCGCGTGCCCATGCACGTTGTCGTCGACCTCCTCGTGGGCCATGCCGTGGCGCGCTGGGCCCCCGACGGGCGCTACGAGCGCCAGGACGTGGCCGGGCTCATCCCCGCGACGCCCAGCACGACTCCCACCGCGACTTCGACCGACCCGGGACCGCTGGCGGAGCGGGTGCCCGGGCAACGACTGCGCGTCCGGTTGCGCCAAGCCGGGGTCGACCCCGGCGCCGGGCTCGCCACCAACGCCCGCAAGCCGCCGTGGCTGCGGGTCCCGGCCCGCATGGGTGAGGAATTCCTCGGGCTGCGGCGGACGGTGCGCGACCTCGGGCTCGTGACGGTGTGCGAGGAGGCGGGCTGTCCCAACATCTTCGAGTGCTGGGCCGACGGCACGGCCACGTTCATGATCAACGGCGAGCGCTGCACGCGCGCCTGTGGGTTCTGCCTCGTCGACACCCGGCATCCCGAGCCCCCCGACGCCGAGGAGCCTGACCGCGTGGCCGCGGCCGTCGAACAACTCGGGTTGGCCTATGCCGTGGTGACGGCGGTGGCGCGCGACGACCTCGCCGACGGCGGGGCGGCCGGCTACGCCCGCACCATCGACGCCATCCGCCGACGCTGCCCGACCACGGCCGTCGAGGTCCTCATCCCCGACTGCAAGGGGGACCTGCCGTCGCTGGCCACGATCTTCGACGCCCGTCCCGACGTCCTCAACCACAACCTCGAGACCGTGGCGCGCCTGCAGCGCGCCGTTCGTCCCTCGGCCGGCTACGCCCGCAGCCTGGGCGTGCTGGGCCGGGCCAAGAAGGTGGGGCTCACGACCAAGTCCGGGCTGATCCTCGGCATGGGGGAGCGCACCGACGAGGTGGTGGGAGCGTTGGCTGATCTCCGGGCCGTCGGCGTCGACATCGTCACGCTCGGCCAGTATCTGCGGCCCACCGCCGCCCACCTCCCGGTGGCGCGGTGGTGGACACCCGAGGAGTTCGAGTCCCTGCGCGCCGTGGGCGAGGAGATGGGGTTCGCCCATGTGGAGTCCTCACCCTTGACGCGTTCGAGCTACCACGCCCGGGGTGCTGCGGCTGCGGCTGCGGCTGCGACCGCGGCGACCGAGCCGACGACAGCCACGGCGACCGCGACGGGGGTCGCGACGTGAGCGCGCCGGGCGGTGCCCGGGCCGGACGCCTGGCGCGGGTGCGGGCGCGCATGGACGAGCTCGGCGTCGACGCGCTGCTGCTGTCGCACGGGGCGGATCTGCCCTGGCTCACGGGGTACCGGGCCATGCCGCTCGAGCGCCTCACGCTTCTGGTGCTGCCGCGCCAGGGCGAGGCCGTGCTCATCGTCCCCGCCCTCGAGGCGCCCCGCGTGCCCGACACGGGGGGGACGGTCATCCTCCGCCTCTGGGCCGAGACCGAAGACCCCGTCGCGCTGGCCGCGGCCCTGCTCGGTCCGGCGTCGGGTGCGACCTTCGGCATCAGCGACCGGGCCTGGGCCCACTCCCTCCTGGCGTTGCAGGCCGCCCTGCCCGGGGCCGACTTCGTGACGGCGTCGCGCGTGACGTCCCCGCTGCGGGCCGTGAAGGACGACGACGAGGTGGCGGCCCTGCGGGCCGCGGCGCGCGCCGCCGACAGCGTGGCGGCGGTGCTCCAGGAGGGCCAGATCCCCCTGGCGGGCCGGAGCGAGATCCAGGTGTCCGAGGCCCTCGGCGCCGGCCTCCTCGCGGCGGGGCACCGGCGGGTGAACTTCGCCATCGTGGGCAGCGGCCCGAACGGGGCCAGCCCGCACCACGAGGCCGGCGAGCGCGTCATCGGGGTGGGGGACACGGTGGTGTGCGACTTCGGCGGCGAGTACGCGCTGCACGACGACGTCGGTTACTGCTCCGACATCACCCGCACGGTGGCGGTGGGCGAGCCCGGGCCCGAGGTGCGCGACTGTTACGCGGTGCTGCTCGCCGCGCAGCAGGCCGCGGTGGCCGCAGTACGGCCCGGGGTTACGGCCGCACACGTCGACTCGGTGGCGCGTGCGGTGATCACCGAGGCCGGGCTGGGTGAGTTCTTCATCCACCGCACGGGCCACGGGATCGGGATCGAGGAGCACGAGGACCCCTATCTGGTGGCCGGGAACGAGACGGCGTTGGCCGTCGGCCATGCCTTCTCGATCGAACCCGGCATCTATCTGCCGGGCCGCTTCGGCATGCGTCTCGAGGACATCGTGGTGGTGGGGGAGGACGGGGCCATCCCCCTCAACACCGTCGACCACTCCCTCGTGGTCATCGACACCGGCGCCGGAGCCTGACGATGGACCTCGGCATCGCCGGCAAGGTGGCGCTGGTCACGGCGGGGTCGCGCGGCCTGGGCCGGGCCAGTGCCGAGGCGCTCGCCGAGGAGGGGGCGCGTCTCTTGATCTCGCGCGCGGTCCGAGGGCCCGCTGCGCCAGGCCGAGCAGGCCCTGGCCGCGGGCGGGGCCGAGGTCGTGGCGTTGGTCGCCGATGTGGCCGACCCCGCCACCCCCGATCGCCTCGTGGCCGCGGCGATGGAGCGCTTCGGCGGCCTCGACATCGTGGTGGCCAACGCCGGCGGCCCGCCTCCGGGTCGCTCCTTGGACGTCGACGACGCCGCGCTGGGCTCCGCCATCGAGGCGAACATGCTCTCGCCCGTGCGCTTGGCGCGCGCCGCGCTACCGTCCATGCGCGCCGCGGGTTGGGGGCGGCTGTGCTGCATCTCGTCGTACTCCGTGGTCCAGCCCATTCCGACCCTGGCCCTGTCCAACACGGCGCGCAGCGGCCTGCGGGCGTGGGCGAAGACGGCGGCAGCCGACCTTGCGGCTGAGCAGAGCGGGATCACCCTCAACCTCGTGTGCCCCGGCCCCCACAGCACCGACCGCATGCGCGAGCTCAGCGGCGGCGGCGCCCTCGACGGGACGATGGGCAATCCCGCCGATTTCGGGCGCGTGGTCGCCTTCGTGTGCTCGGTGCCTGCCGGCTTCATCAACGGCGCCACGATCGTCGTCGACGGCGGCGTCACGCTGGCCCTCTGAGCCGGCCCACTGCGCTGGCCCACTGCGCTGGCGCACCGCGCTCGGCCTTCTGAAGAGCGCACGACGGCGCCCGTAGGCTGCGCGCCATGCGGGTCCTCGCAGCGTGCTCTCTCGGAGGTGCGGGCCATCTCGGTCCGCTCCTGCCCTTCCTCGCCGCGGCACGCCGGCAGGGACATGAGACCGTGGTGGTCGGACCGCCGGCGCTGGCGGAGATGGTGGAGGCGGCCGGCTACGGCTTCCGGGCCGGCGGGGAGCCCACCGAGGAGGAGGTGGCGGCGATTCGAGAGCGACTCCCCGTCGAGTCACCCGAGGTGGCGTCGGTGCTCGGCAACCGAGAGCTCTTCGGGCGCCTGGCGACGACGGCCATGTCGGGCGGCATGGAGGAGGCCTGTGTGCAGTGGGCGCCCGACCTCGTGCTGCGCGACCCGTGTGAGTACGCGTCGGCGGTCTCGGCCGGACGGCTCGGCATCAGACACGCGCAGGTGGCCATCTCCTTGGCGCAAGCCGAGGCGGGGTCGATCGCCGTGGCCGCTCCCGCGCTCGAGGCCCATCGCGCCGGGCTCGTCGAGGAACTGCTCCGATCGCCCTACCTGACGCGGTTCCCGGCCACGCTCGATCCGTCGACCTTCGCCACCACCGTCCGCTTCCGGGTGCCCTCCACGGGCGGGCCGAGACCGCTCCCCGACTGGTGGGACGGTTCGAGCGCGCCCCTGGTGTATCTGACGTTCGGCACGGTGCTGGGCCACATGTCCATGGCGGCGGGTGTGTACCGAACGGCGTTGCAGGCCGTCGCGGCCATCGACGCCCGGGTGCTGCTGACGGTGGGCCGTCGGTTCGATCGCGACGAGCTCGGTGCGGTCCCGGCCAACGTGCACGTGGAAGCCTGGGTCGAGCAGGACGACGTGCTGCGGGCCGCCGACGTCGTGGTGTGCCATGGAGGCTCGGGAACCGCCTTCGGTGCCGTGGCCGCCGGCGTCCCCGTGGTGGCGGTGCCGCTGTTCGCCGACCAGTTCGAGAACGGTCGCCGTCTCGCCGCCGCCGGAGCCGGGCTGACCGTCGAGCCCGGGGACGCGGCCCCGACGCGGCGCGGCGCGCGCTCGAGGGGGACGACGCGCTTCGCATCGCGGCGGCGATCAGCGAGGCCCTCGACGCCCCCTCCTACCGAGGGCGCGCCCAGGACATCGCCGCGGAGATCTCCGCTGCTCCGACCCCCGACGACGTCTTGGACATGCTGTTGGCCGACGGACCGCGTCGCTGAAGCTGACAAAGCGACGCTGGCGAGAGAGGGGGCCTCCCCGCCTGTCGGACGATCAGTCCCCGTGGGCTACCAGCGTTCGACGAGGTGCTCGCGTCCCGGCGGCGGCTCGTAGGGCTCGGGCCAGAAGTCGGTGACCTTCGTGATCCTGCCCTCGTGGAGCTCGAAGAAGGCGATGGCGAGCGACGTCTCGTCCCCGATGTTCCAGCGGAAGAGCAGGCTGCCGTGGGCGCCGTCGCCGATCACGATCTCGGGCTCGAGGTGCCACGCACCGGGGTACTCGACGTTGAAGGCCACGTAGCGGTCGCGACCGCGGATGCGCTCGCGGGTCTGAGGAATCTCGTAGACGACGTCAGGGTCGAGGAGCTCGGCCCACCCCTCCCAGTCGCGACCCTCCAAGCGATCGGCGAAGGCGGCCACGATGTCCCTGGTACCGGTCGGTCCCGGGCCGGACGTGCTCATCGGGCGACGATACCCGCCTCGTCCTCGGCGCCGGCCCGCGTCCGCGTCCGCGTCCTGACCGCCGGTCCGCGTCCTTGGCGCCGGTCCGGCTCCTGGATCAGGAAGCCGGCGTGTCGTTGTGGATCCGGTCGTGGATGGCGCGCACCATCGGCCGGGATTCGATGACCCGGCGACGCAGTGCCACCGAGCCCTCCGTGTCGTAGGCGCGTTGCAGGTCGACCATGGCCTCGGCGTCCCGTGTCGGAGCGGCCTGCACCACCGCGGTGCTGACCTCGTACGCGCTCTCGGCGTCCAGGCAGGCGCCGATGAGGAAATCGGTGTCCCGGGCGTCGTCGGTGGCGGAGAGGGCCAACATGGCGTTGACCATCACGTCGAGCGCGATGGTGGCGACACCGGACCCACCGATGGCCAGCGTCGACCCGATGGCGTCGCGGTCGTCGAGATGATCGACGGGCGGCTGCAGGGTGCGCAGCGTCTTGACCGCCAGGCCCACCGACCCGACGACCTCATGCGCGCACTGCGCGATGTGCCGAGCCGCGGCGCCGTCACCGCTGTCGAGGGCGGCGCCGAGGTCCTCCATGGTGCCGTGCGCCCGTTGCAGCTGCCCAGCCAGGTCGACTGCTTGTTCGTGCCAACGGTAGGGGCGCTGCTGAAGGTCCAGTGTCATCGGGTGGCCTCCGATCCGATCGTCGCGGTGCATGCGCCATGGTGCGATCGCCGAGACGGGTTCACGCGCCCGTCACCGCACGTCCTCGCAACGCGGCGATCGCCACACGACCTCGTCGGCGCGTGGCGAGCACGCGCACGACACAGCGTTGCTCCCCGGAGTGTTGGACTGGTCACTCGCCTTCAAGGTTAACCGAGCGGGCGTCGATGGCACCCACGACGGAAGCTCAACAACGCGCGCACGTGTTCACCGGGAGTGAACGTCGGCCACCTGCGTGGAATCACGCCGTTGTGTTCGCCGTGGGCATGAAGCATCGTGACGGGTAGGGCGCGTGGCGTCGCGACGACGGTTGCGGTTTCACGCCTGGCGCCTGCGTGAACGCGGTTTTGGTTTGTCAGAAGCCAGCCAGACCGCTACTTTGCGGTTCCATTGTGTCTCGCGCCTGGTCGATCGCGACGGGGGAGCCGAACGCAAGAGGGCGAAGACGACGGATCGTCGGGGCCGCTCTTGTCTCGGCTCTCGTGGCGACGAGTTCCCTCACCGTGGTGCTCGCGCCGGGATCGGCCGCGGCCGATCAGATCGGTGACCTCAGGGCCCAGGCCAGGGCGATCGCCCAGCAGCTCGTGCACGAGCAGTTGCAGGTCGACGCCTACCAGCAGCAGTACTCGGTGGAGTCGCAGAAAGTCGCCGCCGATGCCGCAGCGCTGACCCAGATCAGCCAGGAGATCGCCGTCGACGAACAACAGTTCAACAAGGACACGAGCCAAGTCCGCGAGCTCGCCATCACGTCGTACATGAACGGCGGCGAGTTGACCGGGTCCGACGCGGCGTTGTTCGCGGGGAACGCCGAAGAGGTGCAGTCGGCCAACGAGTACGACTCCATCGCCACCGGGAACATCGAGACCGCCCTCAGCCAACTCCAAGACGCCCAGGACGCGTTGCAGTTCCGTCAGGCGTCCCTGCACCAACAGCAGAGCCAGGACCAGTCCGACCAGGCGCAGCAGGCGACGGCCTTGAACGGTGCGCAGAGCACCCAGCACGCCATGGAGCTCGAGCAGGCCCAGATCACCGGGCAGCTGGCCACCGCCGTCGCCGCGCAGGCCGCCGCCCAGGATGCGGCCGCCGCCGCGGCCGTGGCGGCGGCGCAGAAGAACGCCGGCAAGGTCCCGGGCCGACCGAGGCCCACACCGCCACCCGGCGCCGCCGGCGGCGGCGGCGGTGCCGTGGCCAGTGCGCCCGCCGGGTTCTCGCTCCCCGACCCCGTCCTCAACCCGTTCCTGCAGTGCGTGGTGCAGGCCGAGTCGCGCGGCAACTACCAGGCCGTGTCCCCCAACGGGCTTTACATGGGGGCCTTCCAGTTCAGCCAGTCGACGTGGAACCTCGCCGCACTGGCGGCCGCGTTGTCGATCCTGGTGAACGTCCCTCCCAACCTGGCCTCGAAGGCCGAACAGGACACCCTGGCTGTCGTGTTGTTCTCACTCGACGGCGAGCAGCCCTGGCTCGGCGACCGCTGCAGCACCTAGGCCGGCGCAGCGCGCCGAGGCAGGCACCGGCGGGGCGCGCCGAGACTGGCACCGGCGGGGCGCGCCAGCGACGCGCTCAGGCCACGAAGTACTTGGCCTGGGGGTGGGGGGTGATGATGGCGTCGGTGGTCTGCTCGGGGTGCATCTGGAACCCGTCGCTGACGGTCACGCCGATGCGGTCGGCCCCGAGAAGGTCGACGACCTTGGCGTTGTCCTCGAGGTCGGGGCAGGCGGGATAGCCCCACGAGTAGCGGCCGCCCCGGTACTGCTGGCGGAAGAGCCCGGTGAGGGTGGGCCCGTCCTCGTCGGCGAAGCCCCATTCCTCGCGCACCCGGTGGTGCCAGTACTCGGCCAGGGCTTCGGCCATCTCCACCCCGAGGCCGTGGAGCTTCAGGTAGTCGGTGTAGTGGTTCTCGGCGTGCAGGCGCGCCGTCTCCTTGGAGACCTCGGACCCCATCGACACGACCTGGAAGGCGGCGTAGTCGGGCTCACCGGACTCGACCGACCGGAAGAAGTCGGCGATGCACAGCCACGGCTCCTTCTTCTGCCGGGGGAAGGTGAAGCGGGTGATCTCGGTCGAGCGCGTCTCGTCGGTCCACAGCACGAGATCGTTGCCGTCGGCGTTGGCCGCGAAGTAGCCGTAGGCCACCTGGGGCACGAGTAGGTCCTTGGCCTTGGCCTTGTCGAGCTCCTCGCGCAGCACGGCGCTGACCCGCTCTTTGAATTCGGCGTCGGGCTCGGCGACCCCCTGGTGGTCGCGCTCGGGGCGGAATCCCCACTGGTTGCGGAACAACGCGGTGAGGTTGAGGTAGGCGGCGATGTCGTCGATGGCGATGCCCTTGGCCACGCGCGAGCCGAGGAACGGCGGGGTGAAGACGGGGGTGTCGGTGGCGACCGTGGCGGCGCGGCGCGGCGCCACCACGCTCTCGTCGACCGGCAGCTGCGACTTGCGGGGCGGCAGCTTGCGCCCCCCCTGCTCGCGCCCGAAGGCGGGGTCTTCCTCGCCGGTCTTCTTCATCTCGACGAGACGGTCCATGGTGCGCAGCCCCTCGAAGGCGTCCTTGCCGTAGAAGAGGCGGCCCTCGTAGACGCTGCGCAGGTCGCGCTCGACGTAGTTGCGCGTCAGGGCGGCCCCGCCCAGCAGCACGGGGATGTGGGCTAGCTTGCGGGCGTTCATCTCCTCGAGGTTCTCGCGCATGATGAGGGTCGACTTCACGAGCAGCCCGCTCATGCCGATGGCGTCGGCCTTGTGGTCCTCGACGGCCTGGATCATCTCCCCGATGTTGACCTTGATGCCGAGGTTCACGATCTCGTAGCCGTTGTTGGTGAGGATGATGTCGACGAGGTTCTTGCCGATGTCGTGCACGTCGCCCTTGACCGTGGCGAGCACCACCGTCCCCTTGCCGCCCTGGTCGGCCTTCTCCATGTGCGGCTCGAGGTAGGAGACGGCCGCCTTCATCGTCTCGGCCGACTGGAGCACGAAGGGCAGCTGCATCTCGCCGGTGGCGAAGAGCTCTCCCACCGTCTTCATGCCGGCCAGGAGGAAGTCGTTGACGATGGTGAGCGCGGCATGCCCGCCCGCCAGGGCCTCGGCCAGGTCGTCCTCGAGCCCGTTGCGGTCACCGTCGATGATGCGCTGCTCGAGGCGGTGCTCGACGGTCCACCCCGTGCGGTCCTCGGTCACCGCCGACGTGGCCGAGACCCCCTCGAAGAGGGCGAGGAGCTCCTGGAGCGGGTCGTACCCGTCGCGCCGGCGGTCGTAGATGAGGTCCAGGCAGACCTCGCGGGCGCGCTCGTCGATCTTCGACAGGGGGATGATGCGGGCCGCGTGGACGATGGCCGCGTCGAGGCCGGCCTCGACGAGCTCGTGGAGGAACATCGAGTTCAGCACGTGGCGCGCCGCGGGGTTGAGCCCGAAGGACACGTTGGACAGCCCGACGATGGTGAACACGCCGGGCAGCTCGGCCTTGATGCGCGTGGTCCCTTCCAGTGTCTCGATCCCGTCCCGGCGGCTCTCCTCCATCCCCGTCGACAGGGGGAGCACGAGAGGGTCGAAGATGAGGTCCGAGGACTCGAGGCCGTAGCGCTGCACGGCGATGTCGTGGATGGCCGTGGCGGCGCGCACCTTCCAGTCCGCCGTGCGGGCCTGGCCCTCGGTGTCGATACACGTGCACACCACCGCCGCGCCGTACTCGCGCGCCAGCGTCAGGAACTTGTCGAGGCGCGTCCCCGGCTCGTCGCCCTCCTCGAGGTTGACCGAGTTGAGGACGGGCCGGCCGCCGATCCACCTGAGCGCGGCCTCGACCACGGGGGCCTCGGTCGAGTCCACCATGAGGGGCACGCTGGCCTGGGTGGCCAGTCGGCTGGCGACCTCGGTCATGTCGGCCACGCCGTCGGCGCCGGTGTAGTCCACGCACACGTCGAGGACGTGCGCGCCTTCTTTGACCTGGTCGCGCCCGATGGCGACGGTGGTGTCCCAGTCGGCCTCGAGCATGGCGTCGCGGAACTTTTTCGACCCGTTGGCGTTCGTGCGCTCGCCCACCACCAGGAACGAGGTGTCCTGGTGGAAGGCGATGTTGGAGTAGATCGACGACGCGCCGGGCTCGTGCTCGATGGCCGAGGGCGGCCGGGGCGCGGGCACCAGGTCGCGGCACCGCTCCACCACGGCCCGGAGGTGTTCGGGGGTGGTGCCGCAGCAGCCGCCGACGATGTTCACGCCGAGCTCGGTGATGAAGCGCTCGAGGTGGTCGGCGAGCTGGTCCGGCGTCAGGTCGTAGTGCATCTTGCCGTCGACCACCGAGGGCAGCCCGGCATTGGGCTGGGCCGACACCGGCAGGCGCGAGTGCTGCGACAGGTAGCGGATGGCCTCGCCCATCTCGGCCGGGCCGGTGGCGCAGTTGAGCCCGATGATGTCGGGGCGCATGGGGTCGAGAGCCGTGAGGGCGGCGCCGATCTCGGTGCCCGGGAGCATCCGCCCGGTGAGCTCGATGGTCACCTGGACCTGGATCGGCACCCGCCGTCCCACCGCCACCATGGCGCGCTTGGCCGCGTTGATGGCGGCCTTGGCCTGCAGGAGGTCGTAGACCGTCTCGACCAGGATGAGGTCGACGCCGCCGGCGAGCAGCGCCGTGGCCTGCTCCTGGTACGCGTCGCGCAGCTCGAGGTAGGGGATCTGGCCCAGGGTGGGGAACTTGGTGCCGGGGCCGAGGTTGCCCGCCACCCAGCGCATGCGCCCGTCGCCGGTGGCCGCGGCGGCCTCCTCGGCCGCTTCGCGCGCCAGGCGGGCGGCGGCCAGGTTGATCTCCTCGACGCGGTCCTGGAGCCCGTACTCGGCGAGGACGACCCCGAAGCCGCCGAAGGCGTTGGCCTCGACCACGTCCACGCCGACGTCGAGGAAGGAACGGTGGATGGCCTTCACCACGTCGGGCCGGTGCAGGACCACGGCCTCGCTGCACCCCTCGAGGGCGGTGCCGCCGTAGTCGTCCGCGCTCAGGTCGGCGAGCTGCAGGCTCGTGCCCATGGCCCCGTCGAAGATCACCACCCGGGTACGCGCCGCGTCGAGATAGGCCACGCCGCGCTCGTCGAGGGTCAGCGCGTCGTGCGCCAGTACAGGGGGAGGCGCCGGGTGGGGCGACACGATCCGTTCCACGGTCCGTTCCACGATCCGTTCCACGATCCGTTCCACGATCCGTTCCACGATCCGCACAGTCTACGGGCCGAGGTCGGGTTCTTTCGCCTGGCCGAGGTGCCTTTGCCGTTGGGGCAGGTCCGGGGGAGCGGGGGGCCGCTCGGGGCAGCCGATTAGCATGCCGCGCCGTGGTGAAGATCTACACACGCAAGGGCGACGACGGCACGACCGGGCTCTACTACGGCGGTCGGGTGGCGAAGAACTCGCCGTCGATCGAGGTCAACGGCGATGTCGACGAGGCCCAGTCAGTGCTGGGCCTGGCTCGGGCCGAGACCGAGCCGGGGTCCGAGCTCGGCGGCATCCTCCTCGAGCTCGAGCGTGACCTGTGGGTGCTCATGGCCGAGGTGGCCACCGCCCCCGACAACCGCCGCAAGTTGGTGGAGGGCACCTCCCTCGTGACCGACGCCATGGTGAGCGCGCTCGAGGCCCGCATCGACGAGCTCAACGAGCGCTTCGAGATGCCGACCGAGTTCGTGGTGCCGGGGCAGAACCGCGTGTCGGCCGCCTTGGACGTCGCTCGCACGGTGGTGCGGCGCGCCGAGCGGGGCTTCACAGGCTCGTCTCCGGCCCCCGGCTCCTCTGTCGGCCCCTATCTCAACCGGCTCAGCGACCTGTTGTGGACCATGGCGCGCTGGCAGGAGGGCGAGCACGTGGCGTCGCGCTCACTGGGCCACGCCCCCACCGGGACCCGACGGCCATGAGCCCCGCCGAGCCCTTCACCCGCTCCGCCCTCCTCGACGTCGGGTGGGCCGACGCCGAGGACCCGGCCTCGCTGGCCGACGCGGCGGGAGCGGCCGAAGTGGCCGGAGCGGCGGTGACGGTGGTGGCCGTGCCCGTGCTCGAAACCGCGGACGGGCCCGCGGTGGCGCCCGGCGTTCCCGCCACGGTGGTCGTGAGCACCGGCGGCCCGGCGGTCGAGACGGCTCTCGACAAGGCGCGCGCCGCGCAGCGCGGGTTCACGGGCAAGGTCGGCCACACCATGGTCGTCGTGGGCGCGCCCAGTGCCCAGGGATCGCTCGGAGCGCAGGCCCCCGTCGTGTTGTTCGTGGGGCTGGGCCGAAGCGACGTCGGCGCTGCGCTCGGGGTCGACGCGCTGCGGCGCGCCGGTGCAGCGGTGGTCCGGGCCGGGGGCAAGTCGGGCGCGGCGGTCGTGGTGATCCCGGCGTCTGTGGCCGATGCCGTCGGCTCGCAGCGCGGCGCGGTCCAGGCCGTGGCCGAAGGAGCCGTGCTGGGCGCGTACCGGTTCGTGTCGCACAAGAGCGAGAGCGAGCCGGCCGGGATCGAGCGCGTGGTGGTGGCCGGAGCCGGCCTCGACGCCGCCGCGCTGGCCGAGGGGACGAGGCGGGCGCGGTCCGTGGCCGATGCCGTGTGCCTGGCGCGCGACCTGGTGAACGAACCTCCCAGCTCGCTCACGCCCACGCGCTTCGCCGATGCCGCGGCCGAGCACGCCGCCAACCGCCCCGGGCTGAGCGTCGAGGTCTGGGACGAGCACCGCATTGTGGACGAACGCCTCGGAGGGCTGCTGGGCGTGGCCCGGGGCTCGGCCGAGCCGCCCCGGCTGCTCAAGGTCTCCTACGAGCCCGCCGACCCCGTCACCGTGGAGGGTCGCGTGCCGCACGTGGTCCTCGTGGGCAAGGGCATCACCTTCGACTCCGGAGGGCTGTCGCTCAAGTCGCCCGACGGCATGGTCACCATGAAGACCGACATGAGCGGGGCCGCGGCTGTGCTCGGTGCCGTCGGCGCCTGCGGCGAGCTCGGCGTGCGCGTGCGCGTGACCGCGCTCGCCCCCACCACCGAGAACATGCCCGGCGGCCGGGCCACCAAGCCCGGCGACGTCCTCACCATCCGCAACGGCAGCACCATCGAGGTGCTCAATACCGACGCCGAGGGCCGCCTGGTGCTGGCCGACGCGCTGGCGCTGGCGGCGGAGATGGAGCCCGACGCCATCATCGACCTGGCCACGCTGACCGGGGCCTGCGTCGTGGCGCTCGGCATGTCCATCGCCGGGGTGTTCGGGTCCGACGACGATCTCGTCGGCCGGGTCCGCGCCGCGTCCGAGCGCGCCGGCGAGGGGACGTGGCCCCTGCCGCTCCCCGACGAGTACCGGTCCCACATCGACTCGGAGATCGCGGACATGAAGAACGTGGGCAAGGCCGGTCAGGCCGGCGCCATCGCGGCGGCCCTCCTCCTGGCCCGGTTCGTGGGGGAGGTGCCGTGGGTGCATCTCGACATCGCCGGCCCGGCGCGCTCGGACGAGGACAGCGGGATCCTGTCCAAGGGCGGCACCGGCTTCGGCGTGCGCACCTTGTTGGAGCTCCTCGAGGCCTCCGGCTCCGACCGCTGACCGTCGGGCCGCGCCGCGGCCGTCGAGGCGTCAGTCAGTCAGTCAGTCAGTCAGTCAGTCAGTCAGTCAGTCAGTCAGTCAGTCAGTCAGTCAGTCAGTCAGTCAGTCAGTCAGTCAGTCAGTCGGCGCGGCTCGGTCGATCCGGGCTTGAGTCGCCGCCCGGTCGCACCCGGTCGTCGCCATCGGTCATGTCGGCCCAGCGCGCGTCGGCGAGCCGAGCCAGTGCGGTGAGGTGGGCACGTTCGCGGGTCCCGAAGTGCCAGCCCGGGCGCCCGGCGGCGAGCACGAGGTCCCAGGCGCTGAGGTCGACGAACCCGACCTCGGCCCCTTCGGACCCGACCGGCCGGAGACCGGTGGCGGCCGCGTCGATCCCCGCGGTGACGGCGCGCGCTTCGGTCAGCGAGGTCACGAGCCAAGAGGTGGTCGGCGGTCGCCCCACCGAGGCGACGACCGAGTCGCCTTCGACGTCGAGCACCGCGCTCCAGGTGGCGTCGAGCTCGGCGCAGACCCGCGCCGCCAGGGCGTCGAGGACGCCGTGGGGGGTGCGTTCCTTCATGATGATGAGTGCGGTGGTGTAGGCCTCGAGGCGACGGTCGTGCCGGCGACCGGACACGGGCCGCACGTCCTGCACGGCGACGCCGTCGACCTCGGCGACCTCGCTCAACAACAGCGACAGGTGATCCCCGTCGGCCAGCGCGACGACGAACTCGTCGACGGCCTTGCCCTCGCGGTGCTCGACCACCTCGACGGCGACCAGGTCGCCGCGCACCGCCCCGATCCGGCTGGCCACCGCCCCGAGGGCGCCCGGTCTGTCTGGCAGCTCCACCCGGAGCAGGAAGGTCGCCACGTTCCCAGACTACGACCGCCATGTGAACGGGCCGTTTCCGACGGGGATCGTCGGTGTGAACCGGAGCGGCCCGAGGCCAGCGCCGCCACTCGCCTCAGGAGGCACGACGGGCTCGGGTCAGTGGGTGGCACCGGCACCCGCGCCCGGGCCGGCACCCGTCCCGGGATCGTGGGCCCGATAGGCCCACGCCCACTGCGCGGCCTCGTGGGCGATGGCGGGGTGGACCTGCCACCGGACGAGCTGCACCTCGACCTCGGACCGCTCCTTGTCCGATGCGAGAAGGGCCAGGGCCAGGCGCCGCGCGTTGCGGCGCGCCTCTTCGAGCACGGGGGACGAGCGCGTCGGGATCAGCCAGTGGGCGTGCCGCTGCTGGAGGGCCACGGGCAGGCGCTGCAGATGGCGCCGGGGCAGGGGAGGAACGCGTCGGCGCACGGCCAAGGTGTCAGGGCCTTGTCGCCGGGCCATCTCGAAGGTGACGCAGCGCGCCAGGGTGCGGCGGAACGGGGACTGTCGTCCCGTGCGGTCTCCGAGGCCGAGGGAGCGTGCGGTGTCGGCCAGGTCGAGGTCGAAGCCGTCGGGGGAGTCGTCGAGCCCCGTGGCGACCAGGCGCAGAAACCAGGTGCAGGTCGG
>CAWESO010000022.1:0-42077 GCA_963811775.1 uncultured Acidimicrobiales bacterium | reverse complement strand
TCAGGCGCTCTACAGCTGAGCTACGCCCCCCGGCGGCCGACAGGTTACCAGCCTGGTTTGGACCGACAGAGAAGGTGCGAGCGACGGCAGTTCCCGCCTTGCGGACGGCCGCGGGCTCCGGGGATTCGACGATCGACAGGGTCGAGCACGGGGGAGCGCGGCGCAAGTAGCCGTCTCCGGCCCCTCTCGTCGTCCGGCCTCTTCCCCGGGTCATGGCAGGCCGTCCGTTGAGAGAAGTTGTCGGAGGTCGATCGGCCGGTTCCCTAGAATCCGGCAATGGCGCGCCCCTACGACGTGCAGGAAGTGGAGCTCAAGTGGCAGGAGCGCTGGGCCGACAGCCACCTCTACGAGGTCGACGCCGACGACCCCCGCCCCGCGCAGTACGTGCTGTGCATGTACCCGTACCCGAGCGGGTCGGCCCATCAGGGCCATATCCGCAACTACACCTTCGGGGACCTGCTCGTCCGCCATCGCACCATGCTGGGATTCGCCATCCTCTCGCCCTTCGGCTTCGACTCCTTCGGGCTTCCCGCCGAGAACGCCGCCATTCGCACCGGCGAACACCCCCGAGCCTTCACCGAGGCCCGCATCGCCGAGTTGAAGGCCAGCGTCAAGCGGCTGGGGGCGGTCTACGACTGGCGCCGTGAGGTCCGGAGCCACGATCCGTCCTACATCCGCTGGAACCAGGTCATCTTCCTGCGGCTCCTCGAGGCCGGGCTCGCCTACCGCGCGTTGGCCCCCGTCAACTGGTGCCCGGGGTGCCAGACGGTGCTGGCCAACGAGCAGGTGCTGGCCGACGGCACCTGCGAGCGCTCGGGCGACCTGGTCGTCCAGCGCGAGCTCGAGCAGTGGTTCCTGCGCACCACCAGCTACGTGGAGGAGCTGCTCGACTCCCTCGACGACGTCGACTGGCCCGAGCGTGTCAAGACCATGCAGCGCAACTGGATCGGGCGCTCCGAAGGGGTCGAATTCGACCTCCAGGTCGTCGGCGACGCGGGCGAGCACGGGGTCCTGCGGGTCTTCACGACGCGCCCCGACACGAGCTTCGGGATGACCTACGCCGTGGTGGCGCCTGAGCACCCCCTGGTCGACGTGCTCACCACCGACGCCCAGCGCACCGAGGTCGACAGCCTGCGGATTTCGGCCCAGGGCAAGAGCGAGCTCGACCGGACCTCCGAACACGGCACCGATGCGCTGGCCAAGCGCGGTGCCTTCACCGGTGGGCATGTCGTCAACCCGTTCACGGGCGACGACATCCCCGTCTTTGTGGCCGACTACGTCCTCATGCGCTACGGCACGGGGGCGATCATGGCCGTGCCCGCCGAGGACGAGCGCGACTGGGAGTTCGCCCGGGCCCACGATCTCCCCGTGGTACGGACCACCCGACCGCCCGACGGTTTCGAGGACGGCGCGTGGACCGGCGAGGGAGTGAAGATCAACTCAGGGTTCCTGGACGGCCTCGAGGTCGCCGAGGCCAAGGAGCGCGCCATCGCCTGGCTCGAGGAGCGGGGGATCGGACAGCGGACCGTGAATTACCGTCTGCGCGATTGGTTGGTGTCTCGCCAACGGTACTGGGGATGCCCGATCCCGGTCGTCTTCTGCCCGGTGGACGGGATCGTCGGCGTTCCCGAAGACGAGCTTCCCGTCCTCGCTCCCGACGACGTCGAGTTCCTCCCCACCGGGGAGTCCCCTCTGAAGACGCACCCGACATTCCGCCACGTGGTGTGCCCACGGTGCGGGGGCCCGGCCGAGCGCGAGACCGACACCATGGACACCTTCGTCGACTCGTCGTGGTACTTCCTGCGCTTTTGCGATCCGTGGGCCGACGACAAGCCGTTCGACCCGGGCACGGCGCGGCACTTCATGCCCGTGGACCAGTACATCGGTGGCATCGAGCACGCCATCCTGCATCTTCTGTATGCGAGGTTCTACACGAGGGCGCTCATCGACGTCGGCCTCGCCCCCGGTGTCGAGCGCGAGCCGTTCAGCCGCTTGTTCACCCAGGGCATGATCCGCATGGACGGCAAGAAGATGTCGAAGTCCAGGGGCAACCTCGTGACGCCGGCGCGCTACTTCGACACCGTTGGTGCCGACGCCCTGCGCCTGTTCCACCTCTTCGCCGGCCCTCCTGGTGACAACATGGACTGGACCGATCAGACCGAGAACGTCATCGAGGGCTGTGGCCGGTTCCTGGACCGCGTCTGGCGTCTCACCGTCGAGCCCGTCGCCGATGGGCGCGACGGGGAACGCTCCGCCGAAGACGTCCAGGTCGAACGGGCCACGCACCGGCTCATCGCCAAGGTGAGCGACGACATCGAGCGGTGGTCGTTCAACACCGCCGTGGCCGCCTGCATGGAATTCTCCAACGAATTGCAGCGATATCTCCGCGAGGCGGCGGGGGGGCCGCACCGGGCGACCCACGACGCGGCTGCGGACGCCCTGCTCTTGTTGCTGGCCCCGCTGGTGCCCCACGTCACCGCCGAGGCATGGGAACGTCGGCGGGGAGAGGGGGCCATGGTGCATTCGGAGCCGTGGCCCACGTTCGACCCCGAACTGGCACGCTCGGAGAGCGTGACCATGGTGGTGCAGGTCAACGGCAAGGTGCGTGATCGCATCGAGGTGACGCCCGACATCAGCGAAGAGGATGCCCTGCGCATCGCCCTGGGGTCAGAGCGCGTGACCGGTGCGCTCCAAGGAGCCGAGCCGTCGCGCGTGGTCGCCCGCCCACCTCGACTCGTCAACTTCGTCACCTGACAACGCAGCCCGCGACGGGGGCCCGTCGCCGAAGGTCTCAGGAGACGCGGAAACCGGCCAGCAGCTCTTGGATGGCGGAGTGCTCCATGCGGTAGGGGGCGTAGAAGCTCACCCGTGTGACCATGTCCCCGTAGCGCTCGACCACCTTGGCCGGGACCTCGCCGATCTCCCCGGTGACGGCGAAGGCGTCGAGCATGTCGTCGGGGATGAGGTTCGCCATCTGCACCCACTCACCGCGCTTGGACAAGGTGTTGAGCTCGCGGAACAGGTCCCCCCAGCCGTGCAGGTCGAGGACGGGCCGGTACGCCGGCGTCGAGGCGTAGAAGGCCAACTGGGCCTTGACGGCCTGCGTGGCGGCCTGCATCTCGGCCTCGTTGGTACCGGTGACCATCATGGCGGGGTACGAGATCTCGTAGTCGGCCCGGGTCCGCCCCGAGCGGGCCAGGCCGCGCTCGAGAGCGGGGATCGTCACCTCTCGCATGTAGCGGGCCGTGGTGAAGCCGTGCGCCAGCAGCCCGTCGGCAACCTCGCCCGCCACCTCGGTCATGAGCTGTCCCACCGCGGCGAGGAAGACCTTGGGCGTGCCGTACGGATTGGGCCCCGGGTTGAAGAACGGGGTCATCAACGTGTGCGTGTAGAAGTCGCCCCGGAAGGCGAGCTTGGTGCCGTCGTGCCACGCGGCCCAGATGGCGCGCATGGCCGCGATGAACTCCCGCATGCGGGGGGCGGGATGCGACCACGGCATCGAGTAGCGCTTTTCGATGTGCGGCTTGATCTGTGACCCTAGGCCGAGCATGAACCGGCCCTTCGAGAAACCCTGCAGGTCGTTGGCCAACACGGCCGTGCTCATGGGATTGCGGGCGAAGGCCACCGCGATCCCGGTGCCGAGCTCGATGCGCTCGGTGTGCTCGGCCGCGAGCAGGAGGGGGAGGAACGGGTCGTGCCCCGTCTCCGCGCACCAAAGGCCGTCGAATCCGTCGCTCTCGGCCCGCTGGGCCGTGGAGACCGCATCGCCCGGATCGAACCCAATACCACCGTCGACTTGCATCCGCGCACCATATCCGAAGCCCGTCCCTCCATCGCGGGGTCGGCGGCCGGCCATCTCGCTGGGCCGAGGCCGAAAACCGTTGCAGTTCGGGCCCGATGTGACCGACAATTGGCAGATGGGCCACGACGGGTCCTCGTTCGAGGACGAGCACGAGGGCTCCGGCCGCGAGCCCGTGTCGGGCGCCGCCGGCCACGACCGTCCTGGCGTGGGAGGACACGCGGCGAGGCCCGCGGGCGACGATGCGGGTCTCGTCCTGCGCGAGCCCTACCTGCGGCGGGTCCTGGACGGGTTCGAAGCCGGCCTGCTCGAGCCCTACGACTACACCCGGCGTGTGCTCGCCATCAACGCCACCGCGTCGACGCTCGAGATGGAAGCGATCGTCCAACAGCCGCCCGAGGGCTCGGGGAACGCGGGGTCGGCGCGTGCCGCGTGGGCTCGATCCCGTCGACCTCGTGCTCCTCCGCTCACGGCCGACATCGGGGGCTCGCAGCCCCACCACGCGGTATGTGACGTTGGCGGTGGTCTTCGTGATGTTCGCCGTGCTCATCGGCGTCGGCATGTGGTTGGCGTCGCACGTCCACGACGCCGCACTGGTGCGCCTCAGCGTCGGTCCGGGACTCGGCGGCCTCGCCGCGCCCTGGTGAGGACCAAGAGTCGTGACGGCCGGGTCGCGACCCACGGCCTGCGGCCTGGGCGTGGCGCGCATGGTGGCTAAGGTGCCCGCATGCGTCGCTTCGGGGCCCTCGTCGTAGTCCTGGCCGGTCTGGTGCTCGGCGCGTGCGGGTCGAGCACGTCGCCTCCGGCGTCTACCGGGGCCAAGAGCCCGACGGCGTCGGGGAACCCCGGGGCCTCGGCGCCCACGACACCGTCCATCCCGGCCGCCAACCCGCCGACGGTGGCGGCACCGACCGACGTCAAGACCGAGCCCGTCATCGGGCCGGGCACGACCCCTCCCCCCACCAGTCTCGAGACGAAGGATCTCGTCGTCGGCACGGGCAAGACCGCGGTGGCCTCCGACACCGTGAGTGTGTATTACGTCGGGGTCGACTACACCAACGGCAAGATCTTCGACGACTCGCCGTGGAAGAGCGGTGCGCCGGCACCTTTCGCGCTCTCGCAGGTCGTGCCCGGCTTCGCCCAGGGCATCGTGGGCATGAAGGTGGGAGGACGGCGCGAGATCGTGATCCCACCGGCCCTGGGATACGGGGCCGACGGCTCTCCGCCGGCGGTGGGGCCCAACGAGACCCTGGTCTTCGTGGTGGACCTGAAGACGGTCTCCTGACCCAGCCGTCCCGCGCGGCGGGACCGACGCCCCGGTCCCTGCCGCGGGCTCAGGGCTCGTCGGGCGTGTCGCCGTCGCTGCTCTCGTCGCGGAGGTAGCGCTCGAGCTCGGCCGCCAGCTCGTCGCCTGTCGGCAGCGTCCCGACGTCCAAGGGGTTGCCCTCCGCCGCGTCCACACTGCGCTCGAGCTGACGCACCATCGACGTGTGCTCGGCGCTCTTGGCGATCAGGTCGTCGACCTGCTGGAGCGACGCGTCGGCCGCCTTGTGGAGCTCGGACGAGTCCAGCGACAGGTCGCCGACGGTGGCGAGGCCGTCGAGCAGCGCGGCGCTGGCCGAGGGGAAGGCCATGCCCGACACGTAGTGCGGCACCCGGGCCCACAGGCCCACGGTCGGTATGCCGGCTTCCCCGAAGGCGATCTCGAGCGCGCCCCAGATCCCCGAGGGCACGTCGATCTCCCCCTGGACGATGCCCATGCTTGCCACGAGGTCGGCCGACTCCCGCGGGGCCGTCGCCGCCAGGCGGACGGGCCGGGTGTGCGGGGCGGGGGCGGGGAAGGCACCCAGTCCGACGGCCAGGCGGACGCCGAGCTGCCGTGCCAACGTCACCACCGAGTCCACGAACGACGGCCACCGGAAGTCGGGCTCGGGCCCCACGAGGTAACAGATCTCGGCGCCGGCCCGATCGGTGCCCACCCGCAGCTGGATGACGGGCCACGTCAAACCCTCGTTGACGCCGTGGGAGATGTGCACCACGGGCCGCCGGGCGCGCTGGTCGATGAGCTGCTCGCCGTCGAACGTGGCGACGAGCTCGGTCGAGTCGGCCGACAACAGCGCAGTGATGGCGCCATCCGCGCCGAGCCCGGCATCGACCCACCCCTCCAGGGCCACCACCAGGACGGGGCTGTCGAGCTTCCGATCGCCGTGGCGCTCGTAGAGGGTCACCCGGTCCCCGTCCCGCTCACGGCTCGTCCAGGGTGTCGAGCGCCATCTCCGCCAGTCGGACGACACTGCGCCCGAAGTCGTCCACGCTCGTCCGGTCCCCGGCGGTGGCACCGCCGACGTAGCGCGCGTAGACGCCCTGGAGGATGCACGCCAGCTTCCAGTAGCCGAACGCCACGTAGAAATCGAGATGCTGCAGGTCGCGCCCCGACGCCGCCGCGTAGCGCGCCTGGACCTCGGCGCGCGTGGGGAACCCCGCCACGGTCGTCGGGGTGACGCCGAGCAGCGCCGCTTCGTCCCCGGGGTCGGTCCAGTACACCATGAGCAGCCCGATGTCGGCGAGAGGGTCGCCCAGGGTGCAGATCTCCCAGTCGAGCACGGCCCGGACCGCGCCGTCGGAGCCGAGAACGGTGTTGTCGAGCCGGTAGTCGCCGTGGACGATCGAGGTCCCCACTTGGGGCGGGACCGCCCGGGCCAACCGCTCGTGCACGGCCCCGACGATCGTGGCGGTGTCGAGGCCCTCGACGGTCGAGTTGCGGAACTGCTCGTACCACCGGCGCAGCTGACGCTCGATGTACCCGTCGCGCTTGGCGAAGTCCCCGAGCCCGATGGCGTCGACGTCCACGGCGTGCAGGGCGGCGAGGGTGTCGGCCAGCGACTCGCCGGCCCGGCGGCGAGCCGCGGTGTCGAGGTCGCGAGCCGCGGCACGGGCGTCGCGGATGATGTGCCCGTCGACGAACTCCATGACGTAGAACGGTTGCCCGTTGACCTCGGGGTCCTGGCACAGCCCGTAGGTCACGGGCACGGGAACCGGGGTGGGGCCGAGGGCGGTGATCACGCGGTACTCGCGCGCCATGTCGTGCGCGGTGGGAAGGACGTGGCTGAGCGGCGGACGGCGCAGGGCGAAGAGACGACCGTTGGCGTCGGCGACGCGGTACGTCAGGTTGGAACGGCCCCCGGCGATGAGCTCGAACGACAGGGGCGCGGTGCTGCGTGCGACATGCGACGTGATCCATGCGGTGACCCGGGCGGCGTCGATGCCCTCGACCCCGCCGTCGACGAGGCCGGCAGTCGTCATGAGCTGCACGCTACCAACGGGCCATCCGTCGGCATGAGAGGCGACCCGCGCCCGGTATCGTCTTCGGCGTGATCGACGTCACCGATGCCACCTTCGAGCAGGACGTTCTCGTGCGCTCCGACCAGGTGCCCGTGGTCGTCGACCTGTGGGCACCGTGGTGCGGGCCGTGTCGGACGCTGGGACCGATCCTGGAGAAGGCGGTCGAGGCCAAGGACGGGTCGGTGGAGCTCGTCAAGGTGAACGTGGACGAGAACCCGCGTATCTCCACGACCTTCCAGGTGCAATCGATACCGGCCGTGTTCGCCCTGAAGGACCGCCAGGTCGTGGACGGGTTCATCGGGGCCGTCCCCGAAGCCCAGGTCAAGGAGTT
The DNA here is from genome assembly GCA_963811775.1 of uncultured Acidimicrobiales bacterium. Lineage (GTDB taxonomy): Bacteria > Actinomycetota > Acidimicrobiia > Acidimicrobiales > UBA8190 > Chersky-840. Next base: position 34,605 of record CAWESO010000022.1, on the reverse strand, counting down.
CGTGGATCGCCTCGCTCCGGCGCCGTCGGAGGCCGACACCTTGGCCGAGGCGGGCGACGAGGTGTCGTTGCGCCGAGCGCTCGAGCTCGAGCCCGCCCACCCCGGTGCCGTCGTGGCCCTGGCCCGGATGCTCGTCGAACGGGGGGAGTCCGGCGAGGCCCTGCAGCTGCTCTCCCGCATCCCCGAGACGCCCGAGTCCCGGCAGGTCGCCGCCGAGGCCCGTTTGGCCGCCCAGCAGATCGAGGTGCCCGCCGACGGGGTGGACGTGCTGCTCGACGCCTTGCTGGCCAAGGTGAAGAGCGACGACGAGGCGCGCCAGGAGTTCCTCGATCTTCTCGAGACCCTGGGCCCCGAGGACCCCCGCACCGCGCAGTACCGCAAGGCTCTCGCCGCCCGGCTGTTCTGAGCGTCTGGCCGCCCGTGCACCTTCGCCTCGGTGGACGGACGTTCGACCTCGCCACCCGGACGTTGGTGATGGGCATCTTGAACCGGACGCCCGACTCCTTCTACGACAAGGGCGCCACCTTCTCGTTGGATGCGCTGCTCGAACGTGCCGACCGGCTCGTGGGGGAGGGCGCCGACATCCTCGACGTGGGCGGGGTGAAGGCGGGCCCCGGCCCCGAGGTCACCGAGGCCGAGGAGATGGATCGCGTCCTGCCCGCCATCGAAGCGCTGCACGCCCGCGTCGACGTGGCGCTGTCGGTCGACACCTGGCGCGCCTCGGTGGCCGCCGCCGCCTACGGGCTCGGTGCGGTCCTGGGCAACGACATCAGCGGGTTCTCCGACCCCGACTACCTTCCGGCCGCGGCCCGAGCCGGCGCGTCGGTGGTGGCCACCCACATCCGGATCGGTCCGCGCATCCCCGACCCCGAGCCCGAGTACGACGACGTGGTGGTGTCGGTGCGCGACTTCCTGGCCGACCGGGCCCAACGGGCGCGCTCGGCCAGGTTGGGGGCGGATCAGGTCGTGATCGACGCCGGTCTCGATCTCGGGAAGACCGCGGCACAGTCACTGGTGCTGCTGCACGCCACCGGTGCGCTGTGCGCGCTCGGGTACCCCGTGCTCCTGTCCGCCTCCAACAAGCCGTTTCTCGGTGTGACGCTCGGTCTCGACATCGACCGCCGAGGCGACGCGTCGTTGGCGGCCGCCTCGATCGGGGTGGCGCTGGGCTGTCGGATCGTGCGGGCCCATGACGTCGTCGGCACCCGGCGCGTCTGCGACGCCCTGGCTGCGGTGTTCGAAGCCGCATGAGCCCGACGCGCGCCGCGGGCGCCGCGATCGGGCGGGCGACGTCGGGAAAGACCGCGTCGGGAGCGGGGCCCGACTCGGCGCCGAAGCCCGTGTACCTCGTGCGCGGCGACGACGCGTCACTTGTCGGCCAGCACCTGCACGATCTGCTCGGCACCCTCGCCGGCGGGAACGACCTGTCCATGGTGGTGGAGGAGCTGAGCGGCTCGGTGACCGACGAGCTCGACGTGGGCTTCGTCGTCGACGCCATCACGACACCCCCGTTCCTCACCGATCGGCGGATCGTGGTGGTGCGCGATGCGGGCCGGCTCGTCGCCGCCGACGCGGCCCGTCTGGTCGGGTGCCTCGAGGATCCACTCCCGGGCGTGACCCTGGTGCTCGGGGCGGGCAGCGGCACCATCCCGGCCGCCCTCGTCAAGGCGGTCGAGCGCGTCGGGAGCGTGATCGACACGGCGGTGGGCACGGGGCGGGCTCGGACGCAGTGGCTCGTGGAGCATCTGCACGAAGGGCCGGTGAAGCTCGACGCCCGGGCGGGGGCTCTGGTCGGCGAGCACCTGGGCGGCGACATGAGCCGCCTGCGGGGCCTGCTCGACGCCCTGGCCGCGGCGTACGGCGAGGGCGCTGCCATCGACGTCGACCGGCTCGAGCCGTTCCTGGGCGAAGCGGGCTCGGTGGCGCCGTGGGATCTCACCGACGCCGTGGACGCCGGCGACACCGCCGGCGCGCTGGTGGCCCTGCGCCGGCTCTTCGGCGCCGGCTCGTATCACTCGCTGCAGGTCCTCGCCACGCTGCACCGCCATTACCAGGCCATGCTCCGCCTGGACGGCTCGGGCGTGACGTCCCCCGACGAAGCGGCGGCTCGGCTGGGGATGCGCAGTGCGTTCCCGGCGCGCAAGGCGCTCGAGCAGGGTCGGCGTCTGGGCCCGGTGGGCATCAGCAGGGCGGTGACCCTGTTGGCCGAGGCGGACCTCGACGTGCGGGGACGAAGCGCGCTCCCCGATGAAGCCGTGCTCGAGATCCTGGTGGCGCGCCTCAGCCGACTGGGTGCGGCGAGGGAAGCGCCCGGACGCCGACCCCCGGCGGGGGCGTCGCGTCGCAGGTCCTGAGGTTCAGCCTTCGCCCGTGGCGTTGGCGCGGCGCATGAGCCGCGACTTGCGGTTGGCGGCCTGGTTTTTGTGGATGACGCCCTGGGCGGCGGCCTTGTCGATGCGCCGCACCGCGGCGCGCAGCGACTCGGCGGCGTCGTCGGCCCCACCCTCGAGCGCCGTCACCGCCGTCTTGGTCCGCGTGCGGATCTCGGAGCGGACCGACTTGTTGCGCACCCGGCGCCGCTCGTTCTGGCGGTTCCGCTTGATCTGACTCCGAATGTTGGCCATGTGGTTCTTCGCTGCTCCGGAACGTGCTCCGCTGTGGGCGGCTCGTCGACGATCGAGGTGGGAACTTCTCGTGCTGGCCGGACCGTGCTGCGGGGGCCCACACCGGTGGCCCCACCGGGCACCACCAAGGGCAAAAGCCTAGCAGGGCGGAGTCCCGGCTTCCCCGGGGCGCCGGGTGCCGATGCCGGCGCCGGTACGCTCCGAGGGCCGTGATCAGCCCCGACCTCATCCGCAATTTCTCCATCATCAGCCATGTCGACCACGGCAAGTCGACCCTGTCGGACCGGATCCTCGAGCTGACCCACGCCGTGGACCCGCGTCTCATGCGCGAGCAGTACCTCGACTCCATGGACCTCGAGCGCGAGCGTGGCATCACCATCAAGGCGCAGAACGTCCGGGTCCGCTTCAAGGGCCACGTCCTGCACCTCATCGACACCCCCGGCCACGTCGACTTCGGCTACGAGGTGAGCCGCTCGCTCGCCGCCTGCGAGGGTGCCGTGCTCCTCGTCGACGCCTCCCAGGGAATCCAGGCCCAGACCCTCGCCACCTGTTACCAGGCCCTCGAGAACGACCTCGAGATCGTCGCCGCGCTGAACAAGATCGACCTCCCCGCGGCGGAGCCCGACAAGTACGCGGCCGAGATCGAGCGGGTCCTCGGGATCCCGGCCGAGTCGATCCTGCGGATCTCGGCCAAGACGGGGAGCGGGGTGGACGAGCTCCTCGACGCCGTGGTGGAGCGGGTGCCGGCCCCGGAGGGCTCGCCCACGGCCCCGTTGCGGGCGCTCATTTTCGATTCGTCCTACGACCAGTACCGGGGCGTGGTGAGCTCGGTCCGCGTCATGGACGGCGTCCTGCGCAAGACAGCCAAGGTCCGCTACATGCAGGCCGGCTTCTCCCAGGACGTGGAGGAGATCGGGTTTCGCATGCCCGTCCCCACGGCGGCCGACGAGCTCGGCCCGGGCGAGGTGGGGTACCTCATCGCCGGGATCAAGGATGTGGGCCAGGCCCGCTCGGGGGAGACGGTCACCGACGCCGCCTTCCCCGCCCCCGAGCCGCTGGCCGGGTACCGCGATCCGAAGCCGATGGTGTTCTGCGGGCTGTACCCGATCGACGGTGACGAGTTGACGGCGTTGCGCGAGGCGCTCGAGAAGCTGCGGCTCAACGACTCGAGCTTCACCTTCGAGCCCGAGTCCTCGGGAGCCCTCGGGTTCGGGTTCCGGTGCGGGTTCTTGGGCCTGTTGCACATGGAGATCGTGCGGGAGCGCCTCGAGCGCGAGTTCGACCTGTCGCTCATCGCCACCGCACCGTCGGTGGCCTATATGGCCCGTCTCACCGACGGCACCGACATGCGCTTCGAGAACCCCAGCGAGATGCCCGACGCCAGCCGCCTCGACCACATCGACGAGCCCATCTTGCGCACCACGATCATCGTGCCCTCGGAGTACATCGGCAGCGTCATGGAGCTGTGCCAGGCGCGCCGCGGCGAGCTCGACCACATGGAGTACTTGTCGCCCGAACGCCTCGAGCTCGTGTACCGCATCCCCCTGGCCGAAGTCGTCGTCGACTTCTTCGACCAATTGAAGAGCCGGACGAAGGGCTATGCCAGCCTCGACTACGAGGCGGACGGCTATCAGAGCGCCAATCTCGTCAAGGTGGACCTCCTCATCAACCACGTCCCCGTCGACGCCTTCTCCACCGTGGTGCACCGCTCGCAAGCCGACGCCTACGGCCGGCGCATGACCGACAAGCTGCGCGAGCTCATCCCGCGCCAGCTCTTCGACGTGCCCATCCAGGCCGCCGTCGGCGGTCGGGTCATCGCTCGCGAGACGGTCAAGGCCAAGCGCAAAGACGTCCTCGCCAAGTGCTACGGCGGTGACATCAGTCGCAAGCGCAAGCTCCTCGAACGGCAGAAGGAAGGCAAGAAGAAGATGAAGTCCATCGGCCGCGTCGAAGTCCCCCAGGAGGCCTTCATCTCGGCGCTGCGTCTCGAGGACTGACACCTTCGCCGGCCACCCCCGGACCGACGGTCGCCGGCGCGCCGGGGCCCGGCCGGCGCCGCCGGCGCTGCGGTGCAGCAGCGGCGGCGCCACGGCGGCGGTTCCCCGGTCCGGCGCATCCCGCCCCTGGGGGCGGGCATCCGGACCGCTGAGCAGGGCCGGGGGACCGAGGTAGCACTCGGTAGACTCGACTGCCAGGACCCATGACACCCGACCGGACCACGCGCGTCGAGCGCGGCGACGACACGAAGAGCACGCCGCGGCGCGTCCCGAGCGCCGCCGCGGGCCGGATCGCGCCTGACAGCCCCGATCCCGAGGGCGACGTCGTGCTCGATCACCGCAAGGCCGCCATCTTGAACGCCGTGGTGGCGGAGTACATCGAGACGGCCCAACCCGTCGGTTCCGCCCACATCACGGGCAACCCCGGAGTCGAGGTGTCCTCGGCGACGGTTCGCAGCGAGATGGCCGCGCTCGAGCGCGATGGGTACCTGGCGCAACCCCACACCAGCGCCGGGCGCATCCCGACCGACAAGGGATACCGCTTCTTCGTCGACCACCTCGGCCGTCCCGGCACGCTCGGGCCCCACGAGCGCCACGAGGTGCGCAAGTTCTTCGCCCACGTCCACGGCGAGGTCGAGGACCTGCTGGGCCAGACGAGCGGGCTCTTGGCCGGGCTCACCGACTACGCCGCGGTCGTGGTCGGGCCTCGCCACGAGTCGGCCACGATCCGTTCGGTGCAGCTCGTCGGGCTCTCGCCGCGCCTCGCCCTGCTGGTGGTGGTGCTGTCGGACGGCGCCGTCGAGAAGCGGACCGTCGACCTTCCCGCCGACACGTCCGACGACCTCCTGGCCGAGGCGGCGATGCACCTCACGAGCTGCACGCGGGGCGGGACGCTCGCCCATCCGGGTGCGGTCCCCGAGCTGCGCGGCCAGGCGCTCAACGCCGTGATCGTGTGCGGGGTGGCGGGCCTCGGCGAGCTGGCGCGGGCCGGTGAGCCCGACCACGTCTTCGTGGGTGGGTCCTCGCGCATGGCCTCGGCCTTCGACGCCGTGGAGACCGTCCGATCGGTGCTGTCGATCCTGGAGCAGCAACTGGTCGTGGTCGAGCTGATCGAGGACATCTTGGACCGTGGGCTGTCGGTGGCCATCGGAGCCGAGCACGGTTTCGAACCACTGGCGGCGTGCGCGTTGGTGCTGGCCCCGGTGGCCATCGAGGGCGAGGTGGCCGGCACCATCGGCGTGGTCGGCCCCACCCGCATGCACTACCCGCGCGCCCTCGCCGCGGTGGAGCTCGTCGGCGAGCAGCTCGGCGAGCACCTCGGGACGAGCACGTCGACCGCCCGCGGCGGCTCCGGTCGGTCCGGCACCGGCTCCGGTCGCGCCCGGGCCGGCGCCCGCAGCGGTGCCCCGGTGAAGACGGCCAAGCGACAGAAGGAGCCCCACCGTGGCGACTGACTATTACGCGCTGCTTGGTGTGGGCCCCACGGCGTCCGACGACGAGATCAAGAAGGCCTACCGCCGCATGGCCCGGGAGCTGCATCCCGACAGCACCGGGGGTGACTCCGAGGCCGAGGCGCGCTTCAAGGAGGTGTCGCGGGCTTACGAGGTGCTGCGCGACCCCGAGCGCCGGGCCCGGTACGACCGGTTCGGGCCCGAGGGTGTCGACGGCCCGGTCCCCGGGGCCGGGGACAGCTTCGGTGGCGGTCTCGGCGACCTCTTCGACGCGTTCTTCGGGGGGCAGGCGGGCGGGGCCCGGCGCCGGGGCGGGCCCGTGCGCGGCGACGACACCGAGATCGTGCTCGAGCTCAGCTTCAGAGAAGCGGTGTTCGGGGCGACGCGTGAGCTCACCGTGGACACCCCGGTGAGCTGCGCCACGTGCGAGGGGACCGGGGCCCGGGCCGGGACGACGGCCATGCGGTGCCCCGAGTGCCAGGGCGCGGGCGAGCTGCACCGGGTGCGCCAGTCGATCCTGGGCCAGGTCGTCACGGCGGTGCCGTGCCGTCGGTGCGGGGGCAACGGCGAGGTGATCTCGACGCCGTGCCCGGACTGCCGCGGCGACGGCCGCATCACCGAGGCCCGCACGTTCTCGGTCGACGTTCCCGCCGGCGTCGACCACGCCTCCACGCTGCGCCTGTCGGGTCGGGGCCCGGCCGGGCCCCGGGGCGGCCCCGCCGGTGACCTGTACGTCCATCTGGCGGTCAGGCCCGACGACGACTTCACCCGGGTCGGGGACGACGTCCAGGCCGACCTGCACGTCTCGATCGCCCAAGCCGCCCTCGGCGCCACGCTCGAATTCGAGACGCTCGACGGCGCCGAGACCCTGGCCGTGCATCCCGGCACCCAGTCCGGGCACCTCCTGCGCCTGCGGGGGCGGGGCGTGCCCCACGTGCGCGGCCGTGGCCGCGGGGACCTCATCGTCCAGGTCGTGGTGGACACCCCGACCAACCTGACCAAGGCCCAGCAGGAGCTCCTCCGCCAGTTCGCGGCCGAGAGCGGAGAAGAGGTCGGGCCCCCCGACGAAGGCCTCATGTCGCGCCTGCGCTCCGCCTTCGGCTGATCCCCGCGCCATGCGCACCGGCGAGCACGACGAGGACCCCGCGGCCGCTGCGCTGCCGGCGACCCCGGCCCAGCTCCGGGCCGCGGCCCAGGTGTTCGTGGACGACCTCGACGCGTTGGACCTCGCGCCCGACGACGAGCACCACCTCGGCCACGTCCTGCGCCTGCGCCCGGGCGAGGTCGTGGTGGCATCGGACGGCGCCGGCCACTGGCGGGCGTGCCGGTTCGTCGGCCCCGCCTCGGGCGGCGCGTCCGGTACCGCGACCCTCGACGCACACGGGCCCGTGCGCGGCGCGGCGCGGGCCACCCCCGACGTGACGGTGGCGTTCGTGCCGGTGAAGGGGGAGCGGCCGGAGTGGGCCGTCCAGAAGCTCACCGAGGCCGGCGTGGACCGCATCGTCGTGTTGGGGTCGCGCCGGTCCGTCGTCCGTTGGGACGGCGATCGCGGCGTCCGGGCGCTCGAGCGGCTGCGGCAGGTGGCGCGTGGCGCCGCGGCCCAGAGCCGGCGGGCCTGGCTCCCCGAGGTCGTCCGCGTGGCCGACCTGGTCGAGCTGGCGAGCCTCGTCTCTCCGGTCCCGCTGGCGCTGGCGGAGCTCGGTGGGGAGCCCCCGAGCATCCGAGCGCCCGCCGTAGCGGTGGGCCCGGAAGGGGGATGGGACCCGTCTGAGGCCTCGGGGCACCCCCGGGTGGGACTGGGGCCGACCGTCTTGCGGGCCGAGACGGCGGCCGTGGCCGCTGGCCTGCTTCTTTGTGCCCTGCGCGAGGGCCTCGTAGGCCCCGCCACAGGCCTCGGCGGCCCTTCCTGGCCAGGCACGGACTCATAACCGGTTCTTGCAATCACCACGCTGAGTGAGCGAGACTGGAGGGACCATCCGCGCATGTGCCCGAGGTGGGGATCAGGCACGGTTTGTCGTGCTCTCGCGGGGTTCGCACGGGGGCCGTCGGCAGGTACGGGGACGAGCGCAGCGAGGATCTGGATCGTCATGGTGAATGGATTGTCATGGTGAACACGGTGTTGCCCGAAGAGGACGAGCAGGAAGAGTCCGCGCGGGCGGCATACGCCCGAGCGGTCGGCTCCCGTCTGCGGGCGGTGCGCAAGCAGATGCGCCTGTCGCTCCAGGCCGTCGAGGCCATGTCGGACCAGGAGTTCAAGGCGTCGGTGCTGGGCGCGTACGAGCGGGGCGAGCGCGCCATCTCGGTACCGCGGCTGCAACGCCTGGCCAAGCTGTACGACGTGCCGGTCGACCAGCTCCTCCCGCAGGACGACGACGCCACCCGCTGGGGGCCCAACGGCGAGGGCAACGGCAACGGCGGCGCGGAGAACCCCGCCCGGGCGCGGCGCCAGCTCCGGCCCTGGGACGGCCACGACAAGGTCACGATCGACCTGACCAAGCTCAATTCCGTGAGCGGCCCCGAGCGTGACCTGCTGCGGCGGTTTCTCTCCATGATCCAGGTGCAACGCCAGGACTTCAACGGGCGCATGATCACCATCCGGGCCGAGGACCTGCGCGCCATCGCGTGCCTCTTCGGGGTCACCCCCGACGCCATGAGCCGTCGTCTCGACGAGCTGGGCCTGCGCGTCATCGCCTGAGCATTTCCCCCCGGACCCGGACCGCCACCTGGGCCTGGACCGCGAGCATCCGGCGTCGTCACCTCACGAGGGCCGGTCGCGCCGGCGGTGCCGAGGGTTGCCCGATCGTCGCCGCGCCTCACCCGGAGTCACGGGATCGTTGTCACCCCGTTGTCGTCCCGTCGCGCCGTACCGGTGCTCGTGGCCGCGGACGGTTCGCGAAGGGCACCGGATAACATGACGATGCACGGTGCGATACAGAGCGCCGGCCGGACAGAAACCGACGAGAAGCAGTGAGCGACGCGGTGAGCGAACCCATCCGGTGGATGAGCACCAAAGAGGCGGCTGAGCATCTCGGCGTGACCCTGCGGAGCCTGTACCGCTTCATCGACGAGGGGGCGCTGCCCGCCTTCAAGTTCGGGCGGGTCATCCGGCTCAAGGCCGAGGACGTGGACGGCTTCATCGAGCACTGCCGGATCGCCCCGGGCAGCCTCGAGCACCTCTACCCCGAGGTCAAGGGGTCAGGCCCGGTGCGCGGTCGCACCGACGCGCTCTAGGGCAGGACGCTCGTCGGTGGCCGACAGCGCGGACTGTCTGTTCTGCCGCATCGTCGCCAGGGAGATCCCCGCCGAGATCGTGCACAGCTCGGACACCGCCGTCGCCTTCCGGGACCTCAACCCGCAGGCACCCGTGCACGTGCTCGTCGTGCCGCGCCTCCACGTCGACCACGCCGGGGTGCTCGGGCCCGAGCACGCCGACGCCCTCTCGGGTGTCTTCGAGGTCGCCCGACGGGTGGCGGAGGAGCAGGGGATCGCCGAGCGCGGCTACCGGCTCGTCTTCAATGTGGGCGAGGACGCGTCGAATTCCGTCCCCCATCTCCACCTCCACGTCCTCGGCGGCCGTCGCCTGGCGTGGCCGCCGGGTTGAACGGGCCCACTGCGCCGCACCGGCCCACCGCGCCGAACCGGGCCGCCCGGGCGCCCTCGGCGCGGCCGGGGTCGAGCGCAGTTCCCGGGGGGCCGCAGCCGACCTGCTGGTAGCCTTGAGGCCGAACGCCCGTGTCGTCCACCCAGGTCAAGATCCACGTGCCCGGAAACCACCTCATGGTGGGGCTGCTCGGGCAGCGGGACGAACTGCTGCGACTGATCGAAGAGGCGTTCGACGGCTCGCACATCGTGGTGCGGGGCAACGAGATCACCATCGACGGCGAGGACGCCGAGCGGGTGGGGCGGCTCTTCGACGAGCTCGTCACCCTGCTCGAACAGGGCCAGGGCCTCGACGCCGGTGATATCGGCCGCACCATCACCATGGTGAAGGACGACGTGAGCCCGGCCGAGGTCCTCACCACCGAGCTCCTGCGCTCGGCGCGGGGCCGCACCGTGCGGCCCAAGACCGCGGGGCAGAAGCGCTACACCGACGCCATCGCCGCCAACGTCGTCACCTTCGGCATCGGGCCGGCCGGCACGGGGAAGTCGTACCTGGCCGTCGCCCTGGCCGTCCAGGCCCTCCAGGCGCGCGAGGCCGACCGCATCATCCTCACCCGCCCGGCCGTGGAAGCGGGGGAGCGACTCGGGTTCCTGCCCGGCGACATCATGGCCAAGGTCGATCCCTATCTCCGACCCCTCTACGACGCCCTCTACGACCTGCTCGGGCCCGAGGGCGCCCAGCGCCTGCTCGAACGGGGCACGATCGAGGTCGCCCCGCTCGCTTTCATGCGGGGCCGCACGCTCAACCGCAGCTTCATCATCCTCGACGAAGCCCAGAACACCACGCCCGAGCAGATGAAGATGTTCCTCACCCGCATCGGGTTCGGGTCCAAGGTCGTCGTCACCGGCGACGTCACCCAGATCGACGTGCCTGGAGGACGATCCGGTCTCCCGGGCCTGCAGGAGGTGCTCGAAGGCGTGCCGGGGCTGGCCTTCGTGCACCTGACCCAGCGCGACGTGGTGCGGGCCCGCATCGTGGCCGACATCGTCTCCGCGTACGAGCGCGCCGACGAGTCCAAGAGCGCGGGCCACGGTCCGGGGCGCGCCGGGCGCGGCGGCCCTGGTCGCCCGTCGCGGGCGCGCGGCGAGCGGGGGGGTCAGAGCGGTGGCGCTTGACATCTTCGCCGCTGACGAGCAGTCCGAGCGCGAGATCGACATCGCCCGCTGGGTCAGCCTGGCCCGCAACGTCCTCGACGCCCAGGGCGTGAAGCAGGACATGGAGGTGTCGCTCCTGTTCGTCGACGAGCCCACCATCGCCGAGCTGCGCGAACGTTTCCTGGGCGAGCCCGGGCCGACCGACGTGCTCGCCTTTCCCATCGACGAGGAGCTCGACATCGGCGGCCGGTCGCCCGACGAAGGCGGGACAGGTCCGGGCGGGGGCCTCCCGAGCGACGAGACGGACATGCCGACGCTCCTCGGGGACGTGGTCGTGTGCCCCTCGGTGGCGGCGCGCAACGCCGAAGCCCACGGCGTGAGCCTCGACGACGAGGTGGCGCTGCTGGTGGTGCACGGCCTGCTGCACCTGCTCGGGATGGACCACGGCGAGGACGAAGAGGCGGAGACGATGGAGCGGCGGGAACGCGAGCTCCTGGCCCGCTTCCACCGGGCCGCCTCCTAGCCGGCGACACCATGACCGCAGCCCTGTTCGCCACCGGGCACTTCGGGACGACCGACGTCATCCTCGTGGCGGTGATCGTGGTGCTTCTCGTCGGCTCCGCGCTGCTGGCGCTGGCGGAGACGGCCCTGTCGCGCACGAGCAAGGCCAAGGCGCTGTCACTGCGCGACGAGCACCGGCGCGGGTCGGGCCGCCTCGTCCGGCTGGTGGAGAACCCCCAGGCCTTCCTGAACCCGATCCTCCTGCTGGTGCTCATCTGCCAGTTGGTGACGGCCACCTTGGTGGGCATCCTGGCCGAGCGGTTCTTCGGCGCTTTGGGCGTGCTCGCCGCCACGTTCTTCGAGGTCGTCGTCATCTTCGTGCTGGCCGAGGCGTTGCCCAAGAACTGGGCGGTGTACAACCCCGAGCGCTCCGCGCTCTTCGTCGCCCCCGTGATCTCGGCGCTCGTGGGCTTTCCCCCGGTGCGGATCCTGTCCAACGGCCTCAACGGCCTGGCCAACCTCCTCATGCGCCCGCGCCATCGCGAGTCGCGGGGCATGCGCGAGTCCGAGCTCCTGGCGATGGCCGACGTGGCCATGGAGGAGGAGGTCATCGAGACCCAAGAGCGCGAGCTCATCCACTCCATCATCGGGTTCGGCGACACCATCGTGCGCGAGGTGATGGTTCCCCGTCCCGACATGCGCACGGTGGAGGCCGACCTCGAGGTGTCCCAGGCGCTGGACGTGGCTATCGAGGCAGGCTTCTCGCGCCTGCCGGTCCACCAGGGCAACCTCGACGACATCGTGGGGATCGCCTTCGTCAAGGACCTCATCCGCGCCGAGCGTGACGGCCACGGGGAGCGGACGGTCCGAGACTTCGTGCGCCCCGCGCACTTCGTGCCCGAGACCAAGCGCGTGTCGCGACTGATGCGCGAGATGCAGGAACGCAAGTTCCACCAGGCCATCACCGTCGACGAGTACGGGGGCACGGCGGGGCTCGTGACCCTCGAGGACCTGATCGAGGAGCTGGTGGGTGAGATCGTCGACGAGTACGACGTCGAGGAAGCGCCCGTGCAGACCCTGGCCGACGGCGAGGTGTCGGTGACGGCGCGGTACCCCGTCGACGAGCTCAACGACCTCCTCGACGCCGATCTCCCCGAGGGTGACTGGGACACCGTGGGCGGCCTGCTCTTCAACTTGCTGGGCCGCGTCCCCGTCGAGGGCGAGTCCGTCGACGTCGAAGGCGTGCACCTCGTGGCGGAAAGGGTCGAGGGTCACCGCATCGGGCGCATCCGAATCTCGGCGCGTCCCACCCTCGAACGTGGTGACCCCCAGCTCGCGCCGCATCGCGACCAGGACTGAGGTCCGGTGCCCGGGCCTCACGACACGACCGACGCCGTCCCCGCGCCCCAGCCCGACCCCGCGCCCGAACCCGACCCGGCGCGGGCGCCCGACCCGGCGCAAGGGACCGACCCGGCGCAGCGGACCGGCGGCGCGGACGCCACGCTGCGATCGGGTTTCGTCACCGTGGTGGGGCGACCCAACGTGGGGAAGTCCACGCTCGTCAACCGCATCCTGGGGACCAAGGTCACGATCACGTCGCCGCGACCCAACACCACCCGGCGGGCCGTGCGCGGGGTGCTGCACCGACCCGGACTGCAAGCCGTGTTCGTGGACACCCCGGGGCTGCACCGGCCCCGCACCGCGCTCGGCACCCGGCTCAACGAGCAGGTGGCCGACGCCCTCGACGACATCGACGTCGTGGTGCCCGTCCTCGACGCCACGAGCGCCATCGGCCCCGGGGACCGGTACGTGCTCGAACGCGCCGCCACCACGTGCCGGGGAACACCGGCCACCGGTGCGGACCTGCCGTTGTCGCGCCTCCTCGTCGTCGTGAACAAGGTCGACGGCGCGTCGCGGGCGCAGGTGCTCGAGCGCCTGGCGGGCGCGCACGCCGTGCTCGAAGGGCAGGGCGCGGACACCGGGGTGCAGTACTTCCCGGTCTCCGCGGCCACGGGACAGGGCGTCGATGCGCTCGTCGACGCCGTGCTCGTCCGGCTCCCCGCCGGGCCGCCCTACTTCCCCGACGGTATGGTCACCGACGTGCCCGAGGCGTTCTGGGTCGCCGAGCTCGTGCGCGAGCAGCTCCTGGCACACGTGCGCGAGGAGCTCCCGCATTCGATCGCGTGCCGGGTCACCGAGTGGGAGTGGCCGCGGGTGAAGATCGAGATCATCGTGGAGCGCGAGTCGCAGAAGGGGATGGTCATCGGCAAGGGCGGGGCGATGCTGAAAGACGTCGGCACCGCCGTGCGCGCCCAGCTGCCACCCGGGGCCTTCGTCGAGCTGCGGGTCCGGGTCGAGAAGCACTGGCAGCAGCGCCCCGACATGATCGAGCGACTGGGCTACTGACCCCGCCCCGAGGACGTGGTGGCGGGTAGCGCCGTGGGGGAGTCGGGGGCGCCGGCACCCGCCGCGATCGCCTCCAGGAAGGCGACGACCTCGGCGTGGTCGATGGTGCGCTTCATGGGCGGGAGCCCGGCCAGCAGCGCCTGGCGGTAGGTGGCGGTCGCCAGGCGCGAGTCGAGGACGGCCACGACCCCCCTGTCGGTCGAGGACCGGATCAACCGGCCCGCGCCCTGGGCCAGGAGGGTGGCGGCCCGGGGAAGGTCGACGACACGGAAGGCGTCCGCGCCGGCCCGTTCCCGGCGGGCCACGAGCAACGGGTCGTCGGGGCGCGAGAAGGGGAGCCGGTCGAGGGTCACGAGCGACAGCGTCGGCCCGGGGACGTCGACCCCCTGCCAGAACGACATGGTGGCGAAGAGGCAGGCGGCGTGGTCCGACGAGAAGGCGTCGAGCAGCTTGGCCTTCGGCTTGTCGCCCTGGGCGAGGACCTCGAAGGGGAGGACGGGGCGCAGGGCGTCGGCGGCGTCGTGCATGGCCCGCCAGCTCGTGAACAGCGCCAGGGTGCGTCCGCCGGCCGCCGTGATGAGCGAGCCCAGCTCCTCGTGCAGGGCGGCGCGGGCCTCGGGGCGGCGCGGGTCGGGGAGGTGCTTGGCGCAGTACAGAAGGGCACAGGTCTCGAAGGGGAAGGGGCTGCCCACCTCGAGGTGGTCCGTGGTCGGCGCGGGCAGTCCCAGGCGGCGCTCGAGCTCGAGGGGCACCGTCGCCGAGGTGAGCACGGCGGTGACGTTGGGCCACAGGCGTTGCGCCAGCAGCGGGCCGACGTCGATCGGCGCGGCGCGCAGCGACGTGCTGCGCGCCGAGGGCCCCGAGGCCTCGACCCACGCCACCTGCTCGTCGCCGAGCCCGATGACCCGCGACAGCTCGTCGCCGAGGTGGCCCACGGCCAGCAAGGTGCGATTGCGCCGGGCCCCGTCGTCCTCGCCGGGACCGCCGAGGTCCGCCCCTGCGGCGCCGTGCAGCGTCGCCCCCGCGTCGGTCGACGCCCGCCGCAGCGCGCCGTTGAGCGCGCCGAGGCGACCGCCCGCCAGCTCGAGCACCGCCGCGAGGTCCTGGGACTCCGGCGAGGGATCGGCGCCGCCGCCGGTGAGCACCCGTCGGCCCGCCAGCGGGGTGAGCACGGCGTCGAGACGGTCGGCCACCTCGGCCACGCCGTCGACGATGCGCCCGTCGTCGTCGCCCACCAGCGCGCGCGTGGCCTGAGCCAGGGCGCGCAGGCGCCCGGCGTTGATCTCCACGCCCAGGGCCTCGGTCATGACGTCCTCGACGGCGTGGGCCTCGTCGAGGACCACGATGTCGTGCTCGGGCAGCACCGCGCCGTCGCTGGCCACGTGGGTGGCGTACAGGTGGGTGTTGACCACGACCACGTCCGCCGCCGCGGCGCGTTCGCGCGCTTTCTCGGCGAAGCAGATCGTGCCCGACGGGCACCGGAACGCCCCGGGGCACTCCCGGGCCGACACCGACAGCGCCGACCAGGCCCGGGGGTTGGGCTCGAAGTCGAGCTCGGCCCGGTCGCCGGTGGCCGACGTCTCGGCCCACGCGATGAGCCGGCGCAGCTGTCCTCCCAGGCGACTGATGTCGAGGGTCTCGGGAGCCGGGCGCCCGCCGAGGCCCGGACCGCCCCCGTCGGCCTCGGCGTCGGCGTCGAACAGGGCCACGCCGGCGAGGCCCGACTCTTCGGCGCCGCCCACCTCGGCGGCCCGTTGGCGACACAGGTAGTTGGACCGACCCTTCAGCACGGCGAAGTTCACGCTGCGCCGGGACGCCAGCACCTCGGCCACGAGGGGCAGGTCCTTGGTGGCGAGCTGGTCCTGCAGGGCGCGCGTGGCGGTGGCCACCACCACCGAGCGGCCCGACAGGACCGCCGGGACCAGGTAGGCCAGGGACTTCCCCGTCCCCGTCCCCGCCCCCACGACCAGGTGGCGACGGGCGTCGATGGCGCGACCCACCGCCTCGGCCATCGCCCGCTGGCCGGGCCGGTCCTCCCCGCCGCCGGGGAGCGAGGCGGTCGCCGTGGCCAGAACCTGCACGACTTCGGAGGGGTCCGGCACCGTTTCGACGGTAGTGGAACCGGAGTGTGAAAAACGCGTGACGGAGCGCCAAAGGTGCACCCGTCGGCGGCGTCGATCGGTACCATGGGCGCACCAGAGAAAGGAGGTGGTCCAACTGAGTGGATATCAACTAGGGACCCTGGAGGTGGCTGGCCGCTAAGGCGGCTCGCTGGACCACCTGGCGAATTCCAGCCAGTTACCCGCTGAGCACCCCGGTCGGGAAGTCGTCCCACCCGATGCGGTACGGGGCCTCGGTGCCTTTCCAGCAACAACTCGATCGAGGGGCGCCCCCCGGGGCGCCCCTCGATCACGTCCGGGCCCCGTTCGTCTGGTGTCCGGGCCCCGGCCCGCTTCGGGCCCGAGCCCACGCCCCGGTAGGCCGGGACCCCCCTAGCGCAGGGAATACTCGACGGCGCCGGGGGACCGACGCTACGATCCTTCGAGCGTTCGGTGGATCACGCAGGCCGTACGTCGTTGTCGGTTGACGTTTGTGTCTCCCGCAAGTGTTCGTGCGTGGAGAAGCGAGGTACGGCAATGGCCGAGGGCACGGTGAAGTGGTTCAACGCAACGAAGGGGTACGGGTTCGTCACGCCTGACGACGGCTCGCCCGACGTCTTCGTCCACTTCTCGGCAATCGATGGCACCGGATACCGCGAGCTCATCGAAGGTGAGCGCGTGGAATTCGAGCAGACCCAGGGCCAGAAGGGTCCGCAGGCCACCAAGGTCCGCAAGCTCTAACACAGCCCGGGACGACGCGGGGCAGCCCCACGGGTTGCCCCGCGTCGTCGCGTCCGGGCCCATGTGCGGGTGCGGCCCCCCCGTCCGCTTCCGCCCCCCTCGGGCCCGCCGCCGGCCCCCCTGGTCCGCGGCTGCCCGCCGTGGCGCCGGGCCGGCGCCGTGGGGCGGGGCCGGGAGCGCCACGAACTAAGTTCGGTGTGGTGTCGCCTTCCAACGGACCCGTGCCGGAGGGCATCGACCCGTCGGACATCCCCGCCCACGTGGCGTGTGTCATGGACGGGAACGGCCGGTGGGCGAGCCAGCGCGGCCTGCCGCGCACCGAGGGTCACGCCGCGGGGGAGGAGGCGCTCCTCGACACCGTGAACGGGGCGCTCGACCTCGGGATCGCCTGGCTCACGATGTTCGCCTTCTCGACCGAGAACTGGCGCCGTCCCCGTGACGAGGTGCGCTACCTCATGGGGTTCAACGAGTCGCTGCTCATGCGCCGGCGCGACGAGCTGCACGAGAAGGGCGTCCGCATCCGCTTCGCGGGGCGGCGGGACTGGCGCGTGCCGCGGCGCGTCCTGCGGCGCATGGACGAGTCCGTCGCCCTCACCGAGGCCAACCGGCGCATGACGCTCACCATGGCCTTCAACTACGGGGGGCGGGCCGAGATCGTCGACGCCGTGCGGGCGCTGGTGGACGAAGGGGTCCCGGCGGCCAAGATCGACGAGCGGGCCATCCGGTCACACATGTACTACCCCGAGCAGCCCGATCCCGACCTCGTGATCCGGACGTCGGGGGAGTACCGCATCTCGAACTTCCTGTTGTGGCAGCTGGCCTATTCGGAGCTGGTGTTCACCGACGTCTTGTGGCCCGACTTCCGGCGTGAGCAGCTCTTCGAGGCCGTGGCCGAGTACCAGCGGCGCGAACGACGCTTCGGCCGGGTGAAGACGTGAGGGTCGCGGCGGTCCTCCTCGGCCTGGCCCTGTTCGCCGGGTTGGTCGTGCTGGCGGTGGCGGGGGTCACCGCGGCCACGGCCGTGCTCGTCACCGCGGCCGCCGTCGTCGTCATGATCGGCCTCGGCAACGCCGTGGGCGGGCGCCACACCCCCAACCGCGCCCCGTCGGTGCCCGGGTCCGACGCGTCCGCCGACGCCGATGAAGCTGGCACGTCCGAGGACGCCGACCGGTGAGCGACGACCGGTGAGCCTGTACCGCGACGAGGGCGTGGTCCTGCGCACGCTGCGCCTGGGCGAGGCCGACCGCATCGTCACGATGATCACCAAAGGGCACGGCAAGGTGCGGGCCGTGGCCAAGGGGGTGCGCCGCACGAAGTCGAAGTTCGGTGCCCGGCTCGAGCCGCTCAGCCACGTGGCGTTGCTGTGCTGGCAGGGCCGCGAGCTCGACATCGTGAACCAGGCCGAGGTGACCGACGCCTTTCGGGCCGTGCGCGAGGACCTCGGCCGGGTGGCCAAGGCCTACACCGTGCTCGAGGTCACCGACCAGCTGTCCCAGGAGCGCCACGCCAACCCCCGGCTCTACGACATGGTGGTGGGGGCGCTGCCGCGCCCTCGACGCCCGCGACGCCCCGCTCCTCGTGCCCGCCTTCTGCCTCAAGGTCCTCGCCCTCGAGGGGTCGCTGCCCGTGGTCGACGAGTGCGTGTCGTGCGGCGAGCGCGACGGCCTGGTGGCCTTCGACATGGTGGAGGGTGGTGTGCTGTGCCGGTCGTGCCGGCGGGGCCGCTCCATCTCGCCCGAGGCCCTCGAGCTCGTGCGCCGCATCCTCGGGGGC
Organism: uncultured Acidimicrobiales bacterium; assembly: GCA_963811775.1. Lineage (GTDB taxonomy): Bacteria > Actinomycetota > Acidimicrobiia > Acidimicrobiales > UBA8190 > Chersky-840. The sequence continues at coordinate 16,258 of CAWESO010000022.1, read as the reverse complement.
GGGCTGGCCTCGGCGCTGGCCGAGCCCGACGGCCCCGTCGCCGGCGAGGTCACCGAGCTGGCCACCGAGGCCATGGAGGCCCACCTCGACCGACGGCTGCGCAGCGTGCGCTCGAGCCCCACGGCGTAGCCGTGCCCGGGCAGTTCGGCGTGTACGTGCACGTCCCATTCTGCGCGTCGCGTTGCGACTACTGCGCCTTCGCCACGTGGACCGACCGCGACCCCCTCATGGCCGACTACGCCCAGGCCTGCGCGGCGGAGATGGCCCGGGCCCGGCGCGACGAGTCCCTGCCCCCGGCCACCAGTGTGTACGTCGGAGGGGGCACGCCGTCACGCCTCCCCGCCGAGTTGCTGGCGCAGGTGCTCGAGGCGGTCGCCGTCGCTCCCGGCGCCGAGGTTACGGTGGAGTGCAACCCCGAGGACGCCGGCGCGGCGCGCTTCACGGCGTGGCACCGGGCCGGGGTGACGCGTGTGTCGTTCGGCGTGCAGTCCATGGTCCCGCACGTCCTCGACAGCCTGGGCCGGCGCCACGGCACCACCCAGGTGGCCGAGGCGCTGCGCCTCGCGGGCGAGGCCGGCTTCGCCTCGGTGAGCGTGGACCTCATCGTCGGCGCCGTGAGTGAGTCCGACGCGGATCTGCGCGCCACGCTCGACGCCGTCCTCGGCCTGGCGCCCCGTCCCGACCACGTGAGCGCCTACGGGCTCACGGTCGAGCCCGGCACGCCCCTGGCCCGGGACCCGGCGCGCCATCCCGACGACGACACCGTGGCGCGGCGCTACGGGCTGGTCGACGACGTGCTGTCGGCGGCGGGGTACCGCTGGTACGAGGTGTCGAACTGGGCCGTGCCCGGCCACGAATGCCGCCACAACGCCCTGTACTGGGCCCAGGGCGACTACCGGGGCATCGGGTGTGCGGCCCACTCCCATCGGGGCCGGCGCCGGTGGTGGAACATCCGCACCCCCGAGCGCTACATCGAGGCCGTGCGCTCCGGCGCGAGCACGACCGCGGGCGAGGAGGTCCTCACCGACGAGCAGGCCATGTTCGAGGGCCTCGCCTTGGCCCTGCGCACGTCGGGGGGAGTGCCTTCGTCGGTGGTGCCCGAGGACGACCCCGATCTCGACGGGCTGATCGAACGACGCGGGGACCGGGCCGTGCTCACGGCGCGCGGCCGGCTGCTCGCCAACGAGGTCACGGTGCGCCTGCGCACCTAGCGGCACGGTGCGCCTGCGCGCCTAGAGGTCGGAGGGAGTGCCTGCGTGCGGCCGGTATCCTCCCCGCATGACCGAGACGACCGGGGACGCCGCCGCGCCCGACGGCGCGGAGTACGCCGACCTCGTCGACCGGATCGTCAATCTCTCCAAACGGCGGGGCTTCATCTTCCCCTCGGCCGAGATCTACGGCGGGTTCCGGTCCACCTACGACTACGGCCCCCTCGGCGTCCTCATGCTGCGCAACGTCAAGGACGCCTGGTGGCGCACGATGGTCCAGCTGCGCGACGACGTGGTGGGCATCGACGCCGCGATCCTGTCGACCCCGAAGATCTGGGCCGCCTCGGGCCACCTCGACAACTTCACCGACCCCCTCGTCGACTGCCGGAACTGCCACGAGCGCTGGCGCGCCGACAAGATCGAGGGGACGTGCCCGAATTGCGGGTCGAGTGACCTCACCGAGCCGCGGGCGTTCAACCTCATGTTCAAGACCTTCGCCGGGCCCGTGGAGGAGGACGCCACTGTGGCCTACCTCCGCCCCGAGACGGCCCAGGGCATGTTCGTCAACTTCCTGAACGTGCTCACCACGACCCGCAAGAAGCCACCGTTCGGCATCGCCCAGGTGGGCAAGTCGTTCCGCAACGAGATCACGCCGCAGAACTTTGTGTTCCGCACCCGTGAGTTCGAGCAGATGGAGATGGAGTTCTTCGTCCCTCCCGCCGAGGCCGACCAGTGGTTCCACTACTGGCTCGACGAGCGCATGCGCTGGTACCTCGACCTGGGCATCCCCCCGTCGAAGCTGCGCCTCCGCCACCACGACGCCAGCGAGCTCTCGCACTACTCGGCCGCGACCGCGGACGTGGAGTTCCTCTTCCCCTGGGGCTGGGACGAGCTCGAGGGCATCGCCAACCGGACCGACTTCGACCTCAAGGCGCACGCCGCGGCATCGGGTGAACGTCTCGAGTACTTCGAGCAGGCCACCGGTGAGCGCTACGTGCCCTATGTCATCGAGCCCGCCGCGGGCGCCACGCGCACCATGATGGCCTTCCTCCTCGCCGCCTACGACGAGGACGAGGTGGGCGGAGAGCGCCGCACGGTGTTGCACCTCGACCCCCGGCTGTCCCCGTACCAGGTGGCCGTGCTGCCGCTGTCGAAGAAGGACGAGCTCATGCCGCTGGCGCGCGAGGTGCTAGGCCTCGTGCAGCCGGTGGCGGTGTGCGACTTCGACACCACGCAGTCCATCGGTCGTCGCTATCGCCGCCAGGACGAGGTGGGCACGCCGTATTGCGTGACCGTCGACTTCGACTCCCTGGAGGACAGCGCCGTCACCGTGCGGGACCGGGACACGACCGACCAGGTCCGGGTGCCGATCGACGCGCTGGCCGGGGAGATCGCCGGGCGCCTGCGCCGCTGAGCCCCCCCGGGGAGGCCGGTAGTCTCGGGGCGTCCCTGAACCGCCACACGTGTCCCACGCGACACGGCCAGGAGCCCCCCATGCCGTTCGTCTACGACTTCGACCATTCGCACCGCCGTCCGCCCATGGAGCTCAAGGACCTCCTCGGCGGCAAGGGCGCCAACCTGGCCGAGATGACGTCGGTGCTCCGCCTGCCCGTGCCCCACGGCTTCACCATCTCCACCGACGCCTGTCGGGCCTACATGCACGGCGGCTGGCCCGAGTCCCTGAGCGCCGAGGTCAAGCGAGCCCGGCGGCGCCTCGAGAAGAAGATGGGCAAACGCCTCGGCGACCCCGTCGACCCGCTGCTCGTGAGCGTGCGGTCCGGGGCGAAATTCTCCATGCCCGGGATGATGGACACCGTCCTCAATCTCGGGCTCAACGACGAGTCGGTGCTGGGCCTGGCCAAGCAGACCGACGACGAGCGCTTCGCCTACGACTCCTACCGCCGCTTCGTGGCCATGTACGGGCGCATCGTCCTCGGCGTCCCCGGTGAGGCTTTCGACACCCTCCTCGACGAGGCCAAGGAGCGCTCGGGCGCCGCCACCGACGCCGAGGTCCCGGTGGCCCAGCTCCACTCGCTCGTGTTCGCCTACAAGCAGATCATCACGAACCACACCGGGGCCGACTTCCCCCAGGACCCCGACGCGCAGCTGCGGGGGGCGATCGAGGCCGTGTTCGGCTCGTGGAACGGGCCGCGCGCCATCGCCTATCGCGACCACGAGGGCATCGCGCACGACCTCGGCACGGCCGTCAACGTCCAGGCCATGGTGTTCGGCAACCGCGACGACAAGTCCGGCACCGGGGTCGGGTTCACCCGTGACCCGGCCACGGGCGCCAAGGGCGAGTACGGCGACTTCCTGGTGAACGCGCAGGGAGAGGACGTGGTCGCCGGCATCCGCAACACCGAGCCCCTTTCCGCCCTGAAGGACAAGTTCCCCAAGATCCACGCCGAGCTCCTCGCCATCTTCGTGCGTCTCGAACGGCACTACCGCGACATGTGCGACACCGAGTTCACCATCGAGCAGGGCAAGCTCTGGATGCTGCAGACCCGTGTCGGCAAGCGAACCGGGCGTGCCGCTCTGCGCATGGCCGTGGAGATGACCACCGACCCCGGCATCCGCCTGACGCGGGCCGAGGCGGTGCAGCGGGTCACCGCCGAGCACCTCGAGCAGGTGCTCCACCCCCAATTCGCCGGGTCGGGTCAGGAGGTGCTCACCAAGGGCCTCGGCGCCTCGCCCGGGGCGGCGGTGGGCCGGGTCTACCTGAGCGCCGACGACGCCGCCGCCGCGGCGGAACGAGGGGAGCGGGTCATCCTCGTCCGCTCCGAGACCTCGCCCGAGGACGTCCACGGCATGCTCGCCTCCCAGGGGATCCTCACCGCCCGGGGCGGCCTCGTGTCCCATGCCGCCGTCGTGGCCCGGGGCTGGGGGAAGCCGGCCGTGGTCGGCGCGGAGAAGATCCGCATCGCCGGCCGGTCCTTCACGGTGGGCGCCACCGTCGTCCACGAGGGTGACTGGATCTCCATCGACGGCACGGCGGGCGAGGTCGTCCTCGGCCAGGTCGAGCTGGCCGAGGCCAAGGCGTCCGAGGAATTCGAGACGCTCCTCGCCTGGGCTGACGTGATCCGCCAAGGACACCTCAACGTGCGCGCCAACGCCGACAACGGTCCTGACGCCGCCAACGGCCGGCGCATGGGGGCCGAAGGCATCGGCTTGTGCCGGACCGAGCACATGTTCATCGCCGAGGACCGCCTCCCCATCGTGCGCCGCATGATCCTGGCCGAGGACACCGCGGCCGAGGACGCCGCGCTCGAGGAGCTTCGGGTGGCCCAGCGCGCCGACTTCATCGAGATCCTCGAGGCCATGGACGGGCTTCCGGTCACCGTGCGCCTCCTCGACCCACCCCTGCACGAATTCCTCCCCGACACGGGCGAGCTCGCCATCAAGGAGGCGACGGTCGGGCTCACCGGCGAGGAACAGGCGTTGTTCGAGGCGGCGAAGCAGTGGCACGAGTTCAACCCCATGTTGGGCACCCGGGGCGTGCGCCTCGGTGTCATCAAGCCGGGGCTCTACTCCATGCAGGTGCGGGCGCTCATGGAGGCGGCGGTCCAACGCGTGGCCGACGGCGGCACGCCGGTCATCGAGATCATGATCCCCCTGACCGTCACCCGCGAGGAGCTGGCTCTGGCCCGGACCTGGGTGGAGGAGGCCGTCACCGCCGCGCTGGCAGGGTCGGGGCGTTCGGATCGGCGCAAGCTGGCGGTCACCATCGGCACCATGATCGAGACACCGCGCGCCGCGCTGCGCGCCGGGGAGATCGCCGAGGTGGCCGACTTCTTCTCGTTCGGCACCAACGACCTCACGCAGATGACGTTCGGCTTCAGCCGCGACGACGTCGAGGGCCGGATGATGTCCGCCTACCTGGAGAAGGGCCTGCTGAAGCACAATCCGTTCGAGGTCGTCGACGCCGACGGTGTCGGTGAGCTGGTGCGGCTCGGCGTGAGCCGGGGCCGTGCCACCCGGCCCGCCCTCAAGGTCGGCGTGTGCGGGGAGCACGGGGGGGACCCCGAGTCCATCGCCGTCTTCGCCGACGCCGGATGCGACTACGTGAGCTGCTCGCCCTTCCGGGTCCCCATCGCCCGGCTGTCGGCCGCCCAGGTCGTCCTGGCCCGTGCGCCGCAGCGCGCTTCGGCCACGAGGCCACGCGCCCCGGGGCGCAAGGCCGGCCCTCGCAAGAGCGCGCCCCGCAAGGCGGTGGCGCGCAAAGCCGCGCCCCGCAAGGCGGTGGCGCGCAAAGCCGCGCCCCGCAAGGCGGTGGCGCGCAAAGCCGCGCCCCGCAAGGCGGTGGCGCGCAAAGCCGCGCCCCGCAAGGCCGCAGCGCGCAAGGCCCCAACCCGCAAGGTTGCGCCCCGCAAGGTTGCCGCGGCCAAGAAGCGCGCCCCGGCTCGGGCCACCAAAGCCCCGGTGACGAGGAAGGGCGCGTCCGCGGCGAAGCGAGCGGCGCGGCGCAGGGCCAGGTAGCGGCCCCTGCGGGTCCACCGGTCCCCGTCGATACGCCGGGGAGGTACCGTCCGAGCGTGGCCATCCCCGACGAAGACGTCGTCCGTGTGCGCTCGGCCACGGACATCGTGGCGCTGATCAGCGAGCACGCGGCCCTGAAGAAGCAGGGGACGCGCTGGGTCGGCCTGTGCCCGTTCCACCAGGAGAAGACCCCGTCGTTCAGCGTCAACGCCGAGATGGGGGTGTTCCACTGCTTCGGGTGCCAGCAGTCCGGTGACGCCATCACGTTCGTGCGCGAGATCGAGCACGTCGACTTCGTCGAGGCCGTGCGCCGCCTGGCCGAGCGCGCCGGCGTGACCATCACCGAGGACCCGTCGGCCACCGCCGATCGCCAACGGCGTGCCCCGCTGCACGAGGCCATGGAGAAAGCCGTCGACTTCTACCACGAGCGGCTGCTCTCGGCCGCCGATGCGGGGCCGGCCCGCGACTACCTGCGCTCGCGCGGCTACGACGGCGAGGTGGTGCGCCAATTCCGGTTGGGATGGGCTCCTGACGACTGGGACGCGTTGGCCAAGCACCTCAAGGTCTCGGACAAGGTGCTCACCGACGCCGGCCTCGGCTTCGTGAACCGCCGGGGTCGTCCCCAAGACGCCTTCCGGGCCCGTGTCATGTTCCCGATCTTCGACACGTCGGGCAAGCCCATCGCACTCGGGGGTCGGATCCTGCCGCCGCCGGCCCCCGACGACCCCGCCGGCGCCCTCGCTCCGGGCCCGGGCGGCCGCCCCGGAGCGGGGCCGGGCCCCAAGTACAAGAACTCCCAGGACGGCCCCATCTACTCCAAGCGCCGGACGCTCTACGGCCTCAATTGGGCCAAGCGTGACGTCATCGAGAACGGCGAGGTCATCGTGTGCGAGGGGTACACCGACGTCATCGCCTTCTTCGTGGCCGGCATGCCGCGGGCGGTAGCCACGTGCGGCACGGCCTTGGGTGAGGAGCACTTCCGGTTGCTGCGCAACTTCGCCCGGCGCGTGGTCCTCGCCTACGACGCCGACGCCGCGGGGCAGGAGGGCGCCGGGCGGGTCTACGAGTGGGAGCGTCACCACGAGGTCGACGTGGCCGTGGCCGCGCTGCCGGCCGGCGCCGATCCCGCCGACCTGGCCCGCGATAACCCCGCCGCACTGCGCGCCGCCATCGCCGAGGCCAAGCCGTTTCTCGCCTTCCGGGTGGACCGCGTCCTGGAGTCGGCCGATCTGCGCTCGGCCGAGGGGAGGGCCAAAGCGGCCGAGGCCGCCCTGGCCGTGGTGGCCGAGCACCCCAACGAGCTGGTGCGCGACCAGTACCTGATGCTCGTGGCCGACCGGTGCCGGCTCGAGCCCGACGCCTTGCGCGCCTTGGCGACACGGGTGGCCAACCAGGCCAAAGCTGCGCCGGCCGAGACGAACGGGTCGCGCCCGGAACGCCCGGCGGACCTCGAGCCCGAGCGGGGCGACCGGGAGGGGAGCTCCCGGGGCTCGGGGCGGGGCACGGGCCGGTCCGAGGCCTCCCGCCCCGGCCTCGAGGCGCTGCGCCTGGCCGTGCACCGTCCCGAGCGGGTCGGCGACAGGCTCGAATCGCTGCTGTTCCCCGACGAGCTGCATCGGGCCGCGTTCGTGGCACTCACCGAGTCCGAGGACCTGCACCAGGCCGTGGAGGCGGCCGAGGACCACGATCCCCGGGTGGCGGGGCTCTTGCGGCGCCTGGCGGTTGAGGAACCGGCCACCGATGCCGATGACGTAGTGGTGACTCTCGTGCGCAACGCCTCGCGTCGGGCCCTCGCCGTCGCTGAGGCCCAGGTCCGACTGTCGCCCAACACCGTAGGTGAAATCGCGCCGGTGATCGCGCGCGTGCGCCACGACCTCGATGAACTCGATGACCCCGAACGGTGCCTCGTAGCCGCGGACCGGTTGCTAGCCTGGCTCGTCGGAAGGGACGACACGAATGAGTGAGGTTCATCAACCGGCCGGATCCGTCCGTCCACCTCCGCAAGGTGTGGCGGTCGAGGGGTTCGAGACGTTGCTCACCGTCGGTCGTCGACGCGGCTATCTGACACAGGACGATCTCATCCTCGTGCTCCAGTCGGTGGAGCTCACCCACGACGTCATCGACGACGTGGTCTTGCGCGTGCGCGAAGAGGGCATCGACTACGTGGAGCAGACGCGCAACGGCGCCGCGCCGGTCGTGCTCGAAGAAGCGGTGGCCGAAGCGGTGGCCGAAGCCGTGGCCGAGGAGGTCGTGGAAGGACTCCCCGCCCCCCTCGCCGTGGTCAGGCCGGCGGATGGTCCCGACCAGGTCGACGCAGACACCGACACCGTCGACGGACCGCTCCAGCGCGTGCGCCGGGTCTTCAAGCGTGAGCCCGTCGACGAGGTCATGGACCGGCAGACGCCGCGCCCGGGGCGGGCACGCATCGCCTCGTACTCGTCGCCCGACCACGGCGGCGGCACGGCGGCCGATCCCGTTCACACCTACCTGAAGGAGATCGGCAAGGTCCCCTTGCTCACGGGCGAGCTCGAGGTCGAGCTGGCCAAGCGCATCGAGGCGGGGACCGCCGCGGTCGAGGAGACCGCCCGGTTCGAGGCCGCCGGAGGCCGCAAGATCCCCGCCGAGGAGCGCACCCGGCTGCGTCTGCAGATCCGACGGGGGCAACAGGCCAAGGAAGCGCTCATCGAAGCCAACCTCCGGCTCGTGGTGTCGATCGCCAAGCGCTACCGGAACCGGGGTCTCGCCTTTCTCGATCTGATCCAGGAGGGGAACCTCGGCCTCATGCGGGCCGTCGAGAAGTTCGACTACACGAAGGGCTTCAAGTTCTCGACCTATGCCACGTGGTGGATCCGCCAGGCCATCACGCGCGCCCTCGCCGATCAGGGCCGCACCATCCGCATTCCCGTCCACATGGTCGAGACCATCAACAAGGTCGTGCGCGTGCAGCGCCAGCTGCTCCAGGAGCTCGGGCGCGAGCCCACCGTCGAGGAGATCGCCAGCCGGGTGGAATTCCCCATCGAGCGCGTGCGGGAGATCCAGCGGATCAACCAGGACACGGTGTCTCTCGAGCAGCCCATGGGAGACGAAGAGGACTTCAGCCTGTCGGACCTCATCGAGGACCAGGGGGCCGAGGTCCCCGACGACGCGGCCACTCGCTCGATGCTGCACGAGGCCGTGCGCGACGCCCTGGCCACGCTGCCCAAGCGCGAGCGCGAGGTCATGGAGTTGCGCTTCGGGCTGGAGGACGGCCGGGTGCGCACCCTCGAGGAGGTCGGCAAGGCGTTCGGTGTGACCCGCGAGCGCATCCGCCAGATCGAAGCGAAGACGCTGGCCAAGCTCCGCCATCCCAATGCGGCTCAGCCGTTGCGCGATTTTCTCGACGAGGTCTGAGAAACGCCGCTGCTATCGTGGCCGACCGGCCCCACTTCGTGGTGCCATTCCGGGGTAGCTCAATCGGCAGAGCAAGCGGCTGTTAACCGCTAGGTTGAGAGTTCGAGTCTCTCCCCCGGAGCGCAGGGCCCCGACCGCTGGCGGTCCGACGAGCCGCTTCGCGCTGCGCTCCCCGCTACGCTGATCGCTCCGACCCGGCCGGGCCGCGTCCGGCGGAGACGAGTGAGGGGCCGTAGCTCAGTGGTCAGAGCAGGGGACTCATAATCCCTGGGTCGGAGGTTCGATCCCTCCCGGCCCCACGCTGACGTGTCGAGCCGAGCCGAGCAAGCAACGGCGCCGGAGGGCGGCACCGACAGGAGGGTCATGGACATCGAAGAGTTCTACGAGGCCGACGAGCGTCGGCGCCGCTCCGAGGAGATCGAGCTCGGCACGGAGTGGCACGATCGCGACGCCGTCCGCTACGAGGTGTCGTGGGTGGCCGACACCGGTGAGCTGTATGTGATGCGAGAGCCCGCGGCGCGCATGAGTGAGGACCCCTTCGGCGACGCCTTCTCCGGGTCCCTTCCCGTGACGGCGGTCACGGTGGCCGTGGTGGGCTGGATCCCGACCCGCGAGCGCATGGAGGAGGCCCTCGCCGGATGGCAGGACGCCATGGGCAGCGTCGAGAGCCTGTCGTGGTTGGCGGACCGGTTGCGCGCCGAAGGCGTTCCCCAGGCCCCGCCGGCGCGCTGAACACGCCGTCGCCATGGACCCGACGCCGCGCCTGTTGCCCTTCGCTCTCGTGGGGGCGTTCGCCGCCCTCGTCGTCGGCGGCATCGCGTTGTCGTTGTCGAGCGCTTCGCCCTTCGAACAGCAACAACTCCACGACGCCGCGCAGGCCACCATGTCGGCGTCGGGGTTCGCGCTCACCGACACCAACTCGGTCAGCACGCTCGGATCGGCTGGCGCCGCCCCCAGCGAGTCGAAGACCGTCGTCTTTCGCATCCTGTACCAGGCGCCCGACGCCGTGGAGGAGACCGAGGCCGGCTCGGGGGGCACGACCATGTCGGTCATCTTGATCGGTGACCGCCGCTTCACCAGCAACGGGTCGACGTGGGCGCAGCTCCCCCCAGCCCCGGCGTCGCGGCGCAGGCCGTGCAGACGATCCTGTCCCCGTTCGCGCGCCGCGGCGAGCGCGGCCACGGTGACGAAGCAGGGCGCCGTCTATCGCTTCGTCCCGACCGACTCCGACCAATTCCTGGCCTCGGTCCTGGGTGTGCGCCCCTCGGCGTTGTCGTCGCCCAGGCTCACGGCGACGCTGCGCGGAGACACCGTCGCCAGCGAGACGATCTCGGCCCTCGACGGGCCCCAACGGCTCCAGGTGGACCTGGTCTTCTCGGCCATCGGCTCGTCGCCCCCGGTCAGCGCGCCCCCGACGTCCTCCCTGGTGCCCGCGCCCTCGTCGAGCACGGCGCCGACGCCCTGACACCGGGGTCGGCGCCCTGTCCGGGGCGGTCGGCGCGTGCCTCGGGCCGGGCTGTCGGACCCCCGAACAGGTGGGTAGCATCGGGGAAACAGGTTTCACTTTTCTAGGAGGGGACGTGAAGGTCTACGACCGGCTGTTCATCGGTGGGGAATGGGTGAGCCCTTCGGGGACCGGCACCATCGACGTCATCAACCCGACGACCGAAGAAGTGGTCGGTCGCGTCCCGGACGCCAGCGCTGCGGACGTGGACAAGGCGGTGGCGGTGGCGCGCGACGCGTTCGACAACGGGCCGTGGCCGCACATGACCCCGACCGAGCGCGCCGAGATCATCACCAAGGTGTCCCAGGCCATTCAGGCCGACATGCAGGCCTTCGCCGAGCTCATCACCACGGAGATGGGGTCGCCCGTCGCCTGGGGGACCATGGCGCAGGTCTTCGCGCCCACCATGATCCTCGACTACTACGCCGGTCTGGCCTCGACGTTCCAGTTCGACGAGGTCCGTCAGGGCCTCATGGGCGAGGTGCTGGTGGCCAAGGAGCCCGTCGGGGTGGTGGCGGCCATCAGTCCCTGGAACGTGCCCATGTTCATCGCCGCGGCCAAGCTCGCCCCGTCGCTCGTGGCCGGGTGCACGGTGGTGTTCAAGCCCGCACCCGAGACACCGCTCGACGCCTTCCGTCTGGCCGAGGTATTCGAAGCGGCCGGGCTACCCAAGGGCGTGTTGAGCGTGCTGCCGGCGGGACGCGAGGTGGGTGAGCACCTGGTGAGCCACCGCGGGGTCAACAAGGTCTCGTTCACGGGGTCGACCATCGCCGGCAAGAAGATCGGCGCCATCTGTGGCGGGCAGCTGAAGCGCTTCAGCCTGGAGCTCGGCGGGAAGTCGGCTGCGGTGCTCCTCGACGACGTGAACCTCGCCGAGGCGTTGCCGATGCTGCTCCCCAACGCCCTCATGAACAACGGCGAGGCCTGCATCGCCCAGACGAGGATCCTCGCCCCGCGTGACCGGTACCAGGAGGTCGTCGACGCCGTGGTCGAGTCGGTGTCGGCCATGAAGGTCGGCGACCCGCTCGACCCCGCGGTGGAGGTCGGGCCGCTCGTCGCCGAGCGCCAGCGCGACCGGGTCGAGGGCTACATCAAGCTCGGGCAGGAGGAAGGGGCCAAGGTCGCCATCGGCGGCGGCCGCCCGGCCAACATGGACAAGGGGTGGTTCGTGGAGCCGACGGTGTTCGTGAACGTCGACAACTCCATGCGCATCGCCCAGGAGGAGATCTTCGGCCCCGTGCTGGCGGTCATCCCCTACGACGGTGGTGACAAGGAGGCCACGGCGATCGCCAACGACTCGAGCTACGGGCTGTGCGGCTCGGTGTGGACCAACGACCCCGAGCGCGGTCTCAAGGTCGCCCGTGGGGTGCGGACCGGCACTTACATGCTCAACAGCCCGATCCCCATCGACTTCTCCACGCCCTTCGGCGGTTTCAAGGAGTCGGGCATGGGCCGCGAGTTCGGGCCTGACGGCTTGGAGCTGTTCCTCGAGAAGAAGTCCATCAACCTCCCGAGCGGTTTCAGCCCCACGGTCTGACTCCGCCGTCGGCGCCACGGCGCGCCGCACAGGGTCTTTCGGAACTGAGGCCTTCGGGCCTCGGTTCCGCGTCCGGGGCCGGTACGTCGCCCGACGCCCCTGGCATCGCTGCCCACGGCTACGAAAGCGAGCGACGGCGGGGCCGTCGGCTCAGTGGCCAGTCGGGTTCGGGCGGGTAGCCGGTGTCTCGGCCGTGGGCGGGGGCGTGGGGGTCAACCCTCCGCTCGAGTCGGCGGCCGCGCACTGCTCGCCCAGGGCATGGACCAACAGGGACTCCGGGAGGTGGTCGCTCTCGTCCAGGGTGGCCATGAGGGCCTGGAACTGGCCCGCCTCGCCGGCGGCGGTCGCCGCCATCGGGAGGGCGTCGCGCAGCTGGGCGAGGGCCTGGGACTGCTGGGTGGTCGCCTCGGCCGGGCTCGAGGCGTGCAGCGACGCGTCGTACAGGGTGATCGACCGGGTCACGTGCCGGCACGCCTGCCGGGCCAGGTCGGTCCCGTCATGCGTCGCGCACCCGGCCAGGCCGCACACCACGACGGCGGCGGTGCACACCACGATGCACCTCCGTCCGGCCCGCCCCGAGCCGAGCCCGTCCCGGCGGCGAGCCCCTCGCCGCGTGACGCGGCGGCACGTCATCCGTCGAGCCACCCCGGGGCGGCGTCGAGGAGGTAGCGGCTCACGGCCAGGCACCGGTCGAAGACCTCGCACAGGAGCTCCTCACCGCCGAGGACACGGGCCAGCGACACCGGGTAGCGGGCCACGATCGACAGTCGACGCTCAGGGGCGTCGGTGGCCGAGGCGAAGGAGTCGATGGCCGACACCTCGAGGGGGAGGTCGATCCCTCCCACCCCTGCCAGGTCGATGGCCAGCCGCAGGAGGTCGGGACCGTGGGGGAGAGGGGGGAGGCCCCAGGTGAAGGTCAGCGGGAAGTGGAACTCGTCGGGCGGCTCGGCGTCCTCGGGGAGGTCGACCACCGCGTCCTCGAACGACAGCAACGTCCTCGGGTCGACCTCGAGCGCGAGGTGGAGGTCGAGCGGCCCCCCGCAGCCCTCTTCGGGATGCAGGTCCACCTCCCAGGTCTGGCGCAGGGAGTACGTCTCGACGAAATGGCGCTCGTCGTGGACGTGGAAGCCGTGATTGTCCGAATGGTCCTTCAGATCCGCGACATATCCCGCGACATCGATCACGGCCACAGTGCCCACAGCCTACCGGGTCGACCGCGGCGCTCCGTCGGGCGCCGCGGGCCCCGGTATGGTCCCCGAGGTGGACGACGACGTGCTCCTGGCGCTGTGCCACCGGGCCGTCGACGCCGTGCCCGTGGCGCTGGCCCCGGTCGACGATTGGCGGCCCCGGGGGGCGCGGCCGGGACAGTACGCCATCGACCTGGTCGCCGACCGGGCCGTGCTCGAGGTCCTCGATGAGGCGGGCATAGGCGTGGTCTCCGAGGAGAGCGGCGTGCACCGACCCGGCTCGGCGCTGGTGGCGGTGGTCGATCCCGTCGACGGCTCGACCAACGCCTCTCGGGGCATCCCCTGGTACGCGTCGAGCATCTGCGTCCTCGACGGCGCCGGGCCCCGGGTGGCGGTGGTGGCCAACCTGGCCACCGGGGTGCGGTACCACGCCGTGCGAGGGAGCGGGGCGTGGCGGGACACGACCCGGGTGGAGCCCTCGGGCTGCGAGGTCCTGCGCCAGGCCGTGGTGGCGATCACGGGCATGCCCAGGGCACATCTCGGGTGGGCCCAGTTCCGGGCCTTCGGGGCCGCCGCGCTGGAGCTCTGTGCCGTGGCCGACGGCACCATCGACGCCTTCGTGGTGGGGGCGCACGCCGCGCTGGCCCCGTGGGACTACCTGGGCGCGTTGCTCGTGTGCCAGGAGGCCGGCGCCGTGGTGGGTGAGCTCGAGGGCCGGGCGCTCGTGACCCAAGACCCCGAGGCGCGCCTGGCCGTGATCGCCGCCGCCACCCCGGGGTTGTTCACCGAGCTCGAGGCCGCGGCTGTCCCCCGGTCGGGGTCGGCCACGGCCCGGACGGGGCCCGGCAGTGACACCCTCGGCCCGAGACCGTGATGGCGAGCCGGCGTCGGCTGCGGCGCAGCAGTGCAGCGCGCCCGGTCCGTCTTCCCCACTTCCGCGCCGACGGTGCGCCCAAGACCCGGTACCGGTCGGAGGCCGACGCCAATCGCGCCGCCTTCACGTACCGACTCGACCACGGTGTCGACCTCGTCGCCTACCGGTGTGAGTTCTGCGGGGGCTGGCACCTGGGGAACACGCCCGACGGGTGACTCCCGACTAACGGGCCCGAGGAGGCACGGGGTCGTCAGGCGCTGCGGGGACGCGCGCCACGAGCGCCCACACGCGGTGGGGGACCGCCAGAGGTTCGGTCGGGAAGTCCCTCAGAAGCAGCTCGCCGAGCTCGGCGTCGAAGGCGGTGACGGCGTCGGGAGGGAGCGAGGCGGCCACGCCGGCACTGGCGCGGATGCGGCCTCGCCACGCCTCGTGGGTGTAGCCGACGGTGACGTCGAAGGAGAACGTCTCGAGGCCGCGAAAGCCGGCTTCGGCCACGTCGAGGGTCCACAAGGGGTACATGCCCAGCCCACCCGACAGGGGCCATTCGGGGTTGTGCTCGAGGATCAGGGCCTCGGTGGCGGCCACGACGTTCCCCGGCAGGGGGAGCCAGTCGAAATAGCAGATGGCCAGGGCCCCACCCGGCACCAGGACGCGGAGGCACTCCGCCGCAGCTTGCGGGCGGTCGAACCAATGCCAGCACTGACCGGCGGTGACCACGTCGAAGGTGTCCTCGGGCGCATCGATGTCTTCGGCTCGGCCGACGCGGTAGTCGACCACAGCGCCCTCGCGCCGTGACAGGCGGCGGGCCTGTTCGAGGAGTGGCTCGGCGGGGTCGACGCCGATGACCGAGACACCCCTCCTGGCAAAACCCCGGGCCAAGGTGCCGGTCCCGGTGCCGAGGTCGAGGAGTCGTTGACCCGACCGGCCGATGCCCATGGCCGCCAGCCGATCGAAGAGCCCCTTCGGGAAGCCGGCCCGGTGGGCGGCATAGTCCTGTGCCGTCCGGCCGAAGTCGACATCCACGGTCCGAGTCTCGCGTGGATCGACCGGGTCGCCGCGCCGTGTGACGCCACCACACGGAGGTCGTCGTCCGGCCCGAGGTGGGGGAGAATGGACGGTCATGTACGAGCCCACTGCGAGTCGTCCCCACATGCCCGGTTACGGGATCGCCGGCCCCCACGAAGGGCGCGGCTTGTTGCCGTGGTCGTGGGCCGAGGAACGCCTGGTGGCCTCACACGACTACTGGCTGGGCACCGCACTCCCGTCCGGTGCGCCGCACGTCATGCCGGTGTGGGGGGTATGGGTCGATGGCGCCGCATGGTTCAGCTCGAGTCCTCAGTCGCGAAAAGCAAGGAACCTGGCGGCTGACGCACGCGCGGTCATCACGACCGCCAAGCCGTCACAGCCCGTCGTGGTGCACGGCGCGGCGCAACTGGTGGCGAGCACACCGGCCATCGCGTCGTTCACCACATGGATCAACGCCAAGTACGAGACAGAGCTCCCCGTGTCGTTCTTCACCGAGAACGCATG
This sequence comes from uncultured Acidimicrobiales bacterium, assembly GCA_963811775.1. Classification (GTDB taxonomy): domain Bacteria; phylum Actinomycetota; class Acidimicrobiia; order Acidimicrobiales; family UBA8190; genus Chersky-840. The sequence continues at coordinate 552 of CAWESO010000022.1, read as the reverse complement.
CTTTCGACTCGAACCGTCCCAGGTCTTCGGCCTCGACGAGGCGGACTTCACAACCTCTCCCACACGCTGGGTCTTCCGCTTCGGTGTGAACCCGTGAGCAGGTGAGGCCGACGGTGCGGTGCTCGGTCGATGGGCGTCGAGGGCGCTTCGCTCAGCTGGTTAGAGCAGCTCGCTTACAACCAAGCCGGACGAAACGCTATGCCTGACCAGGTTTTCCTGGTCGAGCACGAGCGAAAAGTATGAAACTATCTGCTCCAACAAGAATTCTCCGAATGCCCAGAACTCGCCGCAGAAGCCGAGGGGGGGAAGTGACCCGCTTCTGTCTTTCATTTGATCCTGCGACCCCAGAGCAACCACCCGAAGCCGCACATGGTCGTGGCCTTCGAGAGGATTTGAAATCGGACTTGGCATTCGGGTGTTGCTGCGCTCGGCAAACGCTCGCTCGTGAATGTCACCTGCGATGGGACCCGCCAATTTGAGTGTGCTCGATGATGGGGGTCGATAGATGACCAAATCAAAGTGGCCACCTCCCGAGCATCTGTCGTGAGGTTC
>CAWESO010000021.1:0-27108 GCA_963811775.1 uncultured Acidimicrobiales bacterium | reverse complement strand
GGTCTTGTGTTCCAGTCCCGGTCCCGAACTTCCCGTCGCGCCCCTACTGACCTCTGGGGACCGCGACGACGCCGTGCGGCTTGTGCAGACGGGTCCAGCAGCCGGCTCCTCGGCCTGCCGCGTCCACCTGAAATGGATTGGTGAGCGGTCCCTTGTGTCCTTATCCCTCGAACAGGAGCACCCGCCTGACGATTCCTGATGAGAAGTCTGCGCCGCTCGTCGCTGACGTCAACGTCGTTCGCCCTCGCCTTCGGCTCCGAGCGCTCCACGTTAACCCCAACCTCCTCACGATCGCGCGCCCGCAAACAGGAATCGCGGGCCAGTTCAGGGGGCTACGGAAGCAAGTATCGAGTCGCCCACCGCGACACCCCCTTGACAAAGAACGCGCTGTCAGAGATGCCGCTTGCGCAGTCGGTAACTTGCGTCACCGCACGGTAATGACGGACTCGGTCAATACTGAGCACTTCCAGGCTCTCAAGCAGCGGCCTATCGGACTGATCGCCGATGGCACTTGCTCGAATATTCTGCGTCCCCGGGGGTCCTTCGGGCTGACACCCTCGGTCATTCGCCGGTGGAGGTAAGACCCTCTGATTTGGTCACGGTCCCTCTAGAGCAGCTAGAGCATCTGATCTCTGGTAATGGGTTACTCAGAACGTAGATCTGAGCCGGTCGCCCATCGGACCGAGACCGTCTGATAGTTGATCAGCGTGTCAAGTGATGTCACAGATCCTTTCCGATGGACCTCGACCGGGTGACGCGCGTCGGCGGTGTTGTGGGACGCTTCTGACCTGAGCGCGATCCACGTCAACTCGGCGTGCCAGGCGGGGTCCGGTGCCGGGTTCAGCTAGCGCTGGGCCCCCCCGCGCCAGCGCCGCGCGCCCCGGCTAGGTAGGTCTCCAAGGCAACCTCGGCGACCTCGGCGGGGGCGCCGACACGCTCGACCCTTCCACCCACGACGATGGCGGCGCGAGTGGCAATGGCAAGGGCCGTACGCACGAATTGTTCGCTCAGCACAACGGTGACTCCGTCGCGAGCTACGGCGGCAACCGTCTCGTAGAGCTGGGCGACGGCGCGCGGCGCCAGGCCCATCGAGATCTCGTCGAGCAGCAGCAGGCGCGGCTCGCCCACGAGGGCCCGGGCCAACGCGAGCATCTGCTGCTCGCCGCCCGACAGCGTCCCGGCCAGCTGGCGACGGCGCTCGCTGAGGAGCGGAAACCGGGCAAACGCGCGTTCTTCCACCTCACGGGTGCGCAGCGTTCCCTGGTACGTCCACATCCAGAGGTTCTCGCGCACGGTCAGGTTCGGGAACACCCCGCGCCCCTCCGGGATCGAGCACACGCCGAGGCGCGCCAGGGTGTCCACACGGTGGTGGCGATCCACGTCCACCCCGGCCGCCCGCACGGTGCCGGCCGTGTAGGGGATCCGGCCTCCGGCGACCTTGAGGATGGTCGACTTGCCGGCGCCGTTCGGGCCGAGAAGGGCGAACACTTCGCCCGCGTACACCGCCAGATCGGCGCCGTGGATGATCTCGATGCGCCCGTACCCGGCGCGCAGCCGGCGCAACTCGAGCGCGAGTGGCGCGCTCCCGGGGGTCGGGCCCGTAACGTCTATTACCCCCGCCCCGTCCGTCACGGCACGAGCTCGGGGAACTGTGCGCCCATGTACGCTTCGCGCACGATCGGGTCGGCGCGGACCCCGTCGGGCGTCCCAGAGGCGACGATCTGGCCGGCATCGAGGACGTCCAGCCGATCGCAGACCCGCATGACCAGTTCCATGTCGTGCTCCACTAGCAAGATGGCCATGCCTTGCGCGGCCAGTTCGGTGAGTAGATCGGCGAGTGCAGCGCTCTCCGGTGCGTCGAGGCCCGAGCCCGGCTCGTCGAGCAGCAGGACCCTGGGCTCAGTGGCCAGCGCGCGTGCCAGCTCGACGAGCCGAGCCTTGTCAGTGGTCAAGGTGTCAACCGGCGCGGCGGCGGTGACGTCGGGCAGGCCGACGCGCTCGAGGAGGCGGCCCACGGCGGTCGACGCGTTCGACGCGTCGACCGCGCTGCGACCATCGCCACCACTGCACCGAGGACTCCGCGCCGACCCTGACGTTGTCGGCTGCCGAGAGCGACCAGAACAGCTCGAGGCGCTGGAACGTCCGAGCCAAGCCCAGGCGCGCCCGCTGGTCGGGCCCGAAGTGCGTGACCTCGCGGTCGTCGAGGAACACCTGCCCGCTGTTCGGGCGCTGCAGGCCGCACAGGATGTCGAACAGGGTCGTCTTGCCGGCGCCGTTCGGCCCAATCAGCCCGGTGACGGACCCCCGTGGGACGTCGATGGCGACGTCATAGAGCGCCTGCACGCCGCCGAAGCGCACGGATACCCTGGTGGCGCGCAGCGCAACGTCTCCGGTGGCACTCGCAGGCGCATGCGGGATGGCGGCCGTAGGTGGGATCAGCCACAGGTCGCTCGGTCCCACGCCATCGGCGGCGTTAGGCGACATGTGCACCTCCCTCGACCCCCACGGGCGCCGTCACTTCGATGCCCGACATCGACCGGGAGAGCCGCCGGTCGGCCACGAGGTCCGCGATCGATCCGACCACCCCGTTCGGGAGACGGCCCACGAGGATCACTCCGACCCCGACGACGAGCGCGGGCAGGCTGCTCACCCACGACACGTGTGACTGGAGCACGGGCAAGACGGCGAAGCTCAGCCCCGCGGCCAGCGCGCCCGTCGGGGTCCGCACGCCCCAGATCACGAGCAGCAACAGGAGTGTGAGGCTCACGAGGACCTGGAAGTCGTTGGCACTCACCGGCCCCTGGAGTCCCCCGTAGAGAGCGCCACCGAGTCCGGCCAGACCGGCCGACAGCGCGAACACAGCTAGTCGCGTTCGCCGCATCTTCAAGCCCACGGTCGCATACGCGGCCGGTGAGTCCGACAGCGCCACCAGCCGGCGCCCGAAGGTGCTGCGCCGCAGTGCCAGCACTGCCACCGCGCGATAGCGCGAACACGACGGACAGGAACACAAGCTCCGCGTTGGCACCGGTCAACTTGATGCCGGGCAGCGCGACCCGGTGTACCACGATCGACCCGTTGTCGTTGAACAGGCGGAGGTTCGAGAAGAAGACGTAATAGGCGAACTGTGCGAACGCCAAGGTGGCGAGAGCCAGGTAGATGCCCTTTACCCGCACCGTCGGCCAGGCGATGAGCGCGCCCACGGCGGCTGAGACGCCCACAGCGGTGAGCATCCCGAGCCAAGACCCCCCACCGGCGATCTTGCCCATGGTGTAGGCCCCGATCCCAACGAAGGCCATCTGGCCGAGTGACACCTGGCCCGCGTAGCCCGTGAGCAGCACCAGGGACAGCGCGATCACTCCGAAAACGAGCCCCTGGCTCACTGTGGCCCGCCAGGTCCCCGACAGGACGAGCGTGCCGGCCACCCCCGCGGCCACCACGGCGCCGGCCCCGACGAGCGACTCGCGTAACTTGGTCACTTTGGGTACTCGCGACACGCGCACCTCGCCAACAGCACGCAGCCGCTCCCCCGGGTGCACCAGGATGACGACGAATAGGAAGGCCATGGGCAGCGCCAGCGCGGGGTTCGGGAGCCAGCTGGACTGCCAGTTGAGCGGCACGTACCCGACGACGTAGGCCTCGCCGAGGCCGATGGCCAGGCCGCCGACGAACGTGAGCGGCAGGTTGCGCAACCGCCCCACCACCGCCGCCGCGTATCCGTTTACGACGATCAGTGTCAGCGTGGTCTGGTCGAGCGTGACCAGCGGGGCGATGAGCACGCCAGCGAGCGCTGCGAGCATGACGCCGGCGACCCAGCCTGCCCGGGCGATGCGGACGGGCGGGGCACCGGCCATAGCGATGAGCTCGGGATCGTCCACCACGGCGCGCATGGCCACTCCGATGCGGGTGCGCTTGAGCACGAGGCGAAGCGCGCCGGCCACGACCACGGCGGTCCCGAGCACGATCAGCTGCTGCACGGTGATGTTCACCCCGAGGATGCGCACGGTGTGACCGGCAAAGAAGGCAGGAATCCCTGTGCGCCCCGGTGTGTCGCCCCACACGGTGGAGGCCAGTCCGAGCAGGATCAGCATGAGCCCGAGGGTGACCATGAGCGACCGCTCGGCGGAGGCACCGTGGAGCCGGCGCATGAGTACGAATTCGATGAGCGCACCGAGCAGCGGCGCACCGACAAAGAGGATCAATGCCACGGCGAGTAGCGGCTGGAGGTGGTGGTTCTGGGTGAGCTCCCAGTAGCTGAACGCGGCGAACATCCCGATCGCCCCGTGGGCGAAGTTGAAGACGCCCGTTGTCGCGTACGTGACGACGAGGCCCGACGCGGTGACGGCGTAGATTGCCCCCGTGGCGATGCCGACGACCGTGTAGGACCAGAACGCGCTCATGGCTCGCCGGCGGACGGCCGGCCTATCCCGCGGGGGCGGTGTAGTAGGGAGCGTCGCACTTGAAGCCGCTCGGCGGCATGTCGGTGCGAACGAATTGCCCGTTCACGATCTTGGCCAGCAGGTAGCACGACGGCGCCTGCTTCCCCGCCGGGTCCGACGCGGCGAGCATCCCGTCGGCGGTGAACACGTCCACGTTGCCCAGCGCCCGGAGCAGGCTCTGCCGGGTGGGTGAGGACCCCGCCTGCTTCAGCGCCTGGACGAACAACGCTGCCGACGTCCAGCCGTACACGGTGAAGATGTCGGGCGAGAAGCCCGGGTAAAGTCCGTGCACCCAGGTAAGGAAAGTGTTCACCGACGGCACGCTCGAGGCGTCGCCCCCGAGATAGAGGGCCTGGTTCTGGTTCAGGTAGATCCCGTCCACCACGGACGGACCTCCAGCCTGCGTGACGAAGTCAGCCGTATAGATCGGCCCACCGGAGAAGACCAGTGCCGGGTGGAAGCCCTGGGTGTGGGCCTCCTGCAGGAATCTCGCGGCGAGGTTGCCGGGAAGGGTGGTGAGATCCACGGCTCGCACGCCGCTTTGCTGCATGCGGATGACGTCCGCCGTGAAGTCGGTCTCGAGCGGCCCGTAGGTCCGGCTGTAGACGATTTTGTAGCCCTCGTGCTCCATGGCGGCCTGCTCGCCGGCGGCCTGTGCCTCCGAGGACGCCACCCCGGCGACCAGCGTGCCGACGTGCTTGATCGCTTGGGGGAAGTGGGACTTGTAGTACTGAAGCGGCCCGAGCTGCCAGCCAGGGACGAGCGGGGACGGCGAGAAGGTGTTCGGGAGGTTCGACACTGACGAGTTGAGCGTTTCCGAGACGTTGGGCACGCCGGGGTTCGAGGCGAGGACCTGGCCGCCGCAGTTGTCCTGAAGCGAGAACGAACCCACGAATGCGATGACCTGCGAGAGGAACTGCTGGGTCTGGGCCTGGTTCTGGCTGCAGCTGAATTGATCGTCACCCGACAGGAGCTTGAACTTCCTGCCATCGACACCGCCGAGCGAGTTTTCGTACGCCAGGTAGGCGTCGGTGCCGACCAGTGCGCCCATGAACAGTCCGGGGACGATACCGCCGATCGTGCTGACGTTGGCGACCGTGAAGCACGACGACGAGCTCGCACACGAGGTCTTTGTGGCTGACATCGACGGGGTGACCGTCGTGCCGCCCGATCGGGCCCGTGTGGACGGCGAGGAGGGCGACGCGGTACATGCCGCCCCAATGACTGCGATCGCCATCAGGACCGTCACGACCCGCGCGCTCGGCTGCCCGATCGTCTTCCTTCTTGCCCCAAAATCGCATGATGCTCTTCGCCGAGAGCCAAGTGCACTTTCGACGAAGACGAGCCAGCGTGCCACAACCTCTCCCCCCCGGCGCCAAACCTCCCAATCGGTCTGGCCCTCCAGCCGAACGGCCCACCTCGTGGGACATCGACCCAATCCTAGGGCACGGGAGTACGAACGCGGGCAGAAGCGGCTGCGCCAGGAGCGGGCACACTACGAGGCCACGGTCGCGGCTCTGCCCGAACGCGGTAATCACGAGGCCGCCGACCAGGCCGAGTGAAAGCTCGGGAGATTCGATGCGTCCTCGACGGCGTCAATCGGCGGGCGTCGGGATTCTCGGCGGCGGCGTCCCCACATACGGCAGCGACAGCATCCGGGGCGAACCGATGGGGCTGCTCGCCCGGTTCTCTCATCCTCCTTGCAACGCGTACCCCGGCTTCGATCGCTCTGAGCACGTTCGTGGGTCTGGCCCGCCCGCTGGGCCACCGGCCTTGGACCTCTGTGCTCCTCTCTCCCCCAAAGACGACCCCCAGGCATTCGAGAGGCCCGAATTCAAGGCGATGTTCGCATGGCCCCTGAGCGTAGGAGTGAGGTTTCGGACGCGGGTGGACGCCCGGAAGAGGCCATTCCAAGAGGACATCACCATCGTGGAACTGCTACACCTACTAGGGAGGACAGCCGATCGCACCGAAAAGAACCCCTGGCGACGGGCGCGGTACAGGCACCCCGGGGCCTCCGAGCGGCGTCCGGCGAAGGTGAGTTCAAAGAACCCGGCAGTGCGCCGTGTCGCGACTGCGGGTCGGCACCCAGGTGGACGGCGCGCCGTACCAGGTGCCACGCCGCGGTCCAGCGAGACCCCGGCTGCACGTCACATGTTCGGTGGACACGGTGGTCATCTCCACGAAGGTCACACCCGTCGTATGTAGATTCCCCACGTCCAGCGGTACTTGCCGAATCGGTGTCTGGCGCTGTTCCGCAAAATGAAGCGAAGGGTGTAGATGTGCTTCTCAGTGTCCGAGCGCATGAGGTCGACGAGCAGACCCCACAATGGGTCATCGCCATAGGAGTTGAGCCGCCGCCGAAGTCGGCGCAGTTGCGTGCGATCTCGCAGCTCGTGTCCCAGGAGGGTTCGAGTCTCCGCCCGGAGCGGCCCGTTACCGCCGTCCTTTGTTGGAAAGACCGGGACGACTGCCTCGGGCCCGCTTTTCGCCCTGCCCCATGCGATCGTGTTGGCGAGCGCTTCGAGCACTTGGTGGTGTCGTTGCTCGTCCTCGACAATCAGCTGAACCAGATATCGAGCAGCCGGTGACTCTGCCTGCTCGATAAACCGTTGGTAGCGCTCAAGAAGTTCTCCCTCTTCGCGGCCATGGCGCTCCAGAGCCTCGACGACCTCGTAGGTCGACACGCCGGCACCCGTGACGCGCAGCCCTCGGGTGGCATCCTTAAATTCATTCTCCACGCGGACAGTCTCACTTGGGATACCTGTCCCGAACAGAGTCGTAGGTCCTCTGGCAATCTCGGATCTCATACGGATTGCTGGTGGGGGCCGAGGCGGACGATGGGGCGTCTGGACAGCCCGCACGGTCAATCGAAAAACCCGCAACGTCCGAATATTGGATCGCGCCGATGAGCAGGGACTTTCTGGTCCGGATCCTTCTCGGCTACCTTCCCCGCGATGCGAGGTGCACGGGCCCAGAGTCAGCTGTGGACCTTCGCCTACCTCTCTGTCCGCCGCGTGCTCGAGTTCGTCCTCCTCCTGGCGCGATCCGATGACGCCAAGGAGATCGAGCTGCTCGCACTTCGCCACGAGGTGGCGATGCTGCGGCGCCAAGTGAAGCGTCAGACCTTCGAGCCGGCCGACCGTGCGCTGCTCGCGGCACTCAGCCGGTTGCTTCCCCGAGGTCGCTGGGGTGCCTTCGGCGTGACACCTGCCACGCTGCTGACCTGGCACCGAAGTCTGGTGGCTCGGCGCTGGACCTACCCACACCGCTCGCCTGGCCGACCAAGGGTGGACGAGGAGACCACCGCCCTCGTGGTGCGCCTGGCCAAAGAGAACCCCCGGTGGGGCTATCGGCGCATTCAGGGCGAGCTCCTGAAGCTCGGCGTCCGGCTGGCCGCCAGCACCGTTGCGCGGATCCTCTTCGATCACCACCTCGGCCCGGCACCTCGCCGTACCACCACGTGGCGGGAGTTCATCCATGCTCAGGCCTCTCACATCGTGGCTACCGACTTCTTCCGCGTGGACACGGTGCTGCTGCATCGTCTCTACGTCTTGTTCTTCATCGAGATCGGCCACAGAAGGATCTGGATTACCGGCGTCACCGCCCACCCCAATGCAGCCTGGGTCACCCAGCAGGCCAGAAATGTGGCGGGTGACATCGCCGACGCGGGGATCGACCTCAAGTTCGTAGTCCGCGACCGTGACACGAAGTACGTGGCAAACTTCGACGAGGTCTTTCGGTCTGAAGGTGCCCAGATCCTCAAGACCCCATTCCGTACGCCGAACGCCAATGCCTACGCCGAGCGCTTCGTCCGGACCGTTTAGATCTGAGTGCCTCGATCATCTGATCGTCGTCAATGCACGCCATCTCGAGCACATCCTTCGGGCCTATGCCCAGCACTACAACGGCTTTCGTCCGCACCAGGGACTATTCCAAGAGATCCCAGCGCCGCACAGGCATCCATCTTCGTTGGTTGCAGTGTGCTTGCAGTTAGCGCAGCCGAACCTGCGACGTATTCGACGACGCGACCGCCTTGGAGGGTTGATCCACGAATACGAAGTCGCGGCATAGTGAGCACGTCGAGTTCTCGGACATTACGGGTTCTTGAAGGCAGCGAATCCGGCGATCACCTTGCCCCGGAGCCTGAAGGCCGGCATGCCATAGGAGATGCACTGTTCTGCGTCGGGGATCACGCCAAGAATGGTGCGACGCAGCTCACGCAACGTGGATTGCTTCGGTTCCTCCAGCGCGGCCAAGTACGCGTCGATATCGTTCTCCGACATGCCTCAAGTGTTGACCCGGTGCTCGCGCCGGTCAAGACTCGGCTTGATTCTTGTGCACCTGCGGTGATCACAGACAGAGGCCGGGGGTGGCCCCCGACACCGCCGAGCTGGGAGGTGAGGACGTCGCGCCGGCGACAGCTTCGATCTCATACCAGTACGTCTTGCCGAGCCCGCTGATCGTCGTGTCGGTGTACTTGGCCGTGGTGCGTCCGCCGACCGTTGCCACCTCGCTGTACGTGGAGGTCTTGCCGGTGCTGCGCAAGATGGCGTAGCCCGTCACCCGCGTTGTCGCGCTCGCGGTCCATGTCACGGTGATCTCCGGGCCGAGGACGATGACCCCACAGCCACCGCTGGCGCTCACACCGCTCGGCGCGACCAGCGGCGGGAGCGGGACCGTCGTCGTGGTCGTCGGGGACGGCTTCGTGGTACTGGTCACACCGGGGGGGAGCGACCCGCCCGTCGTCGTCGGCGTGTCGGGGCTCTGTTCCGAGGCCACCGTCGTGGCCGACCCTGCTCCCCCGCCTGATCCGGCCCCGCCGCCGCCGGCGCCGGATTGGCCCCTGGCCGATGGTGCTCCCCCGACCTGGTCGCCAGTGCCACCCGTCGGCGCCGCATCCGAGCCGGCCACGGAACCGGGGGCACCGCCTCGAGCACCGGGGACCTTGTCGGTGAACGACGAGGACCCGGCGATCCCGGCTGTCCGGGACCGGCTCCCGGGTGAGCCCGGCGGCAGGGAGCTCTGAGCTCCGGGCGACCCGGGCGAGATTCCGAGGTTGACCGCGGCGAGCTGCGACGTGTCCGGTGCACCCCCACCGTGGTGGGCACCAGCCAGCGCGATGACACCGACCGCGGCCGCGACCCCGGTCAGCGCCACGCGGCCCCCGGTCGCCGCCACCCGGGCCAGCTGGGGACCCAGGTTGCCGAAGGGCAGTGAGCCCAACCACGTGAGGGGGGCGACCGCCCGGAGCCGGCTCACCGATACGGCGAGGAAGGCCCGGACGATGACAGGGTCGAACTGCGCCCCCGCACAGGCGGCGAGCTCCGCCCGGGCCGCGTCGGTGGACATCGGCTTGTTGTAGCTGCGGGCACTGGTCATCGTGTCGTAGCTGTCGGCCACAGCGACGATGCGACCTCCGGTCGAGATCTCCTGGCCGCCGAGACCCGACGGGTAGCCGCGCCCGTCGAATCGCTCGTGATGTTCGGCGATGGTGTTCGCCCACGCACCGAGCCAGCCGGCCAGGGGGGCGGTGAGCTTCGCGCCCTCGAGGGGGTGCTGGCGCATCGCCTCCCACTCGTCCTCCGACAGCTGACCAGGCTTGTTGAGGACATCGGCGTGGACGGTCAGCTTGCCGACGTCATGCAGCAGCGCGGACCAGCGCAGGCGATCCCGATCGTCCTCGGGCAATCGGAGCTCCTCGGCGATCAGGTCCGTGTAGGCGCGCACCCGCTCGGCATGGCCCCGCGTCTTACGGTCATGCGCACTGAGGGTCGCAGCCAACGACACGATCTTCTCGGCCGCCACGATGGGCTCGTCGGTGATCCCTCGGGACCGCGCTTCGTCGATGCGCCGGCTCAGGTCCCGGGTCGTCCACGAGCGCAGTGCCACCGACAGCCGTCGGGGTGCACGGCCGGGGAAGACCATTCCCATCCGCAACAACACCGTGAGGGGAAGCACCCGCCGGCACAGTCGCTCGCCTCCGACGAACACGAGGGTCGACATACCGAGAACCGTGACCCAGCGCAAGGCGGTGCCGCCCGCGGTTGCCGCCGGATGCAACAGGTGCCCGACCAGCGCGGCGGCACCGATGGAGAGCGCCACAGGTACGGCGAACACCGCCACCACGACCGCCGTGGCCACGACCGGACGAGGACGCCACCGCGTGGCGTCCGGCGAGTGCTCAACCATGACCCGTCCCTCGGGTCGTGGTACTGGAACGGACCGAGAATTGCTCCACCCGACGGTATCGACAGCCTCCCCCGCAGCCTTGAACGGCCTCCACCACGGGGCGCGGCGAAAGCGTCGGGGGGCTCCGGGGTCGGGGGGTCCGGGGTCGGGGGGTCCGGTGTGGGGGCGATCTCCCGCGGCCCGACCCGAGCTACCCGGGAGCCCGTGGTGGCGCGGGCGGCTCGATCACATCGAGCCCATGCCGGGCTTGGTGGCAAGGCGAAAGACGTTGTAGGTCTTCGTGGTCACTCCGAGGTCGGTCGTCGCTGCGATCCCCTTGCGGGTGCGCTCGGCGTCGCGTTCGGTGTCCTCGAGACCGGTGCCGCCCCACAAGGTGATGGCCACGATCTCATGGCGGTCCTCGCCTCGCTCCAGGCACACCAGGCCCAGGAATTCGGGGTGTCGCTGGAAGCGCGCCAGGGCCGAGTCCATGGCTGACTCCATGTCCTGCACGCGGTTGGTGTCGACGTGGAACGTCATGACCCGGGCATGGACCGCCCCGGACGGAGGCGTCGCCCCGGCCCCGTGCGGGGCACCCGACCCCGTCGGCGTGTCGGGGGCGTTCACCGCCGGGCACCTCGGTCCATCACGGAGCTGGTCACGGCGCTCAGGCGCACTCGGACGAGCTCGGCCCGGCCTCGTTCTGCCGGCGCCGCGGCGTCGCCGCGGCCGGGGAAGGCGGGGGCGACCGCGGGCCGGGATGGCCGGCCCGCCAAACCTCCAGGAACGCGTCCGTGAATCTCGCGCTGTCGCATACGCCTCCCCTTCGATCCTCGACATGCCATCCTCGCTCCTTTGACGTCACCAGGGTCGGACCGTCGACGTCGGCGCCCGTCCTGAAGACGCGGGGCGGCGCCACGGGCGGGACGCCCAAGGCACCGACCTCTGAACCACCTGGGTTCCCGAGAAGCGCGGTGGGACCCGGGGCGGTCCGGGTGACGGGGTGCCCGGACAGGTTTCGTCCCGTTTTCATGCCGGCCCGAACACGCGGCGACGGGCTCGGGCCCCGCCGGGGCCCGAATCAGCGAGGTGACCTGGCGGAATCAAGATCGACGGGCCCCATGCCGATCCTCTTCATGTGCGGCGAGCCTTGATCCTCGGTGTTCTCACCGTCTTCGGCCTCTCGGCCGCGGGGTGCACCGCCCCGAGGGGAGGTGCGCACGCAGCGGCGCAGTCGGAGGTGCACCGGGGGACCGCGGCGGCCACCACGGTGCCAGGCGGTGCGAGCTGCACCCCGGGGGCCAAGGTTGCCGGATGCCCGCACATCTCGATCGAGACCGTCTCCACCCAGGTGCGCACCGCACAGTCCGAGGCCGACGCGCTGGAAGGGTCCGAGCAGCGTTACGCGACGTGCTTCAGCTACGCCGGCCTCAATCAGGATCTCGCCGTGGACGCCAAGCCCATCACGACTCCGGGGTGGCAGACATGTCCGACGACCGGCCTCACGCCGGCGGTGGTTCTCGAGATCCAGCTCATCCTGCTCGGGGCGTAGCCGCTCTCGCCCTCCGGGCCCGATGTGTCAGGCCGCCGGGGGTCGCCGCCGGAGGCCCAACTCGTCGAGGCGGGAGCACAACCTCTCGACGGTCTCGCCCATCAGGCTGGCCAGGATGCGCAGGTCCTCGGCCCGGATGGCCATGATCTGCCCGGAGAAGTCACGCCGTTGGGCTCGGATGGAGGACAGGTACGGGGTGAGGACGTCCACCTCGGGCGCGCTCGTCGCCTCGAGCTTCTCCAGGTCGATCATGACCTTCTCCTCGAGCCTCCCCCGATCCGACTCGGTACCTCGATCCCCGTCGGCACGCTCGGCGGGATCTCGCACCGCCCGGTCGTCACCTACGCCCTCGTTCCAAGGCAGGAACTGGTCGACGGGGACGTCGTAGAGCCGGGCGAGACGCTGCAGACGGGGAACCGAGATGGCGCGCTCGCCCCGCTCGTAGGCACCCAGGACCGACGCCTTGAACTGCTGGTCCGACATGGACTCGACGGCCTGCAACGACAGCCGCATCTCCTTGCGCACCGCCCGCAGTCGTGTACCCACGGCCCGGGCGTACACCGTGGGGGTGTCTTGGGGCCCCTCGTGCTCCTCGAACGCCGCGTTGCTCATGGCCACCACCTGCCTACCGTCGTCATCGTGTGGCTCTGCGCCCACGCTGGCACCCGCGGACCGCCGCGAGTGCCGGACCCACCTACCAAACGGCCTGGAGCTCCGTGAGGGACTGCAGGTAGATCTGATGCTCTTCGGTGAGGTCCACGAATCGGACCCCGGACCTGATGCCCTCGGTCCGGGACGGAAGGGCGTGACGAACCTCACCACGGAATTGCAAGGCGATGATGATGTTCCGTCCTGCGGTCTCCTCGTGACTGGCATCGAGGAGCTCGAGCCCAGCACCGGCCGACGACATATCGACGATCCGGCAGTCCCGCCAGCGCTCGTCGGGGTCGCCCTCGATCATGTACCGAGCGCGCCAATCGGTGAACTGCCTGGGAAGAAGTCTCCGTCTCTCCATGGCCCCTGCCGTTCTCGTGAGGACAGCGCCCCTGGGCTGCGTATGCGTGGCGCCGGCTCCGGCGCGGGAGTGCCGTTCTATGGGTGGTTCTCCCGTTCATCGTCACCCCCGCATCTGGACTTGAGATTCCGGCCGGCCCTGCCGTCGTGGCGGTAGGCCTGAAACGGGAAGCCCAGTCACGAGAGACGGCACGCACGAGGGTCGGGCACCCACGGCCGCCGGCGCCTGTCCACGCCCTCGTCCACGAGCCCACCGGCGGGCGTGGGCGGCGGATCGACGGCGGGATCGTCCTTTCTGAGGACGACGCCGAAGCCGCTCGCATCTACGATCCCGGTGATTCTCCGCTGGCGGCCACGACATCGCAAGGGGGACGGCACGTGAAGAGACGTCGGGACCCACGGGTTGCCTTGCTCTGCGTCGGGCTCGGACTGCTCGGCGCGTGCGCGTCGGTCAAGCCCGCCTCCGACGACGCCACGCAGCCGACGGTGCCGACCGTCGCACAGGACTGCGCCAGCTCGACGACCGATCAGGCCATCTGCATGCCGGCGTCCTCGCTCAATCTCAACGCGCTGCCTCTGGGTAACGGGAAGGTGTCGAGCGCACCCGAGCAGGGATATATCTGGACGTGCCAGGCGCCGGCCGGAGGCCAACCCGTAACGATCCCCCCATGGGTCGATTCGACCACCCACACCTGGTCGCTCACCAGGAAGGTGGCGGTGGAAGGTGACGTCCGATGGCACAAGAAGTTCAAGGCCTCCCGTCAAGGGACGCAAGAGGTCCTCGTCGGCAACGGGTTGCCGGCTCGATCGGGACACTTCCCCGTCAGCCCGAGTGACCCGGTGCACAGATACAACCCTGACCCGACCGCGGTCACCGCGCACACCGTCAAGGTGACGCTGCCCTACGACCCCACCAAGGCGGCTTCACCGCAATGTGTGTCTCCGGTTGTGGGTCTCGCCGCTGACGGGATCCCGATCGACGATGGATTCGACGAGGATGGCAACGATGCCGCTGCCATCGAGACCCAGGACATCTGCCACGGGCATCCGAACGGCCCCAACGGCTACCACTTCCACTCGTTGTCCCCGTGCCTGTTGTCGAAGAAGTCCCTCACCCACACGACCCAGGTCGGATAGGCCCTCGACGGGTTCGGCATCTACGTCGAGTACAACGCCAAGGGTCAGTTGCTGACCGACAACGACCTCGACGCCTGTCATGGGCGCACGTCGGTCGTGCCGTGGCACGGCAAGGACGTGGACATCTACCACTACGACATGACCATGGAGTTCCCCTACACCGTCGGCTGCTTCGTCGGGACTCCAGCCCCGGCGCGCGACGCGATCGGCATGGGCTACGGAGGACCGGGCTGATCACATCCCGACGGTCGGGCCAGTCCCGGCCCGTGTCGATGACCGCAGCGTCGCCGAGGTGCGGTTACTGGATCTGCACCGATCCGACGTACCAGCCCCCGGGCGCCTGTGACTCGTAGAGCTGGTAGATCGGGGCATTGACCGGACCGCCACCGGGGGCACCGTAGGTGCAGATGATGGGGGGGAAGGCCGAGGTGCACCCGCGGTTGATCGCCAGCCCGCTCGGGTAGCGCACCGCGAACAGTGTGGCCACGGCGGCCGGCGTCGCCACGCGCAACGCCGCCGGCCTGTTGCCCTGGGCCCAGTATCCGACCAGGGCATTGGCGGCGTCCTCCGCGCTCGGCTGGGGCGCGGGAGGGATCACCGGCACCGCCGTCGTCGGCACGGGCACGGTGGTCGCCGTCGTGGTCGGGGCGTCGGTCGCGGTGGTCGTGCTCGGCGCCGTCATGGAGGTCGTCGACGGGGGTGGGGCGGCCGCGGGAGTGCTGCTGCACGCCGCCGCACTGACACCGACGACGGCGAAGACGGCCACGGCCCGGATCGTTCGCGCCCACAGGGACCTCACCGTCCCATTGTGGCAAATCTGCCGCGATACTCCGGTCGCGGTGTCGGGGATTCGGTCCGGGACCGCTGGATGATGGGAGAACCGGGACGGGGGTCAACCCCCGGCCATGGCGGCGGCTGACCGACCTCCGCCGGCATGGGCGCGCCCTCCCACCCGTGGCATCTGTCCACCCCTGTGCCGGCTCTCAGCGCGAGCGGACGAGGTACTCGCTCATGGTCGTGTTGCGGATGCGGTCGAGGTCGAGGCAGGCGTTCACGCTGTCGAGCATGGCGGTGATGTGCGCCGTCAGGACATCGCCATCGTCGTCCGCGTTGAAGAACAGCATGGGGTCGGCCACATGTCGGGGCGAGGGCCATGCCTCCTCGACGATCCCGTGGATCTCGGGGGCGCCCGCGGTGAGGGGGCGCACCACTTCGTTGCGGACGTAGCGGCATCTCGGCTGCAGCTCACCCGACAGGGGGGACTGCGTCCCGTGCCACCGCTCGATCCAGGTCGCATAGTCGAGCCCGACGGGTCGGTGGATGAGCGACACGGTGAGCACACCGGGCGATCGCTGGCCGTCGGGCCAGTCCCGGGCCGGGCTGTGTGGGGTCGTGCCGTAGTCCTCGTAGAGCGACTCGACCACCAGGTAGCCGGCGCTCACCAGGCCGACGTCGAGGACGGCGCGCTCGGCGGGCGAGCGACGGTCATAGCTGTCGACCCAGACCGACACCTCGGCGACGTGGGGGTCCTCCCCGGCCGGGGTGGGCACCGGCGAGGGGGCTTCGGCCGCCGATGCGTCATGGACGTTCACCGTGACGGCGTGGGCCCCCGCATCGACCAGCGCAGGAGCGGTCTCGCCGAGGAGCCGGTCGCGCAGCCGGTCCCCGCTGTCGGCGGCGCCGTCGCCCCACAGCAGGTAGACGAGCTTCTCCACCCGGCGCAGCCTACGGGCGGTCAGCGGTCGGTCTGGTCCCACTCCTCGGACATGATCTGCACTTCGACGAGGGAGGCGATCTCCTCGGCCAGCTCCATGCACCGGCACGGCTCCTCGGCCAGGTCGGCCTCGAGCACCAGCGAGACCAGGCGGTCCACCACCCGTTGCTGACCGTGCTGGATGAGGCGGGCCGTGAACGGGGACAGGCGCAGCACCATGGGCCGTTCGGCCTCGGCGTGGTAGACGAAGGAGTCGAGCAGCGCCGAGGCCATGTCACTGAGGCGCCCGTGGTCACCCTTGTTGGCGATCGGGCCGAGCTCGTGCGCCATGTCGATGAGGCGGCGATGATCCGGGGGATCGCCGTCCCAGGTGGGCGCCGGTTGGAAGGTCATGGTGGGCCTCTTGCCTGGACGTGACCGGGGTACCCTCAGCATCCTCCCGGCCGCGCCGATCCGCAAGGGGAATTACCCCAACAGACGCCCACAGGCATCCGCCGGGCTGGGCCGGGGCGGGGGCCACAGCCCCGCCCACCAATTTTCACTTTTGTCACTTCAGCAACATTCGCACCTGCCGACCCGACTGTCGGGGGAGGTCGGGTGACCGGTCTGCGTTTGCCTCGGCGAGACCGGAATTGCTAAGCACTAGCCCTATCGTGACTGTCGTCGAGCTCCCCTCGACGGTTCCGTCAAGCCAGCAGACCGGGTGGCCTCGCCGCGTCGCTCTGGTGGCCGGAGCTGTCGTCACAGTCCTGTCGGGCGTCCTCGGCGTCTCCTCGCGCCCCGCCGTCGCCGACCCCCTGGCCAGCGCGCAGGCGCAGGCGGCTCAGATCACGGCGCAACTTGCCACCGACCAGCAGCGCCTCGACACCACCTCCCAGCAGTACGACGCCGCCGAACAGCAGGTCCAACAGGTCGGCCAGCAGATCTCACAGCTCAAGGTGACGGTGGCCGCGGACGAGTCCCACGTCGCGGCCGACACCACCAGCCTCCGCCAGGAGGCGGTGGCGTCGTACATGTCGGGATCGAGCGACAACAACCTGCAGACGCTGTTCAGCTCGGGCGGCGAACAGGCCACGGTCACCAACGAGTACCAGTCGGTGGCGAGCGGCAACATCTCCGGCGCCATCGACGCCCTGAGCGTGGCCCAGTCGCAACTCGCCGCGCAGCAGAGCGACCTGCAAGCGGCCCAGAGCCAGGCCCAGTCGGCCCTGGCGCAAGCAGCGTCCGCGCAACAGAGCGCGCAACAGACCGTCGCGAACCAGGAAGCCACCCTGGCCCAGGTGAAGGGCGAGATCGGCACCCTGGTGGCGCAGCGCCAGGCGGCCGAACTGGCCGCTTCGCACGCGGCGTTTCTCGCCCGTGCCGCCCGTGCTGCTGCTGTCCAGCAGGCGCCCGCCGTCCACGCGCCTCGGGTCAACGGCCCGGCTCGGCCGGTCCGACCGGTGCTCCCCGACCTGCCCGCCGCCGGTGGTGCGGCCACCGCCATCGCCGCGGCCGAGAGCCAGATCGGCGTGCCCTACGTCTGGGGCGGCGAGAGCCCGGGCCGGGGCTTCGACTGCTCGGGGCTGACCCAGTGGGCGTGGCGCCAGGCCGGCGTCGACCTGCCCCGCACCGCGGCGGCCCAGTACGACGCCATCGCCCACGTCCCGCTGTCCGACCTCCAGCCGGGCGACCTCCTCTTCTGGGGATTCGGGGGCATCAGTCACGTCGGCATGTACGTCGGAGGCGGGGACATCATCAACGCCCCCGAAACCGGTGAGCTGGTGCGCGTCGAGGCCATCTGGAACAACGGGCTCGTGGGGGCCGGACGGCCCTGAGCCGCCGACGCTCGCGGCCGGACCGGGCGCGCCAGCGGGGCCCACGGGACACCGGTCTGAGGACCTCGTAGGCTCGATCTCCGCTTGGCGCCCGAGTGCGCCGACCGTTCTGACAGACGCCGGGAAAGGAACCCCCATGGAGATGGAGTACCGCCGACTAGGGCGCTCGGGCATCAAGGTGAGCGTGTTGTCCTTCGGGTCGTGGGTCACCTTCGGCCCCCAACTCGACGACGGGCTGGCTGCGGACTGTCTGGGCGCGGCGCGCGAGGCCGGCGTCAATTTCTTCGACAACGCCGAGTCGTACTCCGGTGGTGAGTCCGAGCGGATCATGGGCAAAGCCCTGGCCCGGCTCGGGTGGCCCCGGCACAGCTATGTCGTGTCGACCAAGCTCTTCTGGGGCATCCACGACGAGGTCAACATGCGCAACACCCTCAACCGCAAGTACCTGTCCCAGGCCATCGACGGCTCACTGGAACGCTTCGACCTCGACTTCGTCGACCTCGTGTTCTGCCACCGGGCCGACCCCGAGACCCCCATCGAAGAGACCGTGTGGGCCATGTCGGACATGGTGAGCTCGGGGAAGGCGCTGTACTGGGGGACGTCGGAGTGGGCTGCCGACGAGATCCGCGCCGCGTGGGATATCGCCGAGCGCCACAACCTGCACAAGCCCGTCATGGAGCAGCCCCAGTACAACATCCTGGAACGCAACAAGGTGGAGACCGAGTTCGCGCGCCTCTACGACGAGATCGGCCTCGGCCTCACCGTCTGGAGCCCGCTGGCTTCGGGCCTGCTCACCGGCAAGTACATCGACGGCATCCCCGACGGCAGCAGGGCCGCCCTCCCCGGGTACGAGTGGCTGCAGGGCATGCTGACCGACGAGCGTCGCAACAAGAAGGTGAAGGCCTTCAAGGAAGTGGCCGACGGCCTGGGGTGCACCCTGGCCCAGCTGGCCCTGGCGTGGTGTGCGAAGAACCCCCGGGTGTCCACCGTGATCACCGGCGCCAGCCGCGTCGAGCAGGTGCACGAGAACATGAAGGCACTCGAGGTCATCCCGCTGCTCGACGACGAGATCCTCAAGAAGATCGACGAGATCACGTACTTCCTGCGCTGACGCGAGGGGAGCGGCGTCGCGCCGCGGGTTCACACCCTGGAGGCGATCACTCCCGCCAGTGCCTGCGCGCCGGGACCGTCGATCTCCAGATGGGTGCCGTCGGCGCCGAACCACTCGGGGTGTTGTGCCGCCACACCCTGCCAGTCGGCGAGCACCGCCTCGGGGTACCGGGCGACGCCGTCGACGAGGACGGTATTGACCTGGTTCTGCCACGGTCGCCCGACGTGCACGGTAACGAAGACGACGCGTGTCGCGGCGTGGAGGATCGACATCATGGCGTCGAAGTCGACGTCGGTGATCGGGCCGTTGGTCCCGAGGGCCACCACCACGACCGCGGGTGGTGACGCACTCGCCATGACCTGGCGAAGGATCGTCTCGCCGTCAGACCACTGACGGCTCACGGCCGCGTTCACGTCGATGCCGGGCACGCATCCCTGTAATGGTTGCTGGGCGTCGAGCATCACCGAGTCGCCCACCGCGTAGACACCGCCGACGACGCTCACGGGGGTGCAGGGTGAGATCCCCGATGACGGCGGTGGCGAGGTCGTCGTCGTTGCGATCGTGGTCGTCGGTGGAACCGTCGTCGTCGGAGCGGTGGTGACAGTCGTGGCCGCGGTCGTCGTCGGGGAAAGGCGCGCCGCGACGTGGCCCGGGCGCGTGTGCCGCCAGAGGCCGACTGCCACTCCCCCCGCCACGAGGATGACGACGAGGACGACGAGGGCGGTCCTGACACGTCGGCGCCGGCTCGACGCCGGGTGCCCGGCGCCACGGGCGTGAGCGGGTCGGTGAGATTTCGCGGGAGGCATCGCTCGCAGCTCGTCGGAGGGGTTTCCCGGAGCCGGGGACCGCTCGATGCGACAGGCTCGGGAGGCTACTGGTCAGAGGCTACCGGCACAGACGAGGAGCCCCGGATGCCGCCGGTCGTCGTCTTCGCGACCGCCCCGAGCCCAGGCGAGAACCGTCCTCGCCTCCGGGCACGGCGCTCGCCGTATTCTTCGCGCCATGACCAATTGGGTTTCGGTGTCGTCGTTCGCCACGGCCGGGGGCACGCTCGTGCTGGCAATCGCCACCTTCGCATCGGTCCGGTCCGCCAATCAGGCCGCCCGTACGGCGGAGCGCTCGCTGCAGGTGAACCTCCGCCCCGTCCTGGTGCCGTCCCGAGCGGGCGACCCGGTCGAGAAGATGATGTGGGGCGACGAACACTGGGCCGCCGTCCCCGGTGGCCGGGCCTCGGTGGAGCTCGTCGACGGGAACATCTATCTGGCCATGTCTCTGCGCAATGTGGGCTCGGGAATCGCCGTCCTCCACGGCTGGTGGCCCCGGGGCACACAGAGCCTCCCCAGTCTCGATCACGCCGATCCCGACGAATTCCGGATGCAGACGCGCGACCTGTACATCCCGGCGGGAGACATCAGTTTCTGGCAGGGCGCCATCCGCGACGAGGCCGACGCGGCCTACGCCGAGCTCGCCGATGCCATCACGATGCGACACGCCATCAGCATCGAGCTTCTCTACGGAGACCACGAGGGGGGCCAACGCGCCATCAGCCGGTTCCACCTCGTCCCCCGCCAGGACGAGGAGGACCCGGGGTGGATGTGCACCGTGGTGAAGCACTGGAACCTCGATCGGCCCGACCCCCGCTGACCACGGGGCCTGGCCCCGCCTGGCGAGGTAGCGTCTGGCCGTGCACGCAGCGACCTGGCGCGGCCTCGGACCCCGGTGGGTGACCGTCGTGCTCGCCGTCGGGCTCCTGGCCGGGGTGATCGGGATGTTCACGGTCACGCCCACCGCCTCGGCGGCTCCGCACAAGACACTGTCGTTCTCGGGGTACACCTGGACCATCAAGAAGAGCGGTGGCACCAAGGTCGGACCTGGTCCCAATTACTTCGCCAAGACGAACGCCTACGTCGATAGCTTCGGCCGACTCCACCTGGCGATCACCAAGGTCGGGCGCCACTGGACGGTCGGGGAGGTCGTGAACACTCGCAGTCTGGGATACGGCACATACAAATGGGTGCTCGCCTCCCGTGTCGACAACCTCGACCCGAACATGGTGCTCGGGCTCTTCACCTATGCCTCGGACCCTTCGTTCAACCACCGCGAGATCGACATCGAGGCGTCGCGCTGGGGCAACGCCTTGGACCCGACCAATGCCCAGTTCGTAGTCCAGCCCTACGCACCTGCCGGAAACCTGAAGAGGATCACGCTGCCCTCCACGCTGCCGGCGACGCTGTCGTTCACGTGGACGGCAACCGGGTTGTCCTTTTCGGCCCCGGGGGCGTCGCCCTCGACGTGGACCTACACCGGCCCAAACCGACCACCCAACGGCGCCGCGCTGGCTGACATGAACTTCTGGCTGAACAGTGGCCATGCCCCCGTCCATGGACAGGGAGCGCAGGTCATCATCCAGTCGTTCACCTTCACTCCTGCATAGAGACCCGTGGCGCGGCCGATGGCGGTCACACAGCCGTCATGGATCACCCCGACTCGCGCTCGTCGACTGCAGTCCCCGCATACATTCCGACAGTCGTGTGCGCGCGTTGGAAGCTACGCTGACTCGCGACCGAGTCGTGCGAAGGGTTGTCCCGGGACGGTTTGGTAACATTTCTGGTCGGCCGGTGAAAGTCTGGGGACGTAGCTCAGCTGGTAGAGCACCTGCTTTGCAAGCAGGGGGTCGTGGGTTCGAGTCCCATCGTCTCCACCACTAAAGCCCAGCTAGATGCCCATTTACCGGCTGGCGTTCGCCTCAACACCCCGTTGTCCCTACACTCGTCCCTACAAATCCTGAACGAGCAGCAAAGGCGTGGGACAACGGTGGCCGGATCCATTCGTCAGCGAAAAGATCGAGGCGGCGAGACCTGGGAACTGCGCGTGTACATCGGCCGCGACAATCACGGTCAACCCAAACAACGCAGCGTTCTTTTCCGAGGTGGAAAGCGGGCCGCTGCACGAGAACTGGCGCGGCTCGTCACCGAACAAGAGAGCTCGCCGGCCGCGATCCCTCAGGAGGAAGCGCGAGCCTGGGGATCGTCAACGACGATCAACCAAGCGATTGAGGGGTGGAAGGAAAACGGATGGGCCGATCTGTCCCCGAAGACAGTCCGAGGCTACGAGGAGATCTGGGAGCGGTATGTCCGGGAGACGATCGGGGTAAAGCGCATTGCGGCACTCAACGCATACGAGGTTGAGCAGTATTTCCGTCACCTGAAGGATCAGGGTGCGGGCAGGGATACCGTCCGCCGGGTCCGGGTCGTCATCGGTAGGGCATGCAGGCTGGCTGCGAAATGGAGCGGGGGCACACTAACCAATCCGGTGGCCGACACCGAGCTCCCAAGTTGGCCGATGTCCGACCGGCCCGAGCCTGTTCGTGCGCCTGAGGTGGCCGAAGTTCAAGCCCTCATCCGAGCCGCAGTCGACTTCGACGCACGCTTCGGTGCATTCGTCCACCTGGCAGCGGCCTCCGGCATGCGTCGAGGGGAGGTCTGTGCCGTTCGCTGGACCGACATCGACTGGGTGGAGTCGACCATCCGCGTGAACAAGGCGATCGTTGCGGGCAAGGGCGGAGCGATGGTGAAGGACCCGAAGACCAAGGCGAGCATCCGCACTGTCTCCGTTGGGAACAGCACTCTGGTCATGTTGAAGGCACTCCGCGCCGCACAGATCCAGTTGGCCGAGGTCTGCGAAGTTCCATTTGCCGAGGACGGCTTTGTCTTTTCCACGGAGCCGGGTGGCGGGCTTCCTCCGCACCCGGAGGCGATGAGCCACACGTTCATCAAGGTCCGACGTCGTGCCGGTATTGCCGCTGATGTCCACCTTCACTCGTTGAGGCACTTCCAGGCAACAATCCTCGACCCGATCATCCCCGAGAGCCAGAAACAGGCTCGGATGGGTTGGTCTACAATTCGGATGGCCCGGCACTACACCGACGGGATCGCCACCCAAGACCGCCGCGCTGCGGAGCACGTCGCTCTGGTCCTCGACGCTACCGCGGACGAAGGAGATGTTGCCGCCCCGCATGTCGGGCAGCCGGCCCGGGCGAAAGCGAACTCTTCGGGGGCACCGTCGCCGTCGCGACGGGCGAGGAGCCGCTCCAGCGCCACACGAGGAACGAGGATCTGACGATTCAGCCTCACCACCGGGAGCGGAAACCGGTCCGCGCCGATGGCCTTATACAGCGTGGATCGATCACAGCCGAGTAACACCGCCGCTTGGCTCACGGTCAGCAGCGGTCTGGAACCTACATCTGGGGATCGTCTGGACATCGGACCTCGATGGGATCGGAACCGGGACAAAATTCCCGAGTCCCCTCTGATCCTCCGAACCGACATCACCCCAAACGTCACCCTGTCACATCTATGACGAAATCCGCAGTCCAACGTCAACGTCACCCCGCGACTCGAACATCACCCTGGCAGGATTTGCACTCTCGGTCCGGTCGTATTCGGCCGACCGCCAGCAGATCACAATTGTCCTGTTGAGCAGGGAGGGTGACGTTCAGGGTGGGCGGTCCGGTGGCCCGGCATCTTGCCGGCCAACCCTGACCCGGTGGTAGTGGGCGCTCTTGGTTGCCGTCACAAGCCGAAGTCGTAGTCGGGTGGCTCGATGTCGCTGCCGTAGTCGTAGTCGAGGTGGTGGTCGTGAGACCTCGAGTGCTCGTGGAGCTCGGATCCCCCCGGCGACGGGCTTAGGTCCCGGTCCTCCGCCCAACGCGCACCGTCGATCTCCCCCCCGACGCGCCATGCCTCCGCGTCGATCTGCGCCAGTCGGCCGGGCACCTCGGGATGTTCGGCGAACCACCGGCTGCGTTCGGTGTCTTTGTGCGACACCACACCCATGTCCTCCTCGGCTCTGCTCAGCGCATCGGTGAGCCGACCCTCCGCCGAGGCGAACAGTCCCGAAATTCTCTCCTCAAGCGCCTTGACCCTCGGGGCGTCACGCTCGAGGCCGTGGCGGGCGTCGCGGCGGATCCTCCTCGGAAGACCTGTGTTCTCCGCCGCCCGCTCGTGTTCGAACCTCTCCCGGCGAGCAGCCAGCAGCTGTGCTGCCACCCGGCCCAGCTCCCCCTCCGAGGTTCGGCCCTGATCCGCGCGCAGGCGGTCGAGCTCGTGCCGGGCCGTATCGTGGCGGGAGCGGGCTTGGTACAGCGCCGCGGTGACGTCCTCGGGGATGGCGGCCTTCAGGGCGGCGCGCTCGTCCACCAGGGCTTCGCGTCGCAGCGCAGCGGAGTCCCGGTGTCGTGGCTGCGGCGTGCCGGTGTCGATGGCCCAGCGCCACCGGCGCTCGGTGCCCCAGTTGCGCAGCAGGTCGTCGGTGGCCTGCTCGAGGTCATCAGCCGCCAGGTAGACATGGGTCTCCTCTCGGGCCCGGCTCATGGCCACATACGCCAGCTCCCGCCCTCCCCCCTCCTCGTAGACGTGGGCGGTGTCACAGGTCGATCCCTGGCTGCGGTGCACGGTGGTGGCATAGCCATGGGCCAACTGCGCCGCTCCGATCTCCTGCGTGGCGAAGTGCTCGATGCGGCCGTCCTCCATCTGCGCGGTGAGGCACTGGTGCTCAAGGTCGACGACGCGCACCACGGCCCTTTCGGAGGTGACTGCCTTTCCGTCCGCGCCCGGCGCCAAGGTGACGATACGGTCCCCGGCCGCGTAGCGGGCCCCTCCCGGAGCGAGGAGCTCGGGGCCCGACAGCCTGCCCTCGGACGCCATGATCGCCCGCGCCATGCGGTTGAGCTCCGCCACGTTCGCCCGGCGCCAGGCGAACATCGCCGCGTCCCTCCCCGCCCGCATGTCGTCCGCCCAGCGCCCGGCCAGCTCACCGAGCGCCTCGGCACGGCCCGGGGCCAGCACCACCCGGTCGGCGCTGACATAGAACGCCACCGCCTGGGACAGATCCCCCGCCCGCAGCTCGAGCAGCGCCTGGCGTTCGGCCTCGTCCCGGGTGCGAAGATTGTCGTGCAGGACGTGCAGCACCCCGCCGTGGCGCTCGACCAACGCGCCCAGGGCTCCGCCCAGGCCCACCGCCCCAAGCTGACGGTCGTCGCCCACCATCACCACCTTGGCGCCGGCGAGCCGTGCCTGGTCCAGGAGAAAGGCCACGTCTCGGTCAGACGCCATGCCCGCCTCGTCGAGCACGAGCACGTGACGCGCCGTCAAGCGGAACCGGTCGTGCTCCAGGCGCCACCGCAGCGATGCCAGGGTCCGGGACTCGGCCATAGAGGCCGCCCGGCCCAAGGTGCGCGCGGCCTGGCCCGAGGTTGACGTGCCCACGACGGTGCACCCGCTCGCCTCGAAGCCCTGACGCAGCACGGCCATGACGGTGGTCTTCCCCGACCCGGCCACGCCTTGCACGAGCTCCACCTGACGCCCCGAGGTGGCGATCGAGGTCACCGCCCCCAGCTGCGCGAGGGTCAGCGGCGCCCCGAGGGCCTGGCTCGTGTGCTCGAGCGCGGCGGCGAGCACCTCCCGGGGCACCGTTGCGGCGTCGGTACTCGCCACCCCCCTCGCCACGGCGTCGGCGATGGCCCGCTCGGTGCCGAGCACCGTCGCGGTGGTATACGCCGGTTCCGAGGCACGGGGCACGCCGAGCAGGGCGATGGCCTCGGGGTCGCGCAGCACCCGATCGGCCAGGTGGGCGAGCTCGGCGGGATCACGGCCGTAGAGGGCGGGGGTGATCGCCACGATCACGTCACGTCGGGAGAACACCTTCTTGGCCGACAGCGCACCCTCTCTCGACAGGAGGGCGACCGCCAGCCTCGAACGCTCCTGCTTCGACAAAGGGCGCTCCCCACCGTGATCGCGCCGGTAGTCGCGCCCGGCGGATTCGACCGCGTCGAGAAGGGCGGGGGGTGGATAGCCCGCCGCGCTCGAGCTCGGCCCGCCAGCGCGGCACCAGCGCCTCGACCGGGTCATGTCGCTTGTGGGCCCTTGTCTCTCGGGCCGCCACCTGGCGGGCCTGATACGAGGAGAAGCCGCGCCACGCCACCTCGGTCTCGATCTCCGCCGAGCGGGTGGCATGGAGAGCGGTGACCGCTTCGGGGATGCCGGCGATCTTCCAGTGGCCGAGCTTGCCGGTGGGGCCCGCGTCGGCCTCGATGCCGTAGCCGAGGGTGACCGCCACCCGGGCCGAGGCCAAGCGCCCCACCATGGTCGCCGCGTGCAGGTGCTCACGCCACAACGTGGTGTCAGGTGCCTTCGTCCCACCCCTGTCGTCGTGCATCTCGATCACATTCGCCACAAGCACGTGGTCATGGGGCCCAGGATCTCCGGCCCGGGTGGTGGCGTGGCGGGCATGGGCGTACATGAGGCCGGAGGTCGCAGTCGCCACCCCCGCCACCCCCCGGCGGCCACCGCGGGATCGGGTGAGCTCGTCCAAGTACGTGAGAGTGGCGTCGCGCTCGGCGTCCATGATGACGTGCATGTCCTCAGCTCGACCGAGCACGCCCAGCTCGGCCACCGACTTGTGCGCCGCGATCACGAGCTCCATACCGGGGCGCTTGGCGTGCACGAGCCGTCGACCGGTACTGGGGTCGGTCGCCCCGCCCGGTCCGTAGATCGCATCGTACGAAGCGTTGTCCACGGCACCGGTGAGACCGAGCGACGGCGCTCCCGACCCACCCCACGCAAGCGGCGTCTCGCCCCGAGAGGCGTAGTACTCGAGCGCCGCCCCGGGAAAGTCGTCGGCGCGTTCGATGATCGTCTCGCGGTGATACGCGACCGACTGCGCCCCCATCATGCGCATCCACGCCACGGCCCGCTCCTTTTGGGCAAGGGCCACCCCTTGCAATCGTGTTCAGCGTGGTGGATGGGTGTGACACAGTCAGCGGGACCGCTCGAAGGTACATGAGACGGGGAGTCAGGTTCTGCTGGGCGCAGCGGAAGACAGAGACGGCCGGCGATAGATCATGAGCGCCCGGAAATTTGAGCTGGTTGAGCGTCCTCGCATGCCCGCCCTGATTCTGAAACGAACACGCTGCACGTCGATGACACTTCTTCCCCGGTGCGCAACAGTCCCACGACCAGGGAGGGTGACGTTGCAGGGTGACGTTGTACGGTCACGTTGGCCAGTGCCCGGAGGCCATGCCCGAGATCAAACTGACAAAGTGCTACCGCCCATCGTGTTTTGACGACCGGTGCTCGAATCCTCCGCTCCTTTAGTTC
>CAWESO010000020.1:0-50399 GCA_963811775.1 uncultured Acidimicrobiales bacterium | reverse complement strand
GGTCCACTACGGAAAACCAGGGACAAGACCTGGGAGGACTGCGTGGCCGAGCCCGAGAGACCAACGGTCGAACGAGAGCTCCGCGACCTCGCGAGCACCCTGGGCAAGTACGCCGCCGGAGGGGTTCAGCTCAGTGAAGAGGCTGTGACCGACCTCGGCAAGGCTCTTGATGTCATCAGTCACCACCTCGGGGACCTTCATCGGCGCGTCGAGAAGTTGGAACAGAGCACGCCGGAGTGGACCACAAGAGGATGGGAGCCCCCACCCGGAGGTTGACCGCTGGCCTCCCGATGCCTCGTTGAGCGGGCCATCCCGGAAGGCCGGGCGACGCCGGTACTAGCGAGAGGTCCCGGGGATCGGCCCTGCCCTCGATGGCGGAGCGACGATCATCGTGGCGATCCCGACGTGCTCAGAGGGGCGGTTGCCCACCGTCGGTCCAGGTGGGAAGCTTGACCCCCGGGGGGGGCCGCTTGGTGTGAAAGCCAGCGAGCCGGACGTTGCGGGATGTCCGGTGACCGACCGGGAGCCCGCCGGCGGGGAGGGGCTCGACTTGATCGGCGGATCATCCGTTCGCACCACCGGACGTCGCGCGGCCGTCGTCGGCCTGGGAGCGGTCCTGTCGCTGGGCGTGGCGGTGCCCGCCTCGTGGGCGGGTCCGGGTCATGGCAAGCGGCCCCATGTGTCCACACACGTCCGGCACACGTCTCGACACACCCGGCCCGTTCCCAAGCACAGCAAGGGCTCTCGGTCGACGGCAGCGGGCGCGTCGTGTCCCTGGGTCGGCTCCACCGCCACTCCGGCGGCGCGTGCCGCCATGGTGGTCGCCAAGATGAGCATCTCGCAGCTCGATGACATGGTGCACCGCGTCTCGGGTCCTTACGAGGGGAACACCCAGGCCATCCCCTCGCTGTGTGTCCCGGCCTTGCAGATGTCAGGTGGCCCCGACGGGCCCGGACCGCACCTGACGGGGGTGACGCGCCTTCCATCCGCCGTGAGCGCCGCCGCGACGTGGGACCCTGCCACCGTCAAGGTCTTCGGTCAGGTGACGGGCAACGAACTGGCCGGCAAGGGTGTCAATGTCGAGCTCGGACCCACGGTGAACATCGTCCGAGACCCGAGATGGGGCCGGGCCTTTGAGTCCTACGGCGAGGACCCCTATCTCGCCGGCCAGATCGCGGTGGCCGACATCCAGGGTGTGCAGAGCCAGGGACCGATCGCCATGGTGAAGCATTTCGCGCTGTACAACCAGGAGACGTTCCGGAACACCGCCGCCGACGACGTCATCGTGTCGGACCGGGTCGCCCACGAGATCTACCTGCCCCAATTCCAGGCGGCGGTCCAGCAGGGCGGCGCCGGTGCGGTCATGTGCTCGTACTCCACCATCAACGGGGTCGACGCCTGCCAGGACCCGTACCTGACCCGCATCCTCGACGGGCAGTGGGACTTCAGCGGCTTCGTCATGTCCGACGGCGGAGCGACGCACTCCACCGTGGCCGCCGCGAACGCCGGCCTCGACGACATGGAGAGCCGGGGAGGCCAGCACTTCGGCCCGCCCCTGGTGCGCGCCGTCGAGAACGGCCAGGTGGCGCTGACCACGCTCAAGACGATGGCGACGCGCGTCCTCACGAGCATGTTCGCCGCCGGGCTCTTCGACCGGGGGACCACGGGCTCGATCAGCGCCTACGTGGCGTCGCCGGCCCACACGGCGGTGGCTCGTGCCGTGGCCGAAGAGGGCACGGTGCTGCTCAAGAATGCCGGCCCGGTGCTGCCCATCCACGGCGCCAAGTCGATTGCCGTCATCGGGGACGACGGCGGCGCCGGCGCGGTCACCGCCGGCGGTGGCAGCACGCACGTGGTGGCGCCGCACGTCGTGACGCCGTACCAGGGCATCACCGCCGCCGCGCCGAAGGGTACGACGGTCAGCTACTCCCGGGGGTACTCGCCCAACCAGGCGAACGGCAACGCCGGGCTGCAGGCCCAGGCGGTGGCGAAGGCCCGCTCCGCCTCGGTGGCCGTCGTCTTCGTGGGCCTGCTCGAACAGGAAGGTGTGGATCTCAAGAGCATCGACCTGTCCCCGGCGGAGAACCAGCTCATCGCGGCGGTGGCCCAGGCCAACCCTGACACCGTCGCCGTGCTCAACACCGGCTCGGCGGTGACCATGCCCTGGTTGAGCTCGGTGAAGGCGGTGGTCGAGGCGTGGTACCCGGGGCAGGAGGACGGCGATGCCATCGCCGACATCCTCTTCGGCAAGGTCGACCCGTCGGGGAAGCTCCCGGTCACGTTCCCGACCAGCCTGAGCCAGGTCCCCGCCTCCACGCCGGCCCAGTGGCCCGGAGTGAACCACGAGGTCCAGTACTCCGAGGGTCTGCTCGTCGGCTACCGCTGGTACGACGCCAAGGGCCTGACCCCGCTCTTTCCCTTCGGGTTCGGGTTGTCGTACACGACGTTCGCCTTCTCGGACCTGAGCGTCACGCCCGACACCCTCTCCTCTACCGACAGCGCCACCGTGACCGTCGAGGTCACCAACACGGGGTCGGTGGCCGGGGCCGAAACCGTGCAGGTCTACGTCGGGGACCCCGCCTCGACGGGCGAGCCCCCCGAGCAGCTCAAGGGATTCGACAAGGTGTCGCTGGCACCGGGCCAGAGCACCGAGGTGAGCATCTCGCTCGGGCCCGAGTCCTTCTCCACCTGGAGCACCGCCCAGCAGGCCTGGGTGGAGACGCCCGGCCAGTACAACGTCATGGCGGGTGACTCGTCGGCCAACCTGCCCCAGACCGCCACCGTCACGATCGGGTGACCGCCGTGCCCGCCCCCGACGGGGTCAGGCCGAAAGGGCGAGATCGTCGGCGGTGCTCACGTCGCGTCGGGTGACGGTGAGGAAGGCGACGACCGCGACGATCAGGACCGTGAGGCCGATGCCGACCGGCCCGTCGCCCCAGGCGAGCCCGCCCACGTGGTGTCCCTTTCCCATCCAGTCCGCGAACGACGCCCCCAGGGGCCGGGTCACGACGTAGGCGAACCAGAACGACAGCGTGGCGTTGAGACTGAGGAATCGGTAGGCCAAGGCCGGGACCGAGATCAGCCCCGTGAACAGCAACCCCGACACCAGGTAGCCGAGATGGAGCGACGTGGCCGTCATGTCTCCCGCGGCGGTGCCCAGCGCGAACGTGGCCATGACCGTTGCCCAGTAGAAGGCCTCGCGCCGCACGGTGTCGATGCTGTGGATGGAGAGGGTCTTCTCCGTGCGCTGCCACAGGACGAACACGGCCGCCAGGACCACGGCGAACAGCGTCGTGGATGCCTCGTAGGGGACTCCGAACTTTATGTGCAGGACATCGGCCGCCATGGTGCCGAACACCGCCACCATGGCCACCGCCGACCAGTAGATCCAGGCCACGTAGCGGCGCACCCAGAACTGCACGGTCAACACCGCGGCCAGGCCGATGGCGCCCAATCCGACTGCCACCACCGGGTCCAGTTGGTGGACGAGAAAGTCCGACGTGGCCTCGCCCATGGCCGTGGTCAGGACCTTGGCGATCCAGAAGTAGGCGGTGAGCTCGGGGACCTTGCGCGCCCGGGCGCCCCAGCCCGGGGTGGGCGTCGCCACGGCGACGAGACGGGACCGGGGTCGTGCACTCGAGACGGTCGGTTGTGGCGATCGTTCCACGTGCGGGTCAGAGCGGTCGGCCGTTGGGGTCGAGCCAGTAGCCGAAGAACATCTTGGGACGGAGGCGAAAGGCGTAGCGCTCGTCCCACTGGAACTCCGGCCCGTGCTCGGACCCGGTGTCGACAGTGGTGGCCGGGCCGATGGCGAGCGCGGTCCAGTGACATCCCCGGTCCTCCTCGAACCCGTCGGCCTGGAGGGACACGACGGTGTCGTCGATCGCCGTCGCAACCTCGTCGATGGACAAGCCGAAGAGAATGTGGCCTCTGCTCAGGTCATAGCGCACGGGATAGATGAACGGCACCGGTCCGTGCACGACGCCGACTCGGCCGATGTTGGCCAGGGCCAGCAACGACAGGCAGCGGTCGCTGTCGAGCTGCCCGCCTTGGAACAGGGTCATGTGCGAGATCGGGCTGGGGCCAGACGGACGAGCGCGTTGTAGGTCACGAGCGCGATGGCCAGGTGCATGACCACGAGAACGCCCACAGCCCTCGCCGGCTGGCCCTTGAGCAAGATCCAGAGGTCGGGGAGCCACAGGACGAGGGTGACGAGGACGGCCAGGCGCACGAACAGCCAGCGCGGCGACGACGAGATGGCGGTCACGACGGGCCATGCCACACAGGCCACGATCACGCCGACGATGGTGAGCTTGGCGTAGTCCGAGAACCGGAAGTGCCCGTACCCCTTGATGCCGGGGAAGACGCTCGTCCCGAGCGCCACGAGGGCGCGGTCGGCGAGGAGGGACCCCCCGATGGCCACGGCACAGGCCACGACGAACCATCCGGGCTTCGGCCCGCGGGCGTCGGCGGGGAAGTCGACACGGACCAGACGCAGCCCGCGCCCGATCAGGGAGCGTTCATGCAACCACGACTCGGCGCGCGACGGCGATTCTGGCTCGGCCCCCATTCCCACAACGCTAGATTTCGCACCCGAGAATTCCGACCGTCTGGAGGATGATTTCCCGACCCTCCGGTCTCATCCTCAAGTCGCAGACGCAGCGGCTTGCGACCCCTTGGGCCTGGCCTAACTCCACGGCCGGGCCTTCTCGGCAATCTCGACACGGGCACTACGATCGGGAGGGTCGCCGAACGTGGGACAGGGCAGATGCGCACAGGCTCCGAGGCCCCAGACAGAATGATCGAGGTCCCCCCCGACGCCGACCGGGGCGTCTTCAGCGGTGTCCGGCGCATCGTCCACACCCACTCGCTCGAGACCGACGCCATCCTGGCGAGCGCCGTCCTGGCCGTCTCCACGCTGTGGTTGGTTACCTCTGCCTTCTCC
The DNA here is from genome assembly GCA_963811775.1 of uncultured Acidimicrobiales bacterium. GTDB lineage: Bacteria > Actinomycetota > Acidimicrobiia > Acidimicrobiales > UBA8190 > Chersky-840. Next base: position 45,454 of record CAWESO010000020.1, on the reverse strand, counting down.
GGCCCCCGTATCGCCGTCCTCCAGGCGGCGCTCATCGTGCCCCTCGTCTGGCGTCGCCGGAGCCCGTCTCTCGTGTTCTGCGTCATGGCCGCCCTGGCCCTGGTGCAGTGGTCCTTCGACTACCGGATGCTGGGGGACGCCGCGCTGCTGATCGCGCTTTACTCCGTGGCGGTCCACGAATCTCGTGTGCGGACCATGATGGCGACGGCGGTCCTCGAGGTCGGTGCCGTCATCGCCGCCACCCGGTGGCACCCCGCCGGCAGCGCGCCGCGGTCGTTCGTCTTCCTCACCGCCACCGTCGTGGCCGCGCTCTTCGCCGGGCTCACGGTGCGGTCGGGGAGCGAGTACATGGCCTGGCTGGCCGAGAGGGCGGCTCGTCTCGAGGTCGAGCGCGATCAGCAGTCCGCCATCGGGGCGGCCCGGGAGCGGGCCCGCATTGCCCGCGAGATGCACGACATCGTGGCCCACAGCCTCTCCGTCGTGATCACCCTGGCTGACGCGGCCTCGGTGGTGAGCGAGTCGGATCCCCTCCGGGCCGCCGAGGCGATGCGACGCGCCTCGCACGTCGGCCGTGAGGCCCTGCGGGACATGCGCACCATGTTCGGGGTGCTGCGCACCGAGGACGTGGGCCTGGAGCTCAGCCCCCAGCCCGACATCACCCAACTCGGCGACCTGTTCGATCGGGTGCGCGCCACCGGGCTACGAGTCGAGATGGAGATCAGCGGAGACACCTTCACGCTCGGGGCGACCACGGAGCTCACCGTGTACCGGATCCTGCAGGAATCACTGACCAACATCATCAAACATGCCTCGGCGTCCGAGGTGCACGTCGTGTTGCGCTACGCCAGTCCCGTTCTCGAGCTCACCGTGACCGACGACGGGACGGGCACCGTCGTCCCCGGCCACGGCGGCCACGGGATCGAGGGCATGTGCGAGCGCGCCGGGCTCCATGGGGGGTGGCTGCACGCCGGGCCCGGGCCCGGCCGGGGCTGGGTCGTGTCGGCCTGTCTGCGGACCGACGCCACCACGGTGCGGGCGTGACCATCCGGGTGGTGATCGCCGACGACCAGGAGCTGCTCCGCCTCGGTTTCCGCATGATCCTCGACCAGGAGGCGGACATCGAGGTGGTGGGGGAGGCGGGCGACGGCGAGGAAGCCGTCGAGGTGACCGTGAGGACACGGCCCGACGTCGTGCTCATGGACGTCCGTATGCCCGGGGTCGACGGGATCGAGGCGACGCGCCGCATCGTCGTCGCAACGCCGAGCACCCGGGTGCTCGTCCTCACCACGTTCGACCTCGACGACTACGCCTTCGGCGCGCTGCGTGCCGGAGCCAGCGGGTTTCTGCTCAAGGACGTGCCGCCCGACGAGCTGACGGCCGGCATCCGCCTCGTCGCCTCCGGTGACGCGGTGGTGTCGCCGCGCATCACCCGCCGTCTCCTCGACGAGTTCGCGCACGTCCTCGACGCCCCGGGGGTGGACGGCGCCGTCGACGGCGCGCCGGCGCTGTCCACGCTCACCGATCGGGAACAGGAGGTGCTCGTGGCGGTGGCAGAGGGATTGTCCAACGCCGAGATCGCGCAGCGCCTGTTCGTGTCCGAGGCGACGGTGAAGTCCCACGTCGGCCGGATCCTGGGCAAGCTCGGTCTGCGCGACCGTGTCCAGGCGGTGGTCTTCGCCTTCCAGTCCGGCATCGTCCGTCCCGGGAGAAATGGCTGAAAGGGGCCTCGGACGGATCCGCGTCGACAGCGCAGTGCCGGTCCGCTTCACTCGGCTCGCAGGAGCAGTGCCGTGGGAGTGCGCGCCGCGATTCGCCCCGGCACCGCCGCCACCACGTTGGCCAGCACCAGCGCGCCCAGCCCCACGAGGACGACGCTCAGTACGGGGACGCTCGGGGAGGGGACGGCGTGGATCTCGTTGGCGAACACCGTCCACAGCACTCGTCCGATCACGATGCCGAGGGGTACCCCGACCATCGTGCCGATGAGCACGGCGACACTCGACTGCCAGGCCACGACGGCGGCGAGTTGGCGCTTCGTCGACCCGAGCGTCTTCAACAGGGCCAGGTCGCGGCGCCGGCGTCGCACCGAGGCGATGAGCGTGAGAGCGAGGGCCACGACGGCGCCCAGCGCCAGGGCGGAGCCGAGGATGGCGGGTGTGGTCCCCATCGATCGGTAGTTGATGATCTCGGCCGGGCGCAGCGGTGGGGACGTGAAGACACCGAAGTTGTAGGTGTTGCTCAGCTGCGTTGCGATCTTGTTGAGCGATGCCGCCGCGATCTTGGTGTCCACGCCGGGCCGGAAGTTCACGAAGATCGCTTCGGGCCCCTTCATGGGGTCGTTGAAGGGGTCGCGGTCTGGCGCCGGGATGAGGTCCGACGACAACAGCGCGCCGGTGCCCATCTCGAGATGGGGCCCTCCCCCCGCTCCGATGGTGGGCATGGTGTCGGTCCCGACGATCGTGAGGACGCTGGTGGGGCCGGGGTTGGCCCGCACGGTCACGGTCTGACCGAGGTGCTTGTGCAGCTGGGCCAGGGTGATCGCCCCGAGCACGATCTGCCCGGGCCCGTCGAGCCCGTGCCCGGAGAGCACAGGCGGCTGGACCGAGGCCCCGGGCCGCTCGCCCAGTACCGCGGTGACCTGCCCGTCGACGTAGAGGTCGTAGGCGTACGCGCCCGACCACGACGCCACGAACCCGTCGTGGTCGAGCAGGCTCTGGGCGTGCTGGGCGGGGATGTCCCCCGACCCGCCCCCCGCCGACAGGATCGCGTCCCAGTTCCATCCGTACAGTCGGGGGTGCGACACGAGGGCGTTGAGGCTGGCCGAGAAGGTGACGGTGGAGACCACCACGATCACCGCCAGGGCCGCACCCAGGATGGCCGAGCGCACCGGCACGGCGTTTCGCCCCGTGCCGGGCTCGAGGGCGAAACGCACCCCGGTGACCACCGGGGCCGGGAGCCCCATCGACGCCGCCGCCCCGGCCACCGCCGAGCGCCGCGGGGCGGTGCGGCTCCGGTCGGATTGGGCGCCGCGCGGGGCGGCGCGGTACGCGAGCGCGACGGCCACCGACCCGAGCCCGAGGATGAGGACGACCAGCCCGAGGCCCAGCACGGTCCAGTCGGCCGAGATGCCCGGTGTGGGGTAGACGGGGCGGACCGGGCCGATGGGGCTGAGCGGTGAGAGCGCCACCGCCACCGCCACCGCCAGGAGCGAGCCGACCACGACGGCGCCGATGATCCCGATGAGGCTGTCGGCGACGGTCATCGTGGGATCGGCGCCGAGGGCCTGCAGGGTGCGCAGCTCGTCGTAGGTGAGTCGCGACTGTCGTCCGATCACCTGGGCCGCGATCAGCAGTGCCGCCAGCGCGGCGATGAGGCCGAACACCCCGAGGGCGATGGACTCGGGTTTGACAGCCCGTTCGGCTTTGGCCACCACGGTGCTCGTCACGATCGGAGCCGGGAAATTGGCAGGGAGCACGCGCTGGAGCTCACCGTTCACGGCACCGACGTTGGAGCGGCCCGCCACTTGGATCCCGGACACCGAGTAATTGGAACAGCACGCCAGCAAGGGCCGGGTGAACGCCGGTGTGAAGAATGCCAACGATGTGGAGTTGTCGACGTCGTCGGCGATGAGGTTCTGGGCCTGGATCACCAGGGCGGTAACGGTGACATCGATGGTGCGGTACGGGGCCAGTTTGGCCGTGCCGAAGGTCGGCAGGTTCGTCTGGGCGTTGGTGTAGACGCCCATGACGAAGTGCTGGCCCACGTGGATGTGCAGCACCTTGGCCACCGCACTGAGCACGGCCACGCCGTGGACATCGTCGGGGTTGGGCAGCCGACCTTGCACGACCGTGAGCCGGTCCTGGTTGAAGCCGTAGCCGTTGTCGCTCCCGAGCCCGTTCCCCGGCGCCGGAGGGAACGCCGACGTTTCCAGTGGCTCGCCGTGTGGTCCCAGGGGGATCACGTCGAGCCCGGACGCGCTCCCGACCTGGCGGACGTGGGGGAGCGTCGCGATTCGGTGGATGAGCGTCGGGTTGTAGCCCAGCGTGGATCCGATGAGCGGGTTGATCACCGCCGTGATGGCGCCGAAGTCCGACGGATTCGTGCTCTGGAAGTAGACCGGGTACGAGGACTGGGTCCGCCGGGCCCCGGCGATGGCGCCCATGGCCACGCCGCCGACCAGGCCCACGAGCAGGATCAGCGACAGGTACGCGCCGTGCCGGCCCTGGAACGTCGACCGGAAGCGGTACCAGGCCACGTCGGCCTGCGACCGGCTCACCGCATGCTCCCCGCCTGAACCGCTCGCTTCACGTCGTCGTTCGCTCCCCGGGCGCGCTGGATCGGCCCGTCTGAGCGTGAGTCTGATCGAGACGCCGCCGCCTGCCAATGGGGACACCCCGTGCGTGGCGCTCGTGCCTCCACCACCGCACCGGTTCGCCGGTGAACCGTCTGTGGCGAATGTCCTGTGACGGGGCCCCCGCGACCGGGGTCAGTGCGTCGCCAGGCGGGACCCGCCCCACCGGGCGCGCAGCGCCGCCCGGCACGCCACGACCGAGGCCGCGGCCATCACGCCCAGGGCCGCACCGTCGATGGCGCCGGCGTGGAAGAGGCGGTGCGGGCCCGCGCCCCGTCGATCATCCAGATGGCGCAGGCGCCGAGGAACACGACCGTGACGCCGGCTGCCGCCACCGACAGCCGCGCTTCGAAGCGCAGCACCCGCGGGGCGAGCTGCACCCGGCGCAGGGTGGTGACCGCCCCCACCACGATCGCCACCACGGCGAGCGGGCTCAGAGCCATCCAGGCGATCTCCCCGGACGGGAAGGTCGAGAGCGCACCCGGGTGCGCCCAGTACGACGAGATCGACAGTGTCGAGGCCCAGGCGAAGGCGCCCGCCCCTCCGGGAACCAGGCCCCGATGGGGCCAGGGATGGCCCCCCGTCCCGGGCCATCCGTTGCCGAAGTGTCTGCTGCCGAGGACGAGGATCACGACGCCGAGGAGAAACAGCGACGACGGCACCACGAGGGCGGGCCGGGGAGGGCGCCGCATGAGGCTCGTGACCACACCCCAAATCACAGGGACCGCGGCGAGCACCGCCAACGACGCCAGCGCGGCCAAGGTGCCCGACATGACGACCATGGCGAGGGCCGTGCTCGACGTGTCGGGCGCGGACCACTGCCAGCCGACGGCCAGCTGTGACCACGTGGCCATGGCGAACACGGCGAAGGCGCCGAGGGCGAGACCCAACGAGGCCAGGCTCGTCCGGACCTGGTCCGACGGCTCGAGGACGCGTCCACCGAGCCCCACCGAGGAGAGGCGGGCCACCAGTCCGCTCCGGGCCACGTCCAGGTTGCGTCGCCACGACCGCGGCCGGTCGACGAGGTCGGAGACGAGCAAGGCGGTGAACTCCTCGCCGTAGCGCTCCCGCCAACCCGTCGGGTACCAACGCAGCAGGCGCGCCGCGTGCCGGGCTGTGCTCGGCGGATGCTCGGTCACGTCATCCCCAGCTGCCGGCGAGCCGGCGCAGCCCGATGGTGGCCACACGGCGCTGGGCATCGAGGTGGACTCGCAGGGCGGTGGCACCCGCGGCCGTGAGCCGGTACGGGCGGCGGCGGTCCTCGCTCGGCAGCGCTTCGATGAGCCCTTGTCCCTCGAGTCGGCTCAGGGCCTCGTACAGCGTTCCCGGCGCCAGGCGGACCCCCGCGAAGGCGTCGATGTCCTGGGTCAGGGCGTAGCCGTGCTTGGCCCCGTCGGCCAGGCTGGCCAGGATCAACGTGGCCGGGCCGGCGTAGCGTCCGAACGTGCCGAGGGGCTCGGGACCTGCGCTCGCCGTCTTCTTCGACCGGGCCATGCCGGCCACTCTATGTCGGCCGACGATCCATCGGTAGCCGGAGCGGCCTCCGTCGGCTCTCACCCGGGCCGGGCCACGCCCGGGGCCGCCTGAGCGTCAGCCCATGACGTCGGTGGCGGGGCCCCACGGCTCGCGGACGTCGCGGAACGGGATCACCTGGGACAGCACCGCTCCGTCGGAGGTTCTGCGGATGGAATACCCGTCGTGGTGCAGGGCCACGACCTCGAAGCCCACGCTCCACGTCCCGAGGTAGTTGTTGCGGACCGCCACGCGCATCCCGACGTACGGTTCGGGGACGGTGCCGGACTCCTCGGGGCTGATGGCGTCGACGACGCTCATGCCCGCCCCTCCTCGTGCTGCGGGTCCCGGTCACTGGCGCGGGCGCGACTCACCATGTCCGGTTGCGTCGACATCGGGCCCGGCGAACTTGAACGGGTCACTGTCCGTGGCACATTTCGACACGGTCAGGAGCCGACACCGGGGCAGCGAGCGTCGGCGTCGATGGAGGGCCGCGTCGGTCCACCGGTCCCCGCCAACCATCTCCGAGCCGCACCACGGCCATGGTGTGACGGTACATCGTCCGGGGCGTGGATTCGGGGATCGTGTCGTCGCGGCCGCGCCCTCGCCGTCGGTCGCGTCGCCCCGGCTACGCCGACGCGCCGGTGGCCTCCACGTCGGTCCACTGCCCGCCGTGGCCCGCCGAGTGGCGCGCCGCGTCGAGCACGGCCATCTGCGCCACGCCGTCGACGAACGTGGCGGGCGCGGGCCCGGGGGCAGCGGCCCCGCGGATCCGGTCGCGAAAGGCGGCGGCCAGCCGCGTGTAGGGCCCGTACTCCACCCCGAACGTGGTCATCTGCTCGTAGGTCGTCGTGACCGCGCCGGCGGGCAGGCGCGGCGGCGGGTCGCTGCGCAGCTCGTCGGGGACTTCGAGGGTGCGCACCCCGCCGTCATCAGCCACGCGCACCGTGTCGCCCACCCCGTCGATCCACGCCGTCCCCGTCGAACCGGTGACGCGCGTCTCGACGACGATGCCGCGGTCCGACGCCGTGCTCTGCAGGGTGCCCACACAGCCGCTGCGCAGGCGGAAGTGCACGACAAAACCGTCGTCCGCCGTCATCGGCCTGTCCACGACGTGGGCCACAGAGGCGCTGAGCCCGGCGAAGTCGCCCAGGGTGGCACGGATCTGGTCGATGAGCTGTGATCCGTGCGCCCCCAGCCATCCGCCTCCCTGGGACTCGTCGGCCCACCAGGTCGGCACCACCGACGCTGGGTCGACGAGGACCGGGACGTGCATGATCCACGTGGCCATCCGGGGCACGCCCACGAGGTCGTCGCGCACGGCCCGGGCCAGCAGGGCCTGCCCGGCGTCGAAGCGGAATTCCGTGCCCAGCAGGTGCACGATGCCGGCCCGCTCGGCGGCGTCGAGGACGGTGCGCCCCTCGGGGACGTCGCGGGCGAAGGGCTTCTCACACAGGACGTGCCGGCCGGCCGCGATCGCCTCCAGCGCGAGCTCGGCGTGGGTGTGGGGCGGCGTGGCGATGGTGACGGCGTCCACGCCGGGGAGCGAGAGGGCCTCGGCGAGGGTGCCGCAGGCCACGGGGACCTCGAACATAGCGGCCCGTTGGGCGGTCTTGTCGGGGTCACGTCCGACCAGGCCCCGCACCTCGAAGCCGGCGTGGCGCAGGGCGCGCACGTGGCTGTAGCAGCCGAACCCGGTGCCCACGACCACGGCCCCGAGCGGGGCGGGGTCTCGCGCCGGCGTGCTCACGGCGCGGGCCACGCCGCGCGGGCGAGAACCTGGCGGGCGGTTCGGGCCGCGGCGCCGGCGCCGGCACGCGCCCCCTGGGCATGCAATTCGCCGGAGAACACCTCGAGGCCCACCGGCGCCCGAACGCCGGCGGTGCGCAGGGCGTCCAGGTAGCCGACGAGGTCGAGATCGCCTTGTCCGGGCAGCGCCCGGCGGTGCAGGGTCTCGTCGATCATGTCCTTCTCGGCGTGCCGCGGCGCGTCGGAGAGCTGCACCGCGAACACGCGGTCGGGCGGAAGGGCGCGCAGGTCCTCGGGTGTGGTGCCGGTGCGGGCGCAGTGCCAGGTGTCGATGTTGAGCCCGCCGTTGGGGCGGTCCGCCCGGCGCACCACCTCCCACGCCGTGGACAGATCGGGGACGCGCGACCATGCCAGCCACTCGAGGTGCACGAGCAGGCCGCGCGCCGCGGCCCGGTCGCACAGCGCCGCGAAGGCGTCGGCCGCGTCGTCGACGCCCCACGTCCCTCCGAGGACCTCGGCGGCGTTGAGCGACCGGGCTCCCACGGCCTCGGCCATGGCCAGGAGCTCGTCTTCGCCGTAGCGAAAGACGTCGAGCGGGTCGACGTCGACCAGGGTGCGGCCGAGGGCGGCGGCGCCGGGCGTCCACCACCACGCCGGGTCGACCTCGGCCACGGCGAGGCCGTGGTCGGCGAGCATGCTGCGCATCTCGACGTCGCTGTGCCCGTCGTGATGGGCCCGGTCGATGTCGCGCCCCCACAGGGAGATGGCGTCGAAGCCGGCACCGGCGGCCGCCACGAGGCGTTCACGGAAGCTCGTGGCACGGGGGAGGGTTCCCGAGCACAGCACGAGCGAGCCGGGACCGAGCGGCGCCGGCCCGGGGTGATCAGAAATCGGCCCGGAACGCGGCGAGCGCATTGGGGAAGCGCCCGTCGGTGATGTCGTTGTCCTGTCCCCCGGCCGTGTCGTTGTAGGAGAAGATGCTCGTGAACGCCACGTTGTTCGCTGCGATCCAGTTGGCGAATTGGCTGATGAAGTAGGCGTCGTCGCCCAAGCCGAATCCGTCGTCACGGAAGTCGACGGACCATTCCGGAATGGCGATGGGCCTGCCCTCGGCGGCGGCGAACGTGACGAGCCAGTTGAGACCCCAGGTCTGGGTCACGGCGTTGCTCCATGATGCCTGCGGCGTGAAGGGGCTGCTCCAGTACTCGTCGTAGACGTCGGTGCCGATGTAGTCCACGTAGGCCGAGCCGGGGTAGGCGAGCTCGAGGTTCCAACTGGACGATCCACCGCCGTTGGGGTTCCACAGGAACTTGAACTGCTGGCCCGGCACCGCCCGCATGGTGTTGACGATCTGACGCCAGAACGCGGCGAAATTCTGGGCATCGGTGTTGTTGGCCACGCTCCACGGGTACCACGTCCCGTTGAACTCCCAGCCGAGGCGGAGAATGGCGTTGGCGGCGCCGTCTTTGACCAAGGTCTGGGCGAGGATGGTGAAGTACTGGTTGTAGGCACCCGTCGCGCCTTGCGCCAGCGTGCCGCCCGAGCCTCCGGGGAGGATCGGGACCCCGAGCACGAGCCGGTAGCCCGTGCCGCGCCACTGGTCGAGCATCCAGTCCTCGGATCCCCCGGCCCCGTCCATCCCGTCCCAGCCGCTCGTCCGCAGCAGATAGTCCGATGCGAGCACGGGGTGGGTCCCGGTGATCGACGCGAAGTTGGCGAGCGCAGCGGGATCTCCCGAGCCGGCGTAGTCCCCGAGCGGGGTCGTCTTGGCGGTGTGGGGTCCGACGACGTTGGAGGTCAGCGCGTTGCCGGCCGCCGCGGGGGCCTTGGCGGTCGCCTTTGCCGCCTCTTTGACCGGTGAGGCGGTGTGGTGGGGGGACGGGCCCGGGACGGAGGTCGTCGGCCACAGGTGGGTCGTGGTGTTCGTGGTGCTGGTGGTGCTCGGGGGGACGGTGATCGGAGTGGGCGGTGCAGGCGCGGTCGTGGCCGGTACCGGCTGGAACGCCATGTTGGCCGGCGGTGCCGACGGTCGGGTCGTCGTCGAGTCCGCCACATGCGGTTGGGGGGCGGCCGGACCGTCGACGGAATCCATCGCCACCACGGCGGTGGCCGTGACCAGGGGTGCAGCCACAACCTTGGTCGCGGGGTGGCGGAGGACCCCGCGCTTGTCGTGTCGGATGGCGTGTCGAGGTGATGAGAATCTGATCAGACTCAGCACTGCGGCTCCCTGTGAACTTGTGTCACACGTGTTGCTCGTGCACCAAAGCGCGCCGGTTTCCCTCTCGTCACGCCCCACCCGGTGCGCGTCGAAGTCGCCACATGAAACGAGGGGTTTAGGCAGGCAATCGGCGGTTGCCCATCGGCGGCGACCTTACCGATCGACCCCGGCCGTGTCGACTCATCTCGCGTCGCACGGCGTGGCCCGCCCGACGATCACGGCGCACGAAAACTCCAGCTGCGACGGGGAAATTCGGATCGACACGCAATACACCGGCGCAGCTGGAACGCGCCGGTGCTGTGTCGCGCTGTGTCTCGAGCGCGCCTTGACGACGACGGTGTTGGTGGCCTTGTCGTGCAGCGTCTGTCGCCGCGCGTCCCACAGCGGGAAGAGCATGTCGAGAACCCACGGCACGATCAGGACCACGAACATGAGGTACTCGAGCACTCCGCGACCGAGGGCGCGTCCGTATCCGATGGGCGAGCCTGCGCTGCCGTCGACGGCCTTCACCCGTGCCACCATCATCCCGAGCGACTGGCCTCGACGCGATCCGATCAATGCGGTGGTGTAGATGAGCACGATGAGGACGGACAGGATCGCGCCCTGATTGGTGACGGTCACCCTCGACAGCGACGACCTGCTCGCACCCGAGGCGCTCTGGTGCACGGCGTGTAGCGGCACCAGCACGAGCGCGCTGAGCACGCTGGCCACGACCCAGTCGATCAGCCACGCCCCCAGCCGGGCGCCGTAGCCGGCATACGGTGACGGCTGGCGACCGAATGCCGGCGCTCTGTCTGCCGGTGCCCATGGTCCGGGCGGGGGGAGCGCGCCCGGGTACCACTGCGCTGGCGCAGGTGGCGCAGGTGGCGCAGGTGGCGCAGGTGGCGCAGGTGGCGCAGGTGGCGCAGGTGGCGGTGGGAGCTCGGGCGGAGGCGGCATCGGTGGGGGTGGCGCTCCGGCGGGGTCCGATACCACTCGACCGGGGGGAACCGTGGCTGCGACCCGACCGGTGTCGGGGTCAACCGGGTCCGAGGGGCCAGGATCGCCCGAGGGAGGTGCGTCTGGCATCGCCGGTCATTGTGACAGGCCGCCGCGGGGCTCGAACCCGCGCTCAGGCCGGGGCCCGCCCGTTGTCGGCCGACGGGTGGCGGTGCGCAGCGCGCCCGACGGCGTGACGTTCGGGGCCGCGCCGCCGGCTGGGGGCGGTGTCCGTGTTGAGCCTCCTTCGCCACTCCGGTAGACCCTCTCCATGTCCGTGCTCGAAGCGCTCGCCATCGCGCTCACGGGCTTGGTGGCAGGCACCGTCAACACCGTCGTGGGCTCGGGTTCGCTCATCACCTTCCCGACGTTGCTCGCGTTCGGGTTCCCGCCCGTCGTGGCCAACGTGAGCAACACGGTGGGCCTGGTGGCCGGCACGGTGAGCGGCTCCATCGCCTACCGCTCAGAGCTGCGCGGCCAGCGCCCGCGCCTGATCGTGTTGGGCCCGGCCGCGCTGGCGGGTGGCGCCACCGGGGCGGCGCTGCTCCTGGCCCTGCCCGGGAGTGTGTTCCGCCACGTCGTTCCCGTGCTCATCCTCGTGGCGTGCGTGTTGGTGGCGCTGCAGCCCCGCTTGTCGGCCCGCCTGGCCCTGCGGGCCGATCAACCCGCCCACGGGGGGCCGATGCTGTTCGTGACCGTCTTCCTCACGGGCGTGTACGGCGGGTACTTCGGCGCCGCCCAAGGCGTGATCCTCCTGGCGTTGCTCGGCATCTTCCTCACCGATCACCTCCAGCGTCTCAACGCCACCAAGAACGTCCTCGCCCTCGTGGTCAACGGCGTGGCCGGCATCGTCTTCGTGGTCTTCGCCCACGTGTCGTGGGAGGTCGCCGGCCTCATCGCCGCAGGCTCGGTGGTCGGGGGACAGGTGGGCGGCACCGTCGGCCGACGGTTGCCGGCCCCGTTGTTGCGTGGCCTCATCATCGTCGTCGGTGTCACCGCCGCCGTCGCGCTGCTCGTCTGATCGCACCCGGGGTACGCCGCCACCCCGGTGAGCCGTCATGATGGGTGGCCGCGCTCGGCCCGAAGCGATACGACGGCAGAAGGAGGAGATCGGTGCGCCTGGGCATCGTGACTCCGGTGGTGAACCTGAACCCCCGCTTCCCCGTTCCCGATTGGGAACAACAGGGTGGGATCGACGACATCGTCGAGGTGGCGCGCGCCGCCGAGCGGGCCGGGTACCACTGGGTGTCGTGCCCCGAGCACGTCGCCATACCGGTCCCCACCGCGCAGACCCGGGGTGGGCGCTACTGGGACCCCCTCGCCACCTTGAGCTTCGTGGCCGCCTCCACCGAGACCATCGGCCTGCTGAGCCATGTCCTCGTGCTCGGCTATCACCACCCCCTCGAGGTGGTCAAGCGCTACGGCACGCTGGACGTGGCCAGCGGCGGGCGCGTCATCCTCGGGGTGGGGGTGGGATCGCTCCAAGCGGAGTTCGAGTTGCTCGGGGCACCCTTCGCCGGGCGCGGGGCGAGGAGCGACGACGCCGTGCGTGCCATCCGGGCGTCGTTCGCCGTCCGGGAGCCGACCTATGCGGGGACGCACTTCGAGTACTCGGGATTCGTCGTCGAGCCCAGCGGCATCCAGTCCCGGGTGCCGATCTGGGTGGGGGGCCGGACTCGGCGTTCCCTGCGCCGCGCCGTCGAGCTCGGGGACGGATGGATCCCTTTCGGGCTCGCCCTCGACGACCTGCGCGCCATCCTCGACGCGCCGGCGACGGTGGCGGCCCGTCGGGCCCGGGCCGAGCCGCTCGAGATCGTGCTCGCCCCGGAGCCGCCCCTCGATCCCCTGGGCCGACCCGACGACACGGCGCAGGCGGTGCGCGCCTACGGCGACATCGGCGCCACCGGCCTGTCGCTGCGCTTCCGCCACGACTCCAAGGAGCACTACGTCGAGCAGCTCGAGGCGATGGTGGAGGTCGTGGCGCGCGTCGAGGAGGATCGCCGAGAGGGCTGAGGAGGAGACGACGGCCCATGACCGCGGTCGCTACGCTCTGCCGCAATTCCCCACCCGTTCGCCCAGGAGCGCAACCTCATGGTCACCGACGACACGCCTGATCGCGCCGCAGTGCGTCGCGCCGAGCTCCTGGCCCTCGGGTCCGCCACCCTGGGGGAGTCGGGGGGTCGCGCCATGCGCGCCCGGGTCCGGGCCGCGTGGCCCGGCGCCCGGATGGCCGCCCCGGCCTTTCCCGTGCACTGCACCCCGGGGGACAACCTGGCCGTGCACGTGGCGGTGGCGCGTGCCCCGGTGGGCTCGGCGCTCGCCGTCGACGTGGGCGACGAGGACGAGCTCGGGTACTGGGGCGAGGTGCTCACCACCGCGGCCCAGTCCCGGGGGATCGCCGGACTCGTTATCGACGGGGGTGTGCGCGACACGAGCGCGCTGGAGGAGCACGGCTTCCCCGTGTTCGCCACCACGGTGGCGTTGCGTGGTGCCTCGAAGAACCGGCCCGGGTCGGTGGGTGTGGCCGCCGTGGTGGGCGGGGTGTCGGTGGTTGCCGGTGACTGGCTCGTGGGCGACGCCGACGGCGTCACGGTCATCGCCGCCGGCGCGGTCGAGGACGTGCTCGTGGCCGGCCGGGCGCGCGCCGACAAGGAGCAGGCCATGTTCAGGGCCCTGCGCGCCGGGGCGACGACGCTCGAGCTGCTGGGCCTCGACCCCTCGCTGATCACCGGGGCGTAGTTCCGCGGCGCCGCGCCGCGACCTCAGGGCGTGACGAGGTTCGGGGGGCGACGCCCGGCCAGCACCGCGCACACCCCCTGGCAGGCCACTCTGGCCATCTGGGTCCTCGTGGCGCGGCTGGCGCTGCCGATGTGGGGGAGCAGGACGGTGCGCGGCGCGCTGCGCAGGCGGGGGTGGACTTCGGGCTCGCCCTCGTAGACGTCGAGGCCCGCGGCGAAGATCGCGCCGGCGTGGAGGGCCTCGGCCAGCGCCGCCTCGTCCATCACCGGGCCGCGCGCCGTGTTCACCACCACGGCGTGGGGGCGCAGCAGCGCCAGCTCGCGGGCCCCGATGAGATGGCGGGTGGCCTCGCTGAGCGGGACGTGGATGCTCACGATGTCGGACTCAGCCAGGAGGTCGTCGAGGGTATCGACGTACCCCGGCATCCCCGTGGGGTGGCGCGTGTGGTGCAGCACCTGCATGCCGAAGCCCGACGCCCGGCGGGCCACGGCCCGGCCGATGCGCCCGTACCCGACGAGACCGAGGGTGGCGCCGTGCACGTCGTGGCCGAGGTACTGGTTGATGCCCCATCCCGCCCATGCCCCTCGGCGCAGGTCGTGCTCGGCCTCCGAGGCCAGCCGCGACGCGCCGAGCACGAGGAGGAAGGCCACGTCGGCTGTGGTCTCGTCGAGCACGCCGGGTGTGTTGCACACCGCCACCCCCAGGCGTTGCGCGGCGATGACGTCGATGTTGTCGTAGCCCACCGCCACGTTCGCGACCACCCGGAGGCCCGCCCCCGCCCCCGCGGCGAGGACCGTCTCGTCCACGCGGTCGGTGAGGAGGCAGACCACCGCGTCGACGGTCCGGGCCAGCGCGACCAGCTCGGCATGGGCGTAGGGCGCGTCGTCGACGCGCTCGATGACCTCGTGCCCGTCCTCGACCAAGGGGTCGAGGCCCCCGTCGGGGAGCCGGCGCGTTACGAGGACGCGTGCCACGAGCCTGCCGGCGACGATACGGCCGAGCCCGCCGTGCCCCGGGCGGCGCTCAATGGTTGGTGTAGTCGATCGGGCCCGAGCCCTTCACGCCGATGGCGAAGCAGAAGCAGTGGATGGGGGCATGCGCACTGGCGGGCCTGAGGCTGTGCACCTTGTCGGGCGGGATGTGCACGAGGTCGCCCTGGACGACGTCGCGGTCCTCGCCGTCGATGGTCATGGTGCCGCGCCCCGACGTCACGTAATAGAACTCGTGCGTGGGGTGGGAGTGCGGTTCGACGTACCCGCCCCCGGGCACCTCGAACTCGTTCACGAGCTCGAGGAACCCTCCGTCGGTGATCTCCTTCATCTCGCGCGACTTGAACAACCACCACACCGGGACCGTGCCGTTGTGCTCGACCACGGGCTCCACGTCCTCGATGCTGCGAACGTCCATCGCCTTGTCCTCCCTCGTTCCCGTTCCACGCGCCGTAGACTGACGGCGCCGTCAGCGTAGATCAGGGGGTCCCACATGGCCGAAGCCGCAAGGCGTCTCGTCGCCGGGCCGGTCGTGCCCGAGGCGTGGGCACCGTTCGGGTGGCTGCCCGTTCCCGACACTGACCCCGCCGATGGGACCTTCCGGCTCGAGTACGAATGGGGGGACCCCCACGTCAACGTGATCAGCCACGCCCCCGACGAGGTGAGGCGCGACGCGGAGGGTTTGTGGTGCGAGCAGATGTACCGCCACGACACCCATACCCAGGTCCTGCTGGCGCTGAACGGCCCGTCGGTGCTGGCCGTCGCCCCCGCCGACGCCGATCTGGCCACACCCGAGGGCCTCGACCGGGTCCGGGCCTTCCGGCTCGAGAAGCTGCAGTCGCTGGTGTTGCACCGGGGCACGTGGCACTGGGGCCCGTTCCCCTTGGGCGACGAGCCGGTGTTGTTGTTCAACGTGCAGGGTCTCGGGTACGCGCGTGACAATGCGTCGGCCGATCTCGCCGCCCTGGGCGTGCACCTGGTGGTGGCGGGGAGCTGAAGCCCGGCGCGGTCGCCGTCCGTCGAGCCCAGGGCGGCACAGCTTGGAAAAGCGCACGTCCGGCGGGTGACCACCAAAGCGCGCCGGGTTCGGTCACAATCGCCGCGTCATGGGAGAGCGGGCACCGCGCCGAGCGCGGCCAGGCGCCGGTGACGGTGGGGGGCAGCCCGGGAGGATCTCGCGGCGGCGGCTGCTCGGGGCCGCCCCGTTGGCGGCCGCGGCCGCGGTCGGCGCGGGCCTGGCCGGGTGTGGCGCCGACGACAACGACGCCGACGACCACCCCGTGGGGCTGCTCGGCGGGGTGAACCTGTGGGACATCCCCGACGCCGCCTGGCGCCGGGCCCTCGGCAGCCATCCCGCCGGGTCCACGGGCACGGTCTCGCCCCTGGGGACGACGGCCCGCCCGGCGAGTCGAACGAAACGGGGCATCCCCGTGGGCGGCATCGGCACGGGGGCGTTCATGCTCAACCTGTCGGGATCGTTCGGACCGTGGCACCTCGACATCGGGGGAGACGACTCGGCGGGATCGCGGTGGGGGTCGCCGCGCAACAGCGGGTTCGAGGACCGCTACCTGTCCCAGGCGGCGTTCCACATCGCCCTCACGACCGGAGCCGGCACCGAGGTGCGCTCCCTCGCCACCGAGGACCTGCTGCCGGCGTGGCCCCGGCTCGATGCCGGCTCGGGGCTGTACGCCGCGCTTTTCCCGAAGGCGTGGTTCGTCTACGACCAGCTCCCCGTGCCGGTGGCGCTCAAGCAGCTGACGCCCTACGTGGCGCGCGACGAACGCCGGTCGTCACTGCCGGGAGGGCTCTTCCAGCTGGCGGTGTCCAACCCCACCAACGCCCCGGTCGAAGTGGCGTGCATGTTCAGCTATCCGAACGCCCCGTACCGGTTGCCCACCGCCGAGTACGAGTACACCCGCCAGGGCCTCAGCTCTTCGTTGGTGCGCGCACCGGGCGCGGTCGGCGTCCGGCTGCAGGCCGAGGCGCCCGAGAACGTCCCCGAGACCCAGCGCACGGAGTGGGTCATCGCGGCGCGCGGGCCCAGCGGTTCGCTCCTCACCGCCACCGAGGACTGGGCCGGCGACGGTGACGGCGTCGACCTGCTCGCCGCCTTCCGCGCCGGTCACCTGCCCGACGGGCCGATCGACCCTCGCCGGCTCGGGCTGGCCGGTGCGGTGTGTGTGAGCTTCACGCTGGCCCCGGGGGAGCAGCGTGCGGCCACCTTCGTCCTCGCCTGGGACTTCCCGGTCGTGCAGTTCCGCAACCCGGTCGACGGGACGCAATGGCGCAAGCGCTACACCCAGTGGTACCCGGGTACGTACCAGGGATGGGCCATCGCCCGCGCCCTGCTCGACGACGCCGCCCGGCTCGAACGCGGCATCGACGCGTGGTGGTCACGGGTGGCGCAAGACCCCGTCTATCCGCTGTGGTTGCGGGGGGCGGCGCTCAACGAGCTCTACTACGACGTCTTCGGCGGGGTCTTCTGGGAGAACGGCTGCCTGACCAAGCCAAAGCGCTTCGGGGCGCGTCCGGGTCAGCACCTCTACTTCACGCTCGAGACCGACATCTTCCGGGACTGCGAATCGCTCGACGTCCGCCACTACGAGACGCGGCACCTGCTCCAGCTGTTCCCGACCATCGAGCGCGACGTGTTGCTGGGCTGGGCCGACATGGTCGCGGCCGACCCGCTCGGGCGCACGCCGCATGACGCCGGCTCCCCGGTCGACGACCCCTGGTTCGCCGTGAGCCAGTACTCGGCGACGCGTCCCGGTGAGCCTGCACTGCGCGTCGACTGGCTCGACCTGCCCGCCAAGTTCGTCCAGCAAGCCCATTCCTACTGGACCTACACCGGTGACGACGCCTTCGGGGCCGAGGTCTATCCCGCGCTCGTCACGGCCATGACGCACCTGTTGTCGCACGACCGCGACGGGGACGGCATCCCCGACGCCCACGGGTTCTGCACCACCTACGACGCCATCGCCATGATGGGGGCGGCGAGTTACGTGGCCGCGCTGTTCATCGGCGCCTGCGACGCCATGGCCGACTTCGCCGTGGTGTTCGACACCGACGCCGTGCAGGCCCAGTGGTCCCGCGCCGCCGCCCAGGCCCGGGCGACGGCCGAGGCCCTCCTGTGGAGCGCGGACGACGGGTTCTACCGCCTCGACACGGCCGGGCCGTTCGGGGCCGCACTGCTGGCTGACGCGTTGTGCGGGCAGCGCTACGCGGCACGCGACGGCCTTCCCGACGTGCTCGACCCGCAGCGCATGGCGTCGCACCTGAGCCAGGCTTACCGGCTCAACGTCCTTGGCGTGGCCCAGGCCCAGATGGGCGCGGCCAACGCCGTGGATCGCTACGGGGTGCCCATCGCCACCCCCCAGGGCAGGGCGGTATGGCCCGGGGGCACGTACTTCACCGCTGCGGTCATGCACACGGTGGGGGCGGCGACCGGGCGCTCGGACCTGGTGGCCGACGCGCTCACCACCGGCTACGGCGTGTACCGCACCACGTACGACGACGACGCCACCGCGTTCTGGTTCGACACCCCGGCCCTGTGGATCCCGGCCGAGCCCGACGACCCTGTGGTGTACCGGGCCGCCGGGTACCAGCGCTGTCGGGCGGCGTGGGAGCTGCTCGTGGCCGTGAAGGACCCGTTCCCGGTGGGATGGAAGCCCTCACCCTGACCGGAGGGGGTGGGCGGTCATCACCCGACGGCGCGGCGCGCCATGATCATGGCGTGCCGGGACCCGCATTCGAGCAGAGCCCCCCCGGTGGATCGCTCACAGGGCGCCTCCTCGTGGCCACGACCAAGCTCGGTGACCGCAACTTCGAGCGGGCCGTGGTGCTCGTCCTCGATCATGGCGAGGACGGCGCCCTGGGGGTGGTACTCAACCGGCCCACGCTCGTCCCCGTGGGAGAGATCCTCGAGGCCTGGGTGGACCAGACCCGCCTGGCCCCGCCCGACACGGTGTTTCGCGGTGGGCCGGTCTCGCCCGATGCCGTGATCGGCTTGGCCCGGGCCGCGTCCCCCGCCGACGCCGCCGATGCCCCGTGGCGGTCCGTCCTGGACTCGGTGGGCACCATCGACCTGTCGGTGACGCCCGCGTTGCAGCCCGTCGAGTTGACCGGGGTCCGCCTGTTCTCGGGGTACTCGGGTTGGGCGCCGGACCAGCTCGAGGCCGAGCTGGCCGGAGAGGCGTGGTTCGTGCTCGACGCCGTCCCCGCCGACGTGTTCTGCGTCGACGCCGAGCGGCTGTGGCACGACGTGCTGCGCCGCCAAGGGGGACAACTGTCGTTGCTCGCGGCCTATCCGCCTGAGCCCTCGTCGAATTGACCCTGTTCGGCGGGCGGTACGTTCCCCGGGGTCCGCTCCTGCCACGGTACAGGCGGGTCCCGACACTACGCTCTGCGTGATGATGGTCGAGGGTCCCGAGAGTCGGCCGATGGCACGCATCGACGCTCAAGGTGTCGGTCCTTCGCAGGGTGTGTCGGTGTCCGGGGCCCAACACGACGACCACGTCGTGCGCCGGGTCGTGCCCGGCGACGTGCCCGCGCTGGTGGAGGTGCTGGCGCGGGCGTTCGACGACGACCCGGTCCCGCAGTGGCTCTTCCGGGGGGACCGGCGACG
This sequence comes from uncultured Acidimicrobiales bacterium, assembly GCA_963811775.1. GTDB lineage: Bacteria > Actinomycetota > Acidimicrobiia > Acidimicrobiales > UBA8190 > Chersky-840. The sequence goes on along the minus strand of CAWESO010000020.1, from coordinate 26,294 downwards.
ACGACGGGGGCTGCGGAAGTTCTTCGCCATCCAGTTGCGCCACACCTATCTCGAGCGCGGTGAGGTGTTCACCACCAGGGACCTGGCCGGGGCGGCGCTGTGGGCGCCGCCGGGACGGGCCCGCCCCGGTTGGCGCGACCTCGTGCGCCTGGTCCCGGTCCTGCCCTATCTGGCCGGCCTCGGCCGTGACACGCCCGAAGCGTCTCGGCTGCTCAGTGCCGTCGAGGCGGCGCGTCCGCACAGCCCGCACTGGTATCTGGCCACGCTCGGCACCGACCCCGACCGACAGCACACCGGCGTCGGTTCGGCCCTGCTGCGGTCCGTCCTCGCCCGCGTCGACGACGAAGGGCTCCCCGCGTACCTCGAGTCCTCCAAGGAGAGCAACCTCTCCTTCTACGGGCAACACGGCTTCGAGGTCACGGGGGAGATTCGCACCCCGCGCGGTGGGCCGACGTTGTGGTTGATGTGGAGGACGCCGCGCCCGCCGGCGGCCTGACCGCCCGCTGGCCGCGCCCGCCCGGGGCGCGCCCTCAGCCGTTGGGCATGCCCACGGCGCGCAGCGACCCTTCGGCTCGCGTGCGCCGGTCGGCGCTGACGGGGTGGACGCCGGGCGGAAGCCGGTCGGGTGTCGCCATGAGCTCGCGCAGGGCGTCGAGCACGGCGCGCGCCGGTGCCGACGGCAGGCCGCGGCTGCGTTGGGCGATCCCCACGCGTCGCGGCAACAACCCGTCGACCTCCACCAGCCGGAAGCGGGCCCGCAGATGGGGGGGCACGGCGGTGGCGGGGAGCACGGCCGGCCCGTAGCCCTCGAAGGTGAGCGACGCCAGGAGGCGCACGCCGTCGAGCTCGACGCGCGGGCGTAGGCGCACCCCGGCGGGCTTCACGGCCGCGTCGATCTCGCCGCGAAACGGTGTGCCGGGCGCGGGGAGGAGGAGCTCGAAGCGCTCGAGGTCGCCGATGTCGATGCGCTCGACACCGGCCAACGGGTCGTCGTCGGTCGGCACCACGAGCACGATGTCCTCCTCGAACAGCGGCTCCGACACCAGGTCGCGTCCGGGGACGGGGAACGTGAGCACGGCCAGGTCGAGGCGTCCCGCCGCCAGCTGCGGCTCGAGGCCCAAGGTGGTGCCGTCGGCCACGACGAGGTGGAGGCGGGGATGGCTCGCGGCCAGGTCGGCCAGCAGCGTGGGCACGAGCCAGCGAGCCGTGGTGCCCAGGATGCCGACCCGGGCGTTGCCGGCCACGGCCTCGCGCAGGGCCCCGACGTCGGCCACCAGGGCGTCGAGCTCCCCCATGACGCGATAGGCGCGAGCCACCACGACTTCGCCGTCGGCGGTGAGTCGGCCGGCCGAGCGCTCGACCAGGGTGGTGCCGAGCTCCCGCTCCAGTCGGGCCACGTGGGCCGAGATGTTGGACTGGACGGTGCCCAGGTGGTCCGCGGCGGAGGAAAAGGACCCCTGCTCGGCCACCGCCACCAGCGCTTGCAGGTGCCGGATCTCCATCGCTTTAAACGATACTCGAAATCTGTAATAGCTGTTTGACTGATCGGAGGGGATCCATCACAATGAGACGCAGAGACCACAGGAACCGGACGCCCCCCTCCGATCCTGTCGAGTCGGAGCAAAGGGACCGGGTCCCCCTCCGGTCCCTTTGCCGCGTCATGGGCCCGGTGACGACCTGGCGCGGGGCCCGAGACGGGGGCGACGATAGGGGCGTGGCCTCGGTGTCGACGGCGATATGGTCTGCGCCATGGTGACGGCCCGCTCGCCGAAGATCCATCTCCACAACGGCAACGGCTCGACGCAGGACGCGTCGGTGCCGCGCGCTGCGGTGTTCGTCGACCTCGACCGCACGCTGGTGCGGGGGGCGAGCGGCCTGGTGCTGAGCGCGGCGATGCACGCCGAGGGGCTCTTCGAGGGCCGGCGCTCCATGCCCGGCGAGCGGTTGTTCTACGGGCTCTACGACCTCATGGGCGAAAGCTTGGCCATGATGGCCATGGTGCGCGCCGCCCCCCGCTTCACCCGGGGATGGCCCGTCGACGCCGTGTGTCGCGCCGGCCAGCTCGCCGCACCCGAGCTGGTCGAGCTGGTGCAGCCGTACGCCCCGGGCGTGCTGGCCGAACACCGCGAGGCCGGGCGCCTTCTCGTGCTCACCACGACCACGCCCGGCGACCTCGTCGCCCCCTTCGCCGCCATGCTCGGGTTCGACCACGTCCTCGCCACGCGCTACGCCCGCGAGGACGGTGCCTACACCGGGGGCATCGAGGGCGAATTCATGTGGTCGACGGGCAAGCTCGCCGCCGTGCGGCGCTGGGCCACAGCATCGGCCATCGACCTGGGCGCCAGCCACGCCTACTCCGACAGCGTGTTCGACCTGCCCCTGCTGGGGGCGGTGGGCCGCCCCCACGCCGTGAACCCCGACCGGCGCCTCAACGCCGTCGCCCGCTTGCGCCGCTGGCCCGTCGAGCGGTGGGACCGGCCGCCGGGGGTGCCCAAGGTGGGCGGGCTCGAGCCCTACGACATGCTGCGCCCCGTGGTGCGCCCCGCGCTGTTTCCATATGCGCGCTTCGACATCGACGGTGTGGCCCGCCTGCCGCGGCGCGGCCCGGTGATCATCGCCGCGAACCACCGCAGCTACTTCGACGTGGTGGCCCTGGCCATCGTGGCCGCCCGCCTCGGCCGCCCCGTGCGGTTCCTGGCCAAGCGCGAGTTGTTCGACGCACCCGTCGTCGGCCAGCTGGCGAGGGCCCTCGGGGGGATACCGGTGGACCGCGGCAGTCGGTCCGACGCCCCGCTGCGTGACGCCCGTCGGGCCCTCGAGGCCGGCGAGGTCGTCGTGGTCCTGCCCCAGGGGACGATCCCGCGCGGCAAGAAGTTCTTCGACACCGAGTTGAAGGGCAAGACGGGCACGGCCCGTTTGGCCGCCATGACCGGCGCCCCGGTGTTCCCCATCGGGTTGTGGGGCACCGAAGCGGTGTGGCCGCGCTCGGCCCGTCTCCCTGACGTCGGCAACCTGCTGCACCCGCCGACGGTGCGGGTCCGGGTGGGCAAGCCCGTCCACCTGGAGCTGGCCGACGCCGTGGCCGACACCGAGGCCATCATGGCGGCGATCATGACGCAGCTGCCCGCCGAGTCCCAGCGACCGCACGAGCCGACGGCAGAGGAGCTGGCGCGCACCTATCCGCCCGATCACGCCGACACGTGAGCACCCCACCCCCCGGCCACACGGTGCCGGTGCGGGCTCGGGTGGCGGGTCGGGCGTCGACGGCGGTGAGCTCGGTGTCGCGGCGCCTCGGCCTCGGGGGCGGGTCGGTCATCGGCGGCCGCGTGGCGCTGCTCATCGCCCCCGACCTCCTCGCCGCCCTGGCCACCGGTCGCGACATCGCCCTCGTCACCGGGACCAACGGCAAGACCACCACGACCCGGCTGCTCGCCGCGGCCCTCGGAGGGGCGTCGGCGGTGGCCACGTCCTCGGCCGGGGCCAACCTCCCGACCGGGTTGGCCACCGCACTGGCGTCGGCGCCGCCCGGCGCGCCGGCCGTGCTCGAGGTGGACGAGGGCTATCTGGGCGCGGTGGCCCACGCCGTGCACCCCAAGGTGATCGCCCTCCTCAACCTGTCGCGCGACCAGCTCGACCGGGTGAGCGAGGTCCGCATGGTGGCGGCGCGTTGGCAAGGCGCGCTCGGCCTCACCACCGGGGCGGTCGTCGTGGCCAACGCCGATGACCCGCTCGTGGTGTGGGGGGCTCAGGGCGCGGCCGAGGTGGTGTGGGTGGCGGCGGGCCAGCTGTGGCGGCACGACGCCGTCGGCTGCCCGGCGTGCGCGGGGCGGATCGTCTTCGCCGGGGACGACTGGTCGTGCGCGTGCGGGTTTCGCCGTCCCCGCCCCGACGCCGAGCTGCGCGGCGATGTGCTCGTCACCGCCGACGGGCGCCACCTGCCGGTGCGCCTCGCCCTGCCGGGACGGTGCAACCTCGCCAACGCCGCGGTGGCCGCGGTGGCGGCGGGGCTCTCGGGGGTCGACGAGGCCGTGGCGCTCGAGGCGATGTCGTCGGTCACCGACGTCGAGGGGAGGTTCGCCACCGTGGAGCACGGCGGCGTGCGGGCCCGTCTTCTCCTGGCCAAGAACCCGGCGGGATGGGCCGAGCTCCTCGACCTCCTCGAGGGCGGGTCCGACCCGATCGTGATCGGTATCAATGCCCGGGTCGCCGACGGACACGACCCGTCGTGGTTGTGGGACGTCGCCTTCGAGCGGTTGGCCGGGCGGTGGGTGGTGGCGACGGGGGAGCGCTGTCGTGATCTGGCCGTGCGGCTGCGCCACGCCGGGGTGGCCCATGTCACGGTCCCCGACGACCTCGAGGCGCTGCGGGCGGCGGGATCGGCTCAGGTCGAGTACGTCGGCAACTACACCGCCTTCCAGTCGCTGCGACGTCGGCTCGTGAGCGACGCCGCGCCCGCCCCGCTCCCGGGGGGCGCGGCCCCGTCGGCGCTCGTGCCCGGAGCCGGTGCGTCGCCCGCGCCGGGGATGCCGGTGGCCGTGACCACGGTGGGGTCCGGGGCGGGGAACGCTCCTTCCGACACGGCGCGGCTCAAGGCTCGGCGCCGGCCTCGCTCGGCGGGCGCCTCGGCGTTGCGCGTCGTGGTCGTGCATCCCGACCTGCTCGGCACCTACGGCGACAGCGGCAACGGGCGGGTGTTGGCCGGGCGGGCCGTGTGGCGCGACGTCCCGGTCGAGCTCGTCCACGCCGGTTCGGACGCGCCGCTTCCGAGCGGGGCCGACATCTACTGCCTGGGCGGCGGCGAGGACGGGCCCCAGGTCCAGTCGGCCGAGCGCCTGCGCGACGGGGTGCTCGGTGCCGCCGTGGACGCGGGCGCGGTCGTGTTCGCCGTGTGCGCGGGCTACCAGGTGATCGGCCGCAGCTTCCCGGGCGCGGACGGGCGGCCCCACCCCGGGGTCGGGCTGCTCGACGTGGACACGGTCAAGGGACGGGGGCGGCGGGCCGTGGGGGAGCTCACGGCCGAGCCCGTCGGTGGCAACTCGGGGCCCGGCGGCGCCGACCCAGTGGTGCTCGGCACGCTGAGCGGTTTCGAGAACCACTCCGCCGTCACCCGCCTGGGCGGAGGGGCCCACCCGCTGGCGCGCGTGCTGCACGGCGTGGGCAACGGCGCCGGGGACGGGACCGAAGGGGCCCGGTCCGGGTTCGTCCTCGGCACCTACGCCCACGGTCCGGCCCTGGCCCGCAACCCCGCGCTCGCCGACCTCCTGTTGGCGTGGGCCACGGGATCGGTGCCGGCCGCGCTCGACGACACCGAGGAGCGGGCCCTGCGCGCCGAGCGGCTCGACGCCGCGGGGGCACGCGGGTGGCACCCCGGAGCCAGGGCCCGGTCCGACGCCGTACGCCGCATGCGCGCCCTGGTGAGGCTGCGCCGGACCTGACCCGGTCGGCGAGGCGTCTGACGGGCGGCGAGCGTCGCTCCGATCACCGCTCGATCACCGCTCGATCAGCGCTCGATCAGCGGTCGACCAGCGCCCAGCGCCCCTCGTCGTCCTCGTCGGCGGCGTGGGGGTCGGGGCCGAGCGCCCATGCCCGGCGCCACGGCGAGGCATCGGGCCCGCGCGGCGAAGGGGTCTCGCCCGCGCCGGCGCGCCGGCGTGCCGACCACCAGTCGCTGCGCGCTTCGTCGGCCAGGGCCCCGAGCACGCCGTCGATCCGCGCCTCGAGACGGCGGGCGTCCTCGCCGTCGGCGGCGGTGATCACCGACCCGAACGTGATGCGCGTCGGGCTGCGCCGCAGCCGGTCGCCTCCCCGGGGCCAGATCCGGTACGTGCCCTCGATGTGCACCGGCACCACCGGTCTCCCCGTGCGCGTGGCCAGGTAGGCGGCGCCGCCGCGCATGGGCTGGAACCAGCCGTCGGGGGTCCGCCCTCCCTCGGGGAAGATGAGGAGGTTCCACCCGTCGCGCAGCAGCGCGGCGGTGTCCTCGGCCGACTTGCGGTTGACGCGGTGGCGCTCGATGGGGATGGCCCCCAGGAACAGGGCCCACAGATGCGCCTTCCAGCGCCGGTCGAAGAAGTGGTCGGCCGCCGCGGCGACCACCGTCTTGTGTCGGACGCGCGCCGGGAGCACGGAGAGCAACAGCCCGGTGTCGACGTGGCTGGCGTGGTTGGCGATGTAGATGGCGGGGGCCTCGACGAGCTCGAGGACCTCGGCGCCGCGCACCTCGGGTGAGGCCACGAGATGGGCGAGCGGCCGGGTGACGTTGTCGGTGACGACGGCGCGCGCCAGGCGGGCCGGATACCGCCTCGTCCACTCGGTGTCGTAGTCGGCGCCCAGGTTCTGCTTCGGCGCGGCCCGCTCGAGGCTCGCTGGCCACGTGGGGGGCCGCCACGGGAACCGTCGGAGGCGCACGCGCCGGGCTCGGTCCACGAGGCGCGCCACCGCGCTCACCACCTCTCCGGGTGCGAGGCGCCGTTCACCGGACGTCCGCCATCAGCAACGGGGGGGAGTGCAGATGGGTGAGCGACGGGTCGCGGCCCACGACGTCCGAGGCCATCTCGAGGGCGTCGGCCATGGTGCTCGCCGGCTTGAACCCGAGCCGGCGCACCGCGGCGCGGTCCCCGCCCACGATGATCACCGCGCCCACGTGCTCGAGGGCGTGCGCGCACCAGTACCACATGTAGAAGGGATGCACCCCGTGATAGGCGTTGCCCGTGCGGTAGAGGTGGACGTACCACGGGTCGGTGGCGAAGGACTCCTCGTACTTGCCGATCTCGGCCGGGTCCGTCGTCTCGGCTAGCACCTGCTCGAAGAAGTCGATGTAGCTCGGGTGGTGCCCGGGGTGGAAGGCCCACGGCGTCGGGTGGCTCATGATGACCACCCCGCCCTCGCGCACGAGGGGCCGGCCCCGGTACATGTTGAAGAAGTACCCCAGTCCCAGACAGGCCACGAGGATCGGGTTCATGATCGAGTTGACGTTGTAGGGGCAGATGTAGGGCAGCCCCATGGTGAGGATGTCGCTCTGTCCGTCCACCTCCAGGAGTTGTTGCGCGTAGACGTTCTCGGTGGTGCGGGCGTGCACGGCCTCGACCTCGCCGGCCTGCACCGCGCTCATCTTGTGCGGTGCCCGGATGGAATGGAAGATCGACCGCGCCACCCGGTCGGGGGTGGCGTCGAGCGCCTTCGACGTGGCCAGGAAGGCGGCGCGGTCACGCCCGCTCCACTCCCACTCGCGGCGCTGCAGGAAGCGGAACTGCTCGGGGAAGGTGTCGGTGTTGAGGTTGGTCTCGATCTGGAAGACCTTCACCCCCGACGCGGCGATGAGCCGGCCCATGCGCCAGTTCGAGGAGTGGAGCTCGGAACGGTGCTGGTCCATGAACGAGCGGCTCTGGGTCATGGTGTGGGCGTTGTGGTGGTGGCGCAGGCTCTTGTAGCTGGCGAGCCCGGTGGCCACCGACTTGTGGCCGCCGTCCATGGCCACGAGGTTGATGTTGACGTAGACGAGCAGGTCCGAGGTGGCGGCCCGCTTGTTGATCTCGACGTCCTCGCCCTCGTCGGTGAGGCCGAGGTGGACGAGCTGGTCGGGGTCCTCGGCGTCGTGCTGCCACAGCAGGCCGTGGGGGGCGAAGGCGTCGAAGACGCGGTCCCCGAGGGCGTGGCGCAATTCGGCGTCGGTCATGCGCCGGTGCAGCGCCAGCGCCGCGATCAGCACCACGTCGTCCACGCCCGCCTCGGCCGCGAGCTCGAGGACCTGCTCGATCACGAGCTGGCGCACGTCGGGGCCGCGCATGGGGGGAAGAGGGAGCGACACGTCGTCGAAGGCGATGGTGAGCTGCATGCCGGCGTGCAGGAGCGAGCGCAGCGGCGCGGCGTCCCCGAGGGGCTCCTCGAGGGCGAGGCGGATGGCGCCGACAGGGTCGGCCAGCGCGTCGACCGGCTCGGGCGCGTACAGGACCCGGCTCCCCACCGGGAGCGACTCGAGCCGGTACCCCTCGCCGTGCCAGAACAAGGTGGACGGGGTGGAACGGTCGACTTCGAGGACGAAGCCGGGCCTGGGGCTCATGAGGCGGGTCCTTTCGTGCTGGGACGATGCGGTCGGCGATCGCGCGCCCGGAGGTCGAAGACCACCTTGACCGCGCCGCGCCGCCCGGCCGCGCCGGCGTGCGCGAGCGCCTCCTCGAAGCGATCGAGCGGGTAGCGCGCCGACACCAGGCGGCCGAGGCCCTTCGCCGCCACGACCTCCTTGGCCACGTCGAAGGTGCGCCGGGGCGATCCTCCGACGTCCTCGATGCCGTAGGCGTAGGTGCCGGTCACCGCCACCTCGCGGTGCCACAGCGATGCCAGGTCGACGCTGACCCGGCCCGGCATGCCCACGAGCAGGACCCGGCCCCGAGGCCGCACCATGGAGAGGGCCGCGGTGATCGACTCGTCGCTGCCCACGCAGTCGATGACGACATCGGCGCCGCCGGTGAGGGTGCCCGACGCCTCGAGCGAGCGCGAGCTGCGCCGCACGGCCCGCACCACCTGGTCGGGTTCGAGCGCGGCATCGGCGCCGAGCTCGTCGGCGAGCCGGCGCTGATGGGCGTGCTTGGCTCCCACGAACAGCGTCCCCGGGCGGGTGAGATGGGCCAAGGCCGCCACGGTGCACAGGCCGAGGGTGCCCGCCCCCAGCACGGCCACCGTGGTCGAGGCGTCGGCCCCGGTGGCGAGCGCGGCGTGCACGGCACAGGCGGTGGGCTCCACCATGACGGCGTCGTCGTCGGAGAGCTCGTCGGGCACGGCGTGGAGCTGCGCTTCGTGGGCCACGAGGCCACCCGCCGACCATCCCCCACCGGTGTCGGTACAGAACCCGATCTGGAGCCCCGGGGCCAGATGGCCGAAGGCGACGCGCTCACAGCCGCCCGTCCGCCCCTCGGCGCAGGCCGGGCACAGCGGAACGATGCCACGCGCCACGCAGCCGAGCACGGGCTCGATCACGACGCGGGCGTCGGTGTCGTCGAGCGTCCCGACCACCTCGTGCCCGGGGACGAAGGGGAAGCTGACGACGTCTTCGAAGTACCGGGAGCTGCGCCCGTCGACCGTCGACAAGTCCGACCCGCAGATGCCGGCCAGGATGGGGTGCACGCGGTGCCACGCCCCGGCGGGCAGCGCCGGGGGCTCCACGTCGGTGAGACGCAGGGGACCGATCGAGGCGCCGCGCCCCGAGCCCCCCACCGCCGATGCCACCCGCGATGCGGCGAAACGGGCCAGGTTGCGCTCGAAGACGAGGCCCTTCATTGCCGCCCGCCGCGCGTCGGGCCCCGGGTGGTGCCCGCCGGTCCCGGGCCCGGCGAGGCCGAACCCACCGCGGCCGTGCCCCGTTCGAGCATGCCCTCGACGCGGGCCCACCATCGCGACACGCCGTGGTCGACGGGACCGAAGGGCAGCGGTGGGCGGGCCCCGCCGCCGGCCTTGTCCCACTGCTCGACGTGCCAACCGCGGCGCCGGGCGATGGCGGCGAGGCGCGCTTCGGGGTTCACCGCCACCGGGAACCCCACGCACTCGAGCAGCGGGAGGTCCGACGCCGAGTCGGCGTAGGCGACGGCTTCACCGAGGTCGAGCCCTTCGCGTCGTGCGTAGTCGGCGAGCACGAGGGCACGGGCCTCACCGGTGGGGGGCAGCTGGTCGAGCCGACCCGTCAGCCGTCCGTCGCCGTCGCGGCCGAGTCGGGCGCACACGACCTCGTCGAACAGCGGTCGCAGGGGCTCGACCACGAAGTCGAGGGCGCCGGTGATGAGGACGGTGCGGTGCCCGAGGGCGCGATGGGCGCGCACGCGGGCGAAGCCGGCCGGGAAGGATTTGGCCAGCAACAGGTGGTGGAACATCTCCACCGCATCGGTGCGCAGCAGGTCGAGCGGGGCGCCGTCGTAGCGGCGGTAGAAGGTGCGCAAGAAGTCGCCCCGGTCCCGCCGGTCGAGGGCGAGCAGGCTCGGTGCCTCGCGCAGGATCCGAGCCGTGAACGCCACGCGCTCGCCCACGGGCAGGTGCCGGCTCGCCAGCCAGGCGTAGGACTCCACCACGTTGGAGGCGACCAGGGTGTTCTCGAGGTCGAAGGCGGCCAGATGGCGCTCGGGCGCCAGGATGGCGCTGCGGGCGCGGTCGGAGCGGCTGGCCATCGTCGATCGGCGCGGCGTGGACCGCACCCGGGCGTGCTCGACCACCGACGGCAGGTGAACGTCGTGGACGTAGTCGGGCCACGAGATCACCCCGGGGTCGAAGCAGAACAGCTCCCGGTCCGACGGGGCGAGCCGCTCCCACAACGACAGGAGGCGATCGACCCGGAAGTGGGCCTCGGTCTCGGTGTACGCCCCGTAGAGCTCGGTGTAGCCGAGGGCCCGCTCCGCCTGGGAGCGTTTCTCCTCCACTCTCGCCGCCAGGTCGGCGCGCTCGCCCCGTACCGGGAGCGACCCGAGGACGCGCTCGGCCGTGGTGAGGGCCCGGGTGGCCCGCTGCAACTGGCGCTGCACGCGGCCGCGTCCGGGGAACGACCATTCGGGCACCATGATGGGCTGGCCCTCGGAGTCGTAGAGCGGGTGCTCGGTGAACCAGGAGCGCACCAGGTCGACGAGCTCGCCGTAGCGCAGGGGGTTCCGCACGCTCGATGCCACGTGGTACACGGTCGGCCCGTCGGGGTCGGGCCCGTCCGCGCACACGGCGATGATCGCGGCGACCACCATGTCGACGGGTATGACGTCCACCACGCCCTCGGGGACCCCGGGGAATTCGCGCAGCAACCCCCGGGCGTAGGAGACGATGATGGGCTCGGCCATCCGGAAGCCCCGGATCCATCCCGGGCGCGGCTCGGCCAGGGCCGACTCGATGATCGAGGGTCGCACGATGGTGATGGGAAGGTCGGGGTGCGAGCTCACGAGGGCGCGTTCGCCCAGGGCCTTGGTGAAGGCGTAGGCGTCGGGCCAGCCCAGGGCCTGGGCCCGTGACCGGCCTCGCTGCACCAGTTGGGCCCGCACCCACTCGTCGCGCAGCTTCTCCGCCCGCTCCGCCAGCAGGTGGGTCCCGGCCGCGCCCAGCTCGGCGCGCGCCGCCTTGGTCACCTGGGCCAGGCGCTCGGGCGAGCGGGACTCGGACTCGAGGTCGTCGCGCAGGCGTCGCGCCGCGGTGATCTCGGCCTCGATGTTCACCTCGGTGGTGACCGTGCTGTGGGTGCGGGCCCGCGCCCCCGACGCCAGCGCTTCGGTGGCGAGGGTCTCGGTGGCGTCGCCTTGATGGGTTCCGGCCACGTACGCCGTCGACACCGTGACGAGGTGCGTGGGTGAGGCGTCGGGGTGGTCGCGCCGGCGGTCGGCGGCGGCCGACTCGATGGCCGCCGCCACGCGCGACGGGCCGAGCAGGTTCACCTCGACGGCGGTGTCGAGGGGGGCGTCGAAGGCGACGGTGGCGGCGGAGTGCACGACCACGTCGCACGAGGCGAGAAGGCGTCGTCCGTCGTCATCGAGGTCGAGGCCGTCGCGCCCCACGTCCCCGCCCACCGCCACGAGCCGGGCCGCCACTTCGTCGTCGAAACGGTCGCCGAGCTCGGCGCGTAGCCGGTCGAAGCAGTCGTTGCGCACGACCTCGCGGGCCAGGCGGGCCGCCGCCCCCGACCGGCGCGTGGGCCGCACCAGGACCGCCACCTCGCACCCCGGGACGCAGCGCACGAGGCGCTCCACCAACGCCGTGCCCAAGAAGCCCGTGGCGCCCGTCACGAGGATGCGCTTGCCGTCGAGGGACGGCGCGATGCCCGGCGGGCCCGGAGACCGGGCTGTCGTGGGGGTCGTCACCTCGGCCACGGTATCTGTCTACCATATGGTAGGTGACAGGGGGAAGGAAGCCGGGTGCGGGGGCGGAGCGCCCCGAGGGCGGGACCGCGGACCGGATCCTCGACGCCGCCCTCGCCTCGTTCGGGTCCCGAGGATACGAGGCCACCTCGCTCGATGCCCTGGCCGAGAGCCTGGGCGTGCGCAAGCAGTCCATCCTGTACTGGTTCCCGTCCAAAGAGGCGCTGCTCGAAGCCCTCATCGACCGCTCCGCCGGCGAGCTCGCCCACGCCCTCGAAGACGCGCTGGCCGGCGCGGGGGAGGGATGGTCGCGCGTCGAGGCGGTGGTGCGATCGGTCTTCCGCTTGGCGTCGCGCCGTCCCGAGCTCCTCGGACTGCTGCGCGAGGTGGGCCGCCTCGGCCCGCCCTCGGCGACCCGACTGATGCTCGTGCTCGAGCCCCTGGTGCAGCGGGCCTCGGGCTTCCTCGCCGACGAGATGGACGCCGGCCACATGCGGCGCCACGAGCCCCGGCTCCTGCTCCTCGCCATCTACTCCACCGTGGTGGGCATGATCACCGAGGTCGAGGTGCTCCGGGCCCTCGGCGAGGAGCCGACGCCGCGCTCACTGGTGCGGCGCCGCCAGGAGATCCTGCGCCTGCTGCGCTCGGCCCTGCTCGTCGACGATGGCGCGGGGCCGTCGGCTCCCTACGACGGCGGGGCGGGTGGTCGGGGCCGCGCGGGGCGCGGTGGGGTGTAGCGCTTCGACGGCGGAGGCCCGGTGGGGGCCGGTTCCTTCTTGCTCCGGCGCCGGGCCTGGGCGCGCTCGCGCGCCGCGGCCGCACCGGCCCGGCCGGCCACGCGGGGGTTGTCGGGCACCCGTTTCGGTCCCGAGGCGCGTCGCTGGGCCCCGCCGCGCGCCGTCAGGACCCGCTGGTACTTGAACACCCGCCAGATGAGGTACCCACCCAACGCCCAGAACGGGAGCGCGAACAGGGGTGAGCCCATCGACGTGCCCAGGAAGAGCAGTGCGAAGCCGACGAGCGAGCGGCGCCGCGTCAGCGCGCAGGCCACCACCACGCCCGACAGCGCGAGGCGGACACCCCCTTCGAGCAAGATGAGCGACGTGCTCTCGTGCTTGGGGTTCGGCTTCCCATGCAGCATGAGCGAGGGGTTGAGGTGGATGGCGACCACGGTGAGCAGGACCCCGACGGCGACACCGAACGGCGCGGCGGAGAGCGCCAGGAACCGCTCTCTGTCGTCGAGCCGCTTGATGCGATGGGTGATCTCCTCACGCGTCATCTCGTCGAGGTTCTCCGCGGCGCGCGTCCGTCCACCGGTCGCGCCCGGGTTGAGGAGTGTGCTCAGTCGGCTCCCACCGCCTGTGGTCGCGCCGCCGGCCGGACGGTCGGTCGCATCGCCGTCGGTCGCATCGCCGTCGGTCGCTGCGCCGTCGGTCGCTGCGCCGCCGGTCGAGTTGCCGCTGTCGTCGTCGTTGTTGTCCTGATCGTCTCTGCTCTCACCTTTCGGGGTGTCGCCGCCACCGCGGGGGGCGGGCGACCGTGGGGGACGACCGGGGCGTGGCGCCGGCGGCGTCCGAGGGGCGGGAGCCGGGGGGCGCTGCAGGGTCGGCAGGGCGGTGAGGATGCGCTGACCGATCGTCAGCTTGGGTGGGGCGCCGCCGAGGGCGCCGGAGTCGTCGTCGGTCACCGGTCCTCGCTCAAAGTGCCACCCAGGCTAGCGAAGGTCGTCGGGCCCGCCCCTCCGCCGCCGCCGGCCGAAGGACCGGTCATCGCCCGGGCCCGGCGTCACGGCGGAGCAACACCAGGCGGGTGCCGAGGTTGTCGGCGGGGTCGATGACCGTCGCCGGCGCATCGGCGTCGAGGAGGCCGGGAAGCAGCGGGGAGACTCCTCGGTGGCTCCGGCGGGATACGTCGCCACGGTGAAGGCGAGGTGGTGCACGCGCCCGGGCAGCCCGCCCAGCCACGCCGGGAGCGACGCCTCGTCAGACCCGCCCCCGTCCCCGGTCGGCGACGGCGCCACCACCCGCAGCACGGGGGGCCCGGGCCATGCGAGGTCGACGTAGCACCAACGGCGATCGGGCCCCGTCCCCTCGGCCACGCGTCGGCCGCCCAGCAGTCCTTCGAACAAGGCCAGCCCGGTGTCGAGGTCGGCCACGGCGTGGGTGACGCGCGCCAGGGACGCCGGCGGCGCCGCGCCCGACCCGGGGAACCCCTCGGGGGCGGGCGACTCCCAGCCGTGGGTGGCCTGGGCCAGTTGCACGACGATCCCCGTGGCCTGGCGCGGGTGGAGGAACGCTTCCTTCCAGTCGTCGTTGCTCAGGTCCACACCCACCGGCGTGAAGCCGGCCTGGCGCGCGCCTTCGATGGCCGAGGCGAGGTCGGGCACCTTGAAGGTGAGGTGGTGCGGGCTCGGGCCGTGGCGATCCAAGAACCGTCGTAGAAAGGGGTTCTTCTCCGGCTCCCAGGGCTGGAGGATCTCGACCCGGGCGCCGTTGGCGAATTGGAGTTGCGCGGGACCGAAGCCGACGTTCAGACCGCCCGAGCTCCAGGCTCCTCCGAGCTCGACGGCGTAGCGGGGCCAGGCGTCGGCCCACCGCTCCACGGCCAGGGCCACGTGGTCGAGGGCGGCTCCGTCGATGGTCGGGGGCATCGGCCCAGGTTGCCGTGCGCCGCGTCGACGTGTCCATCTGCGGTGTGCACCGGGCACCGGGGGGAAGGGCGTGCTACGCGTGGGGGCCATGGACTTCCGACGCGAGACCCTCACCGACATGGCCGCCGATGTGCGGTCGGGAAAGCGCAGCGCGCGGCGAGCTCGTCATCCACGCGCTCGAGCGCATCGAGGCGCTCGACCCGCAGGTGAACGCCTTCGTGGCCGTGGACGCCGACGGCGCGCTCGAGGCGGCGGCGCGTATCGACGACGCCGTCGCCGGCGGCGACGACCCCGGACCCCTGGCCGGGATCCCCATCGGCGTGAAGGACCTCGACGATGCGGAGGGCTTCGTCACTTCGCAGGGTTCCGCCGTCTTCGCTGGGGGTCCGGGCGCGACCGAGGACTCGCCCCTCGTGGCGCGGTTGCGCGGCGCGGGGTGTGTGGTGGTGGGAAAGACCAACACGCCCGAGCTCGGCTGGAAGGCCGACACCGACAACGCCACGTTCGGGGCGACACACAATCCGTGGAACCTGGCCTACAGCCCGGGGGGCTCGTCGGGGGGAGCCGCTGCCGCCATCGCCGCCGGCATGGTCCCCCTCGCCACCGGCTCCGACGGTGGGGGATCGATCCGCATCCCGTCGTCGTGCTGCGGGCTGAGCGGCGTGAAGCCCTCACTCGGCCGCGTCCCGTCCGGCGGGGAGCACGGTTCGGATTGGCACGACCTGTCCACCAAGGGGCCCATGGCGCGGCGCATGGCCGACGTGGTCACCGCCCTCGACGTCGCCGTGGGACCCGATCCCACCGACATCCGGTCGCTGCCCCGACCCGAGGCGTCGTGGCCGGCCGCCATCGAGGGCGCCATGCTCCCGGCCAAGGTGGCGTGGTCCCCCACGCTCGGTTACGCGCCGCTCGACGACGAGGTGCGGGCCCTGTGCGAGGCCGCGGTGGAGCGGCTCCGGGCCCTCGGGACCGAGGTGGTCGAGATCGAGGTCGTGTTCGACGAGGACCCCGTGCGCGACTGGCTCACGCTCGCCGTCGCCTACAACCTTCGGACGCTGGCCCCGTACCGTGACACCGAGGTGTGGGAAAAGGTGGACCCGCTGCTGGCCGCGCAGGTCGACTGGGCGGCGGAGCATCTGTCGGCCATCGACGTCGTGAGGGCCCAGGACGCGTGCCACAGGCTGAATCTCCGTCTCGTCGAGCTGTTTCGCGACGTGCGGCTGCTGCTGACGCCGACCTGCGCGGGACCGCCGCCACCGCGCGCCCTGCAAGGTCAGGGACTGATCAACGGCGAGGCCGAGCCCAACTGGGCCCGCTTCACCTATCCTTTCAACATGACGCGCTCCCCGGCCGCGTCGGTGTGCGCCGGACTCACGACCGAGGGGTTGCCGGTCGGGATCCAACTCGTCGGGCCCCAGCACGGCGACCTGGTGGTGATCCGCTCCGCCGCCGCCCTCGAGGCCGCCATCGGCTTCGACGACGTCGCGCCGCTGTAGCGCCGCGCCGGGGTTCCCGCCTCTGTCTTCGGTGGCGGGAGACACCCGGGAGGGATAACGTACGGTCGCTTCGGCTCCCGGCCGAAGTGGTGTAGGCCCAGCGAAGGCCGGTGAGATCCCGGCGCTGTCCCGCAACGGTGATGCCCCTCGGGGGGACGAGCCCGGACGCCTGTCCTGCATCGGCGAAACCTGTCCTCGGAGGAAGGGCGGTTCGTTGGACACCACTGTCGGGTGTCGCAGCGGGCGCACTTCGTCCTCCACAACCCGATGGAGGATGACCACATGACACAGCGCTCGCGGCGGAGGCTGCTGACCGCCTGCGCCGGGCTCGGTCTGCTCGTCGCCTCCTGCAGCACCACCTCGAACGGGGCCGGGAGCGCCGCCGCCGGCACCGGATCGTTCCCGACCACCATCTCCGCCGCCAACGGCCCCGTCCACATCAAGGCGGTGCCGCGCGCCATCGTCTCTCTGTCCCCGACCGCGACCGAGATGCTGTACGCCATCGGTGCCGGGAGCCAGGTCAAGGCGGTCGACAAGTACTCCGACTACCCGAGGAACGCACCCCGCACGACCCTCGACGATCTCCAGCCGAACGTCGAGGCCATCGTCTCGTACCAGCCCGACCTCGTCGTGGTGCCCGGCGACAGCAGTGGCTTGACCGGGCGGCTCAAGGCCTTCGGCATCCCGGTGCTGTCGTTGCCGCCGGCGACGACGCTCGCCGACGCCTACGCGCAGTACGGGGAATTGGGCCAGGCCACGGGGCATCTCGCCGCGGCGACGGCCGAGGCCGCCCACGTGAAGGCACAGATCAACGAGATCGTGCACGACGCGCCCACGTCGAATGTGGGGCAGACCTACTACTACGAGCTCGACCAGACCTACTACTCGGTGACGTCGTCCACCTTCATCGGCAAGGTGCTCGGCCTCCTCGGCCTGCGCAACATCGCCGACCAGGCTCCGTCGGCGGCGTCGAGCGGGGGGTACCCGCAACTGTCGGCCGAGTTCATCGTGCAGTCCGACCCCGACTGGGTCATCTTGGCCGACACCGTCTGCTGCGGGCAGAGCGTGCGCACCGTGTCGGCCCGCGCCGGGTGGTCGACGATCAAGGCCGTGCAGAAGGGCCAGGTCGTGGCGCTCAACGACGACATCGCCTCCCGGTGGGGCCCGCGCATCGTGGACCTCCTCCAGAAAGTGGAGACGGCGCTGAAGGGGCATCCGGCGACGTGAGCACCACCCTGCCTCGACACGACGTGGCGCCGCTGACACCGGGGCCCGCGCCGGACGACCCCCGTGTCGTCCTGCGCCCGGTGTCGGCGCGACGCGCCGTGGGGGTGGCGTTGGGCGCGCTGGTCGGAGCAGTGCTGCTCGGTGTGTCGATGGGGCCCGCCGACTTGTCCCTGGGCGATGCGCTGCGGGTGATGGCGTCACACCTCCCCTTCGTGCATGTGCATTCGGGCGTGAGTCGCATCGACGCCGACATCCTGTGGCAGATCCGCCTCCCGAGGGTGGTCCTCGGTGGCCTGGTCGGCGCCATGTTGGCCGGGGGCGGTGCCGCGTTTCAGGGCGTGTTCCGCAACCCTCTGGCCGATCCCTACCTTCTGGGTGTGGCCGCCGGGGCCGGCCTGGGGGCCACGGCGGTGATCGTGGCGGGACCGCATCTGACCGAGCTCCTGCCTGTGGCCGCCTTCGGTGGCGCCGTCGGCGCCGTCACGCTCACGTACCTGGTGGGCGCGACCGTGGGCCGGCAAGGCGCCACGGTGTCGATCGTCCTCGCCGGCGTGGCGGTGGCCGCGTTGCTGACGGCGATCCAGACGTTCCTGCAGCAGCAGCACGCCCAGGATCTCCAGTCCGTGTACGCGTGGATCCTCGGCAGCCTGACCGTGTCCACGTGGTCCGACGTCGTTCTCATCCTTCCCTATGTCGCCATCAGTGCGGTCGTCCTCCTCGCACACCGGCGCCTCCTCGACGTGCTGCGCGTCGGAGAGGATGAGGCCGACAGCCTCGGGGTACGGTCCGCCCGGGTGCGGATCGCCGTCGTGGCGGCCGCGACCCTGGGAACGGCGGCCGCGGTGGCGGTGAGCGGGCTCATCGGCTTCGTCGGCATCATCGTTCCGCACACGGTGCGCCTCACCACCAACGCCAGTTACCGGGTCGTGCTCCCGGTGTCGATGATCGGCGGAGCCGCCTTCCTCATCGTCGCCGACGTGGCGGCCCGGACGGTCCTGGCCCCCAGTGAGATACCGATCGGGGTGGTGACGGCCTTCGTGGGCGCACCGTTCTTCTTGTTCGTGCTCCGGTCCCGGCGCATCGGCCGGAGCACGTGAGGCGGGGACGGTGATCGCCTTCGACGGCGTCACGGTGCGCTACGACTCGGTTCGGGCCCTGTGCGATCTCACCGAGCGCATCGAGGCGGGGGAGTGGGTCGGGCTCATCGGGCCGAACGGGGCGGGGAAGACGACACTTCTGCGTGCCGTGGCCCGGCTCGTCCCCCACGAGGGCGAGATCACCGTCGACGACGAGGCGCTGTCGTCGTTGTCGCCCAAGCGTCTGGCCCGGCTCGTCGCCTATGTGCCCCAGCAACCCGAGCTGCCCCCCGACATGACCGTCGGCCACTACGTCCTGCTCGGCCGCACGCCCCATGTCGGGTACTTCGGCTTCGAGTCCTCGACGGACCGACAGATCTGCGGCGAGCTCCTGGACCAGCTCGACCTCCTGGCCATGGCGGAGCGGACCCTGGCCACGTTGTCGGGGGGCGAATTGCAACGCCTGGTGCTGGCCCGGGCCCTGGCCCAGCAAGCTCCCGTGCTGCTTCTCGACGAGCCCACCAGCGCACTCGACCTGGGCCGGCGCGTCGAGGCGCTCGAGCTCGTCGACCGCCTGCGGCGCGAGCGGGGTCTCACCGTCCTCAGCGCCCTGCACGACCTCACGCTGGCGGGCCAGTTCGCCGACCGGTTGATCCTCCTGGGTCGTGGGCGCGCCGTGGGCGCGGGCAAGCCCGACGAGGTGCTGACCGAGGAGGCGCTCGCCCTCCATTTCGGCGCCAGCGTCCGCGTCCTGCGTACCGACGAGGGCGATCTGGTCGTGGTCCCCCAACGCACTCGATGACGATGGAGGCTGACATGACAGACGGCGACGATCCCGAGACCGCTGAGGCCGAGGCGACCCCCGCCCGGGTGCCGTCGTTGGTGCTGATCAACACGGGTCACGGCAAGGGCAAGTCCTCCTCGGCGTTCGGCGTCATGGGCAGAGCCTGGGCCCGGGGCTGGACCGTCGGTGTCGTGCAATTC
Organism: uncultured Acidimicrobiales bacterium; assembly: GCA_963811775.1. Taxonomy (GTDB): domain Bacteria; phylum Actinomycetota; class Acidimicrobiia; order Acidimicrobiales; family UBA8190; genus Chersky-840. The sequence continues at coordinate 7,051 of CAWESO010000020.1, read as the reverse complement.
GTGAAGAGCGGCAAGTGGAAGGTGGGGGAGCGCAAGTTGGCCGAACACCTCGGCATCGAATGGTCCACCATGGGCGACGGGTTCACCTGGGAGTCCACGGACCTCGACGAAACCGCGGCCAAGGGCCGCCACGCCTGGGAGTCGTCACGGGCCAAGCTGGCATCGGGTGAGTACGACCTGCTCATCCTGGACGAGCTGACCTACGCCGTCACCTACGGCTGGATCGACGTGGCCGAGGTGGTCGCCGGCATCGCCGGGCGAGCCCCGCGCACGAATGTCGTGATCACCGGCCGCGACGCGGCCCCCGAGCTCATCGAGATCGCCGACACCGTCACCGAGATGCGCAACGTCAAGCATGCCTATGACCGTGGCATCAAGGCCCGCAAGGGGATCGAGTTCTGACCGTGCCGGATATGGCGCAGACCCCGTCGACGGTGGAGCTCGAACCGCAGCTGGTCGAGCACGGTCCCCCTGACGCGGCCGTAGCCCTGCTGGTGTGGCGCTTCCCCCGGCCCCGGATGGCGGTGTCCTCCGGGCCCCTGGGGGGAGGGCTCGGGCCACGCCAGTGGGTCATCAACGCCCAGGTACCCCATTCCTACGCCCGGCTCGACCCCGACGCGCACCTCATGGAGCTGGCCGCCGGTCTCGGGCTCGAGGGCCCCGGCGTCGGGATGCTGACGGCGGTCGACGTGGGCGCGGCGCGCCGGGTGGAGGACGGGGGCGCGGTCGTGCACGTGTCGGTCGGCGTCACCCTTCCCACCTGGGCGGCCGCGCCCGGCGACGCCCTCGATGGGGACGGGCCGGCGCCGGGAACGGTCAACGTCGTCGGGATCGTCCCCGAGCGCCTCTCGGACGCGGCCCTCGTCAACGCGGTGATGTCGGTGACCGAGGCCAAGGCCCAGGCCTTGTGGGACGTGGGGATCCGGGCCACGGGGACGGCGTCGGACGCCGTGTGCCTGGTGTGTCCCGATGGCGGGCGTGCACAGGCCTTCGGCGGTCCCCGGTCACGATGGGGGTCGCGTCTGGCGCGCGCCGTGCACCGCGCCGTGGTGGACGGTTGTCGCGCCGGCGGATCGTCGTGATCACCCTCGTCCTGGGCGGGGCCCGGTCGGGGAAGTCCGTCGTGGCCGAAGAGATGGTCGCCCGGCTGGCCGCGCCGGTCACCTACGTGGCCACGCTGGACGTGGGCGACGACGTCGACCTGGCCGCCCGGGTGGCGCGCCACCGCGTCCGCCGCCCCCGCGCCTGGGCCACGGTGGAGTCAGGTTCCGATCTCCCCGGGGTGCTGCGATCGGTGGTGGGCGCGGTGCTCGTGGACTCCCTCGGCCCGTGGGTCAGCACGGCCCCGGACATGGCGGTCGACGCCGCCGCGCTGTGCGCGGCTTTGACCGAGCGCGACGGGGACAGCGTCATCGTCTCGGAGGAGGTCGGGCTCTCGGTGCACCCTTCGTCGGCCCAGGGCCGGCTCTTTCGCGACGCGCTGGGAACCCTCAACGAGGCGGTGGCGGCCCGAGCCGACGAGGTCGTCCTCGTCGTGGCGGGACGCACCCTCCGGTTGGACCCGCCGCAGGCTCGCTGATGCGAAAGGCGCTGGCGTTTCTCACGCCCTTCGGAGGGCCCGGGGTCCCGTCCTCGGCCACCCTGAACTGGTTCCCGGTCGTGGGGGCCGCGCTCGGGCTCGTGGTGGGGGGCGTGTGGTGGTCGGCGGGCCGGGTGTGGGCGCCGGCCGCGGCCGGCGCGGTGGCGCTTCTCTCTGACGTGGTGGTGACGGGATACCTCCACCTCGACGGGGTGGCCGACGCCGGCGACGGGCTCCTGGCGCCGATGACGCGCCAGCGCCGGCTCGAGGTGATGGCGGACCCCGCCGTGGGTGCTTTCGGGGCCATATCCGTGGGCGTCGTGCTCGTCCTTCGCTTCGGCGCGTTCGCGTCGACGGCCGCCGCCCCTCTCGTGGTCGGCGCCCTGTGGTGCGCGTCACGCGCCGGCATGGCGGTGGCGGCACGCTGTATGCACTACGCCCGGCCCGGCGGACTGGCCTCGGCGTTCCTCGGCGACGACGGCGGGGCGCCGCGCCGACCCGCCGGGGGCGACCCCGCCGGCGCGGCCGTCGCCCCGACGAGCACCCGACGCGTCGCCGCGGCGTGGTGGCCCGGGCTCCTCGGCGCCGTGCTGGCGGCGGGACTGGCGATGGCGGGCCGGGGGCCCCACGCCTTGGCCGCCGTGGGCGCCGAGGTGGTGGCCATGGTCATGGTCCTGGTCCTGGCCCAGAGACGGATCGGGGGTTTCACCGGCGACGTGCTCGGGGCGGCCGGGGTGGTGGGCGAGACGGTCGGGCTTCTCGTGCTGGCGGCGAAATGGTGAGGGCGCCCGGTCGTCACCGGTGCCCGGCGGGGCGTCGCACGTCGGCGACGTCCCTGCCGAACCCCCTGGCCGCCGCGCTCGGCGTCGCCCTCGACGCTGTGATCGCAGAGCCGCCGGCCTCGCTGCACCCCGTGCGGCTCTTCGGCGTCGTCATGCACGACGTCGAGACGACGCTGTATCGCGACGACCGGACGGCGGGTGTCGTCCACACGGCCGTCGGGACGGGACTGGGCGTGGCGTCGGGCGCCGTCCTCGGATCGACCACCGCGGCCACGTCCCTGGCGGTCGCGGGCCGGGCCCTGCGCGACGTGGCCGCCTCGATCGGTGCCGCTCTCGACCGCGCGGAGCTGGCCCGGGCCCGGGAGCTGTTGCCCAGCCTGGTCGGACGGGACGTGGCCGGGCTGGACGCGTCGGAGATGGCACGGGCCGTGGTGGAGTCGGTCGCCGAGAACACCGTGGACGCCGTCGTGGCTCCCGCGCTGTGGTCCTCGCTGTGCGGCGCGCCCGGCGCGCTCGGGTACCGGGCGGTCAACACCATGGACGCCATGGTCGGATACCGAAGCGACCGGTACCGCCGCTACGGCTGGGCCAGCGCCCGGCTCGACGACGTCGCCGCCTACGTCCCGGCCCGGGTGACCGTGGCCCTGGTCGTGCTGGCGCGGCCGCGCTCGGCCCGGGCGGTGTGGCGCGCGGTGCGGACCCAGGCGCCGTCGCATCCCTCCCCCAACGCCGGGCTGGCCGAAGCCGCCTTCGCGGCGGCGCTCGGCCTTCGCCTGGGCGGGGTCAACCGGTACGGGACCGCCACCGAGCACCGTCCGGTGCTCGGGACCGGCCGCCGCGCCGAGCCGGGCGACATCGGGCGCGCCGTGGCGTTGTGCCGCGACGTGGGCACGGCGCTCATCGTCGTGCTCGGGGTCCTCGGAGCCCTGGCGACGGCGCAACGCGCCGCGCGGACGTGCCGGAGTCGACGATGACCTGGGTCCCGGCCCCCGGCCGGCACGGCGGCGATGCACGAGCCATCGCCAGCGCGCTCGGCGTCGACCCCCGGCGCATGCTGGACCTGTCCCAGTCGCTGAATCCGGCGGCACCCGACCCCGTGCCGGTGCTGCGCCGCCATCTCGAGTCGCTGCGCAGTTACCCCGACCCCGACGCGGCGACCGCCGCACTGGCCGAGGCGATGGGCGTGGACCGGACGCGACTTCTCCTGACGAACGGGGGATCCGAGGCGATCCGGTTGGTGGGTGACGAGTTGGGCGGTCGGGTCGTCGAGCCGGAGTTCTCCCTCCACCCGCGCCGGGGCGGGCCGCTGTGGCGGTCGAACCCGCACAACCCGAGCGGGCTCCTCGCGGCGCCCGACGAGCGGGCCGAGGTGTGGGACGAGGCCTACTACGCAGTCGCCACCGGGTGGTGGACGCGTGGCGACGACGCCGTCGTGGTGGGCTCGCTCACCAAGCTCTTCGCCTGCCCCGGGCTGCGCATCGGCTACATCCTCGTCCCGCCCGGTGACGACGCGCTCATCGACCGCTGCCGAGATCGCCAGCCCGTGTGGTCGGTCAACGGCCTGGCCGTCGCCGCGCTCCCCGATCTCCTGGCTCGGGCCGACCTCCCGGCCTGGTCTGCCCGTGTCGACGCGCTGCGCGGCCAGCTGGGCTCGGTACTGCGCCGCCATGGCCTCGCGCCCGACGCGCCGACGCCAACTGGGTGCTCGTCGAGGCGCCCGGGCTGCGGGCCCGCCTGATACCCGAGGGCATCGTCGTCAGGGACTGCACGAGCTTCGGGATGCCGACCACGGTCCGCATCGCCGTGCCGACGCCTGGCGGGCTCGAGCGCCTGGACGCGGCGCTGTCGTCGATCGACCCGTGCACCGTCGGGGAGGCGACCGATCCTGCGGGCGCCAGCGCGGCGCGTGCCGGCCACTCCGCACACGCTCGAGAGAAAGGCGCACCATGACCGTTCAGGGGTTCCTTGAGGGGTGCGGGAATGTCGCGCCCGTCGACAGCGACGCGGCGGCGAGGGCGGCCGAGTACCACGACCGGCTGACCAAACCCCGCCGGTCGCTCGGGCGCGTCGAGGAGATCGGCATCCAGCTGTGCGCCATCGCCGGCACCTGCCCGCCGCCGGTGCCCGAGCCGGTGACGGTCGTGGTCTTCGCCGGGGACCACGGTGTCGTCGACGAAGGGGTGACGCCCTGGCCCCGAGAGGTGACGGCGCAGATGGTGGCGAACTTCTGCGCCGGCGGCGCGGCCGTCAACGTCTTGTCGCGTCACGTCGGCGCGCAGGTCGACGTCGTCGACGTCGGCGTGGCCACCCCGATACCCACCAGCTCCGATGCGCTCGTGCGGCGGAATGTCTCGCTCGGCACCCGCAACCTGGCCGTCGAAGCGGCGATGACCGTGGCACAGGCCACGGCCGCCCTCGACGTCGGCTGGGACATGGCCGGTCGTGCCGTGTCGGGTGGGGCGCGCCTGCTCGTGACCGGGGACATGGGCATCGGGAACACGACGAGCTCCGCCGCGTTGATCGCGGCGTGCACGGGCCGCCCGCCCGCGGATGTCACCGGTCGGGGGACGGGCATCGACGACGCCATGCTGGCCCGCAAGACGGCGGTGATCGCCCGGGCACTGGCTCGGGTCCCCCCGGGTGCGGAACCGCTCACGATCCTGGCCGAGCTCGGCGGGCTCGAGATCGCCGCGTTGTGCGGATTCGTCGTGGGCGCGGCCTCGGAGCGGGTGCCGGTCATCATCGACGGGGTCATCGCCGCCGCGGCGTCGCTCCTGGCCACGGCGTTCGCCCCCGCCGTGGCCGGGTACCTGATCTTCGGGCACCGCTCGAGCGAACCGGGATCCTCGGCCGTGCTCGAGGAGCTCGGGGCGGATCCGGTCCTCGATCTCGGCATGCGCCTGGGGGAGGGCTCGGGCGCGGTGCTGGCCGTCCCGGTGGTGCAGGCGGCGGCGAAGATTCTGCGGGAGATGGCGACCTTCGATGCCGCCGGCGTGAGCGACAAGGCGGACTCGTCACCTTGACCGGGAGCGTCCTCGTCGCCGGCACGTCGTCGGGTGCGGGCAAGAGCACCCTTGTCACGGGACTGTGCCGATGGCTCTCGAGAGCGGGGGCGTCGGTCGCGCCGTTCAAAGCCCAGAACATGTCGCTCAATTCCTTCGTCACCCGCCGCGGCGAGGAGATCGGCCGGGCCCAGGCCGCGCAGGCCCAGGCGGCGGGCATCGAGCCCGAAGCGGCGATGAATCCCGTGCTGCTCAAGCCGGGGACCGACTCCCGCAGCCAGGTCGTGGTCATGGGCCGGCCCCTCCGGGAGATGGAAGCACGGCAGTACGTCGACGAGAAGGAGAGCCTCCTCGACGTCGTCGTGGAGGCCTACCGGGGCCTCCGGGCGAGATTCGACATCGTCATCTGCGAAGGAGCCGGCAGCCCGGCCGAGATCAATCTGCGGCGATCCGACATCGTGAATCTCGGGTTCGCGCGGGCCGTGGGGGCGCCGGTCATCGTCGTGTCCGACATCGACCGGGGCGGGATGTTCGCGTCGCTGGTGGGCACCTTGGCGCTGCTCGATGATGCCGATCAGCAGCTGGTCCGAGGGTTCGTGGTGAACCGCTTCCGAGGCGACCGTGCCCTTCTGGAACCCGGGCTCCGTTCGCTCGAGGCCGTGACCGGTCGCGCCACCATCGGCGTGCTCCCGTTCGTGCGGGACCTGGGGGTGGACGCCGAGGACGCCCCGGACCTCTCCGCCTACAGGGACCCGGGGTCGCCGCTCGGCGCACAGGCGTTGCGGGTCGTCGTGGTCCGCCTTCCCCGCACGAGCAACCTCACGGATCTCGATCCGCTCGCCGCCGAACCGGGCGTCGTGGTGCGCTTGGCGTCGCGTCCGCACGAGCTCGCCGATGCCGATGTGGTCGTCGTGCCCGGGACCCGGGCGACGGTGGATGATCTTGCGTGGCTCCGGCACCACGGGATCGACGCCGCCATCGAAGCGCACGTCGCCGCCGGCCGGCCCGTGCTCGGGATCTGCGGCGGGTACCAGATGCTGGGTCGATCGATCCGCGACCGTGTCGAGAGCGGGTGCGGCACCGTCGACGGCCTGGGCCTGCTCCCTGTCACCACCGACTTCGGCGTCGACAAGATCCTGGCCCGCCCGTGCCGCACCCTGGACGACGGCACGAGCGTCGAGGGCTACGAGATCCACCACGGTGTGACGAGGAGGTTGGCGGGTGACAGCTTCTTTGCCGACGAAGGATGTCGGGTCGGGCCCGTGGCGGGCACGTCGTGGCATGGGCTGTTCGAGAACGACGTGTTCCGCCGGTCGTTCCTGGCAACGGTGGCCGGCCAGGCGGGACGGGATTTCGGTGGCGCGCCCGGGGTCCGGTTCGCGGAGATCCGCGAAGCGCGGTTCGAGACACTTGCCGACCTCGTCGCGGATCACCTCGACACGGATACGGTCATGAGGATCATCGAAGGGCGATCCGAGCGATGCCCTCCGCTGCACATCACCTCGGCGTGAGTGACGTCAGGTCGGATCATGGCGCGGACCCCGAGCCGGCCTTCGTGCCGCACCGTTAGCCGGCGGTCCAGAAATGCTCGGGTTCGAGGTCGACGCGGTACCATCGCGGGCTCCGGGCGCATAGCTCAGTTGGTTAGAGCGCAGCCTTCACACGGCTGAGGTCGAGGGTTCGAGTCC
>CAWESO010000019.1:0-352135 GCA_963811775.1 uncultured Acidimicrobiales bacterium | reverse complement strand
AGCTCGGCGTCCGCCTGGCCGTCGGACTGGGTGCCTTCCCCGCCCCCGCCCCGCACACCCGGCCCGTCCGCCTGGCGGCGACGGCCCCGCGGGAGTCGGCCGACCTCGTGGCAAGCATGGGCATCGTCCAGGGGGAGATCGACGTGCCCTCGGGGATCTGGGGCGCGCTGAGATCGCCTTCGGGGAAGCCGGCATACCGACCGTGGGCCTGTGGGCCCGGGTGCCGCACTACGTGTCGGGCATGGCCTTCCCTCGGCCAGCGCCGCGCTGCTCGACGGCCTCGCCACCGTCGGCGACCTGTCGCTGGACTCGTCCGAGCTCCACAAGGCGGCCGACGCGTCGCTCCAGCAGGTCGACGACCTGATCGCCAAGAGCGCCGAGCACACGTCGATGGTGCGTCAGCTCGAGCGCAGTGTGGACGTGGCGGAGGGCAACCCCTTGGACGTCGGGACGCTGCCGACAGGCGACGAGCTGGCGGCCGAGCTCGAGCGCTACCTCCGCGACGAGAGCAGCGACGGCGACACGCCCGACGAGCCCTGAGCCCGTGGCAGGGACCGGGGCGTCGGTCCCGCCGCGGGGGACGGCTGGGTCAGGAGACCGTCTTCAGGTCCACCACGAAGACCAGGGTCTCGTTGGGCCCCACCGCCGGCGGAGAGCCGTCGGCCCCGTATCCCAGGGCCGGTGGGATCACGATCTCGCGCCGTCCTCCCACCTTCATTTCCACGATGCCCTGGGCGAAGCCGGGCACGACCTGCGAGAGGCCAAAGGTGCCGGCGCACCGCTCTTCCACGGCGAGTCGTCGAAGATCTTGCCGTTGGTGTAGTCGACCCCGACGTAATACACACTCACGGTGTCGGAGGCCACCGCGGTCTTGCCGGTGCCGACGACGAGATCCTTCGTCTCGAGACTGGTGGGGGGAGGGGTCGTGCCCGGCCCGATGACGGGCTCGGTCTTGACGTCGGTCGGTGCCGCCACCGTCGGCGGGTTGGCGGCCGGGATGGACGGTGTCGTGGGCGCCGAGGCCCCGGGTTTCCCCGACGCCGTCGGGCTCTTGGCCCCGGTAGACGCCGGAGGCGACGTGCTCGACCCGCACGCGCCGAGCACCAGACCGGCCAGGACTACGACGAGGGCCCCGAAGCGACGCATGCGGGCACCTTAGCCACCATGCGCGCCACGCCCAGGCCGCAGGCCGTGGGTCGCGACCCGGCCGTCACGACTCTTGGTCCTCACCAGGGCGCGGCGAGGCCGCCGAGTCCCGGACCGACGCTGAGGCGCACCAGTGCGGCGTCGTGGACGTGCGACGCCAACCACATGCCGACGCCGATGAGCACGGCGAACATCACGAAGACCACCGCCAACGTCACATACCGCGTGGGGGGCTGCGAGCCCCCGATGTCGGCCGTGAGCGGAGGAGCACGAGGTCGACGGGATCGAGCCCACGCGGACGCGCCGACCCCGCGTTCCCCGAGCCCTCGGGCGGCTGTTGGACGATCGCTTCCATCTCGAGCGTCGACGCGGTGGCGTTGATGGCGAGCACACGCCGGGTGTAGTCGTAGGGCTCGAGCAGGCCGGCTTCGAACCCGTCCAGGACCCGCCGCAGGTAGGGCTCGCGCAGGACGAGACCCGCATCGTCGCCCGCGGGCCTTGCCGCGTGTCCTCCCACGCCAGGACGGTCGTGGCCGGCGGCGCCCGACACGGGCTCGCGGCCGGAGCCCTCGTGCTCGTCCTCGAACGAGGACCCGTCGTGGCCCATCTGCCAATTGTCGGTCACATCGGGCCCGAACTGCAACGGTTTTCGGCCTCGGCCCAGCGAGATGGCCGGCCGCCGACCCCGCGATGGAGGGACGGGCTTCGGATATGGTGCGCGGATGCAAGTCGACGGTGGTATTGGGTTCGATCCGGGCGATGCGGTCTCCACGGCCCAGCGGGCCGAGAGCGACGGATTCGACGGCCTTTGGTGCGCGGAGACGGGGCACGACCCGTTCCTCCCCCTCCTGCTCGCGGCCGAGCACACCGAGCGCATCGAGCTCGGCACCGGGATCGCGGTGGCCTTCGCCCGCAATCCCATGAGCACGGCCGTGTTGGCCAACGACCTGCAGGGTTTCTCGAAGGGCCGGTTCATGCTCGGCCTAGGGTCACAGATCAAGCCGCACATCGAAAAGCGCTACTCGATGCCGTGGTCGCATCCCGCCCCCCGCATGCGGGAGTTCATCGCGGCCATGCGCGCCATCTGGGCCGCGTGGCACGACGGCACCAAGCTCGCCTTCCGGGGCGACTTCTACACGCACACGTTGATGACCCCGTTCTTCAACCCGGGGCCCAATCCGTACGGCACGCCCAAGGTCTTCCTCGCCGCGGTGGGACAGCTCATGACCGAGGTGGCGGGCGAGGTTGCCGACGGGCTGCTGGCGCACGGCTTCACCACGGCCCGCTACATGCGAGAGGTGACGATCCCCGCTCTCGAGCGCGGCCTGGCCCGCTCGGGGCGGACCCGGGCCGACTACGAGATCTCGTACCCCGCCATGATGGTCACCGGTACCAACGAGGCCGAGATGCAGGCCGCCACGCAGGCCGTCAAGGCCCAGTTGGCCTTCTACGCCTCGACGCCGGCGTACCGGCCCGTCCTCGACCTGCACGGCTGGGGGGACCTGTTCCGCGAGCTCAACACCTTGTCCAAGCGCGGTGAGTGGGTGCAGATGGCGAACCTCATCCCCGACGACATGCTCGACGCCTTCGCCGTCACCGGGGAGATCGGCGAGGTCCCGGCCAAGGTGGTCGAGCGCTACGGGGACATGGTCACACGGGTGAGCTTCTACGCCCCCTACCGCATGGAGCACTCCGCCATCCAAGAGCTGCTGGCCGGTTTCCGCGTCTCCTGAGACCTTCGGCGACGGGCCCCCGTCGCGGGCCGCGTTGTCAGGTGACGAAGTTGACGAGTCGAGGTGGGCGGGCGACCACGCGGTGACGGCTCGGCTCCTTGGAGCGCACCGGTCACGCGCTCTGACCCCAGGGCGATGCGCAGGGCATCCTCTTCGCTGATGTCGGGCGTCACCTCGATGCGATCACGCACCTTGCCGTTGACCTGCACCACCATGGTCACGCTCTCCGAGCGTGCCAGTTCGGGGTCGAACGTGGGCCACGGCTCCGAATGCACCATGGCCCCCTCTCCCCGCCGACGTTCCCATGCCTCGGCGGTGACGTGGGGCACCAGCGGGGCCAGCAACAAGAGCAGGGCGTCCGCAGCCGCGTCGTGGGTCGCCCGGTGCGGCCCCCCCGCCGCCTCGCGGAGATATCGCTGCAATTCGTTGGAGAATTCCATGCAGGCGGCCACGGCGGTGTTGAACGACCACCGCTCGATGTCGTCGCTCACCTTGGCGATGAGCCGGTGCGTGGCCCGTTCGACCTGGACGTCTTCGGCGGAGCGTTCCCCGTCGCGCCCATCGGCGACGGGCTCGACGGTGAGACGCCAGACGCGGTCCAGGAACCGGCCACAGCCCTCGATGACGTTCTCGGTCTGATCGGTCCAGTCCATGTTGTCACCAGGAGGGCCGGCGAAGAGGTGGAACAGGCGCAGGGCGTCGGCACCAACGGTGTCGAAGTAGCGCGCCGGCGTCACGAGGTTGCCCCTGGACTTCGACATCTTCTTGCCGTCCATGCGGATCATGCCCTGGGTGAACAAGCGGCTGAACGGCTCGCGCTCGACACCGGGGGCGAGGCCGACGTCGATGAGCGCCCTCGTGTAGAACCTCGCATACAGAAGATGCAGGATGGCGTGCTCGATGCCACCGATGTACTGGTCCACGGGCATGAAGTGCCGCGCCGTGCCCGGGTCGAACGGCTTGTCGTCGGCCCACGGATCGCAAAAGCGCAGGAAGTACCACGACGAGTCGACGAAGGTGTCCATGGTGTCGGTCTCGCGCTCGGCCGGGCCCCCGCACCGCGGGCACACCACGTGGCGGAATGTCGGGTGCGTCTTCAGAGGGGACTCCCCGGTGGGGAGGAACTCGACGTCGTCGGGAGCGAGGACGGGAAGCTCGTCTTCGGGAACGCCGACGATCCCGTCCACCGGGCAGAAGACGACCGGGATCGGGCATCCCCAGTACCGTTGGCGAGACACCAACCAATCGCGGCAGACGGTAATTCACGGTCCGCTGTCCGATCCCCCGCTCCTCGAGCCAGGCGATGGCGCGCTCCTTGGCCTCGGCGACCTCGAGGCCGTCCAGGAACCCTGAGTTGATCTTCACTCCCTCGCCGGTCCACGCGCCGTCCTCGAAACCGTCGGGCGGTCGGGTGGTCCGTACCACGGGGAGATCGTGGGCCCGGGCGAACTCCCAGTCGTGCTCGTCCTCGGCGGGCACGGCCATGATCGCCCCCGTGCCGTAGCGCATGAGGACGTAGTCGGCCACAAAGACGGGGATGTCGTCGCCCGTGAACGGGTTGACGACATGCCCACCGGTGAAGGCACCGCGCTTGGCCAGCGCATCGGTGCCGTGTTCGGAGGTCCGGTCGAGCTCGCTCTTGCCCTGGGCCGAAATCCGCAGGCTGTCGACCTCGGTGCGCTGGGCGTCGGTGGTGAGCACGTCGACCAGGGGGTGCTCAGGCGCCACCACGGCGTAGGTCATCCCGAAGCTCGTGTCGGGGCGCGTCGTGAAGACCCGCAGGACCCCGTGCTCGCCCGCGTCGCCGACGACCTGGAGGTCGAATTCGACCCCTTCGGAGCGCCCGATCCAGTTGCGCTGCATGGTCTTGACACGCTCGGGCCAGTCGACGTCGTCGAGGGAGTCGAGCAGCTCCTCCACGTAGCTGGTGGTGCGCAGGAACCACTGCTCGAGCTCGCGCTGGACGACCAGGTCGCCCGAGCGCTCGCAGGTGCCGTCGGCCAGCACCTGCTCGTTGGCCAGCACCGTCTGGCACCCCGGGCACCAGTTGACGGGGGCCAACGCGCGGTAGGCGAGCCCGGCCTCGAGGAGCCGCAGGAAGATGACCTGGTTCCAGCGGATGTAGGACGGATCGTGGCTCCGGACCTCACGGCGCCAGTCGTAGACCGCCCCCAGCCGCTTGACGCTGGCCTTCAACTCGGCGATGCGGGCCTCGGTGAAGGCTCGGGGGTGTTCGCCGGTGCGAATGGCGGCGTTCTCGGCGGGAAGCCCGAAGGAGTCGAAGCCGAAGGGCGAGAGGATGGCGAATCCCAGCATGGTGCGATGGCGGACGAGCAGGTCCCCGAAGGTGTAGTTGCGGATATGGCCCTGATGGGCCGACCCGCTCGGGTACGGGTACATGCACAGCACGTACTGCGCGGGGCGGGGGTCGTCGGCGTCGACCTCGTAGAGGTGGCTGTCGGCCCAGCGCTCCTGCCACTTGAGCTCCACTTCCTGCACGTCGTAGGGGCGCGCCATTGCCGGATTCTAGGGAACCGGCCGATCGACCTCCGACAATCTCGACAACGGACGGCCTGCCATGACCCGGGGAAGAGGCCGGACGACGAGAGGGGCCGGAGACGGCTACTTGCGCCGCGCTCCCCCGTGCTCGACCCTGTCGATCGTCGAATCCCCGGAGCCCGCGGCCGTCCGCAAGGCGGGAACTGCCGTCGCTCGCACCTTCTCTGTCGGTCCAAACCAGGCTGGTAACCTGTCGGCTCGTCCCGGGGGGCGTAGCTCAGCTGGTAGAGCGCCTGACTGGCAGTCAGGAGGTTCGTGGGTTCGAGTCCCATCGCCTCCACCGGAATTCCGATTCTCGAAGCGCCGACGGCGACAGGGGGGTATGACGCGCGGTCTCTCGGCGTCGTGGTCCCCTGTCCGCGTGGACGCTCGAAGATCGGTGGCCGATGCGACTCGCCGCCAACCGCGCACTCGAGTCGCCCGACCACTCGCTTTCTCGCTCGGCGCAGTGAAGGCATCGCGTGGAGGGAAGTGGCCCCCTCGAACAACACCCGCAAAAACAATGGGGCCTGTGACCCACGTTGCGCGTGCCGTTCACATGTCGCTCTCGAAGAATTCATCGCCAGCGGATTCAGCCGACGGTGCGACCCCTTTAGGATCGGATCGTGCCCGCTTCCGAACACAGACGGGGTGAAGAACGATCTTCCCCCACGACCAAGGGCCTCGTCAGTCAGGTCCGCGAAACCGGTCACGACTTGGTCCATCGCTTCACGCTCGCCCCGGTCGAAGCCGCCGAGGGCAGCGCGCCCTCCGGTGCGGTGGGAACGGCTCCGTCAAGTCGAGGGATCGAGGCGCCTCGCGAGATCGCCGCGACAATCGCCCTGGTGGACCGGGCCTTTGCCTTCGTCGACCTGTGTGGCTTCACCCGCTTCATCGCGAGCAACGGCGAACATGCCGCAATCGATGCCCTGTCGAGGTTCCGGTCTCTTACTCGCGAGATCGCCGTACGACGCGGCGTCCTGGTGGCGAAGTGGCTGGGGGACGGCGCGATGATCGTCGGCGTCCAGGTGGGGCCGACGCTCGCCACCGCCGTCGAGCTGATCGGGCGCTACGACGGATCGACGCTGGCCCTCCGAGGTGGCTTTGCACACGGACAGGCTCTGATCATGGACGGCGACGACTACATAGGGCGCCCTACCAATTTGGCAGCTCGGTTGTGTCAAGCAGCGCGGCCCGAAGAACTCCTCGCCGTCGGTTACGCCGCCGCCACCCTCCCTCCGTGGATCAAGGTACTCGGCACCCGGAGCATCACGCTGCCGGGACTAGGGCGAATCCGTACCGCTCAAAGTCTCGGCCTCGTCCCTGGCCTCGAGTTGCCGGACCTTTCCCCACAGCAACCGATAACGGCGGGGTGAACCGCCGGGGGTCCGTGACTGGTCGGGCCCTCCACGCACCGGCATCTCCTACGACTACCATCACGGGAAGCACCACCAGGACCATCTCAGTCAGGGTCACGGACCCCAGAGATTGGGTTGCCATGACAAGCACACCAACCTCGGCGGCAGTTGCGGACACCCTCCGCCTCAGCCCCTCTGCAGTCGTGGCCCTCGACGCTGACAACTTGACCATTCTGGGTGCCAATACGGCCGCCTACAACCTGTTCGGCAGAACACCCAGCTCTCTGAAGGGTGTCCCGATACTCGACCTCGTGAGCGCCAGAGATCGTCCCGCCACCGAGGCCAGCCTAAAACTGCTCGCGCAGGGGGCGATCGACGGGTACCGCGCCGTTCGCCACCTTCAGAATGGCAACGGAGCCGAGTTAGCCGTGAATGCCTGGGTGCGGCTGACGACGCTGGACGGGAACAAAATCGTCTTGGCGACTATGGAGCCCGAGTCGGTGGTTCCCGGGACCCTCTTCCAACCCAATGTGCAGATAGCACTCATCGTGACTGATCACGACTGGACGATCGAACATGTCAGTAGTGACATAGAAAGCATCCTCGGGTGCCCGCCCAAGACATACAAGGGCGCCTCGCTCTTGGGCCTGCTTCAGCCCGTCGACGTGCAGAACTTCATCCCAGCCGTTGGACGAGTTGCCGCCGATGGAGGTGGAGCAACACTACGGATGCGCCTTCGAGCCGGGGGCGACGGGTGGCAAGAGGTCTGCGGTCTGGTCGTCGCCATCTGTCACCATACGCCTCCTCGTCTTGGCCTGGCTCTGACCCTCCCCTTCGAGCCCGACGGCGCGGGGCACTCCGAGCGTCACCAACAGTTTGCCTTGCGCGGTTGCGAACTCCTCGAAGGCATGGACCCGCTCCGTACATGCCGACCATCTGAGAGTCTGTCCACCCGGCAATGGGAGATTCTGATGCGCCTGGCCCGAGGCGAGCGGGTACGAGACATCGCCGACGCCTTGTACCTGAGTCCGAGCACCGTGCGGAACCATCTCACCGCCATTTACAAGAAGTTTGGTGTGCATTCGCAAGCCGGACTCCTGGCCAAGCTCCTCGAACGGGCGGACTGACATCATCTGGTGACATTCGTCTAGGCATTGAGGAGCGTTGCCTAGCCGCCGAAGGTGCACCGAGTCGGTACCTTCGAGACATGACGCCCGAAGACCCAGAGACGTCGATGGAGCGCCGGCGGCGCGCGCCTCGGGTGCACGCTGGTTGGCGCGGCACGTACAGAGTCGAAGACGATCGGCGGGCGGATTGGGGCGAGTGCCAGATGCTCGACATCTCGGTCATCGGCGTCGGGCTCGAGCTCTTCGGGTCCCCGCCGGAGGACCTCATCGGGCGTCGGCTCACGGTTGAAGTCCAAGCACCGGTCGGAGCCTCTGTCGGTATCCATCTCGTCGGGCAAGTGCGCAATACCGGCCCCGGACCCGAAGGCGGTACCCGCGTGGGGTTGGAATTCGTCGACCTCTCCGAGACAGAACGAAAGATGCTGCACGTGATGGAGCTCTTGCAGATTGTCTGGTAGTCATCCGGCTCGGCAGGACCGCGGCGACGAAGCACCTGACGTCGTAGCTTTGCCCACCCTGTGCGGTGGTCCAGGGCGATGATGACTCGCCTCGTGAGCTTCTTCGCGGAGCCTGATCAGGTCCCGGACCTGAAGTGCCGCATCGGCGAAGAGGTGCTTCCGGCATTCATGGCACTCCCGCAGTTCCTGGGGTTCGTCGCGCTTCAATCGGGAGGTAGTCGCCCCGAGATCGTCGCCATGTCCTTTTGGGACGACGGCCTCGAAGACTCCGAGGCAATATCGGAGGCGTTCCGTGACGAAGTCGAGCGGGTGACTGGAGCCACTCCGGCGCGGAAGGAATTCCACACCGTCAAGTTGATGGTGCGCGGTCCAAACGGCAAGGTCTTCCTGAACGTGCCGTAAGCCCGCGGTCATGGTGGTCGGTCGCGCGGTGCGACCACCCCCGTCTTGTCCACCTTGTCAATGCCCAGACGCCGGCCGCGTGCGGTCACGACCGTCCGGCGGGAGAAAGGTCAGCTGGCGGGTGTCGTTGCCCGCTGCCACCGGAGTGAGAGCCCCGGTGGTGTCGGGACGGCGCGAATCACATCTCTTCTTCCCGCGTGACATCGAGGTTGCGAAACGTCGGAGGGCCATCACACAGCTTGGCGAGTGCAGCAGCGAACTCTGCGGTTTCGGGCCGGTTCGAGTTCTCCATGGCCGCCTCGTAGGACGGGAACTCGACGATATGGATGTAGGTTCTTTCGTTGTCCCGGTCTCGGCCCTGCGTCGCCCGGGTCGGCGTGCGGACGCCACTGGTCTTGGCGAGCCACTCGTCGAGGGTGCGGTTGAACGCGTCAAGGTCGCCGGTCTTGAACTCGATCAGTTGGACGAATTTCATGTCTACCTCCTCGTGACATGCGTGACGATAGTGAGTGGTCGGGTTCTCGTCGACAGGCCTCTGCCCGCTGACCGAATTCGACTAGATAGTGAGCCCGGTGGGAACGAGAGACCGCGTTCCTGAGACAGGCCTGGGAATCCAGGTGGAATGCTCGGAGAGTTGGAGCGATCGGTGGAACGGGGGGCTAGGGTGAGCGCCGCCGCGCATCAAGGAGGGCCACAATGCCTCAATTTCCCGCCGTCACTCACGTGGCGCTGACCGTCACCGATCTTGGCCGCAGCAGACCGTGGTATCAGAACCTCTTCGGGGCCGAGCCCGTTCTCGATGAGGACACAGGCCCGTTTCATCACGTCGTCTGGGTCCTTGGAAGCCAGACCCTCGTCGGCATACACCAGTTTCCTGATCCGCATGGCTCTGAGCCCTTCGATGAGCGGCAGCCAGGGCTCGACCACCTGGCGTTCGCCTGCTCCAACCGGGGCGAGCTCGAGCAGTGGCTGTCGAGACTGAACGAGCTCGGCATCGAGAACGGTGGCATCGTGGACGCCCCCTATGGATCAGGGCTCTCATTTCGCGACCCTGACAACATCGCACTGGAGTTCTTCGCTCCGCCCGGTTAGAAGCAACGGCGGGCCATGGCCGCGGGTCAATGGGTTCGACTGCTCGCCAACAAGGCTGTCCGTAGCGATCAGGGCATGCGACGAGTCCGTGAGCGGAGCTTCGACTACTTACACGTCACACTGGACGAGATGATGTTCACGCGGGTTGCGCCATCGGTCGTGACCCGAATCAGGGTGGACTGCGTCGCCGACGACGACTTGGAGAGGGGTTGGCCGAGCGTGAAGGTGCCCGTGCCGGTGAAGGCGCCTGCCGACGAGCTCAAATCCACCTCACAGATTGGCGTGGCGGCGGTGCCGCTGAGGTTCGTCACTTGGACATCCGCAAAGACCTGGCTTGCGCCGTCCGGCGTCAGACTTTCTATCGTCGCCTGATAGTTGGGTCCACCGATGCTCGCGATAGCCACGAAGGCGGCAATGGCGGCACCGACCACTACCGCGACCACCAAGAACGTCAGCAGAGGTGAGCGCCCGGCGACCGGGACGCCTTGGTCGTCCTCACGAGGATGCTCGGACGGCGACGTCGGTCGGGCCCACAACGTCCGTCTCCGCTGTCCTGGTGGCGTGGGTAGAGCCGCTTGGCCGTCCTCACGAGGAGGAGACTCCGACCGCGACGTCGGTCGGGCCCACAACGTCCGTCTCCGCTGTCCTGGTGGCGTGGGTAGAGCCGCTTGGCCGTCCTCACGAGGAGGAGACTCCGACCGCGACGTCGGTCGGGCCCACAACGTCCGTCTCCGCTGCCCTGGTGGCGTGGGTAGAGCCATTTCTGCCCTTCCTCGGTCTCTGTGTACCGATGTTCCTCGCTTGACTCCTTACCGCCATGTTGGCCCATTCACATGCCTCCGACCCAGGGTCTTTAGTCCGCGATTCGGATGAGGTTTGACCGCCTCTGGTGGGCACCTTGGGACGCTGAGGGGCCACGACGCCGACCCGAATGGCTGAGGGCCGACCCGGGGCTGTGAGGAGACCAGGACCATCACAAGTGCGATCTGAGTTTCGAGCCTCGGACGAGACGGCGTCCGAAATCAGTTCAAGATCGAGCACGCAGCCTATGTTTGGCGCCCGAGACGAGGTGCCGACGAAGGAGGGTCGATGCCGGGCGGTGGACGACTGGGGAGAGCGTGGCGACGGTTCCACCGGAGGCCGGTCGGCGTGCAACTCGCCGCCGTGATCGTCACCGTGGCCGTGATCGTCGGCGTCGTCTTCGCCGTGGGCGCCGCGACCCCGAGCGGATCCAAGAGCTCGTCGACGACGAGCACAGTCGTCACCCCCGTGCACGCCAGCACGAGCACCGCGGGAGTCTCTGCTCACAGCATCAGGGTCGTCTTCCCGGTGTCCAACCTGTCGTCGTTGGCCTCGAGCTTCGGATTCGCGGGGGACATCGAGTACAGCGAGCAGACCAAGGCGATCCGGCTGTACGTCAAGCTCATCAACGATGCCGGTGGCATCAACGGTCGGAAGATCGACCCGGAAATCGTGAACTTCGACCCCACCATCGAATCCGCCATGCGGGCCCTGTGCAAGGACTGGACCGACGGCGGCTCCCCTGCCTTCGCCGTCCTCGACGGAGTGGGCACATGGACGGGTGACAACCAGCTGTGCATCACCCAGGAAGGCCACACGCCCCTGCTGAGTCAATGGACGACGGTGACCAACTGGACCCAGGAAGGGTCTCCCTACCTGTGGTGGACCGGACCCGACGACGCTGCCATCTTGCAGGCGACCGTCGGGTGGGGCGTCAGCGCCGGGCTCATTGGGAACAACATCAAGGTGGGGGTCATCGCCGGGAATCGGGCCAGCGATGAAGTCGCTCTCAACCAGTACCTCCTCCCCGACCTCCGGCGGGCCGGTATCACGCCGATCGTCAAGACGATCGCATCGGACCCGTCCGACACCGCCTCCACCGACTCCGAGGCTCCCCTGGTGATCCAGCAGCTTCGGTCCGACGGCGTCACCTCGGTGATCCCGCTCATCCCGTTCAACGTCTTCTTCCCGGTCCTGGCGGCCGAGACGCAACAGAAGTACTTCCCCAAGCTCCTGCTGTCGGACTACGAGGACTCGATCGAGTCCTCGCTGGGGCTCCTTCCATTCCCGTATGGGAAGGCTCTCGACGGTCAAGAAGGGTTGACGACCGAGACCCTGGGCGGAATCGACGACACGCGGCCCGAGTCGGAGGGCGGGTATGACCCCGGCGT
Organism: uncultured Acidimicrobiales bacterium; assembly: GCA_963811775.1. Classification (GTDB taxonomy): domain Bacteria; phylum Actinomycetota; class Acidimicrobiia; order Acidimicrobiales; family UBA8190; genus Chersky-840. The sequence goes on along the minus strand of CAWESO010000019.1, from coordinate 340,089 downwards.
CCGCAGCTGCTTCACGGCGTGGCACAGGGTCTATCCGCAGATCCCCCCGGGGAACCAGTCGTTCTTCCTCGAAGAGCAGGGCCCGGTCCAGGGTTGGTGTCAGGAGATTCGTCTGTTCGCGACAGCGGCCACCGCCGCGGGGCCACACCTCGACAGACGGACGTTCGACGCGTCGATGGCGAAGATCTCAAACTTCCCCGGCGGTTACTCGCCGATACTGACGTACGGTCCGAACAAGTTCTACGGCCCGACGGAGTACCGGGTGGTGCGCCTGCACACGAACTCTCCGCCCTCGAGCCAATGCAAGTTCCCGATGAATCACATACCGCAGGGGGTGTGCTGGGTCATCGTGAACGACTGGCAGCCTCTGCCGGCAGCGGGATGAGTCAAGCAGCAGATTCGGGGGGCGGCGACGACCCGTGGTGGCGGACCGGCGTCCTCTACCAGATCTATCCGAGATCGTTCGCCGATTCGAATGGTGACGGGGTCGGCGATCTCCAAGGGATCGTCGACCACCTCGACTATCTCGAGTGGCTGGGGGTCGATGGGATCTGGCTCAGCCCGATCACCGTTTCGCCCAATGCCGACTGGGGCTATGACGTTGCCGACTACTGCGCCGTCGAGCCCGAGCTCGGGACGATGGAGACGTTCGACACGCTCGTTGCCGCTGCGGCCGACCGCGACATCCACGTCCTCCTCGACATCGTCCCGAACCACACGAGCCAGGACCACCCTTGGTTCGTCGACTCCCGGTCGTCGCCCTCAGCCCCGAAGCGAGATTGGTATGTCTGGGCCGATCCGAAACCTGACGGCGCGCCGCCTAACAACTGGGTGAGCAGCTTCGGGGGGCCGGCATGGACCCTCGATCTGACGACCGGCCAGTTCTATCTGCATAACCATCTCGCTGAGCAGCCGGATCTCAATTGGTGGAGCGAAGAGGTTCGGGCCGCATTCGACCGCATATTCAGATTCTGGTTCGAACGCGGGGTGGCGGGGTTCCGCATCGACGTCTGCAACATCATCGTCAAGGACGCCGAGCTCCGGGACAACCCACCAGCGACCGCCGAGGACGACTTTGAGGCCCAGCTCTTCGGGCAGCGGTCGGTCTACAACGGCAACCGACCCGAGGTTCATGACGTCATCAGACGGTGGAGACAGTTGGCAGAAACCTTCAGCCCACACCGGGTACTGGTCGGAGAAACACCGGCCAAGGTCGACGACCTGGTGAAGTACTACGGGGATGGCAGCGATGAGCTGCATCTCGCATTCAATTTCCCCTTCATCACCGCACCATTGGACGGCGACGCCATGCGTCAGATCGTCGAGGACACCGAGTCGCTGCTTCCCCCTGACGCGTGGCCGGCGTGGACCGGTTCCAACCACGACATGGCGCGGTTCGCGTCACGATGGGCCAACGGCGACCCGGGCAAGGCTCGGCTGGCGCTCCTCATGCTCCTGTCTCTCCGAGGGACGCCCGTCATCTACCAGGGTGACGAGATCGGCCTCGAAGACGTTCCGGTCGCCAAGGATGACCTGCGCGACCCCCTCGGCGTTCGCTACTGGCCGGCCTACGCCGGGCGCGATGCGATGCGCACTCCCATGCACTGGAACGACCAGCCCAGTGGAGGCTTTTCCGATCCCGGTGCGAAACCCTGGTTGCCCCTTGGCTCAACCGCACATTGCAACGTCGCCGACCAGCGATCGGATCCCGATTCGATGCTGATGCTGGCCCACGACCTGATCGCCCTGCGCAGACGGACACCTGACCTTCACTCGGGGAACTACCGCACCGTCGAGGCGCCACTGGGGGTGTGGGCCTGGTGCCGGGGTGATCGTCATGCAGTCGTGCTGAACATGAGCGACAGCGAGGTGGCAATGCCGTCGGTGTCAGGCGCCATCTGCCTCAGCACCGACCGGAGCCGCGATGGCAACTCCGTTCACGCGGATCTGACCCTGCGAGGGTGGGAGGGCATGGTCGTCGAGATAACCTGATCAGACCACGGCTCGGTCCGGATCCCCAAGGCCCATGAACTGCGACGACCGGTGATCAGAAAGAGCGACCGCCCTGGTTGCCGTTCCCGTGGGAGTTCCAGTAGCCGCTCCAGTAACCGCCCCCGGAACCGCCGTTCCCGTTCCCGTTCCCGTTGCCATTGCCCGAACCCTGGCCGTTCCCGCTCCCGTTCCCGTTGCCGGAACCCTGGCCGTTCCCGCTCCCGTAGCCGTTGCCGGAACCCTGGCCGTTGCCGTTGCCGGAACCCTGGCCGTTTCCGCTCCCGTAGCCATTGCCCGAGCCGCCGTTGCCATTGCCCTGGCCGTGGTCACGGCCCTGGCCGTTCCCGTTGCCCTGCCCGTTCCCGTTCCCGTTCCCGTTCCCGTTCCCGTTCCCGTTCCCGTTCCCGTTCCCGTTCCCGTTGCCCTGGCCTTGGTGGCCGAAGTGCATGAAGCACTGGACCGACAGCCATTCCAAGTCGGTGGGGCAGTTGAACTGGGGAATGACGACCTCGGTCTGCGATCCGAGGTCGGTGTGCGACGGGGCGTTGTTCGGGTCCCCGGAGTACGACACCTGCCAGAAGTAGACCCCGGCCCCCAAGGTCACGGGGTTCGAGGGTGGGACCGTCCCGTTGGTGACCTGGACCGTCCCGGCCTTGGACATGGGGTTCCACCCCCAGCCCAGCCACGACGAGGAGAAGTGGGAGAACTGGAAGGAGTTGAAGCTGAGCGAGAACACCCGGTACTTGACCGTGCCCCCCGCGCTCGAGGCGTTGGCCCCGCTCAGCGTGGCCTGGTCGGTGACCGCCGTGCCGCTCGGCACGGAGATGGTGGCCCCGGTGCTCCCGCCGCCGCTCAGGATGCCGCTCAGGGTGGTGGGCACCTGGTTCCCCGTCCCGGTGGTGGTCGTGGTGGTCGGGGAGGTTCCCCCCGAGGTGGCGATCACCGGGGCGATGGAGCTCGCACTCGGGGTCGAGGTGGTGATGCCCGAGGGGGTGACCGTGTCATTGGGATACGCCGTGCAGGTGAGGTCCAGCGCACTGCCGGCCACGTTCAGCGTCAGGCTGGCCGAGGAGTCCTCGGTGATGGTGATGGGCCCTCCCGTGGCGCTGAAGCCGCTCACCGTCGCCGGCGTCGACGGCAGGGTCAACGCCACCCCGTCGGCGGGCACCGGGGACGGGATGGTCACGCTGAAGTCGAGCGGGCCCTCGGGTGTCGACGCCGGGGTGGCCCCGCTGGCGTCGATCTTGGTGTTGGCCGACCCGCTCAGCGTCGGTGAGATGGCCGCCGCCGCGCTCGCCAAGGCGGCGGGCAGGTTGGCGGTGGTCGAGTAGCCCGTCACGCTGAAGGACTGGCCCGAGGTCGGGCTCGCCGGCGACAGCGTGGCCGAGGTCACGACGTCGTTGAGCACGACGTTGCCCACCGGGGTGCCCGGGCAGTACAGCTCGTAGGCGCCGGTGAGGCCCGTACCGGGTCCGCTCGTCGTCGTGGTGGCGCCCTCGGTCGTCGTGGTGGCGGCTTCGGTGGTGGTCGTCGCCCCTTCGGTCGTCGTGGTGGCGCCTTCGGTGGTGGTCGTCGCCCCTTCGGTCGTCGTGGTGGCGCCTTCGGTGGTGGTCGTCGCCCCTTCGGTCGTCGTGGTGGCGCCTTCGGTGGTGGTCGTGGTCGATGACCCGGATGTGGCGATGACGGGGGCAACGGCCGATCCGGCAGGAGGCGAGGAGACGATGCCGGTCGCCACGGAGTTATTCGGAAACGCCTGGCACGTGAGGCTCAGCGTGCTCCCGGAAATGTCGAGGGAGAGCTTCGCCATCGCATCCTCTTGGATCGTGATGTCACTACTGGTGGCGGTGAAAGGACCCAACGTTTGCGGGGCCGACGGAAGCGAGAGGCTGAGGCCGCTGTTGGGTACGGGGCTCGGGATGGGGACATTGATGTCGAGCGGTCCGACCGTCATCGTTTGCGGGGTGGCTCCGGTGGCGCCGATTCCCGTCGAGGCGGTACCGGCGATCGCGCTGTTCCCGAGGGCGGCGGCGGCGCTGACGATGGAAGCCGGGAGCGACACCATCGTCTGGTAGCCGGTCAGGCTGAACTGTTGATCCACTGATGGGTCGGCAGGGGAAAGGGTTCCCGAAGTGGTGACGTTATTCAGCGCGATGTTGCCGACAGGGGTGCCCGGGCAATAGAGCTCATACGCACCTGACACGACCTGTGCCGATGCCGAGGTCTGTGCACCGATCGAGACGATGATGGCGGCTCCGAGGATCACCAAGGAAAAGCCTGCCGCCGCGATACGCGCGGGTGCGCTCCTGAGTCGTGACATGTCTCCCCACCAGAGTTGGATCGCTGTAAGTATCAATGGGATCACAGAGGATGGTCGTCACGCATCCCCAAAAATGGGTAGGCCACCGCTCGGTCATAGCCAATTCGTGCCTCGAACGGCTTCCCGGAGGTCCCCGGTCCTTCGGGCACAGCCGGGGGCTCCGACCTACGATCACGGGGTCGGCAACGGGCCGATATTCGGGCCGGTCAGGCCGAAGGGGGACACGTGAGGCCACGGACGATGATTCGGGTTGGGCTGCTGTCCTCGCTCGCCGTGGGCGCGGTCGCCCTGAGCGGCCTGGGCTCGGCCTCCGCCGCCTCGCCCGTCGCCAGCGAGCTCCACGCCCCTCGGATCCCCGGTCCGAGGCCCCCAGCTCCCAAACCCTCACCAACGTTCGCGCCTGAAGCACGCATCGTGAACCTCGGGTGGACGTCGCTGAACTGGTCCGGATACGCGCTCGCCGGAACCAAGATCACCAACGTGATCGGGAACTGGAGGATCCCCACCGTCGAGACTCCCACCAAGAAGGCGCAACTCAAGAAGAACAAGTACTCCTCGACATGGGTGGGCATCGATGGATTCAACAACCGCAGCCTGATCCAAGCCGGCACCGAACAGGATTGGCTGCACGGAACCAAGTACTACCAAGCATGGTGGGAGATCCTGCCGGCGGCCGAGACGCCCATCACTTCGATGGCTGTGCATCCCGGGGACTCCATAACCGTGAACATCACCGAGGGCGCGGCGGCGAGTTGGACGATTCAGGTGCTCGACAAGACGACGCACCAGAGCTTCTCCACGGTCAGGACCTACAACGGCCCGAGGACATCGGCGGAGTGGATCCAAGAAGCCCCGACGATCGGAAACCGCGTGGCCACACTCGCAGCCGACACCAACGCCGTCTTCGACCTCGGCCGCGTCGACTTCGCCGATCCCGGTCTGATCAGCTCCGAGGCCGGGGCAATGTTCAAGGGCAAGCAGCAGATCTCCACGCCCTCGGCCCCAAATCCCAACAGAGACGGCTTTGCCGTGGCGTACGGCAGCGTGGCACCCCCGGCACCTTCCTCCTGAGGTCCGGCCCGAGCTTCGGAGCCACCGAAGGCCTACCAACCCACACCCCTGGCGGGCCGAGCTTCAGCCTCGGAAGGGCGTGCCCATCCCCGAACCACAAGGCGAGCGACGTTACATTTTTGGCGATGAACAAGGCGCGCACGTCCTCCAGCGAGTCTCGATCCTGGCTCGACTCGTCACAGGTCTTCGCCGACACCCAGCGGGTCGACCTTTTCAACGATCCTCCGTGGGAGGCCGCCCCCGACCCGTCACCCCGCCGTGCGACCACGGCGAGCCGCGACGGGTCCCGGTGGGCGACGGCGAAGACGGCCGTCGCGAGCAGGTTCGCCATCAAGCGCGGCCAGCACAGCCTCAAGGGCTCCTGACACCACGGACCAGGCCAGTCGCCGGTCGTCAGCCCAGCAGGGTCTGAATGGCCTGAGAGGTCGTCGTCAAGAAGTCCGAGCCGGTCTCTATCGAGGCGACTCCCTGGTCGAAGAGGTTCGGGGGCAGAGCCTCGGACGAACCGATGCAGTCACTCGACCCTCCGATGAGATCGTTGAGCGCCGTGCTCCAGTAGCGCTGGATGAGGGCGTCCGGTATCGGCGGCAGGGTCACCGCGCTCTGTGCATCGTTCAGGAGCTGCTGCCAATCGGGGTCGATGGCGGAATAGTCGAGGGGCCCCGCTGAGGGGAATGCCGCATTCAGCGTGGTGAGATCGGTCTGAAGCGCGGTGAACGCAGCTCTGTGGGCCTGGTCCCAGCCGCGGACGGCCGACCGTGACGCCACGGAGGTCGCCGCGGCGGTGGCCTCGACAGAGCTCATGGCCTGTGCCAGCTGGGTGGTGCCGGTCGTGACGAGCGCCGATCCCTTGTCGAAGGTGGCGGGGACGAACCCGACGGTGCCCGGATCACCTGCCGTTCCGAGGATGCAGGCGGCCGAGCCCTCGGACAGATCGCTCAGTGCCGCCGACCAGGCGGACTGAGAGGCGGCATCGGGGATACTCGGGAGCGACGCGGCGTAGTTGGCATCGAGGAAGAGCTCTTGCCAGTAGGGATGCACGTTGGGGTACAGGGTCTGGTTGGTCGACGCCAAGGAGCGGTCGAGCTTCTCCACATCGGTCTGCAGCGTGTTGAACACCGACCCGTAGGACGCGTACCACGCCTGATCGGCCTGGCCCACAGTCGTTGTCACCGTCGTCAACGGCAGCGTGGTCCCCGGGACGAGCGCCGGCGTGGACGTGACGCGCTTGGGAGGTTGCGTGGTGGCGGGGGCGGAGTGGGCTGCGGTCGTGGCGCCCGAACGTGCCTTGGTGGGCGGTGCCGTCGTCGCCGGAGTCGTGGTCCGGGGCAGTGCCAGGAGGGCTTGCTCGAGCGGGGCCAGGTCGATCGTGGTCGGCACCGCCCCGATCGTCGTGGAGGGAGCGGTCTCCGTGGTGGCGGGAGGCAGGTGGGGAAGTGCGGCGATGATCGGGTTCTCGCTCGTCGAGGTCGTCGTGACGGCGCCTCCGCTGCCACCGACTCCCTTGATGCCGATGAACCCCACCACCACTCCGGCCCCGATGAGGAGAGCGGCGAGCGCCACCATGGGCTTGGTCGGACGCCGGGGACCCTCCCCGTTCGACGCGAGCCCGACGCGCGGCGCCGACGCGACGCCCCGCGTCGATCCGGCCGTGGCGTGATCGGCGAGCGCGGGCCCGGTGGCCTCGCCGGCCCCCTCGGCCCGGCCCGGCGCTACCGGGTCAGCACCACCGGGAGGGGACGCAAAGGACCCGATGCCGTCGTTGCGGACCAGCGACGTCGGCTGGCCCTGCGCGAACAGTCGTTCCTCATGGATCCCGAACGGATCGGGATGCCAACCGTCAACCTCCATTGCCCCCCTGCCACATCGATGGGCCGCGGAAACCGAACGCGACACAACTTGTGAAGCAATCTACCTTCCGGTCTGGGCCTGGGAAACACGGGGCCGACCAATCCGCCCGCCTGAAACATGCAGCCGGCGCCCGGCACCTGCGGCTCAGCGGTCGTCGATCGCCCCGTAGGCACAATCCCAGAAGTCGGTGAACACCTCGGGCGGTTTGGGCGACGTCATGGCCCGCTGCGTGAACAGGATGCCCGTCAGGCCCCGTTCGACGTCGGAATGCCAGGTCGTCCCGGTTCCGCCGTTCCATCCGAACCCACCAGGGATGCCCGTCTCGTCACGCCCCTCCCCCTCTCCTGCGGCCGGAACCAGCAGCCCGAGCCCCCAGCTGCCGTGAGGCCCGAGAAAGAGCTCGGCTTCTTGTCGTTGCTCCTTGGTCAGATGGTCCGACGTCATGCGCCGCACCGATGTTTCCGAGAGGATGCGCGAGCCCCGGTGAACCCCCTGGCCGATGAGCATCTGCACGAAGGACCAGAAATCGTCGAGTGTCGACACGAGCCACCCCGCGGCATTGGGGAATGAGGGCGGTCGGCCCCAGAAGCTCTCATCGGGCGCGTCGAGAACCGACAGGCGTCCTGAGTCCGGGTCCGGCTGGTACGCGGTGGTGAACCGTGCCACCTTGTCGTCGGGCACGCTGAAGCCGGTGTCGTGCATGCCGAGCGGTTCGAACACCCGTGCCCGCAGAAAGCGCTCGAGGGGCTCGCCCGCGGCCCGCTCCACCAACACGCCGAGGACCTGCGACCCCGTGTTGTACATCCACTTCTCGCCCGGCTGATGCATGAGCGGAAGGGTGCCGAAGCGCTCGATCCACTCATCGGGGGTGAGCGGTGGAGGCGGCCACGGCGGACTGAGAGTGTGGAGCTCCAGCTCCTCCTCTGCTCGCTGGATGGGATACGTGCGCGGTGGTGCCATCACGGCCCCGAACCCGAGTCGGAACGTCAGGAGGTCCTCGACCGTGACGGGACGGGTCGCAGGCACGGTGTCGTCGAGCTCGGCGTCGATGCTCCGCAGGACCCGTCTGTGGGCCAACTCGGGCAGCAGATCCTCCACCGAGTCCTGCAGCTGCAACGTGCCGTCGTCGACGAGGATCAGGGCGGCCGCCGCCGCCACCGGTTTGCTCAGCGACGCGATCCGGAAGATGCTGTCGCGCTCGAGCGGCTCGGTGTCCCCGAAGGCCTTCGTGCCCACGACCTCGACGTGCACATCCCCGTGGCGGGCCAACAGGGCGACGAGCCCGGGCATCGCCTTGCGCTCCACGTGCGAGGCCATCAGGTCGTGCAGCCGCGCCACGCCATCCCCGGACAGTCCCCGATCCGACACGCCCGTCAGTGTGCCATCACCCCAGCGGACCCCGGGCACGGGGCCGGTGAGAGATGGACCCGACCAGGGGGGTGGCTCGCACCCGGGAAGGCACCGGCCGGAGCGCACTCGGACACGGCTGGTTGTGCGGTATGCCGGGCTCGTTGCGCGGAGAAAGGCATACTGCGCAAGCCGCAGGTGCCCGAGGCTCGAAGGAGATTCACGAACGTGTACTCGGTCGTGGGGACGTAGGGGACGACGCTGCCCGGATCCGGTTCTTTGCCGACCCTGGCGGGCGGCGGCGCACGGTCGGCAATAGCCGCCCGAGTCGACCGCCCCCGGTGGGCGGCGCTGATCGCGGGGGTTCTGAGCGCGGCGGTGGCGGGGGCGAGGATCGTCGTGGCCGGCCACGGCAACATCGCGTCGTTCATCGTGGTCGGCGCCGCGCATGTGCGGTCCCGCGTCCCCGCCGGGGTCCCGGTCAGCCCGGGACAGGGGTACGACGGGCAGTTCTACTACCGGATGGCCCTCGGGCCGTTCAACTTCAGTCGCACCGCCTTCGGGATCCGGATGGACACCCTCAGCCGGTTCGAACGCATCACCTATCCCGCCTTCTCGTGGCTCCTCGCCGCGGGCCGGAGCTCGCTCGTCCCGTGGTCGTTGGTCCTCGTGAACGTTGTGGGCTTGGCGTGCCTGGGCACGCTCGGAGCGGTGCTGGCACGCGACGCGGGCCGACACGCGTGCTGGGGCCTGTTGCTCCCGGGGTACTTCGGGTTCGTCTGGGTGCTCTCGCGCGACCTGGCCGAGATCGTGACGGCGACCTTCGTGGTCGCCGGCGTCCTGGCCCTGCGCCGGCGGCGCTACCTGCTCGCCGCCATCGCCTTCAGCGTGGGCGTCCTCAGTCGCGAGACGGCGCTGCTCGTCGTGGCCCTCCTGGCGGTGGAGGGACCGCTCTCCCTCGTGTCCGGGCGCCTCGGGGCCATCCGGCGTGGCACTGCCCCTGCCCCGGCGCCGTCGGTCGGGACCGCACCGCGTCACACCGAGCCGTCGGCTCCGGCTCTGTGCTGGCTCCTTCCCGGGGCGGTGTTCGTGGCGTGGCAGCTGACGGCACGACTGGCGACGGGATCCTGGCCCCTGCTCACCTCGGGCCAGAAGAACCTCGACTTCCCCTTCGCCGGCCTCCTGCAAGGTTTCCGCCATTACCTGGGCCGGCTGCCGTCGACCGCGGCGCTGCTGTGGTTCGGCGAACTGTTCATTCTCCTCGTCGTGGTGGCGGCCGCCGGGCTGGCCCTGCGAACGACCACGGCGCGCCTGTACGAACGGGCCGCCTGGCTCGCCTACGGCGTCGTCGCGCTGACCCTGGCGCCGGGGATCTGGCTCGGGGACGTGGGGTTCCGCAGCCTCGACGACCTCTACGTGTTCAGCTGCATCGTGCTGTTGTCGTCGCGCCGACGCGTGACCGTGCCCGCCGTGCTCGTCGCCGGGGGCTGGGTCGTCGTCGCGGTCGAACTGGTCAGGTTCATCTGAGCCAGAGACTGCGGCGTCAGGCCGGAATGCCGCCCGCCCCACCGGCGGCCCCGCGCGCCCCTCCCCGGCCACCGAAACCACCACACCCGTTAGGCCCCGGGGCGCGGATGCTCACGGCAGTCGCCGTCACGGTCCCGCCTGCACCCGCAGCGCCGATCACGGTCACACAGCGCCCGACAGCCACCGCAGAGGCTCCCGCGGCCTCGGTCTTGGTGTAGGTGGTCGACGAGGACGTCGAGACGTCGATCGTGACGGGAGCGGTCGCGGTACCGGCACTCGACGTCCCGCCGGAGCCGACGATGCGGCCGGTGCCGTTGATCGTCACCGACGCGCCCGCCACCGAGGCGACCTTCCCCGACGCCGACGCCAGCGAGAAGTTGCCTCCCCCGAATCCGCCGCCTCCGCCGCCTCCGCCGAACCCTCCCCCGCCGTTGCCGCCACCGCTGCCGCCAAAACCGCGGCCGGCGCCGGCACCGGCCCCGCCTGCGGCCGGGCACGGCGAGGCGTTCCCGGTGATCACGATGGCGCGAGCCACGATCGGGCCCGAGGCGGAGCCGCTCGAGGGTGGCGTCCCCGTCACGCTCACGCAGCTGCCCCGGGTGACATCCCGAGCCGTGCCCGCCACCGTCTGGGAGAACGTGGTGGCCGACGTCCACGTGACCGTCGTCGTCCCCGCGAATTGGCTCGACACCTTCATCGACGATCCCGACACCGATGCCACCGAGCCGGACGCGACCGGGCGGCTGGTCGGCGTGGTGGTCGTCGAGCCCCCCGACGAGGCCTGCGGCGAGCCCGACGCACTGCTGCAAGCGGCGGCGAGCACGGCCAACGAGGCGGCGGCGAGGGCCCATCCCCGAGCGCGCCGGCGCGCCGGCGATGCTTCGGGCTTCGACAACGGCTCGTGCATGGTTCCTCCGCTCCGCCCTGGTCGGCGCCTGGTCGTCGGACCCCGAGAGGCCCCCGCCTAGGCGTATCGGACCTTGCTTTCGATTCCCTGAGAATCCGGGTCGGGACCCGAATGGGAGACCGAGAGACACCCGGTTTCCGTGGGCTCAGCTGGTGAGCGCGGCGCGCCAGGGAGTGAGGTCGAGCCGTGGGTAGAGGCGTTGCGTCTCGTCGAGGAGGCCGGCGCTCCAGATGGCGTGGCCGGGAGGGGGAAAGCCGAACAGCGCCAATTCCGACGGGGTCGATCCCTCGACGAAGGCCACCCAGTGGGGCGACGTGGACCGCGACTGCATGGTGTGATAGCCCACCCAGTCCTGGCCGGCCTGCTTGAAGCTGACGTTGAGGAGGTAGCGCGCGCCGTTGGGCTCGGTGAGATCCACGGCCCGGTGAAAGACGTCGGGGCGGTAGGCCAGGTACGAGCCCCGCACGCCCGTCGGGCCCCGCTCGGCGCGGTACAGGGCGCGGTCCCCTTTGGGCATGACGAGCGGCACGGTCGTGCGACGCGGCGCCGACTCGCGCACCGACACCAGGTGGGTGGGGGCGGTTGTCGTACCGACGTCGGAGAGGTACAGGAAGCCCTCGATGTGCCACCATGGCGCCCGGCCCACCGCCGGGAGCCACGAGTGGTTGCGGTCGGTGTGCATGGGCTGCTCGTAATTGGTGATGCCGGTGTACTTGGCCGACACCGACGCCTGGTACAGGCGGATGTCGGAGCTGTCGAGCGCCCGGGTGGCGAAGTCCACGATCGACGGGTGGACGACGAGCCGGTTCAGCGCGCCGGAGCCGGGGAACGGGAACTCGCCCATCCAGCGGTGCTGATCGTGTCGGAACCCGGGCCCGTCGGGCGGCCAGGGAAACTCGTCGACCGGAGCGGGGCGCCCGAGCCGGCGCTCGGTCTCCCCCACCGGGTCGGCGTGGTACTCGGCCGGGCGCGGGAACAGGACATGGAGATCCTCCGACGCGGCGTCGATCTCCTCGACCGGGACGAGGCCCTCGAGGAGCACCCATCCGTGCTCCCTCCAGGTGGTGACTTCCTCGTCGCGGGCTCGACGTGCCCCCATTCGCTCTCTCCCTGCCGGCGAGGCGGTCGCAGACGCCGAGCGTCCCAGGATCGCTCGCGTGGGTGAGGCACCGCAATCGCGCTCGGACCCCCCGGCCCCAGGTCCGGTCCCGAGCCGTGCGCCACCGGCCACCGGGGCGGGGCACGCCCCCGCGTGGGAGCCGGCGGGCTCCCGACTTCTCACCGGGCGGCTTTGTGACCGAAGATACCGATCACGTTTCGCCCCGGACCGCTGTAGTGGGGGGCCGGGGATGACGATCTGATCGAGGATGGGTACCACCCGGACATGAAGAACCCGCAATCGGTCCAGCAGATGGTGCAGCGCCGGGTCCGGCGCCGCCGCCTGTGGCGGCGCGCCCGCATCGTCATTCTGGTCCTGAGCGTCACGATCGCGGCGGGGGGCGCCGCCTTCGGGATCGACCGGATGGTGGTGGCGCTGCGCAAGTACTACGCGTCGCCGGCCCACAGCTCCCGGGGGACCGACGCCTCCACCTCGTCGGTGCCCCGCACGACGCTCGCGTCCGGTCCGCCCCCGTGTGTCAGCGGCCAGCTGAGCGGCAGCGTGACCAATTGGGAGGACGTCAGCGACACGACCTACGAGACGGTGTCGCTCACCAACATCTCCCTCTCACAGTGCACGCTGCAGGGCTACCCGGGCCTGGCCGTCAACAGTGCCAACGGCACGGCCCTCCCCGCCGCCACCCAGGATGTCGCCACCATGGGCGCCAGCACCGGCGCGGCCGCGGCGGCGGCGACGGCCGTGGTCGTCGCACCCGAGGCGCGAGCGTGGTTCGAGCTCTCGTACCCCGACGTGTGCGACGTCATCCTCACTCCGGGGTCGGCGCCGACGGGAACGCCCAACGCCTGCTACGAAGGCAAGTGGCTCCAGATCACCCCGCCCCGGACCTCCAGCCCCCTGCTCGTCCCCGAGCCCTTGCGCTTCGCCTACGGGACCGCCGGCTTCGACGTCGGTCCCTTCGGTTCGGGGTTACCTCCCCGTTTGCCCCGGGGCTGAGCCGCGCTGCGGCCCGTTCGCAGCGCGGCGACGTCTCGCTCACCGGCCCCAGCTGACCCCGACTACCCTGACGACGCGATTCGTGCCGCCCTCGGGGGTGGCGGGCGCAATGGGGAGTGCTCTGTGCGGGGGACCTTGTTCAAGCGGCTCGCCGCCGCCGGGTTGGCAGCGGTGGTGACAGCCGGGATCCTGGTGGCGACGACCGCCGCACCGAGCTTCGCCGCGGCGCACTTCCAGGGACACGGGTCGATCGGGGAGGCCTACGTCATCGGCGCTACGCCGGGGGAGCACCTCACCCTGCTGAACGGGTCGGGCTCAAGGGTGGGCTCGGGCGTGGTCAACAGCCTCGGTGGCCTCATCATCCGCAACCTCAGCGCGGGCCGCGGCTACCGCTTCGAGGAGTCCGCCGGCAAGAAGCGCGCCACGGCGACGTTCGCGGTCCTGTCGACCGACTCGACGCCGCCGCCCTCGTTCTACGCCGGCCAACATCTCCACGCCGGCCTCAACTATGTGCGCATGCGCGACGGGATCTCCATCGCCGCCACCGTGCGCCTGCCACCGGGCAAGACCTTGGCCGACGGCCCCTTCCCCACGGTCATCGAGTACTCCGGGTACGCCATCGCGGCTCCGCACAGCCTGATCGACGCGCTGGAGGGCAAGGCGCCGACGAGCGACCCCTTGCTCCCCGACACCGCCACCGTGGTCGGGAGCGTCGTCGCCCCCTTGCTCGGATTCGCCACCGTCAGCGTGCAGATGCGGGGGACGGGATGTTCGGGGGGCGCCTTCGACCTCTTCGGCTTGCCGTCGGACTACGACGGCTACGACATCATCCAGACGGTCGGGGCCCAGCCATGGGCGCTGCACCACAAGGTGGGCATGGTCGGCATCTCCTACTCGGGCATCTCGCAGTTCGAGGTGGCGGGCACCGACCCTCCCGACCTGGCCGCCATCGCACCGCTCAGCTCCACCGACGACCTCTTCTCCACCGGCTACCCGGGGGGCATCTACAACAACGGGTTCGCCGGGAGCTGGATCGCCCAGCGCATCGTCGACGCGCAGGCCGCGCCGAAGGGGGGGCAACCGTGGGCCACCGCCGAGATCGCCACGGGGGACACGACGTGTCTCGCCAACCAGGTCCTGCATCCCGAGGCCCAGAAGCTCGCCTCGTTGGTCGGCCCCGGCCTGAGCCGGGTGCCGTCGCTGTTCAACCAGCGCTCGCCGGCGATGTGGGCCACCCACGTCAAGGTGCCCGTGTTCCTGGTGGGCGCGCTCGAGGACGAGCAGACGGGGCCCCAGTGGCCGGCACTGATCACCGCCCTGGGCCACGACAAGACCGTCTACGCCACCATGCTCAACGGCACGCACATCGACTCCCTGGGGCCGGCGACGTTGTCGCGCTGGCTCGAGTTCCTCGACATCTACGTGGCGGGTCAGGTGCCCACGCAGAACCCGTTCCTGAACCTTCTCGCCCCTGAGGTCTACGCCCAGGCGACAGGAGGGGGGAAGTCGATGACCCCCCCGCCGGTGCGATTCACGAGCGACCCGTCCCTCGGCGTGGCGAAGGCGGACTTCGCCGCGCAGGACCCGCGCGTCCGGGTGTTGTTCGACAACGGTGGAGGTTCCCTCGGCCCCGGCGCCATGCAGCCGACGTTCGAAGCCGACTACGCCTCGTGGCCCCCGCACGGCACCGTCATCCGCTACTACCTGGGGTCTGACGGATCGCTGCGCGCCACCAAGGGTGCGTCCTCCAACGCCGCGTTCCGGCCCGATCCCTCTGTCCGACCCCGGACAGATCTCCCGTCGGGCAACGCATGGGCGGCGCAGCCTCCCTACGACTGGACGCCGGTCCCGGCCGCCAACGGCGTCGCCTTCGAGACACCGGCGTTCACCTCCCCCACCACGATCGTCGGCCCTGCCAGTCTCGACCTGTGGTTGCGATCCACCGCGGCGGACACCGACCTCCAGGTGACGGTAACCGAGGTCCGACCGGGCGAGACCCAGGAGGAGTACGTCACCTCGGGCTTCCTGCGCGCCGCCAACCACACGCTCTCGTCCTCGTCGACGACCCTCGACCCCGTGCCCTCGTACCTGAAGGCGGACCGCCACAACCTCCCGGCGGGCCATTACACCCTCGTCCGGATCCCGATCGACCCCATCGCCCACGCGTTCCGGACCGGCACCCGTCTGCGCATCGTCATCTCCGCACCGGGAGGCGACCGGCCGGCGTGGGCGTTCGCCACGCCGGCGACGCACGGGTCGGTCGCCGACACGCTGGCCCTGGGCGGCACGATGGCATCGTCGCTGGCGGTCAACGTCGTCCACGGCGTCGAGGTGCCCTCGGCCATGCCCGCGTGCGGCGCACTGCGCGGCGAGCCCTGCCGTGCCTACGCCACGATGTCCAACCAGCACTGAACCAGTTCGGAACCAGCACTGAACCAGCACTGATTCCGAACTGAACCCCACCGAGCCGAGCGGCTCAGGATCGATCGCGCCGGTCAGACCTCGTCGATGGCGAACTCGGGGCAGTTGGCGATGGCGAGACGGGCTCGCTCTTCGAGGTCGGGTGGGACCGACCCGTCGCCCACGACCGTCGACAGGCCGTAGTCGTCGACGCTGAACAGCTCAGGGGCGAGCGCGTAGCACCGGGCGTGCCCCTGGCACTTGTCGGGGTCGACCCGGATCCTCACCCGAACACCACCGGCAGCAGCCGCGGTCCGCGCACCTGGCCGCCCGCCCACGTGACCTCCTCACCATCGGCCAGGGCGAAGTCGGGGATGCGGGCCAGCCACTCCTCGAGCGCCACGCGCAATTCCATGCGGGCCAGGTTGGAGCCCGCACAGCGGTGGATGCCCGATCCGAAGGCCACGTGACGGTTGTGGGCCCGGTCGAGGACGACGGTGTCGGGATCGGCGAAGACCTCCGGGTCGCGGTTGGCGGCCGGAAAGTTCATGAGGACCTTGTCCCCGGCCTTCATCGGGCAGCCGGCGTAGTCGACATCGGTCGTCACGATGCGGGCCATGGTCACCGGCGAATAGGCGCGCAGCAATTCCTCGACGGCCAGGGACATGACCTGGGGGTCCTCGATCATGCGTCGGCGGTCGTCGGGATGCGTGGCCAGGTGCCACAGCGACGAACCGATCGCGCTCCACGTCGTGTCGACTCCGGCGATGAGCACGAGGGCGGCGGCGCCGAGCACGAGGCTGTCCTCGATGGGCGCCCCGTCGACCTCGGTGTGCAGGAGCTCGCTCAGCAGGTCGTCGCCGGGATCGACCCTCCGCTTGGCCACCTCGTCGATGAAGTACTGCAGCAGGCCCTGCACCCCGTTGACCCGACGGTCGTGGTCGTCGGCGAACTCGAGGACGTCGCGGACCCACCCGGTGAAGGTGTCGGACAGATCGGGGCTCACACCAAGGATGCGGGCGATCACGCGCACCGGGATCTGCTGGGCGTAGTCGGCCGCGGCGTCGGCCCGGCCGTCGGCGATGAATCCGTCGATGAGGCCCGAGCACAGTGCCCGGGTCATGTCCTCGTAGCCCTCCACCCGGTTGTGGGAGAACCACGGGAGGAGGAGCCGGCGCGTCCAGGTGTGCAGGGGCGGGTCGGCCGAGATGGGCGGCAGGCCGTAGGGGAGCACGGGCTCCTCGGGCTCTTCGCCCTCGAAGGGGATGACGGCCACCTCGAGCGAGCTGAAGTGCTCGATGTCGTGGGCGATGGCGGTCACGTCCTCGTACCGGGTCGGCAACCACGTGCTGCCGCGCCGGTCGGTGTGCGCGATCGGGCATGTCGTGCGCAACTCGTCCCAGATCCCGAAGGGGTCAGCGACGTACCCGGCGTCGAGCACGTCGAAGTCGCTCCCCCACTCGGTGACCGGCGCTGTGGTCCTCACGTGGTCCTCCCCGGAATCTTCCCGCTGTCGCCACGCACTGCTCGGCGGCTGCCGTCCATCATGGCATCCGGGCCTGGCCGGGGCTCCCGGGCGGTGCCGGCCCTACGTCGCGACCTGGTTCGGAGGGACGATCCACAGAGGGGCGTCGTGGGTCAGATGGGTGCGGAGGAAGATGTCGAGCTGCGTCGGCGACAGGGGCCGGCCGTAGAGGAAGCCCTGTCCGGTTTCGCACTGCTCGGCGAGGAGGGGGTCGATCTGGCCCTCCTCCTCGATGCCTTCGGCGATGGTCTCGAGGCCCAGGGTCTTGCCGAACTGGACCAGGGTGTGGATCAGCATCGAGGAGTCCCGCGTCGTCGCCAACGAGCTGATGAACGAGCGGTCGATCTTCAAGATGTCGATCGGGAACTGGCGCAGGTAGGCCAGGGACGAGTACCCGGTGCCGAAGTCGTCGATGGCGATGCGCACGCCGAGCCCCTTCAGGGCGACGAGCCGGTCCACCATGAGCGCGGTGTCGTGCATGATCGTCGTCTCGGTGATCTCGAGCACGAGCGCACTGGGCGCGAAGCCCGACGCCGTCAAGGCGTCACCGACGTCGGTGAGCAACGTGTCGGACTCGAGCTGGCGAGCGGACAAGTTGACCGACATCGTGATGAGGTAGCCGCTGCGGTGCAGGGCGGCTCCTTGACGGCAGGCCTCCTTCAGCACCCACCGGCCCAGCGGCACGATCAGCCCGGTCTCTTCGAGCAACGGAAGGAAATGATCGGGGGGAATGACCCGGCGGGTGGGATGCTGCCAGCGCAGAAGCGCCTCGACTCCCGTGGTGGACCTGGTGTCGATGTCGAAGATGGGCTGGTAGCGGAGGAAGAATTGATCCGTCGCCACCGCGCTGCGGAGCTCGTTCTCGAACGCCTGGCGGGTCTCGATGGCCTGGGGCATGTCCTGGCCCAACACGGCGTAACGGTCCCGTCCGGCCTCCTTGGCCTGGGCTAGGGCGCTCTCGGAGTCCTGCAACAGGTGCTCGGCGTCGACACGGGGACCGAGGGCGACGCCCACCGACGCCGTCACGGTGTAGGGCTCCAGGTGCCCCTCGCCCAGGTAGAAGGGCTCACGCACCACCTCGAGGATGCGCTCGGCCACGAGCTCGGGCCCGGCCGCCAGCGATGCGCCGTCGGTCAACACGATGAACTCGTCGCCGAGCACCCGCCCCACCGTGTCGGCCTCGCGCAGGACCGACTTCAGGCGATCGGCGATCGCCAGCAAGAGCTCGTCGCCGGTCTGGTGCCCGTGGACGTCGTTGAACTCCTTGAAGCGGTCGATCCCGAGCATGAGCGCGGCCGTCGGCAGCTGGGTGCGGCGGCTCCGGACGAGCATCTGATCGGCCCGGTCGATGACGAGCGAACGATTGGGGAGCCCGGTGAGCACGTCGTGCAGGGCCATGTGGTGCAGCTCGCCCGACTGCTCGGCCGATTCGTCGAGGGCGCGTCGCCGAGAGACGACCAGCGCCCGCAGCACGAAGAACAGGATCAGCGTCGCCAGTGCGACCAGTCCCCCGACCACGAGGCCCCGGGTGTTCCCCGTGGCCGTGCCCGACACGAGCGATTGCCGAACGGTGACGAACCAGCGCGGCCCGGCGGTCATCGGGATGGTGTCGACGAGCCCGCCGGCGGTGTTCGTGGTGTCGGCGGTTGCCACCACCTGCCGCCCCGATCCGGGGTTCACCCCGGACAGGGTCACGTCGAGGTCGCGGTCGCCACCCACGGCACCGCTGAGGATCTTGCTCGTGTCGAAGATCCCTCCCACCCATCCCTGGAGGGCGGCGGCGCGGCCGGCGGCCGTGGACGGAGTCGGGCCGCCGTAGAGGGGGGCCAGGATCACGACGGTGGAGCCGAAGGCGTGGTTGAGAGACTGCAGCGTCTCGATGGCCGCGTTCCCCGGCGCCGTCCCGGCCTGGGAGGTGATTCCCAGCACACGGCCCTCGTCGGTGCCGAGCAGCTTCGCGGCCTCGAGCTGGCCGCTCGCCCCCGAGGCGCTGAGCGCGGCGTCGGCGGACGTGGAGCACCAATCGAGGCCGGGCGGCAGCGCCAGGTCGGCGGTGCTCCGCAACGAGGCCCGCACCGCCAGGAGCCGGGTCAGGCAGTACGGCGGTGTGGCCGAGCTGGGGGTGATCGTAAAGGGCGCACCCGCGGACGCCGCGCTCGTCGGGTCAGCGGCGATCGCCACCCGGAAGTAGTAGTACTGCGTCGGCGTCAGCTTCTCGATGTGGACCACGCCGCTGGCGTCGGTGAGGCCCGAGGGCGTCAGTGCCGTGAACCACGATGCGAGCTGGGCGTTGTTCAGGCTGGGGTTCTGCTCGACGACGGCGCGCGTGGCGGTGGTGAGATCTGCGTCGCGCTGCAACGCCTTCGTGACGCTGGCGGCGATCCCCGACGCCTGCTGGGTGAAGGCCTGCTGGGTCTGGCGCGCCGCGGCGTTCTTCGACTGCCACCCGGCCACCGCCGCGCCGGCGAGCCCGGCGACGAGGAACAGGGCGAGCAGGGCGCGGACGACGACGCGGTGCGGCGCCACCCGCGGCCTGTCCTCGGGCGCCGGCTCCGCGGGCGCAGGCTCCGGGGGCGCAGGCTCCGGGGGCGCCAACTCCGAGGGTGCCGACTCCTCGGTCTCGACCACGGTGCCGGTCCGGCGTCTCCGCATGTTCAACACATCGGCATCCGAGCTTGTCCTCATTAGCCGAAAAGGCCTGGTCACAAAGGCGTTGCCGGGCGACCATCCCGGCCTTCAGCACCCGGTGGACTCCGCCAGTGGCCCCCGGTGGCATCGACGCGATCGGCCCGCGACTTGAGCCTTTTCCCGCCTGTGGGCGCCACCCCGGCGGCCGCCCGCGACCGGCGTGGGGGCAGGCCGTAGACTGCCGCGCCATGGACGATGGAGAGCTCTCGAAGCGTCTGGCGGCGCTGGAATTGGCGGTCGCGCACCTGACCGAAGCCGTGGAGGAGCTGGCCAACGGCGTCGACGGGGGCGCCGCGCCGTCGAGCACGCGGATCAGGTCCCACCTGCGCGACGTGCGGGAGAACTTCAACCAGGTCGCCCCTCGCGTCGGCGGGAACTGAGCCGACAGCCCCGAGCGGTCTCGCCATGGGATGCCTCGTCGCCGTCTTCCTGCTTCTCGCCCTGGTCTTCGCCGGCTTCGGCTTCGCCGTCCACCTGCTGTGGATCGTGGCGGTCATCTTGTTCGTCTTCTGGGTGGCCGGCTTCGCCTTCGCCCGAGGCCAGCGGCACGGTCGACGCTGAGCGCTGAGCGCTGAGCGGCGGGGCGCACCCGACGGCGCGCCCCGCCGGGCGGCGACGGCCTGCTCGCGGCGCGGACTACGCGTAGATGTTGATCGGCGCGGCCGGCCCGAGGGCAGACGGGTCGGCACGGCCGGTGGCGACGAGCACGAATTCCAGAGGGTCGCCGGCGTGCCGGGTCCCCCCCGCGCCCACGGGGACCTCCTCGACCCCGTCCAGGGCGAGCGTGGCCGGGCCCCATCCCCGCTTGCCGAGCTCGCCCGCGACGTGGTGGACGCTGGCGCGCAGTCCCGGTCCTCGCCGTGCCGGCAGGCCCAGTGCGGCGCGGATGTCCTCGGCGTGGAGGAAGGTGTCGTACCACAGCGCCTCGACGCCGTGGCCCAGCATCCCGTCATACCCGACCGGACCCGGGCCCTCCCACGCCGCGTCGTCGAAGACGGCGGCCAGGCCCGCGGCCTGCTCGGACACCGTCGCCAGCTCCTGCACCATCTCGGCGGGACTGCGCCCGACGCGCTCGGCCACCTCGCGCGCCGTGGCCTCGGGCGAACCCAGGCCCTCCAGACGTCCTGCCACCACGTCGGCCATCGAGCCCGTGACGTGGGCGGCCACGTCGCACACGGCCCATCCCTCACAGCGCGTCGGCGTCGACCACGCCCCTTGGTCCAGGGGCCCGATGAGCTCGCCGAACGCCTCGAGCTCGGCCAGCAGGCCCGGGATGACTTCGGTGCGGGGCAGGGTCATGGTTTCGTCTCCTCGCGACACACGCGCGCCCTGGCGGGTGCACGCACAGCTCTGACCGCATGTATAGCGGCGCGGTGGTCTCGCCGATGAGCCGCACGCTCGGCGCGGCGCGCTCCGATCGCTCTTCGCTCGCGGCGCGCTGACGACACGTGCGGCGGCGTCGCGTCACAGCCGTCGCATCAACCACATCGGGCGCTGAGGCATCACTGTGCGTGAGAGAGACGGCACCCCTTGTTCCGGTCGGAACGTCTTCCTACGCTTTGTCACGTGGGAATCCCGGCATTGGTGGACGGGCAGGGGATGCCCGATCTCGCCCCGGCGATCTACCGGCAGCGTCTCGTGATCGAGGGGACCTGCGACACGCCCATCACCGACACCGCCATCAGTGCTTATCTGGTCGGCTTGTCGAAGGTCTGCGCCATGACGATCCTGCTCGACCCGGTGACGCACCGCTCCGACCGTTTCGGCTGGGCCGGCTGGGTCCACTGGGAGGGATCGGGGGCACACGTCTACGCGTGGGACACGCCGGCGCTGTTCTTCAGCGTCGACGTCTATGCCTGCAAGGCGTTCGACGAGGAGTCGGCCGTCGAGTACACGCGCCGCGCCTTCGGCGCGACCCGGATCGTGGCCAAGGCGTTCTGATGGTGAGCACGGTCACCGTCGCGGTGAACGCCGAGCTGCGGCGCTTGGCGAGTGGGGTCATCGTCCCCGACGCGCCGGCTCCTCTGGGCGTGTACCTGTTCCACTCCGACGACCCCGCCGCCGAGCTCGCCCGCCACGTCGAGCGCGTCGTGTTCATGGAGGCCTTCGGGAACACCCCCGAGCTCCTCGCCAAGGAGTACGCCCCCTACGAGGCATCGAGCGTCTTCCTGTGCGTGATGGACCACCTCCGGGGTGTGCCGGCCGGGACGATGCGGATCGTGCTCCCCTCGCCGGCCGGGTTCAAGACGATCGACGACGTCGCGCCGGTGTGGGGCGAGCCCCTCGGCCCCATGGCGGCGCGCACCGGTCTCGACATCGACCTCACTCGCACGTGGGACATCGCCACCCTGGCCGTCGCGCCCGAGTACCGGGGCAAGGCCACCATGGGACTGGTCAGCATCGGCCTCTACCAGGGCCTCGCCCTGGCCACGACCCGGTGCGGGATCGAATGGCTCCTGGCCATCCTCGACGTCCCGGTGTTCCGCATGATCCGGTGGAAGCTGCGTATGCCCATGGCCGGCTTCAGGAACGTGGTGGCCCAGCCCTACCTGGGCTCGCCGGCGAGCATGCCGGTGTGGTGCAACGTCGGCGACACCGAAGGGCGCCTGGCGGTCTCGGACCCCGACCTGCACGCGCTGTACTTCCGGGGCGAGGGGCTCGAGCCCGCGCTGCGCCCCCTCGACCTCGACCGCACCAACGGTCTCGTCGCCTGACGGCGCACACCGCAGCGCGAGTGAGCGACGCCGCTCAGGGCGCGATGGCCTGGAGCACGTCCTCGCTCTGCTTCCACAGCGAATTCACCACGTAAGGGAGCCCCTCGGCCCGCACCGGCCGCGAGTACAGGAATCCCTGCAGCGCATCGCACCCGAGGTCCATCAGTCGATGGGCCTGGACCGTCGTCTCCACCCCTTCGGCGATGGTGGTGATGCCCAGTGCGTGTGCCATGGCGACGACGGCGGCAATGAGCGTGGCGTCGGAGCTGTCGGCGTCCTCGAGGGTGTCCACGAAGGAGCGGTCGATCTTGAGGCTCGTCACCGGGAGCCGCTTCAGGTAGGCGAGCGACGAGTACTCGGTGCCGAAGTCGTCGATGGCGAGGCGCACGTCCAGGCTCCGCAGGGCGCTCAGCACCGCCGCGGCGGCCAGGGGCTTGTCCATCACCACCGACTCCGTCAGCTCCAGGCACAGTGACGTCCCCTCGATGCCGTGCCGGGCCAGGGCATCGCCCACCCGTTCGACCAGTCGTTCGTCGTGCAGCTGCGCGGCCGAGAGGTTGACCGACACGTAGAGGGCGTCGAACCCCGTCGTCTGGTGACGCCAGGCCGCCAGCTGGCGGAGGGCCTCTTCGAGGACCCACTCCCCGATCTCGGTGATGAGCCCGCTCTCCTCGGCCAGCGGGATGAAGCGGACGGGCGGGATGACCCCCAGGGTGGGATGCGCCCACCGCACGAGCGCCTCGACCCCTTCGATGGGCCCGTGGGGGATGCGGACGATGGACTGATAGACGAGGTGGAGCTGGCGCAGCTCGACCGCCCGGCGCAGGTCGTGCTCGAGCTCGACGCGTTCGGACACCTTCGTCCGCATCGATTCGTCGAACACGGCCACGGCGTCGCGCCCCGCGTCCTTGGCCTGGTACATGGCGGTGTCGGCATCACGCACGAGGACCTCGGCCGTGGTGCCGGGATCGTCCCCGGAGGCGAAGGCGAGGCCGATGCTGGACGACACGAAGAACTCCATCTCGTTCACGACGAACGGGGCGCGCAAGGCGAAGCGGAGCCGGTTGGCCAGGTCGAGCGCCTGCGACACGCTCACCACGTGCCCGAGGACGATCATGAATTCGTCTCCGCCGATACGGGTCACGAGGTCGGACGGTCGAACGTGCTCGTTGAGCCTCCTCGCCACCGCGATGAGCAGCTCGTCGCCGTGGGTGTGGCCCAACGTATCGTTCACGAGCTTGAACCGGTCGAGGTCGAGGAACAACAGCGCGACGTGGGTGTCGTCCACCGACGCCTGCTCGAGCACCGACGTCAGGTGCTGGTGCATCATCCGCCGGTTGGGCAACCCGGTCAGGCTGTCGTGCATGGCCTGGTAGGCGAGGGAGGCCTCGGAGCGTTCGGCCACGTGGAGGGCCTGGGCGATCCGCAGGACCGCGGCGACGGTCAGGCACACGATGATGAGGAACAGGGCGATGCGGTCCTGCGACGAGCTCGACGGGTTCTGCAGCGTGATCACGGCCGGGACGAGCAGGGCGATGGCCACGAGCACGATCCGTCCCGGCGATGTGCTCTGGGGCCGGTGGCCGGCCGGTTCGGTGAGGGCGCGCATCGACGGGTGCAGCGCCATCGTCCCCGTGGCCACGAAGGCGAGCCCGTAGGGGAGGTCGAGGAGCCGGCCCGCCACGCTGATGAGGTCGATGTCGGCGAACATGTACAGCGTGTCGCCGACGAACATGCACATCATCGCGGCGAGCAGGAGCCAGTACGACGGGACGCGGTTCTGGTCCGGGCTGAAGGCGATCCGCATGGTCACCACCACCAGGAAGATGGACATGGCGGGATAGCACGTCAGGACGAGACGGATCGTCAGCGGCGTGTGGTAGTGGAACAGGACCGGGTCGATGACGTACACCCAGGCGACGGCGAGGATCGCCAGCGCCGCGATGACGGCGTCGAGGACGATCCCGACATGGCGCTGGCGCGCCCGGTCACGGGCACGCGAGAACCCGAGCAGCCCCGCCGCGCCGAGGCCGTACCCGGGGAGGGATATGAGGTCGGGGACGAGGGAGCGACTGGCGGTGATGTTGCCCAGCGTGTGGAGGCCGAACCGCAGGCCCCCTCCGACGAGGAACAGGGCCATCGCCCCCGAGATCGCCCACCACGGCCAGCCGAGCGCAGGCCGGTGGTGGCGGACCGCCAGCACCAGGGCGACCAGGGTGGAGATCCCCACCGTGAACACCGCCACCGGCTCGAGGGCGCCGGTCAGGCCCGACGCGGCCAGGAGGACGACGGTGAGCTCGACGCCGAGAAACCAAGCCCATGCTGGTCTTCGACGCGGTCCGCTCACCGCCCGACCCTGACCCGCTTTTTGTTCGGCTCCCAACCAGACATCACTCTCAGTGCCCATCTATGCGGCATTAGTGAGAATACTGCCCATGTCGAGTCGACAATACAAGAGCTTGGGCCATGTTCACCGCTTGTGGCGGTTGTATGACCGTGAATAGTGAGAATTAGCCGCCTCACGCATCCCAGCCGTCCCGCGAGCCGTCCCGCGGGCCCCAGCCGTCCCAGATGCCCCGGGAGATTTCCCCACCAGGCCCGAGGCCGGCAAAGACCCCCGGCTCAGGGGACGGCGCCGCCGGGGTGGCACCCAGGGGCCGACCGCAGACGACGGCTCAGGCCGATGCTCGGCCTGCGCAGCGCGACGTAGAGCGAGGGGAGCATCCGGGGGGACCGTGGCACGTGGCAGTAGTAGGCGCGCAGCCACGCGTCGAGCCGGTTCCCGAGGGCCACATCGGCGGGTCGGGGCAAAGCCCGAGCCGCTCGACGAGGTCGGTGTCGAGCGTGGCCAGGGCGAGCACCCGCTCGAGACGGACGACCGGGGACGGGACCACCCGGTGCTCGAACCACAGCACCTGGCGCGCCAGCGACCGGCTGTGCTCGCTCGTGCCCAGGCTGTCGCTCGCCAGCACGTCGCCGACGTACCTCGAGAACGCGCCCCGGCCGGCGGGGAGCAGCCCGTCGGGGATGCCGAAGAAACGGCCGAACGCCCGCATCTCGGCGTAGAAGGCGTCGGCCTCGACCGGCTCCAGGGGGCGCACCCAGCGCGTGTACGCCGTCTCGGTCGTGTCCACCAGCGTCGCCCACACCCACATGAGCAAGGACGCGTCGTGGGCGCTGTACCCCTGGTCGGCGTGCGCCGCGTCCGCGCCCCGGCGCTGCACCGCGCCCTCGGCGACGCCGCCACCGGTCAGGGCCGCGGTCAGCGTGCCGTTGATGCGGTCGTGGACGCCGTAGATCTGGCGGACGGCTCCCCGGGCCACGGTCGCGTCTCCGAAGACGAGGCGTAGCGCCGCGTCCGCGGTGACCCACGCCCGGCTGAGGGGACGCCGCTGGAAGTGGCTGTGGTGGGCGACGGCCGCCGCCACCTTCGGGTGGGCGACCTCCATCACGAGGGCGCGCTGGACGAGAAGGGCGGTGACGGGCTCGGCCACCATGGCCCGGACGATGCTGCGGTCGCCGAACGGCGCCGGGGCCTCGGGGTGGAGCGCGCCCAGCACCGGCGGGGCGGTCATGGGTCGATGCTGCGCACGCCGGTGCGGCTCCCGTCGGGTGCCCGGCCCGGCGCGACAGGACCCCCGACGCGAGAACCCCCACCGGGGTTGGTGGGGGTTCTCGACATTGGGGATGCTGGAGTGTGGGGTTGGAACTGAAGGTGTCCGAGAACAATGATCGGCGTCGCCCGGCAGAACTTGAGCACTTTGCCGGCCAATAGGCGAACAACAGGCCCGAACTGAGGGCTGAACAACAGGACCGGGCACCCAGAGCCGGGCACCCAGAGCCGGGCAAGCCGGGCCAGGCTGACCCGCCCCGACGGAGCGGGTCCGCCGGCCACGAGACGAGCAGAGAGGACGATGCCGTGGAGCTCGGCGACCTGAAGGTCACTCGCTACGCGGTGGCCGACGTCGTCGCCACCATCACCCTCGACCGCCCCGAGCGCCTCAACGCCTGGACGGGGCGGATGAACACCGAGTACCGGTCGCTGCTGGCCCGGGCCGCGGCCGACGGCAGCGTGCGGGTCATCGTCGTGACCGGGGCGGGACGGGGCTTCTGCGCCGGCGCCGACACGAGGGCCCTCGAAGGTCACGTGGAGCGGGGGGCGTACGACCCCGGCACCGGGCCGGACCTCGAGAGCCCGGGCTACGGGGTGCGGCCCGAATTCGACGCCGAGTTCGCTTACCACTTCGGCATCCCCAAACCCATCATCGCGGCCGTGAACGGACCGGCGGCCGGCGTCGGGTTCGCCCTGGCCTGCTACTGCGATCTGCGCTTCGCCGCCGCGGGGGCCAAGCTCACCACCGCCCATGGCCGCCTCGGGCTTCCCGCCGAGTTCGGCCTGTCCTGGCTCCTGCCCCGGCTCATCGGGATCACCCGGGCCGCGGACGTGCTGCTGTCGAGCCGGGTCGTGCTCGCCGAAGAGGCGGCCGAGATCGGCCTCGTCAACCGCGTCGTGCCCGCCCCCGAGCTGCCGGCCGTGGTGGGCGACTACGCCCGGGCGCTGGCCACGGAGGTGTCGCCGGCGTCGCTCGCCGCCACCAAGCTCCAGCTCTACACCGATCTCCATCGCGACGCCGCCGCGTCGGCACGCGACGCCGATGACCGGCTGCGGCACATGATGGGCGGTGGGGACTTCGCCGAAGGGGTGGCCGCCATGCGCGAACGCCGACCGCCGACGTTCGCCGACCCCGTCGCGCACCGGGGCCCCACCGGGGGTCCGGTCGACCCGGCCTGAGTTCCATATGACGGTGGCGGTCACCAACGAGCAATGAGATGCTGGCGACCGCTGCTGGGTGTGGTCACCGAGAGCCCTTGTTGCCAAGAGCACGTCCTGAGTTTGGTGCGGGGACCCGGGGGACCTTTCGATTGTCGCTACGTGCACGAATCCCAGATTCCGCTTCGACTCCGTCCCTCCCCGGTAGCTCCCAACCAGCGAGGAGGTGCCGTGAAGAGGATCAGAGACAAGGTGGCGGGCCTCGATGTCCATCGGGACACCGTGGTGGCCTGCACCCGCATCGTCGAGCCGGACAGATCGGTCACGGTGGCCAAGGCGTCGTTTCAGACGACGGCGAAGGGTCTCGCTGAACTGGCCGCATGGCTCGGTGACGCAGCGGTGGAGACCGTCGCCATGGAGGCGACCGGCGTCTACTGGCGACCCGTCTACTACTCACTCGAGGGGCTCTTCGACGAACTGTGGCTTTGCAACGCGGCGCATGTGAAGAACGTCCCGGGGCGCAAGAGCGACGTGTCCGACGCCGAGTGGCTGTCCGACGTGGCCGCGCACGGGATGGTGCGGCCCTCCTTCGTCCCGCCCCCAGAGATCAGGGAGGTCCGCGAGCTCACCCGCTACCGAAAGACCCAAGTCGACGCCCGGGTCAAGGAGATCCAGCGGCTGGAGAAGACCCTCCAAGACGCCGGCATCAAGCTGACGTCGGTGGCATCGTCGGTGTGGCTCAAGTCCTCGAGGGCGATGATCGGGGCCATGATCGCCGGCGAGCGCGACCCCAAGGTGCTGGCCCAGATGGCCAAGTCGGTGCTGCGGGCCAAGATCCCCCAACTCGAGGAGGCCTTCAGCGGTCACTTCGGGGACCACCACGCCTTCTTGTGCCGAGAGATCATCGACCACATCGACCACCTCGACGGCTCCATCGCCTCGCTGAGCGCCGAGATCGCTCGACGCCTGGTCCCTTTCGAGGCGGCGATCACCATCTTGAGCTCGATCACCGGGGTGTCGAGGACCACGGCTGAGGTGATGATCGCCGAAATGGGGGCGGACATGTCCCGGTTCCCGACAGCCGGGCATCTGTGTGCGTGGGCCGGGGTGGCACCCGCCAGCCACGAATCAGCCGGCAAGCACCGGCCGGCCGGCACCCGACAGGGCGCCCCGTGGCTGCGGCGCTGCCTCATCGAAGCAGCGAAGGCGGCGGCGAGGACCAAGGGCAGCTACCTCTCGGCCCAGTACGCACGGATCGCCCGCCGGCGCGGTCCCAACAAGGCCACCGTCGCGGTCGCCAATTCCATCCTGGCGGTGGCGTGGCACCTGCTCACCAACGGCGCCCTCTACGTCGACCCTGGTGGCGACTACTACGAACGCAGGAACGATCCCGCACGTGAGGCGAAGCGGCTCCAGCGGCGGATCGAGGCCCTCGGGTTCGCAGTCACCATCGAAACCAAGGCTGCATAGGAACCAGACGCTCCCCACAATTCCAGCGTCACCGCCAGACCCCTCGTTCAGCGCGCCATCGTCCCACTCGGGACTTGGGCATCACATCCCAGGGCTCGCTCGCCCCGGCTCGGGTGCCGTCGGGCCTGGCTAGGGTGTCAAGCGTGTCGGACAGGACGCGCCCGGGGACAGCGCTCGCGGCGCGGCTGACCGATCCCGAGCTCTACCGCACCGACCCCCAGCCCCTTTACGCCCGCCTCCGCGCCGAGGCGCCCATGGCGTGGAACGAAGAGCGGGGGTTCTGGGCCGTCGCCACGCACGCCGCGGTGTCGGCGATCGAGAGCGACCACGCCACCTTCTGCGCCGGTCGCGGGATCCTGGTCGAGGAGATCGGGACGACCTACACCACCCCGCCGACGATGATGCACGCCGATCCCCCGGTGCACACCCGGTACCGGCGGCTGGTGCAGCCGGCGTTCAAGCCCACGGTGGTGCGCGCCCTCGAGCCCTTGGTCCGGGCCCGCACCGCGGCGCTGGTGGAGCGCATCGCCAGCGGGGATGCCGTGGACGTGGTGCGCGTCCTGAGCGTGCCTCTTCCGCTCCAGGTCATCAGCAACATCCTCGGCGTGCCCGACGACGAATGGGAACGGTGCTACGAGTGGTCCGAGGCCGTCATCCCCGGTGCCACCGACTGGCCCGAGGAACGGCGCAACGCCTTGATGGCCGAGATGATCGGGTACCTGGTGGGCGCGGCCAAGGACCGCCGGGCCCATCCCCGCGACGACGTGCTGACCCTTCTGGCCCAGGTCGACGTGGACGGGGAGCGTCTGAGCGACGACGAGCTCGCTATGTTCCTCGTGCAGCTCCTCGTGGCCGGGAACGAGACCACCCGCGACCTCATCAGTTCGGGTCTGCTCGGCTTCGCCGACCATCCCGGGCAGTGGGCCCGGGTGCGGGCCGACCGCACGCTCGTCCCCGGCGCGGTGGAGGAGATGCTGCGGTGGTCGTCGCCCGTGGTGTCGTTCATGCGCACCGCCACCCGCGACACCGAGGTCGGGGGGGTCGCGGTCGCCGCCGGCGAGCCGCTGCTCATGCTGTTCGCGTCGGCGAATCGCGACGAGGACGTCTTCGGGCCGAGCGCGTCGACCTTCGACGTGGGGCGCGACCCCAACCCTCATCTGGCCTTCGGGCAGGGCAACCACTTCTGCCTCGGCGCGGCCCTGGCCCGCCTCGAGGGCCGGGTCGTGCTCGAGGAGCTGCTGGCGCGGTTCTCGGACCTGACACAGGCGGGAGAGGTCGAGCGCAGCCCGTCGTCGGTGGTCACCGGCGTCCGACGGGCCGACCTCCGCTTCGTGGCCTGAGCCCGCCACCCCGACCCTCGCCACCCCGACCCTCGCCACCCCGACCCTCGCCACCCCCACCCTCGCCACCCTGCACCTGGCCATCCCGGGGGGATGCCACCCCCACCCACCCGACACCAGCCCTCACCCTTGGGTCCGGCGGCCGCGCTCGGTACGGTTCGAGGTGCGAGCCCACACGGGGAGGCACCATGCGTATCGAGTCCTCTGTCACATCGTTGTCCTGGATCCCCTCCGAGGCCATCGGGGGCATGACCAAGATGCCCTTCGAGACCGGGGTGGCCCACTACGACCCGCCGCCCCCCGACGTCATCGAGGACATCGACGCGCTCCAGCGCGACGGGCGGTTCCGTTTCGCCAGCCGCCTCACAGCGTGGGTCGACGTGGAGGACGGGGTCATCGTCGGCCACGGTCAGGGCGGGGGCGGGCTCATCTGCTCGACGCTCCTGCAGCTGGGCAAGAAGCAGGTCGCCTTCGAGGCCATCGCCCTCCCCGACCTGCGGCCCGAGCCCGAGGTCGGCGCGCACGAGGTGACGTTCTTCCAGACCGCGGGCGGCCGCACCGGCGTCCCCGCCCCCCGGCGGGTGCGGCGCGCCCCCTACGTCCAGTTCTCCGCCCCCCTGGCCTGGACCACGCTCGCCCTGACGCTGCGCGCCGACGGGTCGTCGTCGTTCGCGCTCACCGGCGCCAGCAGCTTCCCCCGGCACTGGGTCTACGACGGTGACAACAAGCTCGCCCTCAAGTCCGGGATGATCGACTTCTCGAACTGGTACCGGCGCGCCTTCGGCAAGCACAGCCCGTGGGGCGACCGCGACTCCCAGGCGCTCACCACCGAGGTGGAGACGGCCCTCGAGCGGCAGTTGTCGCTCACCCTCATGCAGGGCGGGGCCAAGCCCAAGGTGAAGACGTTCAAGGCCGGCACGGTCATCACCGCGCAGGGCGCGGCCGAGGACGACCTCTACCTGGTGCTCGACGGGGTGGTGCGCATCGAGGTCGACGGCGAGCGCCTGGCCGAGTACGGGCCGGGGTCGATGCACGGTGAGCGGGCCGTGCTCGAGGGCGGCCACCGCACGTCGACCATCCGGGCCGTCACGGCGTGCAAGCTCGCCGTGGCCTCGGCCGATGTCGTCGACCGCGACGCCCTGGCGCAGCTCAGCAGTGGGCACCGGCGGGAGGACCAAAGCTCCGGGTGAGGGTGGAATTGCCCGCGCCTCGACGGCGCGCCTAGGCAGGCCGCCATGGACGACGTCGACGCGGTCGTGATCGGGTCGGGGCCCAACGGACTGGTGGCCGCGGCGCTGCTGGCCCGGGGGGGTTGGAGCGTCACCGTGCTCGAGCGCGCCGCGGTGGCGGGCGGGGCCGTGCACAGCGGCGAGCTCACCGTCCCCGGCTACGTGCACGACACGTACTCCGCCTTCTACGGGCTGCTGCACTGCTCGCCGGTGCTGGCCGAGCTCGGCCTCGACCGCGCCGTCGAGTGGGCGCACTTCGCGGTCCCCGCGGCCGCGGCGGTGTCGCCCGGGTCCACGGCGCGCATCTGCCGCGACCCGCAGGACACGGCCCGGGAGCTCTCGAGGCGGGCGTCGGCCGACGGGGCGGCCTGGCTCGAGATGGTCCGGTGGTGGCGCGACGTGGGGCGGGCCTTCCTGGACCAGATGCTGCGCCCCGTGGGCGCGCCGCGGCCCGGACTCGCCTTCGCACGCCGCGCCCGGCGCGAGGGCCTCTTCGACACGACCCAGCTCCTCGTGGGCCCACTCGAGGTGCTGTGCCGGGAGCGCTTCGCCGACCCCGCCGCGCAGGCGCTGCTGGCCGCAGGCGCGTCGCACGCCGATGTGCCGGTCGACCATCCCGGCAGCGCCCCCGCCGCTGTCATCCTGGCCCTGGCGGCCCAGCAGCTCGGGATGCCCGTGCCCGTGGGCGGGGCCCGGCGGCTCGCCGCGGCCCTCGAGGGTGCGGTCACCGACGCCGGCGGGGTGGTGCGCACCGGCGCCGAGGTCACACGCGTGGTGGTGGAGGCCAACCGCGTGACCGGGGTCGAGACCGCGGACGGCGGGCAGGTGCGCGTCCGTCGGGCCGTGCTCGCCGACACCGGCCCGGGCGCGCTGTTCCACGGCCTCGTGGGCGGCGACCTGGTGCCGGCGCGCTTTCTGGCCGGGTTGCGCCGGTTCCGCTACGGCACCGGCGTGTTCAAGGTCGACCTCGCCCTCGACGGGCCCGCCCCGTGGGCCGCGCCCGGGCTGGCCGAGGCCGGGGT
Organism: uncultured Acidimicrobiales bacterium; assembly: GCA_963811775.1. Lineage (GTDB taxonomy): Bacteria > Actinomycetota > Acidimicrobiia > Acidimicrobiales > UBA8190 > Chersky-840. The sequence goes on along the minus strand of CAWESO010000019.1, from coordinate 307,805 downwards.
CGTGCACCTCACCGGCGACCTCGACGCCATGGCGCAGGCCGCGCACGAGGCGCGCCGGGGCACGGTCCCGGGCACGCCCATGCTCATCGTGGGCCAGCACACCGTGGCCGACCCGAGCCGCGCCCCGGCCGGCGGCCACACCTTGTGGATCGAGACCCATGTCCCTCCCGTGCCCCGTGCCGACGGGTCGTGGGCGAAGGCCAAGGACCCGTTCCTCGCCGTCGTGATGGCTCGCCTGGAGGAGCACGCCCCGGGGCTGGGGTCGCGGGTGGTGGGCACGGCGGTGCGCACCCCCGAGGACCTCGAGCGCGAGAACCCCAACCTGGTGGGCGGTGACCTGGGGTCGGGCTCGTCGTCGCTCGACCAGCAGCTCGTGTTCCGGCCCGTGCCGGGATGGTTCCGTTACGGCACCCCGGTCAAGGGCCTCTACCTGTGCTCGGCGTCGACGCACCCCGGCGGTGGGGTCCACGGCATGGCCGGGCACAACTGCGCCCGGCGGGTGCTCTCGGACCGGCGCCGACGCCGGATCTGAGCACCGGCACCGGGCCGGATCTGAGCACCGGCACCGCGTGCCGAACGCAGCCGCCCCGACACACCGGCTGGCACCCCCCCGGGGCCGGGGGCGCGCACCCTTGACCCAACCGCCGCGACCGGGCCAAATAGGGCCATGACCGGCGGCACTATCAGCGTGTTCCTCGCCGACGACAACCTGATCGTGCGGGAGGGCGTCCGGGCCCTGCTCGGCCTCGAGCCCGACTTCGAGGTGGTGGGCACCGCCGCGGACTACGACGAGCTCGTCACCGGGGCGGGCAAGCTCGCCCCCCAGGTGGTCGTGACCGACATCCGGATGCCGCCGAACTTCCAGAAGGAGGGCATCGAGGCCTCCCACGAGATCCGCAAGCGCCACCCCGGCACCGGCATCGTGATCCTGTCGCAGTTCGACGACCCCGAGTACGCCATCTCCCTCCTCGACGAGGGCGCGGCGGGGTGCGCCTACCTCCTGAAGGACCACGTGGCCGAGGGCGACCAGCTGGCCCGGGCCATCCGCGCCGTGGCCACGGGCGGGTCGGTGCTCGACCCCACCATCGTGGAGTCGATGGTGCACCCCGTCACCGACACCGGCGACCTGAGCGACGCCGAGGAGGAGCTGCTGCGCCTCGTGGCCGAGGGGCGGCCCATCAAGGCCATCGCCGTGGCCCAGGGCACCACGGCGTCGGCCGCGGCCGACAGCGTCGAGAAGCTCTTCCTGCGCATCGCCCAGCAGGCCAGCGCGGGCGGGCGCGACTCGCTGCGGCGCCTGCGCATGCTGCACGACGCCATCGTCAACCGCGAGGAGCAGGGCGAGACGCTCAGCCGGCTCCTCCCCGGAGGGGTCGCCGACCTCCTCGTGCGCCAGGGCCGCGGCCTGGGCGAGACCGAGGCCGTGGTCGTGAGCGTGCTCATGTCCGACATCCGGGGCTACTCGAGCATCGCCGAGCGCGCTGACCCGAGCGCGCTGGCCGGGCAGCTGAACGTGCACCGCGCCGAGATGAACCGGGCCATCCTCGACGCCAGCGGCACGGTCATGCAGTTCGTCGGTGACGCGGTGATGGCGGTGTTCGGGGCGCCGGTGCCGGTCCCCGACCACGCCGGGCGCGCCGTCGACGCCGCCCTGGCCATGCACGCCGCGCAGGCCCGGGTGAACCGGCAGTGGATCAGCGACGGCCTCGCCCCGTTCGAGCTCGGCATCGGCATCACCACCGGCCCCGCCGCCGCCGCGCTGCTCGGCTCGGAGGAGCGCCTCGAGTACACGTTGGTCGGGGACACGGTGAACCTGGCCCAACGCCTGCAGCAGTGGGCCGAGCCGGGCGAGACCGTGCTCAGCGAGGCCACCTACCAGGCCCTGGCCGACCCGCCTGCCGCCACCGAGCTCCCCCCGCGCTGGTCAAGGGCCGCGAGGCACCGGTGGCGGCCTGGAAGGTGGCGGCGCAGACCGCGCCGGTTGCGACAGCTCACGACAATCGAGACAGGGAGTAGCCATGCACGTCATGGAGGCACGGGGCGTTCGCAAGACCTACGAGGCCGACGGCGCGCCCGTGCGGGCCCTGCGGGGCATCGACCTCACCATGGACGACACGGAATTCGTGGCGGTGATGGGACCGTCGGGATGCGGCAAGTCCACGCTGCTCAACCTGGTGGCGGGCCTCGACACCCCGACCGAGGGCGAGATGATCGTGGCCGGTGAGTCCCTCGCCGACAAGGACGAGAACGCGCTGGCCCGCATGCGCCGGGTGCACATCGGCATCGTCTTCCAGTTCTTCAACCTGCTCGAGGGCATGAGCGTGCTCGAGAACGTGACCCTGCCCGCCGTGATCGCCGGCGCCCGGCGCCGCCAGGCCGAGAGCCGGGCGCGCGACCTGCTCGACATGCTGGGCCTGGCCGACAAGCAGGCCGCCGCGCCGGGCGTGCTGTCGGGTGGGCAGCGCCAGCGCCTGGCCATCGCCCGCGCCCTGGCCAACAAGCCCACGCTGCTGCTGGCCGACGAGCCCACCGGCGCCCTCGACTCCGACGGCGGCCTCGAGGTGCTCGAGCTGTTCCGGCGGCTGCACACCGGGGGCCAGGCCATCTTGCTCGTGACCCACGACGACGACGTGGCCGCCGCGGCCACCCGCATCGTGCGCATGCGCGACGGGCGCATCGAGGACGACGGCACCGGCGGGCGCACGCCCGCCGCGGCGGGGGCGGGTACGAGCGCCGGGGAACCCACCCCGTCGACGACGACGGGATGAGCGTCCAGGTCGCCACGGCCACCGGCACGACATCCGGCGGCCCGGGCCGGGCCACGGTCGAGCCCGTCGCGCCGCAGCGTCGGGCGACCTCGTTCAGCGCCGCGGTCCTGGCCCTCGGCGCGCTCGCCGTCGCCGTCTACGCGCCGATCCTCGGTCGCCACGGGAACCTGGCCACCGAGGTCGTGCGGTCGGTGCTGCTGAGCGCGTTCGCGCTGGCGGGCGCGTTCGCCGTGGTGCGGCGCCCCTTCGAGCGCCAGGGCCTGCTGGCCCTGGGCGGCACCGGGCTCGGGGCCATCGCCACGCTGGCCGCCGCGGTGGGCCAGGCGCATCTGCACAGCGCCGGGGTCAGCTCGAGCGCGCTGTCGATGGCGCGGGTGGCCGAGCCGCTGGCCGTGGCGCTGCTGCCCGTGGCGGCCATGCACCTGCTCCTCGGGCTCCCCGACGGCAGCTGCCGCCTGAGCCGGGCGGCGATCGTGGGTGGGTACGTCGTCGGGGCCGGCGTCGGCATCGCCATGTGGACCCGCCGGCCCGCGCTCCCCCTGTGGCCCGTCGCCATCGAGGCCGTGGTGTTCGGAACGATCGGCCTGGTCGGCTCCCAGCGCCGCTACGTGCGGTCGCGCGGCGTCGAGCGCCAGCGCATGCAGTGGTTCGGGTGGGCCATGGCCGTCGGGGCCGAGATGCTCGTGGTCGCCCTCGCCCTGCGCGTGCTGTGGGGCTGGCCGACACGTCCGTGGCTGGTGGTCATGGTGGCGAGCGTCCCGCTGGCGGTGGCGCTGGCCATGGGGAGCTCGCGTCGCCTGGCCGGGCGCATCGACCGCATCCTGGCCCACACCGTGTCGCTGGCCGGGCTCACCGGCATCGTGGTCATCGTGTACCTCGTCATCGTGGTGGGCCTCGGGCACACCCCCACCCACGACCAGCGCTCGCTGCTGGCGCTGTCGATGGCGGCCGCCGCGATCGCCGCGCTGCTGTACGGGCCGGCGCGCCAGCGACTCACCCAGTACGCCAACCGCATCGTCTACGGCGAGCGCGAGGCGCCCGACACGGTGCTGCGCACCTTCGGGAGCCGGCTGTCGCGCGCCATCCCCATGGACGAGCTCCTGCTGCAGGTGGCCGAGTCGCTGCGCAAGACCCTCGGGCTGGCCGCGGCCGAGGTGTGGACGGGATCGGGGGGGCATCTCGAGCGCACGGTGTCGGTGCCCGACGTGCCGGTGCGGCGCATGACGCTCAACGACGAGGAGGCCACCGTCGTGGCCCGGGCCGGGGTCACGGGGACGGCGTGGGTGGAGATCTGGCTGCCGAGCCTGCTCGAGGGCCGGGAGGACTCCGTGGTGCGGGTGGCGCCCACCACCCACTCGGGCCAGGTCCTCGGGCTCATCGTGGCGGTGCGGCCGCCCAACAGCGACCAGTTCACGACCGACGACGACACCATGCTCACCGAGCTCGCCCGCCAGGTGGGCCTGGCCCTGCACAACGTCGAGCTCGACTCCGCCCTCCAGGAATCGCTCGACGAGGTCCGGCGCCAGGCCGACGAGCTCCGCGCCTCGCGGGCCCGCATCGTGGCCGCGTCCGACGCGGCCCGGCGCCAGATCGAGCGCAACCTCCACGACGGGGCCCAGCAGCACCTGGTGGCCCTGGCCGTGAACGTGCGCCTCGCCCGCCAGCTGGCCGAGCGCGATCCCGAGGCCTCGGGCAAGATCCTGGACCAGCTGGGCGAGGGCATCCAGGAAGCCGTCCAGGAGCTGCGGGCCCTGGCGCACGGCATCTACCCGCCCCTGCTCATCGACCGGGGCATCGGCGAGGCGCTGCGCTCGGCCGCGGGCCGCGCCGCGCTGCCCACCGAGGTGGACGCCGACGGCCTCGACCGCTACTCGCCCGAGCGCGAGTCGGCGGTCTACTTCTGTTGCCTCGAGGCCTTGCAGAACGCGGGCAAGCACGCCGGTGAGGGCGCCACCGCCTCTGTGCGGGTGTGGGCGGACGAGACCAACCTGAGCTTCGAGGTGCGCGACACCGGTGCGGGCTTCGACGCCAAGGGGACGCTGGCCAGCGGGGCGGGCTTCGTGAACATGAGCGACCGGGTGGGGGCCATCGGCGGCACCGTCACCGTGCAGAGCGCGCCGGGCGAGGGCACGACCATCGAGGGCCGCATCCCCCTCAATCGGTGAGGCGGCCCGTCTGCGCCCCCGACCACAGGTCGATCAGGACGTCGGGGCCGAACTGTTCCTTGTGGACGTAGCCGAGTGCCCCGCACGTGCGGGCATCGGCGGGCAGGTCCTCGGCGTCGTAGGTCGACAGCAAGATGACCCGGGTCTCGGGATGCGCGGCGGTGATGCGCCGGGTGGCCTCGATCCCGGAGATGCCGTCCATGTTGATGTCCATGAGGACGAGCTGGGGGGCGAGCGCCTCCACCTGCTCGACGGCGTCCTCGCCCGACTTGGCCTCCCCCACCACCTCGAACCCGGGCGTGACCCCCACCACCACGCGCGCCGCCATGCGGAACGGCAATTGGTCGTCGACGATCAGCACCGTGGTCCCAAGGTCACCCACGTCCCCATCCTCGCAGCCTGTCGGTGAGGGGCACAGGCTGACAGCACGACCGGGACGGTGGTGGCAGCACCCCCACCCGGGCGGCGGGACGGGGCCCGAAGCGCGGCGCGGCCCGAGGAGGAGGGGGTCACCCGTCCTGGACGGAGAGGAAGAGGAGCACCGCCTTGACGCGGCGGTGCACGTCGGGCTCCTGCGACAGCGCCAGCTTGGAGAAGATCGAGTTGATGTGCTTCTCGACGGCCCGCTCCGACAGCACCAGGGACGCGGCCACCGCCGCGTTGTTCTTGCCCTGGGCCATCTCCGACAGGATCTCGCTCTCGCGCGCCGTGAGCCGGTGCAGCGGCGAGTCGGCGGGCCGGGCCCGCGCCGAGACCAGGGCGTCGACGACCTCGGGGTCGATGACCGAGCCCCCCGCCGCCACCTCGCGGATCGCCCCGGCCAGCTGCCCGATGTCCGACACGCGCTCTTTGAGGAGGTAGGCGCGGCCCTTGGACCCGCCGTCGAGGAAGGCCACGGCGTAGGCCGGCTCGGAGTACTGGCTCAGGACCACCACGCCCATGTCGGGGTGGCGCTGGCGCAGGACCTCGGCCGCCCGGATCCCTTCGTCGGTCCCCGTGGGCGGCATGCGGATGTCGGTCACGACCACGTCGGGGGTCTGCTCGTCGACGGTGGCGATGAGCGAGTCGTAGTCCTCGCAGCACCCCACCACCTCGAGGTCGGGCTCGGTCTCCACCAGGGTGCGCACACCCTCACGCACCAGGTAGTTGTCCTCCGCCAAGACGATCCGCACTGCCATGGCCCCGCACTGTAGGCCAGAGGGGTGTGGTGCCGACCCCGCCTCAGCGCTCCCCCGGCTCGGGGAGATCCACGACCATGCCCTCGGCTGCGGCCCCCACCGACACCGTGGCCCGGGCGAACGACGCCACCACGGCGTCGATGTCGTCGTCGGTGCGCGGCGGGTCGTGGTGGAACAGCAGCACCCGCCGGACCCCGGCGCGCTGGCCCAGGGCCACGGCGTAGCCCGACGACGCGTGGCCGAAGCTGGCCCGGGCGGCGAGCTCGTCGTCGTGGTACTGGGCGTCGTGCACGAGCAGGTCGACGCCGTCGGCCAGGGCCAGGGCGGCTTCGTGGTACTCGCCGAGCCCGTCGGGGCCGGGGCCGAAGGCGGTGGGACAGTGGTCCGACAGATACGCCACGGTGGCGCTGGCGTCGGAGACGCGGAAGCCGAAGGTGCGCCCGCCCTTGTGGGGGATCTCGCGGGCGAGGACGGTGAACCCCTCCAACTCGACGGGCTCGCCCGGCTCGAGGCCGAGGAAGCGCCACGTGCCGCGCAGGTCGGCGGGCGTGATCGGGAAGTGCGGCGGCGACATGACGCGGCGCAGGACCTCCTCGGCGTCGCCCTGGGCCGGCATGTACAGGTCGGTGCGGGCGTCGGGCCGGTCCGCCCCGGCGAAGAAGGGGAGGCCCTGGGTGTGGTCCCAGTGGAGATGGCCGAGCAGGATCGAGCCGTCGAAGCTGTGCTCACCCAGCAACGCGGTGATGCGGCGGATGCCGGTGCCGGAGTCGAGCACGAGGCTGGGCCGCTCGCCGTCATGGGCCAGGGCCACGCACGAGGTGTGGCTGCCGTGGCGCACGAAGTCGGGCCCCGAGGCCGGCGTCGACCCCCGGGCCCCGCAGATCGTCACCCGCACGGCGCGCCCCCGCCCGGCGCGGTCGTGTCCCGGCGCGCCGTCCCAGTCGGCGCGCCGCGGTCGGCCTGTGGTCGGTCTGGGCCCGAATGGTCACTGTGCCCCCTGGTGCACATCCGGGACGGCGGTCGCATCCCGGTCCGGGCACGCTAGCGCCGCTCAGTCGTTGGCACTCACTTCGGCCAGCAGGTCGGCGAACTTCTCCTGGGCGGCGCGCCGGCGTGTGGGGACGTGCTCGGAGGGCACCTCGGCCGGGGCGTAGTGCTTCAGGACCTGGCGGGCCACGGTGACCTTGTGAACCTCGTCGGGCCCGTCGTAGATGCGCGCCGCGTGCGCGGCGCGATACATGTGCTCGAGGGGGAGGTCGGTGGAGAACCCCAGGGACCCGTGGGCCTGGATGGCCCGGTCGATCACGTTGTAGAGCACGCCGGCGCCGAAGTACTTGATCATGGCGATCTCGACCCGGGCCGCCGGCGCGCCGTCGCGGTCCATCTTCCACGCCGCGTGCAGGGTCATGAGCCGCGCCGCGGCCATCTCGGCCATGGAGTCGGCCACCCAGCTCTGCACCATCTGCTTGTCGGCCAGGAGCGAGCCGTGCACCTGGCGCGACACGGCCCGCTCGCACAGCATGTCGAAGGCCCGGCGCGACTGGCCCAGCCAGCGCATGCAGTGGTGGATGCGGCCCGGGCCCAGGCGCATCTGGGCCAGGCGGAAGCCGTCGCCCTCGTTGCCCACGATGTTCTCGACCGGCACGCGCACGTCGCGGTAGACGATCTCCGAATGCCCACCGAACTTCCCGAAGTGGGGGAAGGGATGCTCCATGGTGGGCACGTCGCGCACGATGTCCACCCCTGGCGTGTCCGCCGGCACGAGGACCATGGAGCACCCGGCGTAGGGGTGCACGTCGGGATTGGTGACGCACATCACGATGAGGAAGTCGGCCACCGACCCGTTGGAGGTGAACCACTTGTGCCCGTTGATCACCCACTCCTCGCCGTCGCGCACCGCGCTGGTGGTGATCATGGTGGGGTCCGCACCCGCACCGGGCTCGGTCATGGAGAAGGCGCTGCGCAGCTTGCCCTCCAACAAGGGCTCGAGCCACTGCGCGCGCTGCTCGGTGCGCCCGTTGGCCTCGATACCCACCGCCAGCAGCTCGGCGTTGCCCGAGTCCGGCGCGTTGTTGCCGAAGACCACGGGGGCGATCGCACAGCGCCCCAGCACCTCGTGCAGCAGTCCGAGGCGCACCTGGCCGAAGCCCATGCCGCCGAGCTCGGGGGGGAGGTGCGCGGCCCACAGGCCCTGTTCCTTCACCGCCTCCTGGAGCGGCCCGATGACCCGCAGGAGGGCGTCGTACTCGAGGTCGAGGGTCTCGAGGGGCACGATCTCCTCGTCGACCAGGGCACGCGCCCAGGCCAGCTTGGCCTCGTACTCGGGTTCGGTCTCGAAGTCCCACGCCACGTGACTGCCTCCTGTATCGGGCTCCTGTATCGGGATCGGTGTATCGGGCTCCTGTTTCTGGATCGTGCCTCGGCCGTTCCGAGCCCTCCGGGGCCGGCCGCTACCGTGTGCCGGTGCCAGCCGACGCCACCGCTGCCCCCACGCGTAGCACCGTCTCCCTGCGAGCGCCCATCGAGCCCTGCCCGGTGCGGCTCCCCGCCCCCCCGAGCCCCTCCGAGGCGAGGGCCCGCATCGCCGCCGCCGCCATAGCCCTGCTCGACGAGCGCCGCCTGCTCGACGCCGAGGAGTTGGGGGACCTGGCCGTGGTGCCCGACGAGTCGGTGACGGGGTTGGCCTCGTTGGCGCACGAGGTCAGGCTGACGTGGTGCGGGCCCACCGTGGAGGTGGAGGGCATCCTGTCGGCCAAGACGGGGGGGTGCCCCGAGGACTGCCACTTCTGCTCGCAGTCGTCGCGCTTCGACACACCGGTGAAGGCGACACCCTTCCTCGACACCGACGAGGTCCTGGCCGCCGCGGCCGAGACCGCCGCGCTGGGGGCGACGGAGTTCTGCATCGTCCTGGCCGTGCGCGGCCCCGACGAGCGCGTCATGGCCCGGCTACTCGAGCTCGTCCCTCTGGTGCGCGACCGCACCGGGCTCAATGTGGCCGTGTCGGCCGGCATCCTCACCGACGACCAGGCCCGGCGCCTGGCCGCGGGGGGCGTGCACCGCTACAACCACAACGTCGAGACGGCGCGCTCGTTCTTCCCCACCGTCGTCACGTCGCACGGTTGGGAGGAGCGGGCCGACACGTGCCGCCTGGTGCGCGCCCACGGCATGGAATTGTGCTGCGGGGCCCTGGTCGGCATGGGCGAGAGCGACGCCCAGCGGGTCGAGCTCCTCCTCCAGCTGCGCGACCTCGACCCCACCGAGGTCCCAGTCAACTTCTTGAACCCCCGCCCCGGGACCCCGCTCGGCCACCGGCCCGTGGTGGGCGCGTGGGACGCCATCCGCTGGATCGCGCTATTCCGGCTGGCGCTCCCGGGCGTGATCCTGCGCTACGCCGGGGGCCGAGAGGTGACGCTGCGCGACCTCCAGGCCATGGGGATGACGTCGGGGATCAACGCGCTGATCGTCGGCAACTACCTCACCACCCTCGGACGCTCGCCGGAAGAGGACCTGCGCATGCTCGACGACCTGCGCATGCCGCTCGGCGCGTTGACCGCGGCGCTGTAGCGCCCGTCAGTCGAGCTCCCAGCCCTCTGCGGCGGCCCAGGATCGGGCTCGGTCCATGATCTCGCTGATGACCGGCGACGTGGCCGGCCGGCGCAGTAGTTGGTGTCGGGTAGAGGGTCAGTTTGTCAACCCAGCACAGGCCTCAGCCTGTCGGGCCCTACCGGCCCGCAAGATGTTCACAGCCGCGTTGACGTCGGCGTGGCCCTCATGGCCGCACGCCAGACATCGGAACCGGGCCTGGGTGCGCCGGTTGCCCCCAACGGTGTGCCCGCACGAGGAGCACCGCTGGGAGCTGTGGCGGGGGTTCACTGCAATGACGATGCGACCAGCCTCTTCCGCTTTGTACGCGATGCACTGCAGGAGTTGTCCCCACCCGGCGTCGGAGATGGAGCGGTTGAGACCGGCTTTGGCGGCCGCTCCGTTTGGTTCGTGGGTGCCGTCGGCGGCTCTCCCTGGCCGGGGGCGGCGCACCATGTTGGTGATCTCGAGGTCCTCGTGGGCGATCAGGTCGTAACGGTTGACCAACTGCCGAGACAGCTTGTGGGCCAGGTCTTTTCTCTGATTGCGCACCAGGCGGTGAGCAGCAGCGACTCTGTCCATCGCCCGTTGTCGACGGCGAGATCCCCGGCGCTTGTCCTTCAATGCACGCTGGGCGTTTGCCAGACGTTCCGCGGCTCGTCGCCCGTAGCGGCCTTCTTCCACGACCTCCCCGTCACTCGTGGCCAGCTGGGCGACGATGCCGAGGTCGATGCCCACCTGACGACCGGTGGCGGGCCGGGGCTCGGCAGGGACGTCGACAGATCGCAGCGTCACCCACCAGCGTTGTCCCTCTCGGGCCACGGTGATGGCCTTGGGGGTGCCGCGCACGGCCCGGTGGAGGCGGACCTTGACGTTTCCAATGCCGAGCAGCCTCAGCCGCCGGTTTTCGATGTCGAGACGCCAGCCCGATCTGTCCTCCCATTGCACCGAGTCCCAGCGTTGGGAGGACTTGAACCGGGGGTACCCCGGCGCCTGGCCGGCCCGGCACCGGCGGTAGAAGGCGGCGAAGGCCCGGTCCAGGCGTTTGAGGGTCCCCCGGCAGACCGTCACCCCATGGTCGAGGACCTCGGGGCGCGCTCCTCGCACCGTGGTCAGGGTCCGCGTCTGGTCGACATACGACACCGAGCGCCGCTCCCATGTCCAGGCACCTTGGCGCTCCTCGAGCGCGGCGTTGTAGAGCTCGCACTGGTTGAGCAGGAGCCGCTCGAGATCGGCCCGTTGGTGGACCGTCGGTTGGAGAAGGTAGCGATAGGAGCGGCAGCGACCCATACCTCGACGGTAGAAGTCGGTTGTGACACCGGAGATAGACGGCGGGATCCCAGATTGACCCACGACCCATCTTCGCCCCTTGCCTCTATCCTCGGGGCCTTCGGCGGAGACAGCCTCCGCCTCGCTGCGGGAGGCAGGACATGGCGCGGGCGCTCATCACGGGATGCTCCACCGGGTTCGGGCGGGCGACCGCCGTCGAGCTCAAGAAGCGCGGCTACGAGGTGGTGGCCACCGCCCGGCGGCCCCAGACCCTGGCCGACCTCGACGTGGACGAGCGCCTCGCCCTCGACGTCACCGACGACGCCTCGGTGGCGGCCGCGGTGGACAGCGCGGGGGACATCGACGTGCTCGTCAACAACGCCGGCGTCGGCATCGGCGGCCCCATCGAGCTCGTGCCCCTGGCCGAGGTGCGCCGGCTCTTCGAGACCAACGTCTTCGGCCCGCTACGCATGATGCAGGCCGTCCTGCCCCAGATGCGGGCTCGGGGATCGGGGGCGATCCTGAACGTGTCGTCGGTGTCGGGCAAGGTGGCCGCGCCCCTGTCGGGCTTCTACGCCGCGTCGAAATACGCGCTCGAAGCCATGTCCGAGGCGCTGCACATCGAGGCCGGGCACTTCGGGATCCGCACCATCGTCATCGAACCCGGGTACTTCAAGACCAACCTCTCCGAGGCGCGTCGAGACTTCGGCGTCGACGCTCCCCCGTTCGACGAGCTGGCCGTGATCATGGAGAAGTTGTCGGCGCAGATCGGCCGGGGCACCGCCCCCGGGCCCGAGGTGGTCGCCACCGCCATCGCCGATGCCCTGGAGCGACAGGGACCGCCGTGGCGCGTCCCCGTCGGTGACGACGCCGAGATGATCCTCGGCACCCGGGCGTCGATGGACGACACCACCTTCGAGAAGACGATGCGCGAGGTGCTCAACCTCGACTGGTGACCACGACGCCCTCCCAGACGTCGAGGGGCACCGTCGCACCCACGACCGGCCCCTCCCTGGCCCGGTGCGTCGACAGCGCCACGGTCTTCGACGCGGCGCCGTCCAGGTCGACCTGGCGCGTCGTGGCCGAGAAATTGAGCGCCACCACGGTGCTGCCGCGCCGCCACACCCACAGGTCGTCGGCGACCGGCGCCGACCGGTAGTCGCCGTCGAGCAGCTCGGGTGTGCGGCGCCGCAGGGCGATGGCGTCGCGCACGAAGTGCAGCACCGAGTCGGGCTCGGCGCGCTGGCCCGCCACGTTCACCGGCGCGTCGGCCAACGCCAGCCACGGCGTCACCCCCGCCGCGGTGAAGCCGGCGTTGGGACCGGTGTCCCACGGCATGGGCGTGCGCTCGGGGTCGCGTCCGGGGTAGTAGGGCCAGAAGCGCAGCCCCACCGGGTCGAGCAGCTCGTCCTTGTCGAACGCTCCGTCGGTGAGCCCGATCTCGTCGCCCTGGTAGAGCACGGGTGTGCCTCGCAGGGTGAGGAGCATGAGCAGGGCGAGGCGCACCTTGGCCGGGTCCCCGTCGCACCACCGCGACGCCAGGCGCGACACGTCGTGGTTCGAGCCCGTCCACACCGGCCACGCCGACGCCGGCAGCAGGGACTCGGTCCGGGCCACGATGGCCGCCAGCGTGTCGGCCTCGAAGGGGGCCTCGATGAAGGGGAAGTTGAACCCCATGTGCAGCTCGTCGTCGCCCGACCCGTAGTAGGTGGCCAGGTTCTCCAGGGTGTCGACGTTCGTCTCGCCCAACAGCAACCGCTCGGGGGCGTAGCCGGCCGCGATCGTCCGCCACCGGCGCAGGATGTCGTGGGCCTCGGGGCGGTTGCCGTTGTACACCGGGCGCTGGCCGAACATCTGCATGATGAAGGGGTCGTCCTCGGTAGCGGGCGGGTTGTCCCGCAGCAGCGCGTCCTTGATCATCATGTTGCACACGTCGATGCGGAAGCCGGCCACGCCCCGGTCCCACCAGAAGCGCAGGATGTCGTCGAAGGCGTCGCGCACCGCCTCGGACCACCAGTTGAGGTCGGGTTGCTGGGGGAGGAAGTTGTGCAGGAAGTACTGCCCCGAGGCCTGGTCGAGCGTCCAGGCCGGGCCGCCGAAGGACCCCACCCAGTTGTTCGGCGCGGACCCGTCGGGGTTGGGGTCGGCCCACACGTACCAGTCGCGCCGAGCCGAGTCGGCCGCGGCGCGCGCTTCGACGAACCACGGGTGGCGGTCGCTCGTGTGATTGGGGACGAGGTCGAGGAGCACCTTGATGCCGGCCACCCCCGCGGTGGCGATGACCTCGTCGAGGTCGTCCATGGTGCCGTACTCGGGGAGGACGGCGCGGTAGTCGGCGACGTCGTAGCCCCAGTCGGCGTTGGGCGACGGCATGACCGGGCTGAGCCACAGCGCGTCCACCCCCAGCCAAGCGAGGTGGTCGAGCCGGCCGAGCAGGCCCCGCAGGTCCCCGATGCCGTCGTCGTTGCTGTCGGCGAACGAGCGCACGTACACCTGGTAGAAGACGGCGCGGCGCCACCAGTCCGGGGCGTCGCGCCCGTCGCGCCCGTCGCGCCCGTCGCGCCCGTCGCGCCCGTTGCGCCCGTCGCGCCCGTCGCGCCCGTCGCGCCCGTCGCGCTCGCTGGCACCGCTCACGGGCGGGGACGGGTCGGGACGGGATGCGGGCATCGGTCTCTCTCTCGGTCGGGGGTCGTGGCCGGCGCGGCCGGCGTCAGCCCGTCACCGGGCTGGGGGCCTGGCCGGCCTGCTCGGTCGCCCGCCAGCAGTACCAGGCGACGGCGGACCGGTAGGGACGGAACGGGTCGCCGAGCGGTGCCAGCTCCTTGGCGCTCGGCATGGGGATCCGCCAGGCCACCCCGAAGCCCTTGCGCACGCCGAGGTCGCCGACGGGCCACACGTCGAGGCGCCCGAGATGGAACATGAGGAACATCTCCGCCGTCCACCGCCCGATGCCGCGCACCGTCGTCAGCCGGTCGATCACCTCCTCGTCCGATTCCCGGGCGATGCCGCGCGGATCGAGCACCACCGTCCCGTCGATGACCTTGGCCGCCAGGTCGCACACCGAGGCCGCCTTGTTGCCCGACATCCCCGCGGCGCGCAGGTCCTCGGGAGCGAGCCCCAGCATGGCCTCGGGGGTCACCTCTCCCCCCAGGGCGGCCACCAGCCGTCCGTGGATGGTCCGGGCCGCCGCCCCGGCCAGCTGCTGGAAGACGATGGACTGCACCAGCGCGGCGAAGTGGGTGCCGTCGCGCCTCGACAGGCGGGGCAGGCCGTGGGCGGCCACGAGCCCGGCCACGACGTCGTCGCGCCCGGCCAGCAGCCGCGCCGCCCCCGACAGCGAGCGCGCCCGGGTGCCGCCGGGGCGGGCCGTCTCAGCGCCGGCCGGCACCGGTAGGGACCTGACGGCGGACGTCGAGGACGTGGTGGCGCACCTCGTGCAGGGTATGGGTCGCCACCCAGCGCAGGGTCCGCTCGAGGGTGGCCGGGTACCCGTACACGACGGTGCGCTCCCAGTCCTCGGCGCCGAGCCGGGCCAGGACGTTGGCGAACAGCGCGGCGGCGTCGGCCAGCTGGCGGGCCACGGCCCCGGGGTCCTGGCGGGCATAGCCGTCGTGCTCGACGCGCTCGTCACGACCCATGGGCTCGAAGGCGGGGCGGTCGGTGCGACGCGCCGTGAGCACCCGTTCGCGCTGGACGAGCAGGACGTCTCGGACGTGGCAGCCGTACTCGAGCGGCGACCACGTGCGGGGCTCGGGCCGGCGGGCGAGGTCGACGGCGCCGTCTCTGTCACCGTTGCCGAGCACGACGAGCAACGGGGCGACGCCAGCCACGATGGCGGGCCCGGCCGACTCCGCCGCGGCGAGGTCGTACTCGAAGCCGCACTCCGCGCACCGGTCCACGAGTGCCCTACCGCAGCGCTTGGGCCTGGAACTCGACGATGGCGTCATCGAGGGGCAGCACCACGTCGGGACGCAGGTACTGATGCGACTCGGCGTGGAGGCGCACGGCCGTCCCCCAGGCCGTGAAGCCGATGGCGTGGTTGGCGAACCACATCGGCCCCTCGACCACGCGCACGGCCACGATGCCCTGGGCGCCCATGTCGATGGCGGCGCGCTGCATGTGCTCCATGCCCGTCTCACGCGCCGCGTAGATGGCCTGGGTGTAGTTGGTCAGCTCGACGTTCTGCGACGACTGGCGCATGGTGTCGCCGACCGAGCGCCTGGGCGCGTAGACGAAGCTCGCCCCGAAGGCGAGGCCGATGGGGCTCCAGCCCGCGTTGTGCAGCAGCGTGAAGTCGCGCGCCGAGAGGTCGGACACGAACGGCTGGTTGCTGTCCTTGCCCTGCACGGGCCGCACGGCCGTGCCGGTGAGCTCGACGTCGACGTGATGGCGCTGCACCTCGATCTCGACGTGCACCCCGACGACGCCGTGGCCGCGCACGTTCGAGCACTGCTCGGCCAGGTGCTTGGCCGCCGAGCGCACCGCTCCGTTGTGGGCCTCTGACGCCGAGGCGATCTCGCCCGATCCCCACGTCCACACGAAGGGGGGGATGGACACCACCGACGAGCCGAACACGACGTCCACGGCCTCCCAGCCCATGCTGTGCAGGAGCAACGCCTCGTCGACCGACAGGTCCGAGGTCACGGCCCGGCTCGGGGCGTCGTGCGCCGGCTTGCCGAGCGACTCCGCCGCGCTGCGCATCTCGGCCCGCAGGTCGGGCGCGGCCGGCGACGAGCCGGCGGGGCGGGGACCGGTCACGACAGCCGGACCGTGGGACGCGCCGCGGGCATGGGGTCGAAGTCCTTGAACCGGCGGACCCGGGTGCCGCGCAGGGTGCACTCGATGACCTGGTCCCCCTGGGCCAGGCTCTGGGTGTTGGCGACGACGCGGGCCCCCTGCAGGGTGTCGTTGCCGAGCTGGCCCCGCACGTGCTCGCGGGCCAGCGAGCGGACGGCGAGATGGGCCCGGGAGATCTGCTCCACCTCGGCCACGGGCATGTACCCGCTGGCGCCGAAGGTCGAGATCGGCCTGCCCTCCATCAGCATCTCGGTGACGCAGTAGGCCCACACCCGCACCGACGACAGCGCCGCGACCACCGACACCGGCATGTACCCGGCCTCGACGAGCTTGGCCAGGCGCTGGCCGGCCAGGTACGTCGTCCAGGGCTGGCCGCCCGGGGGCGGCGCGGCGTCCTCCACCACCACGGCCGTGCCCAGGATGTGGAACTCCGTGACGTTCATGTCGGCCAGGTGGCGGGTGGAGTCGACGACGCCGATGACGCCGTGGGCCCCCACCTCGGCGGCCTCTTCCACCATGCGGGTGTAGGACGAGCCGTAGCCTTCGCCCCAGGCGGCCTCGACCCAGGGCTGCTCGTAGTTCTGGCCCCAGATGCGGTGCTCGTTGGAGTACACCATGCCGCCGTGGGGGCAGCTGTAGCTCTCCGAGTACACGCCGCGCGGCGCGTCCCGGCCGAAGGCGTAGGGAGACATGCCGCGCGAGTACGGCGACCCCGACCCGTACCAGCCCCATTGCATGACGCAGAAGCCCTGGACGAGCCCGACCGGTCGCAGCCCCATCTGCAGGCAGGCGGCGAAGTCGGGGACGGTCAGGCCCGACGAGAACGATCCGCTGCTGAGGCGGCGTCCGGCGGCTTCGGGCAGATCACCGTCGGCACCGCCCCCGGGGCCATCGGGCGCGTCGTTCTCGCCGCCGGGACCGGCCGGGGTGCTCATCAGTTGTCGAGGGAGATCACGGTGATCGGCGCGGGCAGCGTCACGTCACCGGTCGACTTCTTCACCGCCGTGCCGAGCGACAGGAACTCGATGGTGTGCGACCCCCACTGGTGGGACTTCTCCTCGAGCCGGACACCGACGATCCCCGTCGCCCCGAGCTGGTTGGCCTCGTCCTGCATCCGGGTCATGGCCAGCTCGCGCGCTTCGTACAGCGCCTGGGTGAAGTTGGGGAGCTCGACGTTCTGGCCCATCGACCCGAGCGCCTGGCCGAGGCCGCGGTGGGCGATGTGGAACACGCAGGTACCCATCACCAGTCCCTGGGGCACGTACCCGGTCTGCATGATCGTCCAGAAGTCCTGTCCGGACAGGTCCGAGGTGAACGGCTTGCCCAGTGCGTTGCGGTGCGAGGTGCCGTCCTCGGCCTTCACCGCCGTGCCCACCGCGATGAACTCGGCCGCGTCGCGGCCCCACTCGTAGTAGTTGACGTCGAGACGGACGCCCACCACCCCGTCCGCGCCGAGCTGGTCGGCCTCCTCCTCCATGCGCGTCATGGCGAGCTCGCGCGCGTTGTACATGGCCTCGGTCAGCTTGGTGAGCTCCTGGCTCTTGTTCCAGCGACGGGCCTGGATGCCGGTGTGGTAGATCGACGACCCCATCACGAAGCCCAGGGGATGGAACCCCGCCTCTTTGATGAGGAGGAACTCGTTGACCGAGAGGTCCGAGGTGAACAGGCCGTGCTCGAGCTCTTCGAGGCGGTGCCCGGCCTCCTTCGGGAGGTCCTGGGGCTGGGTCATGACGAACCTCCGATGACGATTCTCTCGAGGGCCTGGCGGGCGCCCTCGCTGTGGGCGGCTTCTTCCTGGAGGGCGCTCAGCAGTCTCTTGAGCCAGCTGTCGAGGTCCACGGTCTCGCTGCGGATTCGGATCCCTCCCGAGGAATGGGCGACCGAGCATCGCACGGATCCCCCCTCGACCTGGGCGCGCAGGACGTCGTCCCCGAGCGTGACCTCGAGCGCCTTCACCTCGGTGGACTTGCGCAGGAGCCCGCCGGCGCGGTCGACGACGACCCGGGGCCCGAGGACCTCGGCGAGCTGGCCGGCGAGGACCCTGAGCATGATGTGGACGTCGGTGGCGTTGGACTGCATCGTGGCCGCCGCCATGTCGAGGTCGAACGCGTCGCCCGTGTCGCTCATGTCCCGCCTCCTCCGGCCCTGTCCCCGGCGCCCGTGCACGCGTCCCGGTGGGGGGCGACGGTGCCCCCGGCCTGGGTCCGCATGCACGGCGGCACGGGTCGCCCCCACACTACGAGAGCCCGAACGGCGCTCGGGGCCCGTCCGGCCGAGGCGTCGGCACCAGGGCCTTCATCGCCCCGTGAAGCGCGCCGGCCAGATGGCTACGTTGAGCGCATTGCACCGTGTCGAACCGAGTGCGGGGATGAGGAGGAACCATGTCCGCTCGCCGACGGATCCTGTCCGGGGTTGCCGCCCTTGCCCTGCCGGTGACCGCATTCGCAGTCTTCGGGGCGCCGGCCATTTTTGCCGGGGCCGCCGCGCCGGCCTTCCCGGTGGCCTGCAAGATCACGGCCACGGTCGGGTTCAGCCCGGCCTTGACCAAGACCGGGACGCACACCACGAGCGCGGCGGCAAGCACGACGGTCACCATCTCGTCGGGCCGCCTCGCCGCCTGCCTCTCGGCCGCGCCGGCGGGGGGACCCAGCCACGGGACGTTCCCGACCCTGACGATCAAGATCCCGGCCACCAAGCTCGGGCCGAGGAGCTACGCCACGGGGTACTGCCCCGCCTTCATCGAGCCGGCCACGCTGAAGGCCCTGAAGGGCCTGAAGGTGGGCGTGACCTGGAGCGGCGGAGAGAAGGGCGCGTCCACCTTCACCGTCAAGAAGGCGACGGCGGCCACCAACACGACACCGGAGATCGGTTTCTCGCTCTCGGGCAAGGAGGTCATCGGCTCCTACGCGGAGAAGCCGCTGAACCAGATCACCGTGTTCATCGACCAGACGGACTCGAGCGCGCTCGACACGGGGTGCGCCGCCAACCAGACGGTGAGCTCGGCCACTTTCGACAACAGCAACAGCGTGGCCATCCTCTGACCAGGCCCCGCCGACGGGGGCCGGGCCCGGCGGGCTCAGGCCTCCTCGTCGGGCTCGTCGGTGAATTCCAGGAACGGCGAAGGCGGGAGATAGTCGGCGGGGACGTGGCGCGGGCGCCGGTAGTGCTGCACCAGCAGCACGTTCGATGCGGCCTGCTCGTCGTCGAACACACCGCACAGTGAGATGTCACGGGCCTCGGAGAACAATTCGGCGCCGGTGAGGTCGCCGGCCTCGAGGTCCCCGTACTGCTCCAGCGAGATGCGCGCCACCAGGCAGTAGATGCACCCGTCCGGGGCGCGCCCCACGCGGCGCCCGATCATGCAGTGGTCGGCGCCGTCGTCCATGACGTACAGGGTGTCGTCGTCGGTGCCCCACCGGCGCCGGATGTAGCCCTCGTCCCCCGGCGCCGAGCGCCGGTTGGAGTGCATGCGGGTCGTCATCGCCCACCGCGGCGCCGGGGGGATCGCCCCCTCGCCCTCGGTCGGCGCGTCGTCGCCAGCCGCCGGTCCGACCCCGAGGGTCGGTGCGTCCGAGGCCCCCGGTGCACCCGAGACCTCCGGCTCCCCCACCGCCCGTTCCTGCGGTTCTCCGACGGGTTCTCCGAGGGCTGTCGGCAGCCCGTCCCCGACGTCCTCGCTCTCCATGCCGGCCTCCTCGCCCACAGGCAACGGCCTATCGGCTCGGCGGGTCGGCGGTCCACCCCACGCTCGTCCCAGTGGTTCCAGGCCGCAGCGACGGCTACTCGGTCCAGCGTCGCTACCGGAGTGTCGCCAGCGCCGCGAAGTCCGAGGCAGGCGCATCCCCACGACAGCGCGTAGCGTTCTCGAATGTCACCACGGCGGAAGCCGGCACCATGCTCCGGCGGCCCATCGGCGACGTGCTGGGGACCGTCGTGGCGGGGACCGACGCCCCTGGGATCGACGCACCGAGGCCCGACATGGGCACCGGCGGAGGCGGACTGGCCAGCATCAACGAATCGTCACGACGCGACCGCACCGTGACTGTGAACCAGGCGGCGGACCAACGGTGGTGGGAGCGATGACGGCGGGACCAGGGGGCGTCGGGGCGTTCTGCGGCTCGTGCGGTCGGCCCGCCGGCGAGTGCCCCGGGTGCCGGCGCGAGCTCGACCCGCCCCGTTTCTGTGTCAGCTGCGGGCGTCGGATGACCGTCAGAGTCACGCCCGCGGGCTACGTGGCCCGGTGCCGTGACCACGGCGTGGAGGGAACGGCCTGAGCGGCGCCCGCCGCCGTGGGAGAATCTGGGCATGGACCGCATCGGCGTCGTCGACACCATGTTCGCCCGCTACGACATGGGGGCCGAGGCCGTCGACGAGTTGAAGCAGTGCCCCGGCTTCGGGGAGCGCTTCGAGGTCGTCCGCACGACAGTCCCGGGGTTCAAGGACCTCGGCGTGGCCTGCAAGAGGCTCATCGAGCAGCAGGGCTGCGCCATCGTCGTCGCCCTCGGCATGCCGGGGAAGGCGGCTATCGACCAGGTCTGCGCCCACGAGGCGTCCCAGGGCATCATGCTGGCCCAGCTCCTCACGAGCACTCACGTGCTCGAGGTCTTCGTGCACGAGAACGAGGAGGAGGACCCGGCCCGCCTGGCCGCGGTGTGCGTCGACCGTGCCCGCAAGCACGCCCGCAACGCCTACTGGATGCTGTACGAGCCCGACCAGCTGACACGCCGGGCCGGCCAAGGGGTCCGCCAGGGCTACGGCGACGCCGGGCCCATCGCGCCGCCGCAACCGTGATCCAGCCGAACGCGAGCGCCGCCTCGACGTCACCTCCCGGCGCGGTCGCGCCCGGAGGCCCCATGCGCCTCCATGCCGCGTCGAGCCGGTAGGCGCGCCAGCGAGGCAATCGGACTCCACCGTCCCCGCCGAGCGCCCACGCCGGGCGGCGGTGTCAGGGGCGACGCTTGTACTTGCTCGCAATGTACTCGTCGACCCATACGCGGGTGCTTCGCCATTGCCCGTCCGGGCCCTTTTGCCCCCTGAGGCGACCCCTCTCGATGGCGGCTCGAAGCGTCGGAACGCTCTGGGTTTTGGTCGCCAGCGAGACAATGGGAACCAAGCGGTGGGGCCCAGCCACGGCGGGTACAACGAAGCGGTAGAGGTTGTCGGTGACCGACCTGGCGATGAGTTCTCCGAGGGGCCCTGGGTCGCCGTTGTCGGCGCGCCGCAGGGCGCGGAGGTACCGGTTCCGGTCTCGGGTGTAGACGACGGCGGGGGGGTAGCCGAGGCGGACCAGGAGCAGGTTCAGCAGCAGCCGCCCAGCGCGCCCGTTGCCGTCGAGAAAGGGGTGGATTCTCTCGAATCCCGCATGGGCGGCGGCGATGGCCTCGATTGGGTTGTCCTCGGCATCGAGGCCCGTGAGTGAATCGACCCAGTCGCCCATGGCCGCAGGCACCTCGACCCACGACGGGGGGACCATTCCACCAGGGAAGGGTTGGATGTCGTGGCGTCGAAAGCTCCCGGGCGTCTCCCCGGGAGTGGCGTTGGGGTGAGGTGCGACATTCCAGACCGGGGTGAGAGCGACCTCATGGACGTGACGTACCTCCGTCATCGAGAGAGGTGCGCCCGGGGTCCAGTCCCCCGGCTCCAAAGCCTGGCCGTAGACCCATCTCGCCGCCTCGGCGTAGCCCGTGACCTCCATGTACTGCCTGAGTTCCTTGTTGCCGACGGCTCGTCCCTCGGCCAGGAGCGCTTCGACCTGGGCGATGACGAGGGTGTTGCCCTCGAGGGCGGTGGAATGGTGGGCTTCCTGATACCAGATGGAGGTCCAGATACCCTCGGCCTCGGTTGGCGACGGAAGGCCCCCCATGCGCCCTCGGAGATCGGCGGTCGCCTCCTCCAGGCGCTGGTAGACGAGCTGGCGTGGCGGGCGCCCTCGACGGGATTTGTCGTGTTCCACGGAATCTAATAGTAACACGACAACTTTTCTATTTGTCGTGTTGGACTTAATTCTGCCTGTACTCAACAAACTTTCCCACGCTACGGCGACTCCAGGCCCAACAGACCTTCGAAAACCCTCATCAGCCGAATCCGAGCCCGACGTCGACGTCTCGCCCCCGGGTGCGGTCGCGCCCGGGTCCGCCCACTTCCATGCCCCGTCTAGCCAGCAGTTGCGCCAGCTCCCCGCCCTCGCGACTGAGATCGAGGTCGGCCACGACGTGACGCCGCTCGGCCACGCCACGGCCCTCGGCCCGCCCGGCGTGGGCCACGGTCGGCGCCAAGGCGGTCAGAAACCGGTCCGAGGCTTCCTCGACCTGCGGTGCGGGAGCTCCCGCCTCGAGGGTGCCGCACCACGCCCGCACCACGTCCCGACGGGTGGTGGTGATGCCGCGCCGGCCCAGCTCCTCGCCCACCGCGCCGGCGAGACCGGGGTCGATGCCGGGGCCGGCCTGGCGCGGGACCCGGTCGAGGACGGCACCGAGCCGCTCGGCGCCGAGGCCCACGGCCTGCGCCCGCTCGAGCCACCCCGGCCGGAGGTCATCGACCGAGCGCCGCGGGTCGCGCTCGGGACGGGTGGCGTGGGCGGCGATGGCTCGCGCCCGCGGGCCTCCGAGCCCGCGCGCCGAGAGATGGTCGGCGATGGCCGCGGCGCGACGCGAGAACGCTCGGCGGGCGTCGACGCCGATGCCCGCCACGTCGGCGCGCCCGTGGCGTAACGGCTCCCACGCCACACCGAGGCGCACGGTGAGCTCGTGACGGAGCTGCGCATGGTAGAGCGCCCCCGTGGCGGCGGCGTGCGCGTAGACACCGCGTCCGTCGAGCGCCGAGAAACTTCCGTCGGGCCCGCGGCCGAGGTTGGCCATCACCACGTGGCTGTGCAGATGCGGGTCGAGCGCACGGCTCACGCGGTGCACGAAGCCGGCCGAGGCCACGGCGTCGGCCGCCACCGGGACGACCATCCCGTCACGGCCACGACGAACGGCCAGGGCCCGGCGCTCGACGTAGTGCAGCGCCGCGTCCACGGCGTGCTCGTGGGCGGCGAGCACCGAGCTCGACACCTCGGGCGGCCCCAGCGCGTGCAGCATGCTCACCGACTTGGGCGCGCAGAAGCTCAGGTCGAAGGCGGCCACCGTGACCCGGTCGTGGGCGCGGCCGAGCCGATCCCCGCTGCGCGGGTCGTCGCCTCGGAGCACCGCCGCGAGCGCGTCACCATGCACTTCGCCGCGCAGGTCGAGGGCGGCGGCGCCCCGGCCGAGCCACCGTCCGGGGGCCTCGATGCCGGTGCCGGTCCCGTTCCCGGCCACCTCCAGGTAGTAGGCGTGCCCACCCCTGCGCACCTTGGCCACCCGCAGCACCCGACCTCCCGGGCGCGGCCCCGGCCGGCGCCGGGCGTGCTCCCGCGCCAACGGTGACGGGGGCGCCTTGACCGGAACCTCGCCGGGGACCTCGCGCCCGTTCCCGAGCCGGGTCGGGCTCAGGCCGACGGGGTGGCGGATACCCCGGCGCCGCGGTAGCGGGCCAGGAGCTGGCGCGCCGCCTCGCGCCCGATGTCGGCCAACTCGGGAGGGTCGAGCACCTCGGCGTGCGGGCCGAGGCGGAGCAGGAGGCGGCCGAACCACACCGTGCTCGCCACGGCCAGGGTGACGGTGGTGCGGCCGTCGGCACGCGGCTCCGACGACGAGTTGAGCAGGGCCTCGGTGATCCACACCGCGTCGTCGTCGACGGCGAGATGGGCCACGGTGGCCTCGGGACCGGGGACGAAGGCCTCCGAGGGCGGTGCCGTGTCGTGGGGTCGGTCCTCGCCCGCGTCATCGGCGTGGTCCGCCCGCTCCCCGGTGAGGCGCGCCGCGGAGACCCGGTCGACGCGGAAGCGGCGCATGCCGTCGGCGTTGTGGCAGTACCCGTCGAGATACCAGTGGCCCTCGAGCAGCCGCACCGAGACGGGGTCGACGATGCGCGTCGACTCGCGGTCGCTCGAGGCGGAGTAGTAACGCAGCTCGAGTTGGCGTCGCTGCTCGGTGGCATCGCGGATCACGGCCAGATGGGCCGGCTCGCGCAGGTCGACACGCAGCAGGCCGCGGCCACCGAGCACGGCTTCGAGCTTGGCCGCGGCGCGCCCCAGGGCGCCGTCGGGATCCGCTCCGGGCACGGCCAGGATGGCCCGGGCCGACGCGGCCAGGGCGAAGCCCTCGGCCGCCGTGAGCCGGCGCGACCGGCCCAGCTCGGCACCGAGATCGGCCACCACCTCCTGGTCGTCGACGATGATTTCCATGAGTTGATCGGGGGAGTACGGCGGCAGGCCGCAGCACGCCGCGAGCTCGAGGTCGGCGATGAGCTCGTCGGGCTCGAGCCCGAATCGCTCGGAGAGCTCGGAGACCGGGGCGCGGCCCTGGCGCGCCAGCCACGTGAGCACGGCCAGCAAGCGCAACAGCCGCGATCCGGCATCGGCGCGCGTCGTCACGACCGCACTCCTGCTACTGCTTCGAGCCACGCCACGACCTCGGCGCGCACCTCGGGCGGACCGAGGACCTCGGCGTGGTCGCCCAACTCGAATAGCCACGACCGCAGTGCGGCGGTGTTGGTCACCTCGAGGTGCAGCACCACCGACCCGTCGTCGGCGCGTGCCGCCAGGGCGGACTCCCCCACCTCGTCGAGGACGAGGGCGGCCAGCGCCGCGTCGACGTGCACCTCCACCGTGACGGGTGCACCCTCGCCGACCTGCCACGGGATATCGGGGAGCGCGGCGTCAGGGTCGAAGCCGTCGGGCAGGACGGCCGATCCGGGCTCCCCGGCGGAGACGTCGCCGTGCATGCGGTCCACGCGAAACGTGCGCGGCGCGCCCGATCGAGGTCGTGGCCGACGAGGTACCACCATCCCCCGTGGAAGCGCAGCAGTGCGGGGTCGACGCGCCGGGTCTCACCGCGGTACTCGAAGCGCACCGTGGCGCGCGCCCGCAGCGCGGCGTGCAGGGCGGGGAGCGCGGGCAGGGCGGGCAGCTCGGCGACCGGCCGCGCCCCGGCCGAGGCCGGAAGTCCCAGGCGCCACAAGGCATCCCGACCACTAGGATCGCCGAGGTGGACCCCGGCGACCGCGAGGTTCAGGGCCGCTTGCTCGTCCGGCGCCAAGTCGAGGTCGGGCAGGTAGTAGTCCTCGGGACGGATGAGATATCCCACCTGTTCCGGACCGTCGATGGACGTGGCCGTGACCTCGATGCCGCCGTCGCGCAAGGTGCGCTTGTCGCGCTCGAACGCCTGACGGCGCGCCTCGCCCTCGGCCTCGGGATACCCCGGCACCTCGGACGCGATCTCGCGCAGCGATTTGGGCCGCTGGTCCCGCAACAGCACGAGCACCAGGTCCGTCAGCCGCTCGAGCCTGTCCACCATGGGCGAGAGCGTAGGCGCCGTCACTCTGGCCCCCGACGGCATTGCGCCTCGTGCTCGGGTTCGAGCTTGTGACCCCGTCCCTGGTCGCCGCCGGTGTGCCGTCGCACCCGGGTGCGGGGCGCGGTGATCCCCTGGCCCTGCATCTGCACCCCCTGGCGTGGCTCGCCATCGCAACGGTGGCGCTCGCCTACGCCTTCGCCGTCTCCCACCTCCGGGACGCCGCGGCCCCGGGCCCGCTCCCCACCCGCCGGCAGCGCTGGTACCTGGCGGGAGGGCTGGCGGCGTTGGCCGTGGCCCTCACGTGGCCGCTCGCCGATCTGGCCGCGCACTGGTCGCTGACGGCCCTCGTCGTGCAGCGCCTCGTGCTCACCCTCGCCGCGGCGCCGCTGCTGCTGCTGGCCATGCCCGCCCCGCTGCTGGCCGTGCTCTCTCGTCCCGCCCCCCTCGACGCGTGTCTCGACTTCCTCACCCGACCCGTGGTGGCGGTGGCGACCTTCAGCGCCGTGGCGGTGGGCACCCTCCTTCCCGTCGCGGTTGCGGCGCAGGCCACCTCAGCGTGGTGGCGGGGACTCACCGACGTGGCCCTCGTGGCCGGGGGGGCGGTGTTGTGGGGCCCGGTCCTGCGCCACATCCCCGGCGCCCACCGCACCGTCCCCGTGGGGGTCGCCGCGTACCTGTTCGTGCAGTCGGTCATCCCGACCTTTCCCGCCGTCATCTACGTCTTCGCCCGTCATCCGCTCTACGGCACCTTCGGCCACGTGCGTGGCGCCCTCGGCATCTCGCCGCTGGTGGACCAGCAGCTGGCGGGGGTCGTGGCCAAGGTGGCCACGCTGCCGGTCCTGTGGAGCGCGGCGTGGACGGCGCTGATGCGGGCCCAGCGCGCCGATACGGCCGAGGCCGACGGCGACGACGGTGAGCCGCTCACGTGGGCCGAGGTCGAACGGCACCTCGAACGCGCCGCGCGCGCCGAGCGCAAGGGACGCACCACCGAGGCGCGCCGCCGCCACGCCTGGGCGGTCCCGCGTCCCATCGCGCTGCCCTGGGCCGACCCCGAAGAGCCCACCGACACTCGAGACAGCGCGCCCACGGCGCCGACCAGCGACGACGCGCACAGCGCCGACGGCACCGACGCGTCCCAGCGCGCCCTCGGCGGCAACGGCCGCGCTGTCCCACCCGACCCCTCGGGCCCGGCCGGCCCCGAGGACCGACCGCGCTCACCCGACGACTGAGGGACCTGTCGCGGCGGCAGACCGGTGCGGCTCGCCGAGGGCGAGATGCCGGAACCGCACCGGCTCCTTCTGGAGCACGAACGTGGCCAACAGCTTGTTCTGGGGCGTCGAGACCACGACCACGGCGAAGTGCCCGACGCCCGACGGCGGCGTGCGTCCCGCCGGGCGCGCCACGTCGGTGAGGCGAAAGTCCCCGCGATAGGCGACCAGGCACACGTTGTGCACGGGCGTGGACGACCGGGCCTTGGCCACCGCCTCGACGCGAGGGATCTTCGCCAACGAGGCAGCGGACAGAAGCCGCACCCCGGCGAACGCCCCGCGGTCGTGCACGGCGTCCGCGGCCAGGGCCAGGGCGTGGAAGCACGGGCTCGAATTCGTCCCGAGGGTGTTGCGTGCCGCCGTGCACCCTGACAACCCCGACGTGGCCAAGGCCAGCGCGGCGACGGCCAAGGCCGGTCGACGCCAGGTGAAGAGCGAGAGCCTCATGACGCCACCTCCTTCAACTCCGCTTCGAGCACGACGTCGGGGACCGACAGCGCCCGGCCCAACCAGGCCACCGCTCCCCACGTCGCCCACCCGACGGGAAGCTCGGCCCAGAAGCTCAAGATCCGGTACAGCAGGACGGCGGCCACGGTGGAGGCCTCGGCGCCGCCGAATTGCACCAGGGCGATGGTGAGGCTCCCCTCGACCACGCCCAGGCCGCCGGGGGTGATGGGAAGGTTGGCGGCGAGCTGGCCCGCGCCGTAGGCGAGCAGCAGGCCCCGCCACGGGATCCCCGCCCCGATGGCCAGGAACGACAGCGCCAGGCACGCGCAGTCGAGGACCCAGTTGGCCACCCCCCACCCCACCACCGAGAACACCTGGCGGACCGAAAGGCTCACCACGGTGAGCCGGGTGATGATCCGGTCGACGTGCGACGCCACTTCGCCCCGGGGCCAACCGGTGACGGCGCGGGTGACCCGCACCGACCCCGACACGAGCCACCCGAGGGCCCGGCGCTGGAGGAAGACGGCGCCCAGCGCGATCGTGCCCACCAAAACCGCCACGGTCACGCCGACGAGGTCGAGACCCGCCCCCGCCGCGCCGGCCACGGTCACCCCGACGGCGGCCACCAGGGCCAGGGTCACCGACGCGGCCACGAAGGTGGCGGCCAACGTCCACCCGGCCAGGGCCTCATCGGCACCCCGGCGCCGGTACTGGCCGAAGGCGTACACCGCCGAGACCACCGGCCCCGCCGGCATGGAGTTGGCGATGGCGGTCGACGCCACGGTCACCGCCGTGAGCCGGGCCGTCGACACGTACACCCGCCCCGCCTCGAGCAGGCGCTTCTGGATCAAGGCGAAAGCCACGAGGGAGCCGGCCTCGGCGACAACGGCGAGGGCCAGCCACCACCAGCGCAGATGGTTGAGATAGTTCGATGCTCCCGAGAGCTCGCCGGTACGACCGGTCAGGGCCCACAACGCCACGCCGGCCAGGGCCAACCCGACGAAGTACTTCAACCAGGGCCAGGCGCGCCGGAACCACGAACGCCTCGTCGCCGGCGGCGTCACGTCGCCCCGGGCTCCACGAGGATCTTGACGTGCTCGTCGGGGCGCGCCAGCGTCTCGAAGGCACCGGGGACGCCGTCGAGGTCGACGGTCCCGGTGATCATCGACGAGACGTCGATGTCGCCTTCGGCCAGGGCCCGCAGCGCGCCGGCGAACTCGTCGGCGCCGTAGGCCAAGGCGAAGTGCAGTGACAACTCCTTGGCGATGGCGAAGAACGGGAGGATCCGGTCCGGTTCCATGCACACCCCGACGACCGCCACACGGGTCCCGGGCGGCAGGTCGTGCAGCAGTTGCTGGAGCATCCCCGGCACCCCCACGGCCTCGAACGCGACCAGCGGACGACGCCCGTCGAGCCGGCGCCAGGCCTCGACCACCCCTTCCTCGGCGGGATCGACGGCTGCCACCGCCCCCATGGTCAGCGCCATGGCCCGTCGGGTTGGGGAAAGATCGGCGGCGACGATCGACTCGACGCCGATGGCCCGCAGCCCGGCGATGACGGCCAACCCGACCGGCCCGCATCCGACCACCACCGCACTGTCGCCCGCCGTCGCGCCCGACCGCGACACGCCGTGGATGCCCACCGCCAGTGGCTCGGTGAGCGCGGCATGGCGGGAATCGAGGCCGTTGGGGACCTCGAGGGCGAGCGGGGCGGACAGGACCATGTACTCGCGCGTAGCCACCCGGATAGGCGTTGTTGTAGGCCAGCTGATGCAGCCCCGCCGACGAGAACAGCACCGGGATCGACACGACGCGGGCGCCGGGAGCCGGGCCGGTGGTGTCGGGCCCGAGCTCCATGACCTCGGCGCAGAACTCGTGGCCCATGATGATGTCGCGCGACAGGTCGATGGGCGCCATCCCCATGGCGTGCGCGCCCATGGACGGCAGCATCTCGTCGGTCATCGACACCATGGTGTCGCCGTGTCGCAGGAAGTGCAGGTCGGACCCGCAGATCCCGCAGGCCAGGATGCGCACCAGCATCTGGCCGGCTTCGGGGCGAGGGTCGGTGGTGTCGTCGACCACGAGCCGACCCTGCCGCATGACACACGCCCGCATCGCCACTCCCCTTCGCCCAGTGGGACAGATCGTGTCACAGCATTCCGGCTCTGAGACGCCTGCACCTCACCACGGGGTCACGCTCCTAACATGAGGGCCGGTGACGACCGTCTCTGCCGGACCCGGGACATCGGCTCCCCCGTCCTCGGGCACCGGGCCTCCTCTCCCCCTCCGCACCCACGTCCCCGGCTCGGTGCGCTCCTGCGTGGAAACCCTCGGTGGGCGCACGGTCGTGACGGCGCGCTCGGCGTCGGGCCACCACCGCGGCGCGCTCACCCAGGCCGACGGCGACACGATCGCGACGGCGGCGCGCGTCGCGCTCGACCAGCGCCTCCCGCTCGTGGTGGTCCTGTCGTCGTCGGGATCCGAGGTGTCCGAGGGCATCGACGCCCTGCACGGATGGGGCCGGGCCGCGGCCGCCATCGCGGCGTGCTCGGGGTCGGTGCCGGTCCTGGCCGCGGTGACCGGCGCGGCGATCTCGGGCCCCGCCCTCCTGCTGGGCCTGGCCGACGTCACGGTGATGACGCCCGACGCCTTCGCCTTCGTCTCGGGGCCCGACGCCGTCGAAGGGTTCACCGGCATGCGCGTGAGCCTGCACGACCTGGGCGGGGCGGCCATGCATGGCCGCGCCAGCGGGCTGTGCGCGCTGCTGGCTGCCGACGCCGACGCCGTCGACGGGCTGCTCGGGTCGGTCCTCGACTACCTCCCGGACCACACCGACGCCCGGGCGCCGCTGGTCCTGACCGACGACCCCCCCGACCGTGCCACGCCGGCGTTGCGCGACCTCGTCCCCAGCGCGGCCTCCGCCTCCTACGACGTGCGCGACGTGGTGCGCGCCATCGTCGACGACGGCGACATCCTGGAGCTGCGGGCCCGGTGGGCATCGCATCTCGTGACGGCGCTGGCGAGTGTGGGGGGGACGCCGGTCGGCGTCGTCGCCAACCAACCGCGGGTCCTGGCCGGCACGCTCGACATCCCGGCGTCGCAGAAAGGGGCCCGGTTCGTCCACTTCTGCGACGCCTTCAACCTCCCCATCGTCACCCTGGTCGACACCCCGGGGTTCCTCCCCGGCAAGGACCTCGAATGGCGGGGGATGATCCGCCACGGGGCCGAGCTCGCCTTCGCCTACGCCGAGGCGAGCGTGCCCCGGGTGTGCATCGTGCTGCGCAAGGCCTACGGGGGGGCGTACATCGTCATGGACTCCAAGGGCATCGGCAACGACGTGTGCCTGGCCTGGCCCTCGGCGCAGATCGCCGTCATGGGCGCCCCGGGTGCGGTCCAGATCCTGCACCGCAACGCCGACGAAGGGGCGCGGCGCCGGCTCGAGGAGGACTACGAGACCGAGTTCCTGACCCCCTGGGTGGCAGCCGAACGGGGGTTCGTGGACGAGGTCGTCGACCCGGCCGAGACCCGATCCGCCCTACACCGGGCCCTCGAGCTCCTGGCCTCGCGCCGCGAGGTCCTCCCCGGCCGTAAGCACGACGCTGGCCCCATGTGAGAGGCCCCGGACAACCGCTGGTCCGGGGCCCGTCGGGCGCGGCTGTCAGGCATGTCCCCGGAACGTCAGATGTGTCTCGGGAACGATCCGGTCACCGATCTGCCCCGTTCTGCACGACCCCGCCTCGATCTCTATTGGGGGCGAGTTGATCCCTCGTTGGGGACTGCGTTAGAACCAACACGGAGAGTGGTCCAGGTGCGTCAGACCCGCCCCGTTTCGGAAGTGGGCCGTGGGCGCCGGGGGCGAGGGTGAAGGCATGAACCGTCAAGGGGACCGGGGGGACCGCCGCCGCCTGCTCACGGGCGGCGCCCACACAGACGCTGCCACGCCACCCGCGGACTTCGCTCCCGCAGACGAGCTCACCGAGACCGACGCCCACGCCGCAGCCGTTCGGTCGCTCGGCCAGTCCGGCGTGATGGGTGTCACCACTGCGGATGTCGGCGCCCATCGGGAGCGCATGCGCCAGGGCAAGCTCCGCAAGCTGGCCCTGATCCTCACCCCGTTCGCGGTGTGGTTCGTGGTGCGGGCCACGGTGCTGCACCGCGGTCCCTTCGGGTTCCCCCACATCCCCTCAGGGCTTGGCCCGTACATCCCGGGGTTCTTCCTCATTCGTCATCCTGGGATCGGTGATGATTATCCCGCTGTTGGGGGCGGGGCGCTCACCGCACATCCTGTACCGACCCAACGAGATCGACGTGCGCTTCGACGACGTGCGCGGCGCGCCCGTCGTGGTCGACGAAGTGGTCAAGACCCTCAACCTCTTCCTGGCCCACAAGACCTTCGCCGAGCACATGGGCGGGTCGGCCCGGCGCGCCATCCTCTTCGAGGGGCCACCGGGGACGGGCAAGACCTATCTGGCCAAGGCCATGGCGGCCGAAGCCGGCGTGCCCTTCCTGTTCGTGTCGTCGTCGGCGTTCCAGTCCATGTTCTACGGACAGACGAACCGCAAGATCCGCTCGTACTTCCGGGAGATGCGCAAGTACGCCCGCCGTGAGGGCGGCGCCATCGGCTTCATCGAGGAGATCGACGCCATCGGCGGCGCCCGGGGCGGGATGGGCAATGGCCGCCACCACGACGGCGTGGCCGGAGTCGTCAACGAGCTTCTGATCCAGCTGCAGTCCTTCGACCAGCCGCCGAAGTCGGTCCGCCTGCGTGGGTTCTTCATCGACCTCGTGAACGCGTGGCTGCCCTCGAGCCGTCACCTGACCAAGCCCCCGACACCGCCCGCCAACATCCTCGTCATCGGGGCCACCAACCGCGCTGCGGACCTGGATCCGGCCCTGGTACGACCCGGCCGCTTCGACCGGTCGATCTACTTCGACCTGCCCTCGAAGTCCGGGCGCCGCGAGATTCTCGACTACTACCTGGCCAAGAAGGCGCACGACCCCGAGCTCGACGAACCCGGCCAAGCGCGACACGCTGGCGGCGATGACCTTCGGGTACTCACCGGTGATGCTCGAGCACCTCCTCGACGAGGCCCTCGTGTGGGCGCTGCGCCGCAACGGCACCGGGCTCGGGTGGGACGACATCCAGCAGGCCAAGATGACCGAGGAGATCGGCCTGGCTCAGCCGGTCGAGTACGCCGAGGCGGAACGGCGCACCATCGCCACTCACGAATCCGGGCACGCCACGGTGGCGTGGCTCGTCGGCAAGGGTCGGAAGATGGAGGTCCTGTCCATCATCAAGCGCAAGGACGCGCTCGGGCTCCTGTCGCATTCGGAGGAAGAGGAACGCTTCACCAAAACCCGTTCGGAGATCGAGGCTCTCATCCAGATCGCCTTCGGGGGCATGGTGGCCGAGGAGATGTTCTTCGGCGAGACGAGCTCGGGGGTGGCCTCGGACCTCCAGGCCGCCACGACCGCCGCGTGCCAGATGGTGGGCTCCCTGGGCATGGGGAGCACGTTGATCTCCGCTGCCGCCCTCGACATCCCCGGCAACATCGTGACCCGCGTCACCTCCGTCGACGCCGGCCGAGACGAGGTCGAGGCACTGCTGCGCGGCGCCAAGGACCAGGTGCGCGCCATGCTCGAGGACAACCGCACCGTGATCGAGGCGCTGCGCGACGCCCTCCTCGACCGGGACGAGCTCATCGGGAAGGAGATCCTCGACGTCATCGCGTCAGCCGCACCCATGGGGAGCGTATCCACCCTCCCGAGCTGAGACCGCCAGTCGAACTCTTTGGGGCCCGATCACGACCGTCCGACCGCAGACGCGATGATGGCCCCCGCCGAAGCGGGGGCCATCATCTTTGGAACTGTCGTCGGCGTCTCAGCACCAGGCTGAGCGCTTCAGATGGTGGTACCGATCAGTTATCGTAACTGCAGCCGAGTAGCTCTGTCCCCAGTTCGCACGGGGTAGACCGTGCCATTCGACGGGAACCCTCCGGTGCAGTCGCCAGCAGCGGCGGCACCGGTCTTCTTGGCGTAGAACACGCCCGCCGTGGCGGCGGTCGCCTGCACGTGCCCGGTGGTGTCGAACGGAACTCCCGTGTCGAGTAGCAACGGGATCGTCGGGGTGGACTCCAGGTCCACCGCGTACCAGCAGGTCGTGGTCTTGGCGCTGTAGACCGCCAGCTCGACGCCCTGGGAGTCAGCGACGGACGAAGAGTCGACCACCTGCACGCTGACGCAGTTCCCGGCGCTGTTCCCGTTGCACGCCGCCGCGGTCCAGTTGAACTCCGGGGCAGAAAGCGTGAATTCGTTAGCAGGCGTCATGGGGGTGTTGGTCGCCTCGTTGTAGCTGGCCGAGTTCTGGTACAGGGCCTTGACCTCGGTCAGCGCGTTGGTCAGGTTCGACTGCGCCGCACGGTCTCCGGCTGAGTTGGCAACCCCGAGGAACGTGGGGATGGCAATGGCGAGCAGGATGGCGATGATCAACAGCACGACCATCAGTTCGATCAAGGTGAAGCCGGCTTCAGCTGCCCCGTCTCCCTCAATCTCCTGCATACGTGTCTCACGCAGGTGCGTGAGCATGGACTTGAGCATGAACTTCCTCCCTTAATACGCAATGGCTATCGGAACAACTATCGGCAGGGGCTCAGAGTTCCTTTAGGAAACGGTGTGAAATTTCCCAAGAAGTGACACAACGTCCCAACGCTGCCCTGGCGCTCAGTGCACGTCCGCTGTCGTGGTGGCAGCGCAAACGTTCTGCTGCCCCGAGCTGTAGTAGATGTTGCCGCTGAGATCGAGTGTGTAGCCGGCCGTGGAAGGGTTGATGGCTCCACCCCCCGTGGCGACGGCACCACCGTTGATCGTGATGTTGGTCACGGTGAACAGTCGTGGGAACGAATCCAGACCCTTCAAGAATGAGCTCATCTGGCCGTAGGTTCCCGTAAGGGTGAAGGTCACGGCGACGGGAACGGCCGAGCTCGAGGCCGCAGCCGTCGCCTGGGTCACGCTGATGCTCGGGGTATTGGGGTCCCCGCTGGCGACGGCAAGCGCTGACACCTGGTTGAAGAAGCTGTCCACGCTCGGCGTCCCCGGAATCTCTGCCAGGTCCTTGGAGAGATCCTGGCAATTTGGTCGACAGGTGGGCCTTGGCCGCCTTGAGGGTCGTCAGCTCGGTCTGGAGATGTGTCTGCTGGGACTCGAGCTGCGTCTCCTGGGCGTGAAGAGCCGAGAGCTTGGCCCCTTCGGGCGAGATCCAAGCCGCGAAGACGATGATGGCGAACACGAGCGCACCAACGCCGGTCAAGATCGGGATTCGGTATCGAGTGATCTGTTCCATCAGAAGCCTGCGTTCTTGATCAGGTTGGACGTGGGCAACAAGGAAAAGGTGGAACTGAACGTCACCGTGGTGGCCGTACCGGCCGGGGCGTTTGCGACCGCACTCACGCCAGGTGGGCTGAACATCGGCGATGCGGTGAGATTGTCGATCCACTGCGCCACGGGATCGAAGTGGGCAGAGCTCGGGAAATTGCCGGACAGGCCGACCGCCAGCGAACCGATCGCCCCTGCAACGGGCGCTGTGCCGATCGATGTGGTGCTTGCCGCCGACGCCGTGCTGGTCGTGGATCCGGCTGCCCCCGGCGTGTTGCCGGTGCCGGAGAACGTGTTGACGCTCAGCCCCGCCGGAATAAGGCTGCCGAGCTGGGAGACCACTGCCGACCAGTCGACGGCGGTCGCCGCCAGCTGTGCGACCTGGCCCCGTGAGACCCGGAGCTCCTTGTTGATGGCGACGACCTTGTCGTACCTCGGGATCTGCGCATTGATGTCGGCGACCACGGTGTTGAGATTGTTGACGCCATTGTGGGCGCTGCGGACTTGCAGGAATCGCAGGGCGCTCACGCCGACCAGCAGGACCACGACCACCGCCGCGGCCGCGAACGCCTTGCGAGCCACGCCCCGCTCGAAGGCACGTTGGGTGATCTCGGGCGGAACCAGATTGAACTTCTTCACCGAGGGATTCGGCTCGGGGAGTGCCAGACCGATCGGCGTGGCGAGCACCGGTTCGATGCTGGCCGCCTGGTCGGGGTCGAGGTCGATCTTCGACAGGTCGAGTCGGGCCAACGGGGAGACATGCTCCACGGGGATGCGCACCTGGGTCCGCAACTCCTTGACCAGGCCTCGCAGGCGGGCGCCGCCACCGGTCAAAAGGACCCGCGTGATTGGGGCGCGCCCGGGGAGGGTGGCGAAGTACTGCACGGAGTTACGGATCTCCCCGATGAGCTCGGCGATGGCCGGCTGCACCGCGCTCTCTGCGGATTGAACCTGCGCTGTGACCTCGCCGAGACGTCGCTTGATCCCTTCGGCGTCGACGAGCGGGAGGTCGAGAGCGGAGGCCACTGCGGCCGTGGCGGTATTGCCACCCGTCCCGATAGTCCGGACGAACTGCGGACGCCCACCTTGGTGGACGACGACGACGGTGAGACCGGCGCCGATGGACACGATCGCTTCGGGACGCTCAGCCGCCACCGACGGATCGCCCAACGCTCGCACCAGTGCCGATGAGACGAGGTCGACCCCTTCGACGATGAGGCCGGCGTTCTCGGCGGCCGCCACCACACCGTCGACCAGGTCGCGATGAGCGGCGGCGACAAGAACGCGGCGCGTCTTCGCGCCGTCGGGCCCGATGTTGTCGGAGAGGACCTGGGCCGAGAGAATGGTCTTGTCGGGGGGGAAGGGGATGACCTCTTCGGATTGGAAACGGACGGCGCTGTCGACGTCCTCGTCCGGAACCCACGGCAGGTCGAGCTCGCGCGTGATGGCACGCAGACCGGCGATCCCCACCACCACGGACTTCGACTGGAATTTTCCGTTCTGCCACAGGCGTGTGATGGCGTCCGACACTGCGGAAAGGTCCTGGACCTCGCCGTCGACGATCGCACCCGGGGGCAACCCGACCTGCCCGAAGGCGACGAGCACCGGAGCCCCGGACCCGAACTCGAGCTCGGAGGCACGCACCGCACTGGTGCCGATGTCGAGTCCGACTACCTGGGCCATTTCACCAATCTCCTGGTCACGTTCTTGCGCCCACCAGCACAGGGGGGCGGTCGCCTACGGGCGCTGACATCCGCCGCGCTTGTACTTATCGGCAGGGGACGCTGGAGCCTTGACGGATTCCCGGTCCAGAGCAGGACCGCAATGCCCCCGTTGACGATCCCCCACCACGCCCACTCACCGAGGCGGGAATCGCTACAGACCGTGACGACTACGGCAGCGGCAATGCCGATCACCCAGCGCCACGTGGCGGCTCGGACCACCACGATGAGCCCGACAGCGAGCACCGGCCACACGTAGAACGACACCATCACCGACTCGGTGAAGCAGCGCAGAGCCAACGTGAACGCCATCGCCAGCACGATCATGTCGGGGCGATTTCGCCACCGCCGCGCCGCCCACCCCGTGACACACGCCAGCACGATGGCGACGACGCGACCGGGACCCGCGGCCACGCTGAGCCGTTCACCGGATCCACCCAAGCTGGGGCGCCAAGTGATGTCCAAGGAGTCCGGTGGTCGATGTTCGGGAAATTGGGTTGGTCGACGAGTGCCCGGAAGGTGGCGTGGAACTCCGCCGCGAGAGGAGTGGCCAGCAACAGCACCGAGGGGAGCGACGCCCGCATGAGCAGGGGGAAGATGCCCGACTTCTTCCCGGCGAGGGCGAGGACCACGGGAAGCATGAGCACGACGACGGGCTGGGTCGCCACTGCCGCCCCGAAGAGCCATCCCGCGCCGCTCCACCGCCCGTCGAGCGCGAGCACCAGTGCATAGATCGCCAGGGCGACCGCCACGGCGTCCTCGGGGTGGCCCCAAATGACCGAGATGTTCCACAGGACGATACCTTCGGCGACGCACAACAGCCGTCGGCGTCCTCGAGCCACACCAAGCCGTTCGGCCAGCGCGTCACAGGCGAAGATCGCGCTACAGCTGATCAGGATCTCGTATGGACCGAGCACCAGCCACGACGTCGGATGGGCTAGCTGAAAGGGGAAGCTATCGGTCATTCCGAAAGCACCCGTGATCATCGCCACCGGGGCGAGCAGAAGAAGAATCCCTGGGAACGTGACGAGACCGGTTCCGGCGCCATACACGTTGCCGAGATCGCCCCACCCGACGAACTGCGCAGAGCGAAAAGTACCCCAGATGTCCCCGGGAACCACCCACTGATGCGTATGCCGGACGAGGGGCGACCAGAGAAGGCAGTACACCATGGCCGTCACCAGGGACAGTGCCGTGACGGCAACGGGCCACGAGCGACGTCGCAGGCGCGACGTGGGACCGTGACCCAAGGCGGTGTCGGCCATCACGATTCCCATCGAACTCGAGCTCCCGCGGAACAGCGGTTCAGTGGGTGGGAACGGCTTTGATGTAGCTGAACATGGGCAGGTACATGGCGATGACCATGACGCCGACTCCCGCCCCCATGAACACGGTCATGATGGGCTCGAGCATCGACGTGAGGTTGTTCACCGTGATCTCCACTTCCCCGTCGTAGAAGTCCCCGACCTTGTGCAACATGGCGTCGAGGGCACCGGTCTGCTCGCCCACCTCGACCATCTGCGTGAGGAGGGCAGGGATGACTTCCTCGTGATCACGGAGCGTGTCGGCGAGCGATCGTCCTTCACGCACGCCTGCCTTGGCGTCGAGGAGGGCGTTTCCGATCACCTGGTTTCCGGCGGTATCGGACACGATGTCGAGTGATTCCAAGATCGGGACGCCCGCCTGGATCAGCGACCCCAGCGTGTGCGACACCCGGGACAGTGCCACCTTGTGCACAAGCTGTCCGAAGATGGGGGGCTTGAGCTTGAAGCCGTCCCATTTGAGGCGTCCATCTTCGGTTTTGATCCACTTCCGGAGAGCGACCACCCCCCCCACCAAGACGGCCACGACGAGCACGGCCCAGACGCTCAGCACGATCTTCGAGACCCCGATCACGATCAGGGTGGGAGCGGGAAGTTTGGCGTGCAGAGACGCGAAGAGCTTCTGGAAGACCGGGACGATGAAGATGAGCAGCGCCAGGAAGATCACGACCATCACGCTCAGGACGATGGCGGGGTAGGTCATGGCCGACTTGACCTTGCGCCGCAGGACAGCCTGCTTCTCCATGGTCTGGGCGAGGTCGAGGAGGACCTCGTCGAGATGGCCACCGGCTTCGCCGGCCTGGACCATCGTGACGAACAGGGTGTTGAAGATCTTGGGGTGCTTCGTGCACGCCGCGGAAAGCGACGAACCCCGCTCGACCTCCAGCCGCACCTCGCCGAGGACCCGCCCCAGTTCCTTGTTCTCGACCTGGGTGGCCAGGATCCCGAGCGCTCGCACGACCGACAGGCCCGAGTCGATCATGGTGGCGATCTGCCGCGTGGCCACGGCGATCTCGTTGAGCTTGACCCTGTTCGTGAAACCGGGGATCGCGATCTCCCGTTTCATGTTCATGCCCGTCTTCGGGGTCACGGCCAACGGGAGATACCCCATCTCGCGCAACTTCCCGACCACGAGCGCGAGGCTGTCACCCTCGAGCTGACCCTCCACGAGATTGCCCGTGCGGTCGCGAACCTTGTAGTCGAATGTCAAAGCCATGCCGAGCTCCTAGGTGCTCAAGTGGTTGCGGAGGTCTTCCTCGCTGCGGCACCGGTCGAAGGCGACGGCTTCGGTGATCCGACCCTCCCGCACCAGCTTGGCCAAACCCTGGTCCATGGTCTGCATGCCGTACTGCCCACCGGTCTGCATCAGCGAGTAGATCTGATGCGTCTTGGCGCTTCGCACGAGGTTCCGGATGGCTGAGGTGCAGATCATCACCTCGCACGCCGCCAGTCGCCCGGCCCCGTCCGCGTTGAGCAGCAGTTGCTGCGTGACGACTCCCTCGAGCGACCCCGCCAGCATGGTACGGATCTGGTCCTGCTGGTTCGAGGGGAACACGTCGATGATCCGGTCGATGGTCTGCGGAGCGTCCTGGGTGTGCAACGTCCCGAAGACGAGGTGGCCGGTCTCCGCCGCCGTGAGGGCCATGGAGATCGTCTCGAGGTCGCGCATTTCACCGACCAGGATGACGTCAGGGTCCTCGCGCAGCACCCGGCGCAGAGCCTCGGAGAATGACAGGGTGTCCTGGCCGACCTCTCGCTGGTTGACCATGGCCCGCTTGTGGGTGTGGAGGAACTCGATGGGGTCTTCCACCGTCATGATGTGCAGCGGCTTGGTCCGGTTGATGATGTCGACGAGTGACGCCAAGGTGGTCGACTTCCCCGAACCGGTGGGACCGGTCACCAGGACCAGGCCGTGGCGCATCTCGGTGAACGACCGGATGGACTCGGGGATCCCCAGAACGTCGAACGGGGGGATCTCGTGAGGAATGACGCGCAGCGCCGCGGCCACGGTTCCCCGCTGTTGGAACACGTTGAGACGGAACCGACCCACGTTGACGATCGAGTGCGAGGTGTCGAGCTCCTTCTCGGCTTCGAACCGCTCCCGCAGGGTCTGGGGGAGGATCCCGAAGACCATCTCCCTGATCATCTCGTTGTTGAGCACGGGGCAGCCCTCGATGGGCCGGATGGCGCCGTGCAACCTGATGCACGCGGGCAATCCCGTCGTGACGTGGAGGTCGGACGCGCCGACGCTAACCGCGTAGCGCAGCAGGTCGTCGAGATGCAGCCCCTCGTCGGGGTTCCCTTCCCGCATCGGGCTGGCGTGCAACAGGTCATCATGCGCGCCGTTCATCGGCGCCACGGCCGAGCCGTTGCCGGGCACCGCACTCGGGGCCGACAGTGTCCCGTTGCCGTTCGACGGCTCGGACGCCCCCGATGGCGGCGGAGGCGGAGGCGGAGGCGGAGGTGCCTCGATCGAGGCCAGGAGGCGCTCGATGGCCAGCGGATTGGCCAGCACCGGGACGACCGCATGGCCGACGAGCACCGACAGGGCCCGCACGTCGTCTTCGTCGGGAGGGTCCCCGAACGCCGTGGTCAGCTGGTCCCCGTCGAGGCGGTACCCGACGGCGCCGTACTCGCGCGCCACGGTCAGCGGTGTCGACGACAGCGCTTGGTCGCTCGGGCGGTCGTGGTCGAGGTCGACCACGGGCAGCCTGGTGAGCTGGGACAGCAGGCCGAGGACCACCTCTTGGGACGTCACGTCCCGCGAGATGAGCAGGGCCGGGAACGACGACCCTCGGTCGGTCGCCTCGTTGAGGACGGGGGCGACATCGGCGTCGGTGGCGTAGCCGTCGGACACGATGGAGTGGGCCAGGCGCCGGGCCCATTCGACCCGGGTGCTGGCAGACGGGCTCATGCGACCACCCGGAGCACTTCCTCGAGGGTTGTCTCACCCTCGAGTGCCTTCCGGATTCCGCTGCGCCGCAGGGTCACCATGCCCTGTTCGACCGCGAGCTTGTGGATGTCATCAGCCGTGCCTCCCTCGATGATCAGACGCTCAACGTCTTCGGTGACGACGAGGAGCTCGAGGAGCGCCTTGCGTCCCCGGTAACCCGTGTTGGAACACGCCGTGCAACCCACCGCCTTGAACAGCGTGGGCTTGGTGGCGTCCGCGTACACCTCTTCGGGCTTCCAGCCCGCGGCCACGATGTCGGCCTCGGTGGCGTCGAAGGGCTCGCGACAGTGCACGCACAGCCGGCGTGCCAGCCGCTGCGCCAAGGCGCCGGTGATGGCGGAGGTGACGAGGAAGGGCTCGATCCCCATCTCGACCAGGCGCATGGGCGTGCTGGCGGAGTTGTTGGTGTGCAAGGTGGCGAGCACCATGTGCCCGGTCAGTGCCGCCTCGATCGAGATCAGGGCCGTCTCCCGGTCGCGGATCTCCCCCACGAGCACGATGTCGGGGTCCGAGCGCAGAATGGACCGCAACGCGGCGGCGAAGGTGAGGCCGGCCTTGACGTTCAGCTGCACCTGGCTGATCCCTTTGATGCGCAGCTCCACCGGATCCTCGACGGTGATGATGTTCTTCTCGGGATTGTTGAGGGCCGCCAGCGTCGCATACAGCGTCGTGGTCTTCCCCGACCCGGTGGGGCCGGTCACGAGGATCGTCCCGTAGGGACGGGTGTAGAGCGTCTTGTAGATCTCCATGAGTTCGGGGTCGAACCCGAGGTCCTCGAAGTCCATCACCACGTTGGACTTGTCGAGCACACGCATGACGACCTTTTCGCCGTAGATGGTCGGCAGTGTGGCCATGCGGAGGTCGATGGGTCGGCTCCCGACGGTGAGCGACAGCCGGCCGTCCTGGGGCAGGCGGTGCTCGGCGATGTTGAGGTCGGCCATGACCTTGAGGCGGGTGGTCACCGCCGACGCGATCGCTCTCGGGGCGGTCGAGATGTCGTGCAGCACCCCGTCGATGCGGTACCGGATGCGGAGGTTCTCCCCCGTGGGCTCGACGTGGATGTCCGAGGCGCGCTCGTTGAGCGCCTGGAGGACCAGCAGGTTCACGTAGCGAACGATGGGCGCGTCGTCGACCACGGCCTGGATGTTGCCGAGGCTCTCGTCACCCAGGTCCTCGAAGTCCGAGGCCGCCGCCGTGGCGACCTCACTGGCGTCGCCGCCCTGGTGATACGCCTTGTCGATGAAGGTGCTGATCTGCGAGCGGGTGGCGACGACCCTGACGAAGTGACGCCCGATGATGGTGCGCAGGTCGTCCATGGCGAACACGTCGGTCGGGTTCGACGCGGCCACGACGGGAACACCGTCACGGATGGCGATGACGAGGACGTTGTGGTGCCGCGCCGTGGCCTCGGGAAGGTGGTAGGCGGCCGCGAAGTCGATGGACTGCAGCTCGAGGTCGACGAACTCGAGGCCCATCTCCTGCGCCATACCCCACATGAGGTCGGCCTCGGTGACGAGCCCGCGCAGGGTGAGGATGCGGGCGATGGCCTGGCCCGACTTCTCGCGCTCCTCGAGGACGTCCTCCATGTCGGCCAGCGCGACACGCTCACCTTCGACGAGGACCCTCGCCAGCGGCGGGAATCCGGCGAGACCCTCGGGCACCTCTTCGGTGTCCACGACGATTTCGCCGCTGCTCTCGAACTCGCCGACGACCTCGTCGACGAGATCAGCGGCGGCCACGACGTCTTCGACCGTCTCCACCGGGGGCTCGACCGGCACCGGCTCGGCCACCAGGTCGTCTCCGAGTGAGAGCAGCGCGCTCTCGTCGAGGAGTCCGTCAGCTCCCGACTTCGCCTGGTCACCAAGAGGCGACCCCGACGCCGGAGCCTTGGCCAGGGTCGTGTCCATCGCTTCGAGAGCGGCGGCGAGCACGTCGGCGGGCCGGTCCGGCGTTCCCGAGGTTCCGGCCGGGGCTGGGGCCGGGGCGGTTTGGGAGCCCGCAGACGAGGGCGCGCCGGACGAGCTCGGGCCTGCCGTCGTCGACGGCGGGGTGGCCGACTGAGCAGCCGGCGCCGGCATGGGCGGGATCGGCGGTGGCGAGGCCGCCGGGGCAGACTTGGGCGTTTCGGCCTCTTTGACGCTGGCCTCGGGGGGCGGCGCCACCTTCCTGTCTTCGATCGTGCCGGACTGGTTCGAGGCGCTCGTGGACACCACCGGCGCGGGAGGATTCGATCCACCCGACGGGGCGGTGCGCTTGGCGCCAACGCCGGGGCCCTCGCCGTAGATGCGCACTAGGCACGAGTCGATCTGCTCGCCCGTGGCCACCACGGCCACGAACTCGCGCCCGATGACGGCCCGGAGGTCGTCCATGGCCACGACGTCGGCCGGATTGGCCATGGCCACGACCGGGGCGCCGAACTTGCGGCCGATCGGGACCACATGATGCTTGCGGGCTACCCCGACCGGGATGACCGAGGACGCACTGGCATCAAGATTGAACCGTTCCAGGTCAACAAACTCCAAGTGGTGTTCGTCCGCGAGCGTCCGGACGGCATCCACGTTGCTCATGCTGTGATGCATCGGCATGAAGCAAGCCCGGATTGAACGCCCTGGGTGGCAATGGGGACGCCACAGCGAGGGCCGAGGCTCCGAGGGTGGCCGTGCTAGCCTCACCGACTTGTGAAGGGCCCGGTACCTGGTGACCTTTCCCCTGGTCAGAGGCACAGTTGCTAGCCCGGATCGTGGGACTGGCGGCCACCGCGGAAGCCCGTGATTCGACCGTGTTCGTGGCCGTTGTTTTCGGCCTCGTCATCGGATCTTTCTTGAACGTGGTGGTCTACCGGGTGCCCCGGCGCCTGTCGGTGGTCCAGCCCGGGTCGTTCTGCCCGGCGTGCCAGACGCCGATCCGGCCCATCGACAACGTGCCGGTCATCGCCTGGGTCGTGCTGCGGGGCCGGTGCCGGCACTGCGGAGAACCGATCTCGGCCCGTTACCCCGCCGTCGAGCTCGCCACCGGGGCCCTCTTCGGCGGATTGGCCTGGGTCCTCGGGCCGCACTGGGCCGTGCCGGGCATGTGCGCGTTGGCCGCCACCATCCTCGCCCTGGCCGCCATCGAGCTCGACGGCCTCCCGGCGCCCGCCTCGGTCTCGCTCATCGGAACAGGTGTGGGCGTG
Source organism: uncultured Acidimicrobiales bacterium (assembly GCA_963811775.1). Taxonomy (GTDB): domain Bacteria; phylum Actinomycetota; class Acidimicrobiia; order Acidimicrobiales; family UBA8190; genus Chersky-840. The sequence goes on along the minus strand of CAWESO010000019.1, from coordinate 264,416 downwards.
GTGCTCCTCGGCGCGGCAGCGGTGGCCGATCGGCGCTGGTGGCACCTCGGCGGCATGCTCATCGGCGCGGCTGTCGCGGCCGGCGCACTGGGCGCGGGGGCACTGGCCACGCGCCGGCACGGCACTCGTTCGTCTCTGTGGGGACTTCTGCCCGCCGGCGCCGCCATGGGGTGGGTCGGCGCGCCCGGTGCGCCCGTCGGGGTGGCCACCGCACTCGTCGTCCTCGTCGGACTGGCTGTGCTGTCGAGGAGCCGGCGGCTACCGGGGCGATCGCCTCGCCTCGCCGCCGTGGCGGTGGCGCTGGGCGCGGTCGCGGCGGTGATCGGTGCCTTCGTGGCCGGAGGTTCGATCGGGACCTGAGGCCCCGCCGGGGTGCGTGGAGCCGTGACGAACGGCGAGCTCAGGATGCCGCGGCAGAGGACACGAAGCCTCGGCCCGTCGACACGATCCCCATGCGCTCGAGCCGCACCTTGAGGTCATGAGGGTTCGACGCCGCGTTCATGGCTTCGCGCAGGTCGATGACCTCGTCGCGCAGCAGCTCAGCCAATGACTGGTCGAACGTCTGCATCCCGTAGTACTCGCCCTCGGCCATGATCTCGTTGATCTCGGACGTCTGGATGGGGTCGAGGATCGCCTGCTGGATCCGTCCGTTGACAACCATGATCTCGAGAGCCGGAACGCGCCCCTTGCCGTCGGCGCGGGCGATGAGCCGCTGGCAGATCGTCCCCGTCAAGGCGCCGGCCAGACTCACTCGAACCTGCCCCTGTTGGTGGGGTGGGAAGAAGTCGACGATCCGGTTGACCGTCTCGGTGGCGGTCGTGGTGTGCAGCGTCGAGAACACGAGGTGGCCCGTCTCCGCCGCCGTCAACGCGGTGTGCACGGTCTCGGGGTCGCGCATCTCCCCAACCAGGATCACATCGGGGTCCTGGCGCAGGATGGTGCGCATGGCGGAGCTGAAGCTCTCGGTGTCGAACCCGACCTCGCGCTGGTCGATGGCGGCGAGGTCGTCCTTGTGCAGGTACTCGATCGGGTCTTCGATGGTGATGACGTGACACGAACGTAAGTGGTTGATGTGGTCCACCATCGCCGCCAGTGTCGTCGTTTTGCCCGAACCCGTCGGCCCTGTCACGAGCACGAGGCCGCGGTGATGCTCACTGAGCCGGCGGACGACGTCGGGCAAGCGGAGATCTTCGAAGGACGCCGCGTTGGTCTGGACGCGGCGCATCGCCAACGCCACCGACGAGCGTTGGTAGAAGGCGTTGGTCCGGAACCGGCCGAGGCCGGGAACGGCGTAAGCGAAGTCGGCTTCCCGCTTGTCATCGAACGTGGCGAGGATCTTCGGCGGCATGATCTCGCGGGCCAGGGCGAGGGTGTCCTCGTCGGTGAATTCGGGCTCGCCCTCGAGGGTGCGCAGGAACCCGTCGATACGAACCCGCGGCGGGGCGCCGGCCTTGATGTGCATGTCCGAGCCGTCGAGATCGGCCAGGATGCGGAGCAGTCGATTGAGATTGTCGCGGTCCATGACGTGGTCAGTTTAAGGGCCTGCCTTCGCTAGTCCAACTGTTCGTGGCGATTTCGACGCTCTTCGTGGCGTAATTGTGGCCTTCCAGGCACAGGCCATGGGCCTTGCGACCCACGGGGGCCCCGATCGATTCGAGTCGTTGACCTCGGAGCGCGCACAGGTCAAGGTCATGAGCACGGGAAACGATGCCGAGGGCGGGGAAGACGAGGTCGAGGTGGGTGCCGAGATGGCGATGAACCAGTCCGAGTACGCCGACGCTCCACCGGCGCCGCATGGTCGGCTTCTCATCCTGTCCGACGTGTACCTCTTGACGGCCGAGAGCGGCGGCAGTGTCGCCGTCCCCGGGCTGACCCTCGTGATGGACGCCTCAGGCCTGACGGTCCGAAAGCCCGATGGCGCCGTCGGGGCCGCGCTGGGGTGGGACGAGGTCTCGGGCCTCGTTGCCGACAAGCGGATGCGCACGCCGGCGGGCCATCCCGGCGTCGTCCTCGAGGCGGTCACGGCCGTCAAGACCCACCGCTTCGTCGTGCCTAGCGACAATCCCGCCGGCCTCGAGTACGAGGTCGCCCAGCTCGCCGGAGCCCTCGCCGCCGGACCTCCGCCGCCCCCACCTGTGACCAAGGAGCGTGCCGCCAGGCGGTCCCGCCTCCGCTTCTGGCGCTCATCGCGCTAGGCGTGCTGGTAGTCACCGGTACCGTGAAATTCTGACCGGTTTCGGGGTCCGACACAGGGTGGCAGGACGGCCACTTGTCAGTCGATCGTCACACAATCGCAATACCGTTGAGGGTTGATCGTCGCGCTTTTGGGCGATGATCGACCCATGGAACCGCTCGTCCTGGAGTCTTGCCACAGCACTTGGCTCTTCGATACCGAACGGATGCGCTTCCGGCGCGTCCTCAAGGGCCTCGATCTGGAGAGTCATCCCGCGTCCACCGGCTGGCGCCCGTACTTCGGGCTCGACATCGACCCAGTGTCGGAGTCCTTCGTGGTGCTTCTGAACCCTGAGGGGACGCGTTTGCTGAGGTCGTGGCGCCACGTTGAGCACTGCGCCCAATGCGGCGGGGAGGCCACCGGCGAGCTGTCCCTCGACGACCTGAGGAGCGCAGCCCGAGCCTGATCGAGCGGCCCGAGCCGCCGGCCCCGGTCGCGCAGCCGGTGCGGTGGGCTCTGGGCACGGAGTGTTTGGGCGCGCCCGTCGGGGGCACGTCCAAAATCGGACTTTCCGCGCCGTGGTCGGCTGACTACGCTGCGTTCCTGGTCTTTGGGCCCGGGCCGGCGGGGACAAGGGCCGAATGACACCGACCCGCCGGTGAAGTGCATGGGTCACCAGGGGGAAGAGCCCGGGCATGACGATGGACAACGGTCAACACGAAGCCTCGGCGTCGTCTGCTGACCTCGGCCCATCGGAGGCTCGTCCTCCGGCTCCCTCCGTCTCCTCTGGGTCTTCTTTGTCCTCCGCGTCTTCGTCGCAACCGTGGCACGTCGTCCTCCAGCGACTCGAAGAGGTCGAGCAATGCCAGGCCAAATTGGCCGTCGACATCGGAATCCTCGACGAGATGGTCGAGAAGGCTCGCGCCGCCGACGTCGCCGGGCCCGAGACCGGGACGGTCCAGGGATCGCTCGATCTCGAGGCGACGTCGGGCCCTCTCGACCCCCCTGCATCCGTGCCATCTGCGCCTTCAGGCGGCGGGGCCGAATGGCACCCGTCGGCGGGGGCAGCTGCGCCCCCTGGACCGACTCCGCCGCCGGCCCCGGTTGTGCCGTCCGGATTCAAGGAGTCGGCCGGTCCTGCCGATCGTTTCAAGACGAGCGTCGAGGCCTCGGCGCCCGGAGCATGGAGCGGAGCAGCGGTGCAAGAACCAACCGTCGAAACCGGCACGTCAGAGCCGGTTTTCTATGTGCCGTCGTTCGACGAGGACGTCCTTCCTGCCACCTCGGTGGCGGAGCTCACCGCCAGTGCCCTCGAGGCGGTGCTGACGTCGGAATTCGGATCGGGCGACGCCTACGCACCGAGTGCCGCTGCCGCCGCGGCACCCGTGACGATGACGTCGCCCCAGACAAACGGTGTTCCTCCCTCCCTCGAGGGGAGTGCGCCGCAACCAACGACGACCGAGCATGCCACCGTCGAGGCCAGGTCGGCACGGGTCGCTCCCACATCGGAACACAGCAAGATCCTCGACATCTTGCTCGGCACGCCGCGCGCCATCGAGCAGGTGCAGTCCAACGCCGACGTGCGCGAAGCCACCGACTTCACCGCCACGAACACGACTGCGCCCACGTTGACAGCCCCGGAGCTCCAGTCGACGATCTTCATGGCCCCGCCTCCGCCTCCACCTCCTCCGCCTCCGCCTCCGCCGCCGCCTCCGCCTCCGCCCCCTCCGCCTCCGCCACCCCCCCCGCCTCCCGTCTTCACGGAGGCGCCGGCGGAACCGGCGGTGTTCAGCGCGCCCCCCGATGCCTACACGGCTCGGCCCGACGCGCTCACCACACCCGACGCGTTCATCGCCCGGCCCGACGATCGCGGCTCTGTGCCCCCGGTGGTCGATCCCGAGTCGCCGCCCGCGTCAACGGTATTCGTCACGCCGGGAATCTCTGACGCCGGTGTGCAGACGGAGTCGTTCCCTCCTCCACCCCCGCCGCCACCCGCGGTCGAGGTCGAGCCGGATTCGTTCTCGTTCAACGAGCTGCAGTCGGTGCAGTTCGCCGCGACACCGGCCCCGTCGCCGGTTTCACCCGCATCCGACACGGTCCACATCAACGGGAGCGACTTCCTTCCCGCCCCGGCCGCTCCTGACGAGAGCGACTACGAGCCGGTCTTCGCCGACGATGCGGGACAGCAGTTCAACTCTGCCGCCTCGATGGCGACGGAGATCCTGTCAGTCGCTCCCGACGCCGTCCCCGCTGAGATCGCGGAGGCACCGCAATCCGAGCTCATCAGCAAGGACGTGACGCTCATCGCCCGCGGGCGACGGAAGAGGTTCCGGCTCCACTGAGTACGGGCTCCCGTCTCCCGGCGCCGGCAGGGACGGTTGCGCCGGAATCCTGCAGGCTTGCAGACCGACAGGGATACCTAGAGGGCGGGGCGCCGCCAGGTGCCGACGCTGCCGCCCGTCTTCTCCCACAAGGCCAGCTCTCCAACGCTCATGGAGCGGTCGGCCGATTTGCACATGTCGTAGATGGTCAGCGCCGCCACCGTGCAGGCCGTGAGGGCCTCCATCTCGACCCCTGTCCGATCGACGGTCTCGACCTGCGCCTCGACCTCGACGAAGTTGTCGCCGATCGTGAAGTTGACGTGGATCCCCCCGACCAGCAGGGGGCGGCACATCGGGATCAGGTCGGGGGTTTTCTTGGCCGCCTGGATACCGGCGATCCGGGCCGCTCCGAGCACGTCGCCCTTGGTGATGGCGTTGCTCGCCACCTTGGCGGTGGTCTCGGGAGCCATCATGACCTTGCAGCGGGCGAGGGCCCGGCGGTGGGTCGGCTCCTTGGGGGCCATATCGACCATGCGCGCGCTACCGAGGGGATCCAGGTGCGTCAGGCTGCGGTCAACCACGGCGCGAAGTCTACGTCACCAGGGCCTTCCTGGCCCCCGACCGCGGCGGGGCGGCGACATCGTTCGGCCCGGCGGTAGACTTGGCACTCAGGGGTTACGAGTGCCAGAAGGGCATCTCACGACGTCGGAAGGGAACCCGGGACGCGTATGCCGACCTACGAGTACCAGTGCAAGTCGTGTGGCGAGCACCATGACGTCGTGCAGAAGTTCGGCGACGACCCCCTGACCGTGTGCCCGTCGTGCGGAGGCCCCGTGCGCAAGGTCTTCGGAGCCGTGGGCGTGGTCTTCAAGGGCAGCGGCTTCTACAAGACCGACAGCCGGACGTCGTCGAAGAAATCGGGCGCCTCGGAGAAGGCCGAGAAGTCCGACGCCTCGGACAAGTCGGACAAGTCGGACTCCAAAACCGCCGCCTCGTCGGACACGGGCGGAAAGTCGTCGGACTCCTCCTCGAAGCCGTCGGACTCCGGGTCCTCGAAGAAGCCCGGGGCCTCGACCCCGAGCGGGTCCGCCGCCGCCGCGTCCTCAGCGCGTACGGCGAGGGCACACCGGACCGGTCCCGGCTGCTGGCCCCCGGCGGCGACCGCGCCTACGAGCCGCTCAGCGCCATCCCCTCGATGGCCAGGGACTGACCGGCGGCCACCCCGGGAAGCCACTCCACGTCGGCGCCGATGTGCAGCACCGATTGCAGCATCCGCTGCAGCGTGGAGGCGATCGTGACCTCCCGGACGGGCTCGGCCAGCACCCCGCCCCGCACCATGAGGCCTTCGGCGCCCACCGAGAAGTCGCCGCTCACCGGGTTGACCCCCGAGTGCACACCGGTGATGGACTGCACGAACAGGGCCTCGCCCACCTCGGCCAGGATCTCGGCCATCGGGAGCGAACCCGGTGACAGCGCCAGGGCCCGGCACCCCGAGACCGGGGTGGTGGCGTAGCCCCCCCGCACCGCGGAGGCCGTCGAGGCCACGCCGGCCCGGCGCGCCGCGGTGGTGTCGAAGACGAACCCCCGCAGGACGCCGTTCTCGATCAGGACGTTTCGCCGGCACGCCAGGCCTTCGGCGTCATGGGTCGAGGCCCCGAAGGAGCGGGCGTCGGTGGGGTCGTCCACGAGCACCAGTGACGGAACGGCCACGTCCTCGCCCACCCGGTCGGCGAAGAACGACCGGCCCTTGGTGACCGCCTCGCCCGACAGCGCCGACGACACCACGGCCAGCAACGTGGAGGTGACCCGGGGGTCGAGGACGACGACGCAACGCCCCGAGCGCGCCTTGGTGGCCCCGAGCATCCGGGTGGAGCGCTCGACCGCATCGGCCACGGCCTTGTCCAGGTCGAGGTCCCCCGGGCCCCGGGCGGCGGAGAAACCGACACCGGTCTGGCTGTCGGTGTCGGCGCCGGCGATGGTCTCGACCGCGACGCTCGACACGGTCCGACGGGCTGTGGCCGTGATCCCCGTCGAGCTGGCGACGGCCGCTTCGGCCGCCATGTCGCCGTAGTCGGCGAACGCCACCTGGCGCACCCGGGCATCGGCCTGGCGGGCACGCCGCTCGAGCTCGAGCGCCAGCTCGACCTTCGCCGCGCTCGGCGTGCGCAGCACATCGTCGTCCCACAGGTCGAGCGAGCTCGGGGCCACGCCGTCGGGACCGGCCAGGCCGACGTGCTCGTCGGCGGTGGCGAAGGTGGCGTTGTCACGGGCATCGGCGAGCGTCTGCTTGAGCACCGACTCCTCGAGGGTGCCGGCGTAGGCGAATCCCTGACGCCCGCCGACAATCACGCGGATCCCCACGCCGGCCGATGCCGCCGAGGACAACGATTCCACCTCGCCCTCATAGGCACGCACGTCGGTCTCGACGCCGCGCGACACGTAGACCTCGAGCTCCTCGCCGGTCCTGGCCTCCCCCGCCACCCGCATGGCCAGCTCGAGGAGCTCGCCGTCGCCGCCAACCACCGGGCCGCCCCGGCTCGACGAGTCAGTCACCAGCCGTCCCCCCGATCGTCACCCCGGTGATCCGCAGCGTCGGCTGTCCGCACCCCACGGGCACGCTCTGGCCGTCCTTGCCGCAGGTGCCCGGACCCATGGCGAAGTCGTTGGCCACGGCGTCGATCCGACGCAGCACCTCGGGGCCGTTGCCGATCAGGTTGGCGTCGCGCAGCGGCTCGGTGATGTGGCCGTCCTCGATCAAGTACGCCTCCACCGTGCCGAACACGAAGTCCCCCGTCGTCGTGTTGACCTGCCCGCCCCCCAGCTTGGCCACGTACACGCCGGTGGGGGTCTGGGCCAGGATCTCGTCGGGGTCGGCGTCCCCGTTGAGCAGGAAGGTGTTGGTCATCCTGACCATGGGCAGGTGGCGATAGCTCTGGCGCCGGCCGTTGCCCGAGGAGCCCCGCTGGTCCTTGCGGCCGCGCAGGTAGTCCCACATGTAGTCGGTGAGGACCCCGTTCTCGATGAGCACGTTGCGCCGGGCCGAGTTCCCCTCGTCGTCGACGGCGAAGCTCCCCCACTCGGGCCCGATGGTGCCGTCGTCGACCAGGGTCACGAGCGGGCTGGCCACCTGCTCGCCCACCTGGCCCACGTAGACCGAGGCGTCCTTGGCGATGTGGTCGGCCTCGAGGCCGTGCCCGCAGGCCTCGTGGAAGAGGATCCCCCCGCTGCCCGACTCCAGGATGAGCGGGACCTCGCCGCTCGGCGCGGGACGGGCCGTGAGCTTCACGAGCGCCCGGCGCGCCGCGGCGGCGGCGATGTCGCGCACGTCGACGGTGTCGAACAACTCGAACCCAACGGTGAACGCGGTCGACTCGTACCCGGTCTGCATGCCCGTGTCACCGACGGCGACACACGACACGCTGAAGCGCGAGCGGACCTGGTCGTCGGCGACCAGGATGCCGTCGCTGTTGGCGACCTGGATGCGCCGCCGGCCGTCCCCGTAGGCGGCCGACACCTGCGAGATGGCGTTCCCACCGGCGCGCGCCGCCTCGTCGGCCTGGACGAGGAGCTCGATCTTGCGGGCCTTGGCGACCTCCTCGGGGAGCATGGTCACCTCGTTGCGCTTCACCGCATCGCGCCGCTCGAGCCCGACCACGCGGCCTCCGCCCCCCTCGCGCGCCACCGCCGCGGCGGCCTCGGCCGCGGCCAGGAGCCCGGATTCGGACAGATCGGCGGTGTGGGCGTAGCCGGTGGTCTCCCCCACCACGACCCGGACCCCGGCGCCGCGGTCGCGGCCCGACGACAGCTCCTCGACCCGGCCGTCGTCGAGCACGGCCGAGGTGGAATGGCGGTCCTCCACGAAGACCTCGGCGAAGTCCCCGCCACGCCGGAGCGCGGCGCCGAGCACCCGCTCCATGACGGGGGTCTCGACGAGCAGCCCTGTTGCCGAGCCGGCGTCGCCCACGGGCACCTCTCCTTTCGCGGCGCGGGGCCGATTCGCCCCACGCCCTCGGTCACACTGGCGAGTCGCTCACCCGGGACCGGTCGCGCAGACCGCCGGCCGTGTGGCCGGCGGCGCCTGTCTTTCGTATCGTACCGCCGTGACCGTCCAACCCGGCTTGAGCGCCCGCGTCTCGCTCGTCGTCGCCGACAGCGACACCGCGCTCGCCCTGCGCTCGGGAGACGTCGACGTCCTGGCCACGCCGCGGCTCATCGCGCTGTGCGAGGAGGCGGCGTGCCTCGCCGTCGACGGGATGCTCGACGACGGCCACACGAGTGTCGGGGTGCGCGTCCAGTTCGACCACCTGGCCCCGGTCGCCACCGGATCGGCGATCGTGGCGGAGGCCACCCTCGAGAAGGTGGAGGGGCGCCGCCTCGTCTTCACCGTGACGGCCACCGACGCCGCCGGCCTCGTCGGGGCGGGCAAGGTGACCCGGGTGGTCGTCGCCCGCGGGGAGTTCCTGACCAAGGCCCGCTGACCGCCGACCGCGAGCTCCGGCCCCTCGGCGGTGGCCCGAGCGCGCCAGCCGCGCCAGCCGCGCCGTGGGCGGCTAGGTGCTCAGACTGGCGGGTGCTCAGACCTGGCGGCCGAGCACGTTGCCGAGCACACCCCCCACCACACCGCCGGCGGCCGCGTCACGACCCGAGTCGTTGCCACCGAGGTAATCCGACAACGCCTGGGCCAGCACGGGGAGCGGCATGGACTGCAGCCAGATGGTGCCGGGGCCGGTGAGCGACACGAGGTGGTGCCCGTCCGCGCCCATGTACCGGTTGGCGATCCCGGGCAGGCGGATCACCGAGAACGTGACGCTGTCGTGGAACAGGCCGACGTGGCCGGGGTGGACGAGGAGCGACTGGCCGGCGGCGAGGTCGTAGGTCGTCATCTCCCCGGAGAGCTCGATCCAGGCCTTGCCCTCGCCCTCGAGCTTCTGCAGGATGAACCCCTCGCCGCCCCACAGGCCTCCCCGGAAGGACTGCTGCAGCGCCACCGACGCGGTGATCCCGGGCGTGCCGCACACCCACCCGTGCCGATGGACGACGTACCCGTGGCCCGGGGTGATGTCGATGGGGAAGATCCGGCCCGGGACCTTGCTCGCGAACGACACCATCCCCTGGCCGCCGGTGGCCTCGTACCGGGTGAGGAAGAGCCCCCCGCCACCGGCCATGCGCTTCAGCCCGGCCATGATCCCGCCGCCGCCACCGGTGTTGGTCGTCTGGGAGAGCTGCATGTTCGCCGTCATCCACGACAGGTCGCCGTGGGTGGAGATGAGGGCCTCGCCCGGCTCGAGGATCATCTCCAGAACCGGCATGGTGGTGCCCTTGACTTCGGCCTGCATGGCACGCTCCTCTCGGTCTCCGGGCCGCGCCCCGGTGCGGACGCCGCCTTGCGCGCAGAGTCTGCCTCGTCGGGCTCGCCGCTCGCTGTCATCGGGGCCTCGGGGGGCCCTCGGCACTCTCCCGGGCGCGGGGCGCCGGGGACGGGGGCTAGTGCCGGTCGGGCGTCGTCCGCGGTAGCGTGACGCAGGGTCGCCGCCTCGGGCGTCCCCGAATAGGTGCCCATGCTCCTCGACGACATCCACGAACCGGCTGACCTGCGGAATCTCTCCCCGTCGCAATTGACGGAGCTGGCGGCCGAGATCCGGACCTGCATCGTCGATCGGGTCACCGTCAACGGTGGCCATCTGGGGTCCAACCTCGGGGCCGTCGAGCTCACGCTGGCGCTGCACCGGGTCTTCGACTCACCGCGTGACGTCATCTTGTGGGACACGGGGCACCAGACGTACGTGCACAAGCTCATCACCGGCCGCCAAGAGGAATTCGCCACCCTGCGCCAGCCGGGCGGGATGTCGGGGTATCCGTCGCGGGCGGAGTCCCCCCACGACTGGATCGAGAACAGCCACGCCTCGACCGCCCTCAGCTACGCGCACGGCATCGCCATGGGCATGCACCAGCGGGGCGAGGACGACCGGCGGGTCGTCGCCGTCCTGGGGGACGGGTCGCTGACCGGCGGCATGGCCTACGAGGCCCTCAACAACCTCGGCCATGCCGGCACCCGCGTGGTCATCGTGCTCAACGACAACGGACGCTCCTACGCCCCGACGGTCTCGAGGCTGTCGACCGGCCTCACGCAGCTGCGCTTGAGCCCGTCCTACGTGCATGCCCGGGAGCGGGCCCGCCACGTGCTGCGGGCCATCCCCGGCCTCGGTGGGCTGGCGTACTCGAGCATGCACGGGCTCACGAGCGCGGTGCGCGAGATCGTCACACCCCACCGGTTCTTCGAAGCCCTCGGCGTGCGCTACGCCGGGCCCATCGACGGCCACGACATCGCCGGCATGGAACAGGCTCTGGCCCATGCCACCGAGTGGGGCGGCCCCATCGTCGTCCACGTCCTCACCCAGAAGGGCCGGGGCTACGCGCCGGCCGAAGAGGACGACGTCCAGCGTCTGCACGACTTCAAGGTTCAGCCCACCGCCGTGGTGCCGTCCGCCGCCATCGCGCCGGCCACTTACACCGACGCCTTCACCCGCGCCGTGCTCGAGGCCGCCCGGGCCCGCCCCGAGGTCGTCGCCCTTACCGCGGCGATGCCCGGACCGACGGGCCTGTTGCCGTTCCAGGCCGAGTTCCCCGACCGGTTCCTCGACGTGGGCATCGCCGAGCAGCACGCCGTGACCGCCGCGGCGGGCATGGCAATGGCCGGGCTGCGGCCCGTGGTGGCCATCTACTCCACGTTCTTCAGCCGCGCCTTCGACCAGGCCAACCTCGACGTGGGCCTGCACCGGCTGCCCGTGGTCTTTGCCCTCGACCGCGCCGGCATCACCGGCGACGACGGGCCCAGCCACCACGGCGTGCTCGACCTGTCGCTCACGCTCTCGATCCCGGGGATGACCGTCTTCGCCCCGTCGTCGGCCCAGGAGGTGGGGGTGATGCTCGAGGAGGCGCTGAAGCTCCCCGGCCCCTCGGCCATCCGGTTCCCGAAGACGCCGGCACACCAGGCCCCCGACGGTGCGGTCGGGTCGGGGCTCACGGCGCGCCTGGTCCGGCGCGGCGACGGGACGGTCTGCCTCCTGGCCGTGGGCAAGCTCGTCGAGGCGGCCGAGGAGGCGGCAGGCAAGCTGGCGGCCGAAGGCGTCGACGCCACGGTGTGGGACGTCCGGGTGGTGTCTCCCCCCGACCCCGCCATGCTCGCCGATGCGGCGACCCACAGCCTGGTCGTGACCATGGAGGACGGCATCCGGGTCGGCGGCGCGGGGACGTTCCTGGCCGACGCCATGCGGGGTCTCACCGGGATCAACCACCCCCTGCCCCCGGTGTGCGTGCTCGGCGTGCCTCGCCGCTACATCCCCCAGGGCAAGCCCGACGGGATCCTGGCCGAGCTCGGCCTGGACGGGCCGGGCATCGCCACGGCCGTGACCGAGGCCCTGGCCACCGAGCGCGACCGGCTGCAGCTGTCGTGAGCACCCCCGCCGGTTGTCCCCGGCACGGGAACTTGTTCTAGTTTGGGCCTGTGGACTTCAATCTCGCCGACCTCTTCGAGGCTGCCGCCGACGCCTTTCCCGACCGCGAGTACCTGGTCGCCGACGGGCGGCGCCTGACCTACGCCCAGATGGAGGCGCGGGCCAACCGGCTCGCCCACCATCTGGCCTCGGTGGGGGTCGGCCGCGGGGACCACGTCGGCATCTACGCGCTCAACAGCGCGGAGTGGGTCGAGACGGCGTGGGCCGTGTTCAAGCTGCGAGCCGTCTGGATCAACATCAACTTCCGCTACGTGGAGGACGAGCTCCGGTACCTGTTCTCCAACGCCGACCTCGTCGCCCTCGTGCACCAGCGCCAGTTCTCGCCCCGCGTGGCCACGCTGCTGCCCGAGCTCCCGGCCCTGCGCCACGTGATCGTGATCGACGACGACAGCGCTGAGCCCGACCCGCGCCACGACGCCGTCGACTTCGAGGCCGCCATGGCGAGCGGGTCACCCGAGCGCGACTTCGCGGCGCGGTCGGGCGACGATCTCTACATCCTCTACACCGGCGGCACCACGGGCATGCCGAAGGGTGTGGTGTGGCCCCAGCGCAACGTCTTCTTCGCCCTCGGCGGCGGCCTCGACGCCCTCACCGGCATCCGCATGGAGCGACCGCAGCAGATGGTCGAGAAGGGCCAGGCCGCGGGCGGGGCCCTCACCTTCCTGCCCATCGCGCCGCTCATGCACGGCGCCACCCAGTGGGGCGTCATGGGCCAGAGCTTCGTGGGCAACCGGATCTGTCTCGTGCCCAAGTTCGATCCCCACGAGGTGTGGGGGCTCGTCGAGCACGAGAAGGTGAACATGGTCATGATCACCGGTGACGCCATGGGCAAGCCGCTCATCGAGGCGCTCGACGACTCGGGGGCGTCCTACGACCTGTCGTCGCTGATCGGCATCACCTCGACCGCCGCGCTCTTCTCGTCCTCGGTCAAAGACGCGTTCTTCGCCCGCTTCCCGAACCTGGTCATGACCGACGCCATCGGGTCGTCGGAGTCGGGCAACAACGGGATCTCGATGATCAAGCCCGGGGGGACGGCCATGCGCAGCGGCCCGACGGTGTCCTCGACCGGCGGCACCGTCGTCTTCGACGAGAACCTCGAGCCCGTGAAGCCCGGCTCGGGCGTGATCGGGAAGATCGCCCGCTCCGGCGACATCCCCATCGGCTACTACAACGACCCCGTGAAGAGCGCCGAGGTGTTCATCACCGTCGACGGCACCCCGTTCGTGATGCCCGGTGACTTCGCCACGGTGGAGGCCGACGGGTCGGTGACCCTGCTCGGCCGGGGCTCGATCTGCATCAACTCCGGAGGGGAGAAGATCTTCCCCGAGGAGGTCGAAGCCGTCGTCCGGTCCCATCCCGACGTCATGGACGCCATCGTGGTCGGCGCCCCCGACGAGCGTTTCGGCCAGCGGGTGGCGGCCATCGTGGAGCCCCGGGCCGAGCACGTCGCCCCGTCGCTCGAAGCGGTCCAGGAGCACTGCCGCCCCCACGTGGCCGGCTACAAGGTGCCCCGGCAGCTGCACGTGGTGGACAAGATCGAACGCTCCCCCAGCGGCAAGCCGGACTACCAGTGGGCGAACGCCATCGTCACGTCGTCGCCGGTGGGGTGACCACGCCACTCGGCGCCGCGCCGGGCGGGCATGACGGCGTGCCGTCGCTTCCGACCGGGCGCCGTCCCGTGGCGCGCTGACGGTGCCGGTCACCCTGGCTGAACTCGTCGGTGGCGGGTGCGCCGCGGTGCTCACCATGGAGATCCAACGGGGCGTGGTGGGCGACCTGTCGAGCTTCCCCGACCTCGCCGCTGCGGCCCACGAGGTCGGCCTCGTCGCCAACACGGCGCGGCTGCTCGGCGCGGCGCGCGCCGCGGGGGTCCCGGTGGTGCACTGCACCGCCGGATTCCGACCCGATCGCCGGGGATCACCCGCCAACGCCCCGCTCATCGCGACGTTGCTGCGTCGGCCCGAGCACCTCGTCGACGGCACGCCCGCCGTCGAGCTCATCCCTGCGCTCGGACCCGAGCCCGGCGACCTCGTCTCGCATCGGGGGCACGGCGTGTCTCCGTTCACCGGCACGTCGCTCGACGCCACGCTGCGCGCCCTCGGGGTGACGACGGTGGTGGCGACGGGAGTGTCGGTCAACCTCGGCATCATCGGGCTCGCCGTCGAGGCCGTGAACCTCGGATACCGCGTCGTGGTCGTCACCGACGCCGTGTGTGGCGTGCCGCGCGACTACGCCGACGCGGTCATGCGCCACACGGTGGCACTGGTGGCGACGGTGGCAACGGTCGACGCCGTCTCTGTCGCGTTCTCCTGAACGCGCCCTGGTCAGATCAGATCCCGCAGCGGGGACGCCCCGTTGTGGACCGGTGGCGTGCTCGAACCCGGTCGCCCGTCGTGCGGTGCGTCGGGACCGCCGCCGCAGTGCCGACCCCGGGGGGGCCGAGGGTGACACAGCAGCGGCGACCCGACCAAGCGCCCTCACCAACGAGGACCCGCCTCAGGCGACGACGCTCGAGCCCCCCGCACTGACGCACAGGTGACCGGGGACGAGGCTACTTCTTCTGTGGCCGCCGCATCCGGGACGCTCGCGGCGGCGAAATCGACGCCCGATAGTGTCTCGCCCCGTGTCCGACCGGTCGGTGCGTGCGCTGCTCGAGGACGCGCTCGAACCGTTCAACCCGGCGCTCAAGGTCGTGGTGCGCGGCGCGCTGTTCCGGACCGGCGCCGACGTGACCGACGCCTCGGCCCGCCGGTCGTGCCTGGTGCTGGCCCCCCACCCCGACGATGAGACGCTCGGTGTCGGAGCGACCATCATGCGTAAGGTCGACGCCGGCACCCCGGTGCATCTGGTGGTGGCGACCGACGGGAGCAAGTCGCCGGCGGGTGATCCGGCCACGGTGACCGCTCTGCGCACGGCGGAGCTACGCACCGCGTGCGCCGTCCTCGGCCTTCCCGAGGCTGCGGTCACCCGGCTCCCGTTCGTCGACGCCGAGCTGGCCGGCCGGGAGGACGCCCTCGCCGCGGCCATCGCCGAGGTGGTCGAGGCCCATCGACCGGACGAGGTGCTCGTCACCGGTGAGGACGACCCCCACGAGGACCACGCTGTGCTCGGGGCGGCCACTCGACGTGCGCTCGCCGGGATGGACGTGCGGCTGCTCGCCTACCCCATCTGGCAGTTCGACCGGCCCACGCGCCTGCTCCGGCACCTGCGGCGCGCCGGGCACCCCGAGCTCGTCCGGACCGACGGATACCGCGAGCGCAAGCGTCGGGCCGTGGCGGCCTACCCGTCACAGATGGCAGCGGACGATGACGACCCCGAGGGCCTGAAGCCGCGCTTCCTCCCGAACTTCGACGGCCCCTACGAGATGTTCTTCCCCGTCGACACGGCCGGCGCCGACCGGGCCTGAGCCGGTCGGCTCAGGCCCCCACCTGGGCGATGCGCTGCCGGGTGGTGCTGTGTATCGGGTCCTTGTCGAACTGGGGCAGGACGTGCTTGCCGAAGGTGGCCACGGCCTCCTCGCACAGCTCGATGGGCATCGAGGAGGACAGCATGCCGAAGCTCAGCTGGTCGGCGCCCGTGTCGGCGAAGCGCTGGATGGAGCGGGCCACCTCGTCGGGGCTCCCCACTGCGATCAGGCCGCTCTCGATGTTCTTGTTGATCTGCTCGGGCGTCGACGCCGGGATGACGTCGGGCCAGACGGGGATCCCGGGGGGCCGGGGGAAGGTGTCGAGGTAGCGGAACACCAGGCTCAGGTGCACGTTGGAGTCGATGTTGGCGAACACGTCGCGGGCCCGGCCGCCGTCCTCGAGGCAGAGCATCTGGGTGGTGATCATGACGTTGTTGTTGACGTACCCGCCCACCGGCTCGGCGTTCTGGATCTCCTTCTTGTACTTCTCGATGAGCGGGGCGAACCCCTCGGGCTTGCCGAAGGCGAAGCACAGCACGCCGAGGCCCTGGCGGGCCGCCAGCTCGAAGGTCCCGGGGCTCCCGGCCGCCACCCACAGCGGGGGGTGGGGGTTGGTGTAGGGCTTGGGCAGGACGTTGCGGGTGGGCATGGAGAAGAACTTGCCGTCGTAGGAGTAGTCCTCCTCCTTCCACATGCGGACGATCTGCGGGAGCGTCTCGGCCACCATCTGGCGGGTGAGCTCCTGCTCGTTGATGCCGAAGCCCTTCTGCTCGGTGGTCGAGGACCCCCGGCCAGTCCCGAATTCGAAGCGCCCCTCGGACAGGTGGTCGAGCATGGCCACGCGCTCGGCCACACGGGCGGGGTGGTTCGCCGGGGGGGTGAGGTTGAAGATGCCCGATCCGAGGTGGATGTTCTTGGTCTGGGCGGCCGAGAAGGCCATGAACGACTCGTTGGCCGACAGGTGGGAGTAGTCGGTGAGGAAGTGGTGCTCCGAGGACCAGGAGTACTTGAAGCCGGCCGCGTCGGCGGCCCGGATGTAGGCCAGCTCGTCCATGATGCGGTCGTGCTCGGCCGACGCGCCATGCACCTCGCGGTACTGGGGAAGGAGGCTGACGGCGTTGAAGATCCCGAACTCCATGGCGAAACGCTCCTCTCGCTCGGCTCGGAACGTACCATCTTGCGCTCGAAAATGCAACGTGTTCCAATATTGGGAACGGGCCGGAGAGACCGGCTGCAGGGGCCCTGACCTGGGCCTCGTGACCCGAGCGATCGCCGAGGACGGGCCCTGACCATGGACACCATCGCCGAATTGCTCCGGGCCCGGGCCAGCGACGACCACGCCGGGATGGTGGCCGAGGACGAGCAATGGACCTGGCGCCAGGTGGTGGCGGCCAGCGCGGCGCGCGCCGCCTTCCTGGCCGAGCGGCGGCTCCCGGGGCCGTTCCACGTGGCCACGCTCCTCGACAACGTGCCCGAGCACGTGTGGTGGCTGGGGGGCGCCGCCCTGGCCGGCGCGGTGCTGGTGGGCGGGAACTCGACGCACCGGGGGGCGGACCTCGCCCGCGACCTGGCCCACACCCAGTGCCAGCTCCTCGTGACCGACCGGGCCCATCTCCCCCTCGTCGAGGGCCTCGACCTCGGCACGGGCATCGGCACCGTGTCGGCCCGCAGTCGGCGCGTCGTGGTGGTCGACGATCCGGCCTCGACCGTGGCGCTCGGCGCGCTCGAGGGCTCGGCCGGCGCCGCGCTCGAGGGCTCGGCCGGCGGCGGCCTCGGCGACCCCGGCCGCCCCGGCGTCGACGAGGACAGTCTCGGCTACCTGATCTTCACGTCCGGGACCTCGGGTGCGCCCAAGGCGTGTCGATGCACGCAAGGTCGCCTGGCCCGCATCGGGGTCATCGTGGCCCAGATGTTCAGCCTCACGCCCGACGACGTGTGCTTCGTGTCGATGCCGTTGTTCCACTCCAACGCGCTGATGGCGGGGCTGGCCCCGGCCATCGCCGCCGGAGCCACCATCGCGCTGCCCACGGGGGGACGCTTCTCGGCGTCGGGGTTCCTCGGCGACGTCCGCCGCCACGGCGTGACGTACTTCAACTACGTGGGCAAGCCCCTGTCGTACATCCTGGCCGCACCGCCGCGCCCCGACGACGCCGACAACCCGCTCGTGCGGGTCTTCGGCAACGAGGGGGCCGAGGCCGACATCGTCCGGTTCGGCGAGCGCTTCGGCTGCGTGGTGGTGGACAGCTACGGGTCCACCGAGGGCGGCGCCACGGTGCAGCGCACCCCGGATACGCCGCGCGGCGCGCTCGGACGGGCACCCGAGGGCACCATGGTCGTCGACCCCGAGACCGGTGAGCAGTGCCCGGCGGCTCGCTTCGACGACAACGGGGTGCTCGTCAACTCCGAGGAGGCCGTGGGCGAGCTCGTGTCCGCCGGCGGGGCCAGCGGCTTCGAGGGCTACTGGCACAACGACGAGGCCGAGCGGGCCCGCCTGCGCAACGGGTGGTACTGGACCGGCGACCTCGCCTATCGCGACGAGGCCGGCTTCTTCTACTTCGCCGGGCGGTCCGACGACTGGCTCCGGGTGGACGCGGAGAACTTCGCCGCCGCGCCCGTGGCCCGCATCCTCGAGCGCCACCCCGACGTCGTGCTCGCCTCGGTCTACGCCGTGCCCGACCGCACCGTCGGCGATCAGGTCATGGCCGCGCTGGAGCTGCGCCCCGGGGCGTCTTTCGACGCCGAGGCGTTCACGGAGTTCCTCGGCGCCCAGGGCGACCTGGGGACGAAATGGGCGCCGCGCTACGTGCGGGTGTGCCCCGAGCTCCCCATCACCGCCACGTCCAAGGTGCTCGTGCGCACGCTGCGGGCTGAGCGGTGGAACTGCGCCGACCCGGTGTGGTGGCGCCCGGGCCGCGCCTTCGACGAGCCCTACCGCCTCCTCGTCCCGAGCGACGTCGACGATCTCGAGGAGGCTGTCGCCGCCCGCTGACGCAGCCCCCCGTCGTGACCGGCCTCCCGCGACGGTTCGCCCGTTGTCGGCCCGGGAACGGGCCGGCACCTGGGGCCTATCCTGAGGGCGTGTTCGAGCGCTTCACGGATCGGGCTCGCCGTGTCCTGGTGCTGGCCCAGGCCGAAGCCCAGCTGCTGGGCCACGGCTTCATCGGGACCGAGCACGTCCTGCTGGGCCTCGTGGCCGAGCACGACGGCGTGGCAGCCAAGGCGCTCGAGCGCCTGGACATCACCATCGACGCGGTCAGGGACGAGGTCCGGGCCATGGTGACGGTCTCGGGCGCGGCGACGGGCTCCCCGCCGTTCACGCCGCGGGCCAAGAAGGTCCTCGAGCTGGCGCTGCGTGAGGCCCTGGACCTCGGCCACAACTACATCGGCACCGAACACCTGCTGCTCGGCATCGTCCGCGAGGGCGAGGGAGTGGCCGCGACCGTCCTCGTGCGCCTCGGTGCCGAGCCGGGACAGGTCCGCTCCGGGGTCCTCGAGTTGCTGGGGGGCTATTCCGGCGGCGCCACCCGACCCGAAGGGCCGGCGGCGGAGGACTTGGTGCGGCGGTCGGCGCGACTGGCTCGGGGCGCGGTCGGACGGCTGCGACGCAGCCCCGCCGCGCGCACGTGCTCGTTCTGCGGGCGCGACCTGTGGGAGGCCGGCCGCCATGTGACGAGCGGAAAGGCCACGATCTGCGAAGGCTGTGTCGCCACGGCGGCCGGCGTGCTCGAGCACGGCGAGGCGGCGTCGGACGAGGAGCTGCCCTTCCCGCCCCGGGTGTTCGGCACCGCGCCCGACGACGCGGCCGTGGACGAGATCGTGGCTGCCTTCCGGGGCCTCTTCGGACCGGCGACAGTGGACCACGCGGGCCGGGCCGGGCTCGCGGACCTCGTGCCCCTGCTGGCTCGCGCCGCGGACCGCCATCCGCTGCGGCCGGGCTCGACGCGGGTCGAGCGGCTGCGCTTCTCGGATCCCGACACCGCCGAGGTCGTGTTCGCCCTCGGGCTCGCCGACGGGTCGACGCCGTCGTTCACCGGTGGGGCGGAGCGGCGCCAAGGGATCTGGGTCGTCACGCGCGACAGCGTCCTCGAGGTGCTGGCGCGCGCCGGTGTCGAGGTCCCACCCGAGCCGCCCGCCCCGTAGCGGGAGGGGCACGGCGCGAGCGCGACGCCAGGCACTTCGCGACGAGGGCGCCTCCCTAAAGTCTTCCGGCCCCCGTGCCGAAGGCTAAGGGAGCATTCAGGAGGTGGGGTGTCCCAGGGCGAGCACCAACCGATGCACACGCGTCCCGTCGACGATGACCCCGCCCGCCGCCTGGAAGTCGGTCGAGCCGTCTGCGTGCGGGACCGTTTCCTCGGCAACTGGAGCAGCGGGTTCGAAGTGATCGCCGTGCTCCGCGACGGGTATCACCTGCGGCGCGTGTCCGACGACCTCGCCTTTCCCGACGTGTTCGCCTTCGACGACGTCCGTATCGAACGACGCTACGAGCGCGACCGCGGCGTCGCGGGGTCGCATCTCGACCGCCGTCACTGACCCGGGCGCCGCAGACCGCCGGCTCTGACCTCCAGGCGCCGCACCGCGCGCCGTAACCTGAGGTTGTGGCCCGTCGCCCCGTGTCGTCACACCGCGTGAACCGGTGGGCCTATGCCCACCCGGTGGGCTGGGGTGTCGCCGCCGGCGCGGTGTTCGCCGGGGCCTCCTTCGGTGCCAGCGCGGTCTGGGACGCGGCCGGCACCACGACGCTCGTCGCCGATCTGTGCGGGGGAACGGTCTTCGGGGTGCTCGCCGGCGTCATGGCGCGACGACGGCGCGACCGGCGACTGGGCTGATCCCCGCCACCCGCGCCCGGACAGGGCGCGCGTGGGCGATCACGGCGCGAAGACGAAGGCCTCGATGAGCGCGGCGAGCTCCAAAGGGGTGTCGCCCTGCAGGCTGTGGCCCGCGCCCTGGACGTGGACGACCTGGGCCGAGGGGACGCGCCGGCGCAGTTCCTCCTCGTCCTCGTCACCGAGGACGGAGTCGGCCCGCATGCCCCGGGCCAGCAGGACCGGCACTTCGACCGACTCGAGCGACTGCCACAACCGGTCGTAGAAGGAATCGGTCGCCGTGCTCGAGGTCACCTCGGCACCGGCTCGGTCGGCACCGGGTTCGGCTTCGCGTCCGCGCCCGGCTCCGCCGGCAGGGACGGGAGGCCGATGGCGCGCCCAGCGCCACACCCACGTCCCGTCCTCCTGCTGCTCGGCGTTGTGCAGGATGCCACGTCGCAGCGACGACACCGAGCGCGTCGGGTTGAACTGCACCGTCAACTCCAGCAGCTCGTCGAAGCTCGGGAAGGTGCGAGGGCCGTTCACGAAGTCGCTGATGTGCCTGGCCCGCTCGCCCTTGATCCCGGGCACCACGTCCACCAGCATGACCTTGCGCACCAGGTCCGGAGCCTCCTTGGCCAGGGCGATGGCGGTGAGCCCCCCGAGCGACATCCCCACCACGGCCCGGGCGCGCGGCGCGAGCGCACGGACGACCGCCGCGACCTCGACGGCGTTGGCCTCGACATCGAGCTGTCCTGCGGCGCGTGGCCCGGGACCGTCGGAGTGGCCGTGGCCGGGCAGGTCGATCGCCACCAGCGGGCGGTCGAGAGCCATGGCCACGGTGTCCCAGGTGTGGGCGTTCTGCGCTCCCCCGTGCAGGAGCACCAACTCGGGCTCGGCGTTCTTCCACACCAGGGCGCTCAGCGTGCGACCCGGGGCCACCTCGACCGCGACGCGCCGCACCGTCGGCGGGGCGTCGAAGGCCAGGCCGTACTCGGCGGCGTTCTCGTGGAACAGGCCGAACTCGTCGTAGTCGATGCGGTCCACCATCTCGGGTCCCCGTTCTACTGCGTCCCGGGCCGCCGCGACGCGTCGGGCCGGACCGGGGTGCTCCGCGTGTCCTCGGTCGCTCAGCGCCGGTCGACGCCGAGCACCAGGCCACTGGTGGGAACGCCGGTGCCGGCGGTGACGACGATGTGCTCGGTCCCCTCCACCTGGTTCACCGCCGTGCCCCGCACCTGGCGCACGCCTTCGGCGATGCCGTTCATCCCGTGGATGTAGGCCTCACCGAGCTGGCCGCCGTGGGTGTTGGTGGGCAGCTTGCCGCCGGGGCCGATGTGGCCGTCGCGGAGGAATTCCTTGGCCTCACCCCACTCGCAGAAGCCGAGCTCCTCGAGCTGGTACAGCACGAACGGGGTGAAGTGGTCGTAGAGCACCGCGCACTGCATGTCGTCGGGGCCGAGGCCCGAGGTCTCCCACAGCTGGCGCGCCACCACGCCCATCTCCGGCAGGTGTGTCATGTCGTCGCGGTAGTACGAGGTCATCATGTCCTGCTGGGCGCCCGACCCCTGCGCCGCGGCCTCGATCACCGCCGGCGCCTTGGCGCCGTCGCGGGCGCGCTCCAGGCTCGTGACCACGATGGCCTGGCCGCCGTCGGACTCCTGGCAGCAATCGAGCAGGCGCAGCGGGTCGACGATCCAGCGCGAGGCCTGGTGGTCCTCGAGGGTGATGGGCTTGCCGTAGAACCAGGCGGCGGGGTTGGTCGCCGCGAAGGCGCGGTCGGCCACCGCCACGCGTCCGAAGTCCTCGGTGCTGGCCCCGGTGGCGTGCAGGTAGCGCTGGGCGAACATCGCCACCCACGACGCCGGGGTGAGCAGGCCCTGCGGTGCGTACCACGAGAAGTGGGCGTTCTCGGCGTTGGCGACGGGGGCACGCCCCTGCACGCCGGTGCCGAAGCGGTGCCCCGAGCGCTCGTTGAAGGCCCGGTAGCAGACCACGACGTCGGCCACGCCGCTGGCGACGGCCATGGCGGCCTGGTGCACGGTGGCGCACGCCGCGCCGCCGCCGTAGTGGATGCGGCTGAAGAACGTGAGGTCCCCCATGCCGAGCGTGCGGGCCACCTCGATCTCGGGGTTGGTGTCGGCCGCGAAAGTGACGAGGCCGTCGACGTCGGACGGGGTGAGCCCGGCGTCGTCGAGGGCGCTGGCGACGGCTTCGGTGGCGAGCCGCAATTCGCTCCGGCCCGACTCCTTGGAGAACTCGGTGGCACCGATCCCGCTGATGGCGGTGGTGCCCGCGAAGCTATGACGACGGGGGGACCTCGCGCTCATCGCACCGACCTCATGAAGTGCCCGCACCGTCACGGGGCAGGGACAGACGGACCGTTCCCGTCACGTGGTCGCCGCGGCTGTTGGCCCCTCGCACGGTCACCTCGACCACGCCGCGGCCGTCGGCACGACCGGCGGGGACCTCGGCCGTGGCGACGGTCCCCGTGAGCGTCATGGTGTCGCCGGGGTAGTTCGGGGCGCCCAGGCGAATCGACACCGACTCGATCACCGCGCCGGGCCCGGCCCAGTCGGTGACGAAGCGTCCCACGAAGCCGTTCGTGCTCAAGATGTTCATGAAGATGTCGGGCGACCCGCGCTCGACGGCCAGGCCGGGGTCGTGGTGGACGTCCTGGTAGTCACGCGAGGCGATGGCCGTGGCCATGATCAGGGTCCGATCGAGCGGGATGGCGAGCTCGGGGAGGGCGTCGCCCACGGCCACCTCGTCGAAGCGCAGCGTCTGCGCCCGGATCGTGCTCACGGTCCCTCCACCGCCACGGCGTCGCGGTCCCCGGTGCGCAACCGGGCCGCCAGCATGGCCCCCAGACGGGCGAGCTCGGCGCTCGGGCCCTGCAGCATCAGCTCGATCTGCTTGCCCCACAGGAAGTAGCGGTGGATGGGGTAGGAGATGTCCGCTCCCAGCCCGCCGTGGAGGTGTTGGGTGGCGTGCACGACGCGTTGGCCCGCTTCCGACGCCCACCAGTGGGCCACGGCCACCGCTTCGGTCGCCGCCAGCCCCTCGTCGATGCGCCACGCCGCCTGCCACGTCGTGACCCGGATGGCCTCGGTGTCGATGTAGGCATCGGCGGCGCGCAGCATGGTCCCCTGGAACGACGACAAGGGGCGGCCGAACTGGTGGCGCTGGTTGAGATACGCGGCGGCGCGCCGCACCGCCTCCTCGGTCACACCCAACTGGATGGCGCACAGCCCCGTGCGGGCCCGGTCGAGGATCCACCGCACCACCTCGGCGCCGTCGGCGGGTGTGGCCAGGACGTCACCGGCCGCGACGGGCGCGCCATCGAGATGGACGTGGGGATGGACCTGGTGGTCGGTCGTCGTCGTGCGCTCGAGGGTCGCGCCCGGGCCGGCCGGGTCGACGATGGCCACGATGGTGCCGTCACCGGGCGTGCCACCGACGGCGGCGGGGACGAGGATGCGGGCCGCCAGATGGGCCTGGGGGACGGCGAAGGCGGTCCCGTGCAGGCGCCAGCCCTCGCCGTCGCGCTCGGCGCGCACGGAGGGGAGGTTGTGCGCGCTGGCGGCGACCTCGGTCAGCGCGGCGGAGAGCCGGACGTCGCCCGCCGCCACCCCGGGTAGCCAGCGAGCCTGCTGCTCGGCCGAGCCGAAGGCGGCGAGGGGCATCGCCCCGAGCACGATGGTGGCCCACAGCGGGACCGGGGCCACGGCCCGGCCCTGCTGCTCGAGGACGAGACACAGCTCGGTCAGGCCCAGGCCCGACCCGCCGTGCGCCTCGGGGACGCCGAGGCCGAGAAGGTTGGCCTTGGCCAGCTCAGACCACAGGGCCGCGTCGAAGCGGTCGTCGGTGTTCTCGATCTCCCCCACCCGCTCGGGACTGGCCATGCCGGCGAAGATCGCCGCCGCGGCCTCCGACACGGCCTGCTGCTCTTCGGTGAAGTCGAACTCCATCAGGCCGCCCTTTCCCCATCGACGGGCCGGAACATCGGAATGGTGAGCTCGTCGTCGACGGTCACCATCTCGACCACGACGGGCATGCCGATGCGCACGTCGTCGGGGTCGACGCCGATGAGGTCGCCCACGAGCCGCGTGCCCTCCTCGAGCTCGACCACGGCGATGGGCAGCGGGTAGTCGAACCCGGGCACCTGGGGGTGGTGCACCACCACGTAGCTGTAGACCGTGCCCCGTCCGCTCGAGGTGACGGTGTCCCACTCGAACGAGTGGCACGACGCGCACGCCGGGCGGGGCGGATGGCGCAGCACGCCGCAGCTCGCACAGCGCTGGATGAGCAGCTCACCGCGCCGGGCCCCGTCGAAGAAGAAGGTGATGTCCTGGGTCAGCGCCGGACGGGGCCGCAGGGGCGCATCGGTCACGGGCTGCTCCGCTGTGGGCTGCACCGTCTGGGGCCGGAAGCGCAGGATGCGGAAGCGCATGGTGGCCACGCGCTCGCCGTGCTGGTCGGTGAACTCGAGGCGGGTGGTCACGAAGTGCCCGACCCCGAGCCCGGTGTGCTTCTCCGGCGACACCGAGTCGATGACCGAGGACACCGTGAGGCGGTCCCCGAGCACGAGAGGCCGGGCGTACTCCTGGTCGCAGTTCGTGGCGACGACCGAGGTGAACCCGGCCTCGTTGAACACCGCGAACATCTCTTCTTGCGCCGAGGCCGCGCCGGACGCCTCTTTGGGGGCTTGCCAGCTCCCCCCCGGCTGGGAGCGGTAGCCGCGCATGATCCAGGCCTGGAGCATGGTGGCGGGGGCGATCACACCAGGAAAGCCGTTGGCCCGGGCCGACGTGTCGTCGGTGTACACGGGGTTGTCGTCGCCCATGGCGTCGACCCAGTGCCGGATCATGGCCTGGTTGACCTCGTCGCGCGCCTCCATGGGCGGCCCGCTGGACCTTCCCTCGAAGGCGCGCACCCGGGCCAGGAACGCGTCGGCGTCCGTCGCGGCGCCGGTCGCGGTCCCTGCTGTGTCTCTCGCCACGGCGCTCACCGTGAGGCCCGGGTCATGCCCAACCCGGCCATGGCCACGATCTCGCGTTGGATCTCGTTGACCCCGCCGCCGAAGGTGTTGATCTGGGCGTGGCGGGCGGTGCGCTCGAGCCGGCCGGCCAGGACCGCACCAGGCGAGTCCGGGGAGAGATAGCCCCCGGCCCCCACGATGCCGAGCAGGCGCCGGTAGATGTCGATGCTGCGCTCCACCCCGAAGATCTTCACCATGGAGGAGTCGGCCGGGCTCATGGTCTCGTTCGACACGGCGGTGGCCATACGCCAGTTCAGGAGGTACATGGCCTCGAGCTCGGCCCGACACCGGGCCAGGTCCGACTGCACCCATCCGAGGTCGAGCAGCGACGGGCCGTCGGGGGTGCGGGTGCTCGCCGCCCACGCCGCCACCTCCTCGTACAGCTGCGACGCGAACCCGCTCCAGGCGGCGAGGCCCACGCGCTCGTGGTTCAGCTGCGTGGTGATCATCCGCCAGCCTTCGTTCTCGGCGCCCACCAGTTGCCCCACGGGCACGCGCACGTCGGAGTAGTAGGTGGCGGTGGTCCTCGCGCCGGCCACGGTGACGATGGGGCTCCACGAGAACCCGGGCGAGTCGGTGGGCATGGCCAGGATGGAGATGCCCTTGTGCTTGGGCCCGTCGGGGTTGGTGCGCACCGCCAGCCAGATGTAGTCCGCCATGTCGGCGCCGCTCGTGAAGACCTTGGCGCCGTTGACCACGTACTCGTCGCCGTCGCGCACGGCCCGGGTCTGCAGTGACGCCAGGTCCGTCCCCGCCTCGGGCTCGGTGTAGCCGATGGCGAAGTTGACCTCGCCGGCCAGGATGGCGGGCAGGAAGAACGACTTCTGCTCGTCGCTGCCGAAGCGCATGATGGTCGGGCCCACGGTGTTCACGGTCACGAACGGGAACGGGGCGCTGGCCCGGCGGGTCTCGTCGAAGAAGATGAACTGGTCGGTGGCGGGCCGGCCTTGGCCCCCGAACTCCTTCGGCCACCCGATGCCCAGCCAGCCGTCCTTGCCGATACGGCCCACGACCTGGCGCCACAGCTCGCCGCCCTCGCCGACCTCGCCGATGCCCTGGCGTACCTCGTCGGTGAGCAAGTCGGCGTAGTACTCGCGCAACTCCTGGCGCAGGGCCAGCTGCTCGGGGGACTCCTCCAGGAACATGGCGCCGTCCACTTCCGGTCCGAGCCGGTCGCCCGGTCGCGGCCATCGCTATGACAGTTTTTCGTGGGGTCTGTCGCTATAACTCGTTCTAGTTTGGCACCGTATCAGCCGCGCCGCCGGCGACGACAATTGCGGGGACACCGGCCCCGACGTGCGTGGCGGAGCCCGCCGGCGCCGATCGTCGAGCGCGGACGGGCCTGTTGGCCGCCGTCCCGGTGGCGACCTATCATCACTGGAACACGTTCTGAAAATGCGGCCGGTTCTTCGGCGGGGAGGGCCCGTGGTCGCGGTGGCCCGAGCACGTCGGGACCGGGACGTCGATGACGTACCGAGGAGGGACCGGCCATGGATCTCAGCGAGATCGACCTGATCGACTCGAGGAATTTCGTCTCGGCCGTGCCCCACGAGTGGTTCGCCGAGCTCCGCCGGCAGGCCCCGGTGTACTGGCACGAGGAGCCCGAGGGACCGGGGTTCTGGGCCGTGACCAAGTACGAGGACTGCGTCACGGTCAACCGGGACTACGAGCACTTCTCGTCGGCCAAGCGGGCCACGTTGCTGTGGGAGATGCCCGACGAGCAGCTCGAGCAGCAGCGATTGATGATGCTCAACATGGACCCGCCCCTGCACACCCGCTACCGGCGCCTGGTGAACAAGGGCTTCACGCCGCGCATGGTGAACGCGCTCGAGGAGAAGATCCACAAGACGGCCGACGACATCATCGACGCCGTCATCGAGAAGGGCCAAGCCGACTTCGTCACCGACATCTCGGCCGAGCTCCCGCTCCAGGTCATCGCCGACCTGCTCGGGGTGCCGCAGGCGGACCGCCACAACATGTTCGACTGGTCCAACCGCATGATCGGGCAGGAGGACCCCGAGTTCCAGACCAACGCGGACGGCGAGAACTACGCCGGCGAGGCGGCCATCGAGCTCTTCACGTATGCAGCCGAGCTCTTCGCCCAGAAGAAGGCCGATCCCGCCGACGACCTCATGAGCGTGCTCGCCAATGTCGAGGTCGACGGCGACCAGCTGTCGGAGCTCGAGCTCGAGCTCTTCTTCCTGCTTCTCACCGTGGCCGGCAACGAGACGACGCGCAACCTGATCTCGGGGGCGATGCACGCCTTCTTCGAGCACCCCGAGCAGTGGCAGCGCCTGGTCGCCGACCGGTCCCTCCTCCCGACGGCCACCGACGAGATGCTGCGCTTCGTCACGCCCGTCATGAACTTCCGCCGCCAGACCACGGGACCGGTCGAGATCCGCGGTCAGCGCATCGAGGAGGACCAGAAGGTGGTCTTCTTCCACATCTCGGCCAATCGCGACGAGGACATCTTCGAGAACCCCGACAAGTTCGACATCGGGCGTTCCCCCAACCCCCACATGGCCTTCGGCGGGGGCGGGCCCCACTTCTGTCTGGGGACGAACCTGGCGCGCATGGAGATCCGGGTCATGTTCCAACACCTCCTCGACCGCATGCCCGACCTGCGCCTCGACGGGGAGCCCCAGCGGCTCCAGTCGGCATTCATCAACGGGGTGAAGCACCTCCCGATCGCCTTCAGCCCCGGCGTGCCGATCGGGCACTGACGAGCGAGTCGCCGCCGGCCACGGGCGACCCGAGGAGAAGCTGGATTCGTGCGATTCCATCAGGCGGTCACGTTCCTCCCGACCCTGCATGCCATCGAGCTGGCCAAGGCCGCCGACGCGCAGGGATATGACGGGATCTACGTCTCCGACCACATGTTCTTCCCCCGCGACCGGCAGTCGCGCTACACGTACTCGACCCGCGAGGACGGCGCTCCGGGGTTCGGGGACCACTGGGACCCCGATACGCACTGGCCCGATGCGTGGTGCCTGATCTCGGCCATGGCGGCGGTGACCGAGCGCGTCGAGTTCACGACCGGCGTCTACGTCGCGCCGGCACGCGACCTCATGACGGTGGCGAAGCAGGTGGGCACCGCCGCGGTGGTGTCGTCGGGACGCGTGGCGCTCGGGGTCGGCGTGGGCTGGTGCGAAGAGGAATTCGTCGCCACCGGACAGGACTTCCACACCCGGGGCAAGCGGCTCGACGACATGATCCCGGCGCTGCGAGCGGTGTGGGCCGGCGGGTGGGTGGAGTACCACGGCCCGTACTACGACGTGCCCGCCATGCGCATGGAGCCCTCGCCGCCGGGACCCATCCCCATCATCGGCGGCGGCCACTCGGCACCGGCGCTGCGGCGGGCGGCGACGCTGTGCGACGGCTGGGTGGCGGCGGGGGCCTACAAGCCCGACCAGGCCCGGGAATACCTCGACGCGCTGGCCGAGCAGCGTCGGCGGGCCGGGCGCGAGGACGAGCCCTTCTCGATCTACCTCTCTCTTTGGGCCCGGCCCGACGCTGACCTGTACCGCAGCTTCGAAGAGGACTACGGCGTGACCGACACCTTGTGCGCGCCGGCCATGGTGGCCGAGGTGGATGCCTCGGACTCCCCCGAGGCGCAGCTCCGGGCCCGGCTCGACGCCTCGGCCCGGTTCGCCGACGAGGTCATGGCCAAGATGCGGTGACCGGGGACCTGACGACGGGACCCGGACCGCGCCACGACGCCGACAGGAGGACCCGATGGCGAGACTGAAGCTCGGACTGCAGATGGGGTACTGGGGGGCGGGGCCGCCCGCCAACGCCCAGGAGCTCGTGGTCGAAGCCGAGCGCCTCGGCTACGACTCGGTGTGGACGGCCGAGGCCTACGGATCCGACGCCCTGACGCCGCTGGCGTGGTGGGGCTCACGCACCTCGACCGTGCGCCTCGGCACGGCGCTGTGCCAACTGTCGGCGCGCACCCCCACGGCCATGGGCATGGCCGCGCTCACCCTCGACCACCTGTGCGGGGGCCGACTGGTCCTCGGCCTCGGCGTGTCGGGCCCCCAGGTGGTGGAGGGCTGGTACGGCCAATCCTTCCCCAAGCCCCTGGCGCGCACGCGCGAGTACGTCTCCATCGTCCGCCAGGTCCTCGCCCGTGAGGCACCCGTCGTCAACACTGGGCCGCACTACCCCCTGCCCTATCCCGGGGGCACGGGACTGGGCAAGCCGCTCAAGCCCATCACGCACCCTCTGCGCAAGGACATCCCCATCATCCTGGGCGCCGAGGGGCCCAAGAACGTCGCCCTGGCGGCGGAGATCGGCGACGGCTGGTTCCCGATCTTCTTCTCGCCGGACCACATGGGCGAGTTCAGCACCGCCCTGGACGAGGGCTTCGCCCGGCCCGGGGCGCGTCGCCGCGCGTCGGACTTCGAAGTCATCGCCTTCTGTCCCGTCGTCGTCGACGACGACGTGGAGCGCGCCGCCGACCTGTACCGGCCCATGCTGGCGCTCTACATCGGGGGGATGGGCGCCAAGGAGATGAACTTCCACTTCGACGTGTTCGTGCGCATGGGCTTCGAAGCCGAGGCGCACAAGATCCAGGAGTTCTACCTCGACGGCCAAAAAGACGAGGCGGCCGCGGCGGTGCCCACGTCGATGGTCGAGAAGATCGCGCTCATCGGCCCCCGCCAGAAGATCCGCGACGAGCTGGCGGCGTGGCAGGAGTCCATCGCCACCACCCTGCTCGTGGCGGGCAGCGCCGACACGCTGCGCATGATGGCGGAGTTCCTCCTCTAACCACTGGCGCCCGACCCGCGGCGCGCGACGACAGGGCCCGGGGGCGGGAGCACCCCCTCACCCCGGGGTGGCGACGGGCTCGTCGGTGAAGGCGGCACGCGCCGCCTGCACGCCGACGGCGCTGCGCTCGAAGAACCCGTAGGTCCCACGCTCGCGGAGCTCGCGGGCCGCCTCCACCACCGCACCGAGGGCGGCGAAGCACAGCGCGCCCCCCACCGAGATGCGGGCCACACCGGCGGCGGCCAACTCGGGCACGGTCGGGCCGCCCGGACGGGCCAGGACGTTCACGGGTCGGTCGACGCTCGCCACCACGTGGCGGATGTCGTCGATGGCGGTGAGCCCCGGGGCGTAGAGGACGTCGGCGCCGGCGTCCCCGTAGCGCTGGAGCCGCGTGATCGTGTCGTCGAGGTCGGGGTGCCCGTGGAGGTAGTTCTCGGCCCGGGCCGTCAGCACCAGGGACACGGGGCCGCGGTGGGCGGCCTCGGCGGCCGCCTCGATCCTCTCGACCGCCCGCCCGGCGTCGTAGATGGGATCGTCGTGGCGGCGCGTGAAGTCCTCGATCGAGCAGCCGGCCAGCCCCACGTCGTGTGCCAGGCGCACCGTGGTGGCGACGGCGTCGGGGTCGTCGCCGAACCCGTTCTCGAGGTCGGCCGACACCGGGAGGTCGGTGGCGGCGACGATGGCGGCGGCGTGCTCGAGCACCTCGTCGCGGCCCAGCGACCCGTCGAGGCGTCCTTCGGTCGCGGCCGAGCCGCTGCTCGTGGTGGCGAGGGCCTCGAAGCCGAGCCACGCCAAGAGCCGGGCCGACCCGGGGTCCCAGGGGTTGGGGAGGAGCAGGGGGGCCGACGCGCCGTGCAGCGCCAGGAGCCGGTTCGCCTTGGTGGCGTGGTCCACGATCGTGATCCTCGCTTTCCGCGGTTACGCCCAGCCGAGCTCTTCGAGGCGCGCGTCCCCGATGCCGAAGTGATGCGCGATCTCGTGGATGACGGTCTTGCGGACCTGCTCGACGAGCTGCGCCTCGTCGCGCGAGTGCGCCGAGATGGTGTCCTGGTAGATCGTGATGCAGTCGGGCATCGCCCCGCTGTAGCTCAAGGGGCCGCGCCGGGTCAGGGGCACGCCCTGGTACAGGCCGAACAGCTCCCGGCCCTCGGCGTGGCCCTCGATGATCACGGCCACGTTCTCCATGGCCTCGGCGAAGTGGGGCGGCAGCCCGCCCAGCGCGTCGGTCACGAGCTCCTCGAAGCGCTCGGAGGAGACGGTGACCACGTCGGGGATCGTAGTGGCGCCACCCCTTCGTCTACTTCTCCTTGAGGCCGGGGAAGATGTGGCCGAAGGTGTCGTGGATCAACGAGATGGCCTCTCCGCTCTTGATGCCCTTGTGGAACGTGTCGGGGACGGCCCGGCCGAGCTGCTTGCCCAGCGCGAAGAGCCCCGACAGCGCGGCGCGGGCCATGGGACGCAACGGCACATCGGCGCCCAGCCCGACGGGGTCGGGTCGGGGGACCGGGCGCGCCACGACGTCGGGCCAGTTCTCGGGGGCCCGGGGCACCTCCAGGGACAGGACCGGCGCCACGTCGCGGGCCACGGCGTCGCGGCCGGTGAAGGGAGGGCCGAGCGACCACCGCTGGCGCAGCGTCGAGATGATCGAGGTGTGGCGGTACTCGTCGGTGACGACGGTGCGTTCGGGGATCCAGGCCGAGATGGCCAGGGCCGGCACCCGCACCCCGGAGCGGTCGAACCGGAAGCCGAACTGACCCGGAGGGCTCGACGGGTCGGGAGGGGCGACGGCCGGGGGCGGCACGTGGTCGTAGGTGCCGCCGTGCTCGTCGAAGGCCACCATCAGCAACGTGTTGTAGGCGTTGGAGCCCGTCGCCGATGACGAGGCCCGCACCGCGTCGTAGACCTTGGCCAGCAGCGCCTCGCCGCCGATCAGGGACTCGGGCGCGTCGATCTTCAAACCGGGGAGCAAGGCGTTGAAGGCGGGGTGCATGTCGTTGTGGCCGTGCCACATGTTGGGCTCGACGAACGAGTAGGTGGGCAGGGTGCCGGCCTCGGCGTCCTCCAGGAACTGGTCGGTGGTGACGAAGTTGCGGGCGAAGCTCGGGTACAGACGGGCGGCGTGCACGAGGCCGGTGAACGACACGTGGCTCGGCGGGTCGCAGTAGACGCGCCAGGTCAAGCCCTTGGACTCGAGGCGCTCGAACAGCGTCTCACTGGTGTTGCGGACCGGGAACGAGTCCGGAGGGTCGGTGTTGACGACGAATCCCGACGCCGTCGCGGCGTGGAAGAACGATCGATTGGTGAAGGTCTGGGACGGCACCTCGCAGAACCAGTGGTCGAAGGCGGCGAAACCACGGGCCAGCGTCGAGACGACCGGCATCTGCGCGGGCGTGTAGCCCGTCATGATCTGGGCGTACTCGTCGTAGGTGGGCTGCCGCCCGATCTCGGAGGTGAAGGCGCTGATGTAGTCGGTGACGAAGCCGTCCATGGTCGGCACCTGGAGCGACGAGCTCGGCGCGTTGTAGGGGGCGACCATGTGATCGGCGAGCCGGCACCGGTTGTCGACAGGGTCGACGATCCCGAACAGCTGGGTGTTGACGTGCTGGTACTCCTCGCCCGGGTCGGGGTTGGGGGTGTCCATGTTCGCTGGCACGCCGTAGGCGACGACCTTGCGGTCGGCGCCGTGTTCGGCCCACGTCGGGATCGGATTGGTGAGGTCGCGTCCGATCACGCCTTCGAACGACGCCACCTCACCCGGCTCATACAGACGGCCGAGGAGATTGTCGAACGACCGGTTCTCGAAGGCGATCACCACCACATGATCGAGTGCACCGCTCCTGCTGGGGCCCGCCATCTCCATCGTCTCCCGTCGCGCGCTCACCCGGTTCTCAGCGCGCCGGGACGTCCCCCTGCGCCCACGACGCGCCGACAGGCGTGACACCCGTCCCGGGCCGCGCCCGTGTCAGCCGTCGGAGAACCCTCGAGCAAGGTCCCACCCATCGGGAAACCCCGCCGTGCGCTGCGGTCCAGCTCGGACGACGGGAGCGATGGCGCCCGCGGACACCGCGCACGGCGCCCGGTAGGGTGACCCCCGACGTACCGAGCACCGAGGTGGCCGCATGAGTTGGATGATCTACGGCGCGTACGGGTACACGGGACGCCTCGTGGCCGCGCTGGCGGCAGAGCGCGGGGAGCTCCCCGTGCTGGCGGGGCGCGACGAACGACGGCTCCGGACCCTCGGCGAGCGCTTCGAGCTCGAGTACCGCAGGGTCGACCTGTCCGACGCCGCCGCCCTGCGCGGCGCGCTGGAGGACGTCGAGGTGGTGGCCCACTGTGCCGGCCCCTTCTCGTCGACGTCGGAGCCGATGGTGGACGCGTGTCTCGCCACGGGCACCCACTACCTCGACATCACCGGTGAGATCGACGTGTTCGAAGCGGTCCTCGCCCGCCACGACGAAGCCCGGGCCCGCGGTGTGGTCCTGCTCCCCGGGGCGGGCTTCGACGTCGTGCCCTCGGACTGCCTCGCCGCCCTGCTGGCGAAGGCCCTCCCCGGTGCGGTCCGACTCGAGCTCGCCCTGCCGCGCCGCGGGCGGGGTGAGCCCGGGCACGGCCAAGACCGCGATGGAGTCACTGGGCACGGTCGGGCGCGCCCGGGTCGGCGGGGTGATCGGTCCCGTTCCCGCCGACCGGCGTCGGCGGCAGGTCGAATTCGCCGACGGGCGCGCCACCGTGCACGCCATCGCGTGGGGGGACGTCTCCACCGCGTACCACTCCACCGGCGTGGGCGACATCGTCGTGTACGCCGCGCTCCCCCCCGCCATGGCCCCCGTGATGGCGCTGGCCCAGGTGGCCGGGGCCGCCACCCGCAGCGCGCTGGTGCAGAGCCTGCTCAAGCGGGTGGTGGGCAGGCTCCCGGGGCCCTCGGCCGAGACGCGGGCCAAGAACCAGGGCCAGCTCTGGGGCCAGGCCACCGACGCCGCGGGCCGGTCGGTCACCGCGACGGTCACCACCCTCGACCCCTACGACCTCACCGCCGACTCGGTCGTGCGCATCGCCCAGCGGCTCGCCTCGGGCGGCGTGGCGCCCGGGGCCTACACGCCGTCACAGGCGCTCGGCGCCGACTTCGTCCGCGACCTCGACGGCACCAAGGTCCAGGACCCCGCCTGAGCCGACGCGGACCGCCGCGGCCCGAGGACGCGCCGCCCCGGAGCGGAGCGGTCAGGCCGGTTCGGAGGCGAGCACGTCGCCCAGGCGCAGCAGGCTGGTGGTGGCGCCACCCAGAGACAGCGCCAGGTGCTTGGTCAGCAGGTAGTAGCGGTGCAGGGGGTAGTCGCGGTCGACGCCCATGCCGCCGTGCAGATGCTGGGCGGCGTGCACGACGCGTTGGGCACCTTCGTCGGCCCAGTACTTGGCCACCGCCACTTCGCTCGTCGCCGGCAATCCCTCCGCCAGGCGCCACACCGCCTGCCACGCCGTGAGCCGGACGGCCTCGGCGTCGATGAAGGCGTCGGCGGCACGCTGGCCCACCGCCTGGAACGTGGCGATGGGCTTGCCGAACTGCTCGCGCTCGGTGGTGTACGTGGCCGTGAGCTTCACCGCGGCGTCACAGGCGCCGGCGACGGTCATGCACAGGGCGGCCTCGGCGTGCTCGAGCAACCAGCGCAGCGCGCCGACACCATCGGGGCCGGCCACGAGGACGGCGTCGGGACCGAGCTCGACCCCGGCGAACTCGATCTCGGCCTCGATCTGCCGGCTGGTGGCCTCCTGGGCCTGGCGCGACACGCCGGGGGCGGTGGGGTCGACGACGAAGAGCCCGACGTCGTCGTCGGTGCGCGCCGACACCACCAGCGCGCCGGCCAGCATCCCGGCGGGGACGAAGGACTTGGTGCCGTCGAGGCGCCACCTCTCTCCCTGGCGCGTGGCCGTGACACGGGGGGCGTAGGGATCGCCGCCCTGCTCCACCAACGCCGCGCTGAGCACGAGGTCCCCGGCCACCATGGGCTCGAGCCAGCGACGCTGCTGCTCGGCGTCGCCGAACTCGGCGATGGGTCCGGCACCGAGCACGGCGCTCGCCACGAAGGGGACCGCCGCGGCCACCCGGCCCGACTCCTCGGCCACGATGCCGGCGGCCACGAAGCCGAGACCGGCTCCGCCCGCGGACTCGGGGAGCCAGATGCCGAGTAGCCCAGCCGAGGCGAGCTCGGCCCAGAGCTTGCGGTCGAAACGCTCGTCGGTCTCTTCGATCTCGCGCAGACGCTCGTTCGTCGAGAGATCGGAGAAGATGCGGGCCGCCAGTTCCCTGACGGCCTCCTGCTCCTCGGACAAGGAGAAGTCCACGTCGTGCCTTCTTTCTAACGGAGCGACCGCGGCATGCCGAGGCCGAAGATGGCGATCAGGTCGCGTTGGATCTCGTTGGTCCCGCCGCCGAAGGTCAAGATGACCAATCCCCGGGTGTAGGCCTCGAGCCGGCCGCGCAGGACCTCTTCGGCCGATCCCCGCCGCAGATACCCCGACTGGCCCACGACCTCCGACAGCGTCCGGAGGGCTTCCATGTAGAACTCGGTGCCGAACACCTTGATCGACGAGGCGTCGGCCACGTCGAGGCGTCCCTGGGTGCCGTTCCACGCCACCTTCCAGTTGATGAGGCGGAGGAACTCGAGCTTGGCGTGCACCCGGGCCAAGGCGATGCGCACCCATTCCTGGTCGATGACACGCCGCCCGTCGGCGAGGGTGGTGTCCTGGGCCCACCGCCGCACGTCGCCGAGGGCGCGCTCGATGATCCCGGGCGAGCACAGCGTGACGCGCTCGTGGTTGAGCTGGTTGGTGATGAGGCTCCACCCGTTGTTGAGCCCACCCACCACGTTCGTGAGCGGGACGCGCACATCCTCCCAGAACGTGTAGTTGATGTTGTGGTCGCCGAGCAGTTGCATGGGCACCACGCGCACCCCGGGCGTGTTCATGGGGACGATCACCATGGAGATGCCCTTGTGCTTGGACGAATCGGGGTCGGTCCGCACCGCCAGCCAGCAGTAGTCGGCGTCACCGGCGAGGGAGGTGAAGATCTTCGTCCCGTTGATCACGAGCTCCTCGCCGTCGACGACCCCCCGGGTCTGCAGGGCGGCGAGGTCGGTGCCGGCCTGAGGCTCGGAGTACCCGATGCAGAAGTGGATCTCCCCGGCCAGGATCTTGGGCAGGAAGAACGTCTTCTGCTCGTCGGTGCCGAAATTCATGATGGTGGGGCCCACCGTGTTGATGGTGAGCATCGGCACCGGTGCGCCTGACCGCATCGACTCGTCGAAGAAGATGAACTGCTCGATGGCGGAGCGACCCTGGCCCCCGTACTCCTTGGGCCAGCCGATCCCGAGCCATCCGTCGCTCGCCATCTGCTTGGTGATGCGGCGCACGGTGGGCCCGATGCCGTGGCTCTGAGCCAGCTCCGCCTCGACTTCGGGGGTCAGCAGGTTCTCGTAGTACTCGCGCAATTCCTGGCGCAGGGCCTGCTGCTCTTCGGTGTAGCCGATCTCCATGCCCGCCCTACCCTTCTTCTGTTCGGGTCGAACCTGGAACAGGTTACAGTTCGGCCCCCGAACGAGGCCAGCTGTGCGGCGGGTGCAGCGAAACGATCGGCGAAACTCTGGAAGACTGGCTGGCCAGGGGACTGCCTCAACCAGGCCAACCTCTTTTGGGCTGGCTTCGTGCTCGCTCTGCCGCTCGGCGCAATCGCCCTGGCGCTGTGGCAACGCGTGGCGCAGCACTGGCGAACCCGACCGGTGAAGAGGCCGTCGGTTCGCTACTGAGAGACCTCTCTGCGGGCCTA
Organism: uncultured Acidimicrobiales bacterium; assembly: GCA_963811775.1. Taxonomy (GTDB): domain Bacteria; phylum Actinomycetota; class Acidimicrobiia; order Acidimicrobiales; family UBA8190; genus Chersky-840. The sequence continues at coordinate 227,572 of CAWESO010000019.1, read as the reverse complement.
ACCTCGGCGCGTGCCGGGCGCCGCGTTCGTCGTGGAATTGGTCGACGCCCAGGTGGTACGACCCCTGCGCCGGGCCGTGCTCCGACCGGGCCAGCCGGCGGCGAACTCGGCCTACCCCGCCGACGACGACCCGCGCAGCGCCCACGCGGCGGTCTTCGCCCCGGCGTCAGCACCCCGATCGTCCGGTCGGGCCGGGCATGCGGCGGCGGTAGCGGACGTCGTGGCGGTGGGGACGGTGCTCGTCGATCCTCCCCCGTGGGACCCGGGCCGACGCGACGCGTGGAGAGTCCGGGGCATGGCCACGGCGCCGGACTGGCGCGGGCGCGGACTCGGGACCGCCGTCCTCGACGCGCTGATCGACCATGCCGCCGCGCACGGGGGTGGGCTCGTGTGGTGCAACGCCCGGGTCCCCGCCCGCCGGCTCTACGAGCGGGCCGGGTTGGTGGCGCGCGGTGCGGTCTTCGACATCCCCGGGATCGGGCCGCACATCCAGATGTGGCGGACGGTCCCCGACGGGGCGGCCCCAACCCCCCGGCCCGGCCCGGGCGGGTAGACGCCGACGGGCCACCGACGATCGTCCCGTCACCGACGGGCCCCGGCCTCGGCGAGGCCCCCCACAACCCCCGACGGGTACCCACGCTTGGGCCGGGCCGTGTCGCCTGTGCCAACCTAGGAACTCCCCGATCACACCCAAGGAGCCAGCGCCATGCCCGACGCCGTCATCGTCGCCACCGGAAGAACGCCCATCGGGCGCGCCAACAAGGGCTCGCTCGTGAGCTGCCGTCCCGACGACCTGGCCGCCCTGGTCATCAAGGCCGTCCTGGCCAAGGTCCCGGCCCTGGACCCGGCGCTCATCGAAGACGTCATGCTCGGTTGCGGCCAGCCCGCGGGCGAAGCGGGCTACAACGTGGCGCGCGTGGCCGCCATCCTGGCCGGCGTGGACGTCCCCGGGGTCACGGTCAACCGCTACTGCTCGTCGTCGCTGCAGACCATCCGCATGGCGGCCCACGCCATCAAGGCGGGCGAGGGTGACGTCTTCTTGGCCGGGGGCGTCGAGACCGTGAGCCGCTTCCAATTCGGGGCGTCGGACACCGGACCCCACAACCCGGCGTTGGCCGAGGCCGAGGCCCGCACCGCGGCCCGCAATCCCGCCGTGACCGAGCCCTGGACCCCGCCGAAGGGCCTCAGCGACGTCTACATCGCCATGGGCCAGACGGCCGAGAACGTCGCCGAGTACGAGAAGGTGACGCGCGAGGAGATGGACGAGTTCGCGGCGCGCAGCCAGCAGCGGGCGGTGGCGTCGCAGCACAACGGGTTCTTCGAACGGGAGATCATCCCCGTGACCCTCGACGACGGCACGGTGGTGACCAAGGACGACGGCCCGCGCGACGGCACCACCGTCGAGGGCCTCGCCGCGCTCAAGCCCGTGTTCCGCGAAGGCGGGACCATCACGGCCGGCAACGCCTGCCCGCTCAACGACGGGGCCGCCGCGGTCATCGTCATGTCGGAGACCAAAGCCAGCCAGCTGGGCATCACCCCGTTGGCCCGCATCGTGGCGAGCGGCGTCTCGGCCCTCGACCCCGAGATCATGGGGCTGGGGCCCATCGAGGCGTGCCGCCAGGCCCTCACGCCGCGCCGGCAAGACCATCGACGACATCGACCTGGTCGAGATCAACGAGGCGTTCGCGGCGCAGGTCATCCCCTCGGCCAAGCACCTGGGCATCGACTGGGACAAGCTCAACGTGAAGGGCGGCTCGATCGCGCTGGGCCACCCCTTCGGCATGACCGGGGCCCGCATCATGACGACGCTGCTCAACGCCCTCGAGGACGACAACAAGACGTGGGGTCTCGAGTCGATGTGCGTCGGGGGCGGCCAGGGCATGGCCATGATCGTCGAACGCCTGTCCTAGGACAGCTCGGGCGGACGGAAGGTGGGGGCATGAGCGGCGCCATCTATGACGTGGGGTCGATGTGGGAGCTGGTCGAGGCCAGAGCCGCCGCGTCGCCGGCACGCGTCATGCTCGTCGACGAGGCGGGGCGCAGCGTCACCTTCGGCGCGTTCCGGGACCGGTGTGAGGCCGTCGCCGCCGGGCTCTACGCCATGGGGGTGCGACCCACCACCCCCGTGTCGTGGCAGCTGCCGACACGCATCGAGACGATCGTGCTGTCGATGGCCCTGGCCCGACTCGGCGTGGTGCAGAACCCCATCATCCACATCTACCGCGAGCGAGAGGTGGCCTTCGCCCTGGCCCAGACGGGCGCCGAGTTCTTCTTCGTCCCCGGCACATGGAAGGACTTCGACTTCGTGGCCATGGCCGACAAGATCGGGGCGGGCCTGGAGCGCCCCCCGGCGGTGGTGGTGGCCTACGACTCGCTGCCCGAGGGCGACCCGGCCACGCTCCCCCCTCCGCCGGCCCCCGGGGACGACCAGGTCCGCTGGATCTACTACACCTCGGGCACGACGTCTGACCCCAAGGGCGTGCGCCACACCGACACCACCCTCGTGACCGGGGGACGCGGCCTCGCCATGGCGGTGGAGCTGACCGAATCGGACGTGGGGTCGATCGCCTTCCCCTTCGCCCACATCGCCGGGCCCGACTACCTCGTCATGGTCCTGGCCATCGGCTTCACCACGGTGCTGCTCGAGGCGTTCGTGCCCGCCGTGGCGGTGGAGGTGTTCTCCCGCCACGGCGTGACCATGGCCGGAGGTAGCACGGCCTTCTACATGGCGTACCTCACCGAACAGCGCAAGCAGCCCGGGAAGAAGATCATCCCGTCGCTGCGCATCTTGTCGGGGGGCGGCGCGCCCATGCCGCCGGAGGTCTTCTACGAGGTGGGTCGGGAGATCGGCGTGGTCGTGGCCCATGGCTACGGCATGACGGAGATCCCCATGATCTGCATGGGCTCGCCGTCGGACTCCGACGACCAGCTGGCCAACACCGTGGGCAAGCCCGTCTTCGGGGCCGACATCCGCATCGTGACGCTCGAGGGGGACGACGCCCCCACCGGCGTCGACGGCGAGGTGCGGGTGCACGGCGCCATGGTGTGCAAGGGCTACACCGACCCGGTACTGAGCGCCGAGTCCTTCGACGACCAGGGCTACTTCCGCACCGGCGACGTGGGCCACGTCCGGCCCGACGGCCACGTGGTCCTGACCGGGCGGCTCAAGGACATCATCATCCGCAAGGGTGAGAACATCTCGGCCAAGGAGATCGAGGACCTCCTCTACACCCACCCCAAGGTGGGGGACGTGGCGGTGGTCGGGCTGGCGGACCGTGAGCGCGGTGAACGGGTGTGCGCGGTGGTGGAGACGGCCGAAGGGGCCGATCCCCTCACCTTCGACGAGATGGTGCAGCACCTGAAGGCAGCGGGCCTGATGCGACAGAAGGTCCCCGAACAGCTCGAAGTGGTCGACGCCCTCCCCCGCAACAAGACCTTGAACAAGGTGCTGAAGTACAAGCTGCGCGAGAAGCTGGCCGACGAGCCGTTCCCGGGCTAGGGCTCGCGCCGGGGCCGACGCGACCGCGCCACGCGCTGGGCGCGCCGCACCGACGTTCCCAGCAAGGCGATGACGAGCACCGGCAGCGCCACCACGGTCACGGCGCGCGCCGCCCCGTGATGGGCGAGAACGGCCACGAGGCTCACGGCCAGCACCGCGCCGACCAGGAGCTCGGGCGTGTCGCCCACCAGGAACTCCCACCAGAACCGACCGAAGGCCGTCGCGTAGCGACGACCCGGCCCCGGCGCCGACGGGTCCCGACCGGGCCCGGTGTCAGGCAACGTCGACCCCGGCCCGGCGCTCGCGGCCGACGACGGTCACCGTGGCCCACGCCACCGCGGCGTACACGCCCACGAGGACCGGGAGGGCGAGGTCCGACCCGGGCCACCGCACCCCGACCCCCTCGCCGGACCAGAAGGTTCCGAAGCTGACGAGCATGAGCCCGACCGCCATCTTCATGGCGTTCTCGGGAACGCCGGCCAGTTGGCGCGACACGATGGCGCCGACCACGCCGACGATGACCACGGCGGCTCCCGCCCCGAGCGCGGCGAGCGCCAGGCGGTGGTCGGCCGCACCCAGAGTGAGGACGATCACGACGACCTCGAGACCCTCGAGGAACACGCCTTTGAAGGCCACGGTGAAGGCGGTGGCGTCTCGGCCCTTCGACGGTCGTGCCGCTGCGGACAGCGCCGTCACCTGCTCGGCGAAGATGGCGTCCTCGTCGTGCTTGTCCTTCAGCCCGACGGCGCGCAGCACGGCCTTGCGCAGCCACTGCAGCCCGAACACGAGCAGCAACCCGCCCACGGCGATCCGCAACCCGTTGAGCGGGACGTAGCGCACGAGCGCAGGCCCGATGCTCACCACCAACACGGCCAGGACCACGAACGCGGCGGCGGCGCCTTCGAGGGCGGAGCGCCATCCCCGGGTGACCCCGACGGCCACGACGATGGTCAACGCCTCGACCATCTCGACCGAGCTGGCCAGGAAGACCGAGACGAGCAGGACGAGGTCCGCGCTGCGCACGTCAGCCCCGGTCCTGGTGCCCGGGCGGTCCCGAGGGCCGTGTCCTCATCGCCTCCAGGGTACGTGCCGCCCACGGGCGCCCGCGAAGGGCCGGACCGAGGCGATCCCCCCGAGGAGGGCGGGGCGGAGGGCGCCGGCGTCGTCGGCCCCCCGCCCCTGTCGGCGGGGCGGCTAGGCCCGCAGAGCTGCTTCGGTCTGGGCGCTGTCCTCGGTGCCCCGGTAATGGAAGATCTTCCCGCCCCGGAACCGGAAGTAGTGATGGAGGTTCATGTCCACGGCCTTCTGCGTGGCGCGTGCGCGCGCCCGGAAGTGCACCACCGTGAACACGGCGTCCTCGTTGGCGGCGAAGGTGAGCGGGGTGAACTCGTCCACGTCCATGGTCGACCCGAAGGCCTCGAAGAACGAGAGCACGCCGTCCTTGCCCTTCTTGACCCCGTACCACGGCGCCACGGTCGAGCTCGTGTCCGAGGCCCAGTCCACGTCGTCGGTCACGCCGTCGACGATCGTCGCCACGTCCCCTCGGCCGAACGCCTCGTAGATGCGCTGGATCGTCTTGATGTTCTCTTCGCCACCCATCGGTTCCCCTTTTCCGTCCGTGCGGATGCTTCCCCTGTCATTCGCCGCCCACCCGCACCGCGGTTCACTCGACGTGGTGCCCGGCCACGACAACCTTCACCCCCGGGCATCGGCGACAGGACGGCTCGACCCGACCGACCCGACCGGCCCGACCGGTCGTGCCGTGGCGGCGCCCGGCCGTCGCATAGCGTTGGTCGACCCGGGGCGGGCGCCGGGCCCGTCGACGAGGGTCCCGACCACGAGTGCCCTGCTCGTGGCACGAAGCGGGCCTGGCATCGGGGGCCCGTGACCACACGGGCCGGCGCCGTGTCGAGCGAGGTCGCCACGGGTAGGCCCACGGTCGGGACGGTTCGGGACGGTCGGGACGGTCGGGACGGTCGGGACGGTCGGGACGGTCGGGACGGTCGGGACGGTCGGGAGGAGAGCACGGTGCCAGGCCAGAAGCGCTCGACGGCGAGCGACAAGAGCGGCGCCCGGCTGAAGAGCTACCGCGCCAAGCGCGACCCGGCCAAGACCCCCGAACCCATGGGTGAGCCGGACGCCGCCGCCGGCCTCGGCGAGCCCGACGCCTCGCGCTTCGTGATCCAAGAGCACCACGCCCGGGCCCTGCACTGGGACTTCCGCCTCGAACGGGGCGGCGTGCTCGTGTCGTGGGCGCTCCCCAAGGGCCTCCCCGTCGACCCCAAGACCAACCATCTGGCCGTGCACACCGAGGACCATCCGCTCGAGTACGGCGGCTTCGAGGGGGACATCCCCAAGGGCGAGTACGGCGGCGGGCACGTGGAGATCTGGGACCGCGGCACCTACGACCTCGAGAAGTGGAGCGATCGCGAAGTGAAGGTGGTGCTGCACGGCGCCCGGGCCGAGGGCCGCTACGTCCTGTTCCCGACGGGCGGGAAGAATTGGATGATCCACCGCATGGACCCCGCCCCCGAAGGATTCGAGCCCATGCCCGAGCGCATCGCGCCCATGCTGGCGCTGGCCGGTGCGTTGCCGAAGGACGACACGGCCTGGGCGTACGAGTTCAAGTGGGACGGCGTGCGCGCCATCGTGTTCGTCGAGGGGGGTCGGGTCCGGGCCACGAGCCGCAACGACAAGGACCTCGCCGGCTCGTTTCCCGAACTGCGGTCCATCGGCGAGTTCCTCGGCTCCCGGTCGGCCATCCTCGACGGCGAGATCGTGGCGTTCGACGAGTCCGGTCGTCCGAGCTTCGGGCGCCTCCAGCACCGCCTCCACCTCGGGTCCCGGGCCGAGGTGACGAAGCGCAGCCACGACGTCGCCGTCAGCTACATCGCCTTCGACCTGCTCTACCTCGACGGCAGGTCGCTCCTCGCCCTCCCCTACGACGACCGCCGGAAGATGCTCGAGTCGCTCCATCTCGCCGCCGACGCCTTCGCGACCTCGCCGTCGTTCGTCGACCGTCCCGGCGCCGACGTGCTGGCTGCCGCCAAGGACGCCGCGCTCGAGGGGGTGGTGGCCAAACGGCGCGGCGTCGGCCTACCGGCCCGGGAGCCGCCGGGGCGACTGGATCAAGATCAAGCACTTCCGGACCCAGGAGGTCGTGATCGGCGGCTGGACCGAAGGCAAAGGGGGACGGGCCGGGAGCCTGGGCGCCCTGCTCCTGGGGGTGCCGCGGGCCGACGGCCTCGACTACGTCGGCAAAGTGGGGACGGGGTTCGACGCGGCGGCGCGTCGAGAGCTCCTCGACGTGCTCGAGCCCCTGGCCGAGACCTCGAGCCCTTTCACGAGCCGCCTGAGCCCGGCCGAGACCGCGCTCGCCCATTTCGTCCGCCCCGAGGTGGTGGGCGAGGTGCAGTACGGGGAGTGGACCGCCGACGGCCATCTCCGTCACCCGTCGTGGCGCGGGTTGCGCCCCGACAAGGAAGCCGGCGAGGTCGTCCGTGAGCCCTGAGCGCGTCGAGACCGAGGTGGACGGTCGGCGGCTGTCGATCTCCAACCTCGACAAGGTGCTGTACCCGCAGACGGGCTTCACCAAGGGGGCCATGATCGACTACTACCTGCGGATCGCCCCGGCCATGCTCCCCCACGTGGTCGACCGTCCGCTCACGGTCCGGCGCTTCCCCAACGGTGTCGACGAGAAGTCTTTCTTCGAGAAGCACGCCCCGTCGCACACGCCCGACTGGGTCCGCACCACCTTCGTCCCCACCGCGGGCGGCGGACGACGGCGCACCAAGGACCACGCCACCGACGACATCGAATACGCGGTGATCTCCGACCGTGCTGGCCTGGTGTGGGCGGCGAACCTCGCCGCCATCGAGATGCACGTCCCGCTGTGGCACATCGGCGACGGCACCGTCGTGCCGGCCTCCCCCGATCATCTCGTCTTCGATCTCGACCCTGGCCCGCACACCTCGATCGTGGAGTGCTGTCGGGTGGCGCAGTGGATCGAGGCGCGGCTCGCCCACGACGGGATCGGTCCCGTGCTGGCCAAGACGAGCGGGTCGAAAGGGCTGCAGCTCTACGTGCGGCTGGCGACGGGCACCGAATGGGAGGACGCCCGCCACCAGGCCCTGGAGGTGGCGCAGGCCATCGAGTCGGACCATCCCGAGCTCGTCGTGACCAAGATGGGCAAGGACCTGCGCCGGGGCCGGGTGCTCATCGACTGGAGCCAGAACCACCCGGTGAAGACGACGGTGGCGGCCTATTCGATGCGGGCCCGGCCCGAGCCGACCGTCTCCACGCCGCTCACCTGGGACGAGGTCGTGGCATGCGAGAAGAGTGGTGAGCCCGACGATCTGCGCTTCCTCGCCCCCGACGTCCTCGAGCGGGTCGAGCGCCACGGCGACCTCATGGCGTCGCTGGCCCGGGCGTGACCGATGTGGCCAGGCCCGATTCGTAGGCGATCGGCTCAGCGGGCCGTGGCCAGGCCCGATTCGTAGGCGATCACCACGAGCTGCGAGCGGTCACGGGCGCCGAGCTTGGTGAGGATGCGGCTGACGTGGGTCTTGGCTGTGGCCGCGCTCATGTGGAGCTCGTCGGCGATCTCCCCGTTGGATCGCCCGCGGGCCACGAGCACGAGGACCTCCTCTTCGCGAGGCGTGAGGGAACGGAGCAGTTCGAGGTTGGCCGGAGTCGACGCGGCGCGCGAGGTGAACTCGGCGATGAGCGTTCTCGTGACGCTGGGAGCCAGGAGGGCGTCGCCGCGGGCGATGACCCTGATGGCGTCGAGGAGGTCCTCCGGGGGGGTGTCCTTCAGAAGAAAACCACTGGCGCCGGCCCGCAAGGCGTTGTAGACGTACTCGTCGAGCTCGAACGTGGTGAGAATGAGGACATGGGCCTTGGTGTCCCGGCGCACCTCCACGATCTGCCGGGTGGCCTCGATCCCGTCCATCTCGGGCATGCGGATGTCCATGAGCACCACATCGGGTTGGGTGTCGCGCACGACCCGGACCGCATCGGCCCCGTCCGCCGCCTCCCCCACGACCTCGAGGTCGGGCGACGAGTCGACGAGGACCTTGAAACCGGCACGCACCAGTGCCTGATCGTCGACGACGACAACGCTGATCACGACCACGCCAGGGCGTCGAGCGGGAAGCGGGCGTACACCCGGAACCCGCCTCCGGGGCGGGGGCCCGTCCACAACAACCCGTCGTAGAGCGCCACGCGCTCGCGCATCCCGACGATGCCGTGGTGGGCCCCGTTCTCGACGTCGGGTATTTCGTCGAGCGGGCGGGAGAAGCCCCGGCCGTCGTCGTTCACTTCGATGACGAGTGCGTCGTCGACGTCGCTGATCTCGACCCGAACCCGCGCCGGCCCGGCGTGCTTCACCACGTTGGTCAGGGCCTCCTGGATGATCCGATAGATGGATTGCTCGACGCCGGGGGACAACGCGCCGACGGCGGCGCTGCGGATGTCGAGATCGACGGTGTAACCGGCCATACGGACCTGCTGCACCAAGGGGTCGAGGGCGTCCACTCCGGGCGCCGGAGCCAGAGCCGCCGGTCGACCGTCGTCTCTGCGCAGGACCCCGAGCATGCGCCGTAACTCGTCGAGGGCGGAGCGACTCGTCGCCTCGACGGCGGCCAGTGCCCTCTTGGCCTCGGCCGGTTGGCTGTCGATCACGTGACGCCCGACACCGGACTGGACGGCGATGACACTCAGGCTGTGGGCCACGACGTCATGCAGCTCGCGCGCGATCTGAAGGCGCTCCTCGGCCACCGACCGCTGCGCCCGTTCCTCTGACTCACGTTGACGCTGGGCGGCCTGCTCGGCCAACCCGGCGACGTAGGTCCGGCGCACCCGGACGCTGTCACCCACGAACCATGCCGCGATGACGACCACCAAGCCGAGCGTCTCGAGATCGGTGTGATGGAGCGCAACGGAGCGGAGAGCTGAGACACTGAACAACAGGCTGGCGACCACGATGAGCGCCGGCAGAGAGCGACGACGCTCGTAGGTGGAGGCCACCTGATACATGGGGATGCCGATGAACGGATCGAGGATCGGGGTTATGCCCGTCCCGGCGCCGAGGGCGATGCACAGCGTGATGAGGGCGAGGGCAGTCATCGGGACCCGGCGGCGCAGGGCGACGGCGATACCGGCCCCCACGGCCGCGACGAGGATCTCCGGGCCCGGCAGGGGTTGGGTGACGACCGGGAAGGGCCCCTGCTGGACCTCGACCGCGGTGTGCGCCCGGACGAAGACGATAAAGACACCGATCAGCACATCGATGATCTGAAGCTGCCAGGGGGAGATGCGGTGAAGCAACGGGGGCCTGGGTTGCTGCTGCGTCCTTTCCCACCCGAGCACTCAATTCAGCCTACCGATCGACCCGTGCTACGTCATCGCCCGGTGGGAGTGCGTCGCCTACACCTGGAGATGTAGACGACAGGCGCACGACCGGGTCCCACTACATCCCCGGTGGTACTCCACAAAACCACCGTGGGCCGACGAACCGGCGTCGACTCTGCGCGAACCTCAGTCCCATGACCCAATCCCCTCCGGTGAGATCCGGCGATGACACCCTCAGGGCGTGGTGCCGATGAGCTCGGCGACACTGGCAACCACGGTCGACCCGGCGCCGGTCCACACCGAATGGGCCGTGGAAACGCACGGGTTGACCAAGCGCTTCGGACCGAACATTGCCGTCAACGGTGTCGAGCTCCTCGTCCCCCGGGGATGCGCGTTCGGGTACCTGGGCCCCAACGGGGCCGGCAAGACCACGCTGATCCGGGTCCTGCTGGGCCTGACCCATGCCGATGCCGGGTCGATGTCGCTGCTCGGCTACGACGTCCCCCGCCATCGCGCCGCGGCCCTGGCCCGGGTGGGCGCCATCGTCGACGAGCCCCGGTTCCACGGCCATCTGACCGGGCGCCAGAACCTCCAGATCTTGGCGGCGGCGCGCGAGCCGGCGGCCCGGGATCGCATCGGGCCGTCGCTCGAGCGCGTGGGCATCCTCCATCGAGCCGACGACAAGGTGTCGAAGTACTCGATGGGCATGCGTCAACGCCTGGGGGTGGCGGCCTGTCTCATCGGCGACCCCCAGTTGCTGATCCTGGACGAGCCCATGAACGGACTGGACCCGGCCGGGATGCACGAGATGCGAGACATGATCCTGTCGCTCGTGGCCGAGGGGCGCACCGTGGTGCTGTCATCCCATCTCCTCGACGAAGTGGAGCGGACCTGTGACGCGGTGGCCATCGTGGACCACGGCAACGTCATCCGCCAGGGATCGATCTCCGACCTGCTGGCCGGTGCGTCACTGATCCTGCAGGTCGAGTGCTCGGACCCCGATCGGGCGCGATCGCTCGTCGACGCCACCACCATCGGGGCCGAGGTCGCCGTCGAGCCCAACGGGCTCGGCATCACCCTGCCGGCGGGCACGAGGCGCGACGTCATCGCCGAGATCAACCGAGTTCTCGTGGAAGGAAGGATCTCCGTGTACCGGCTTCAGGAAATCCAGGCATCGCTCGAAGCGTGGTTCCTCTCGGTCACGAGCCGACTGGGGGCCAACGAATGACCACTGTGCTCGACCCTCCGTCCCCGCTCCCGGCGCCGACGATGCGGGAGGATCGCGACCGTCGGGGATCGTGGATCCCCACCGCCGCCATGATCACCACGAGGATCATGGAGTTGCGCAAACGGCGTGGCCTCATGATCGCCCTCATCGTGGTGAACATCGGCATTCCCAGCATCTTCCTCGTCATCCGCCTCATCAGCCACGCCGTCGCCCCCAAGTCGTACGGGCCGGCCGGTGGATACGACATCTACACGAACCTCGTGGCCGGCGTCATGTACGTGTTCGGCTTCATCGTGGCCGCCACCCTGGGTTGCACAGCGGGATCGGTCGACCTCACCGACGGGATGTTCCGCCACCTGGTGGTGACCGGGCGGTCCCGGTTGGCGCTGTACCTGGCTCGGATCCCGGCCGGGCTGGCCATCGTGTGGGCGTTCCTGGCCGTCGGCTTCACCATCGTGTGCGTGGTGTGCGTCTTCGCCGCCCCGACGTCCATCAACTACGACGGTGCCACGCTCCCCGCCGGTCTCTCGCTCACCGGCTTCGAGAGCTGGGCCGGAGCCCACTCGAAAGAGGTCATCTGCGATCTGCCCTACGGGGGGAACATCACGGCCAACGTCCAGTGCGGTCCGAGCGGCCCCGTCCCTGCCGGAGCCGTCAGGGTCAAAGCAGGGGGCCCACCTCCGGGGCTCGGCGCGCCGTCCACACCGAGCGAGCTCAAGGCGACGGCCATCCGGATCGCGGCTCAGGACTACGGGGGATATCGCACCATCTTCCTGTATCCATCGAACTGGTTGATGATCAGATCGGGGTTGTGGCTCGGGCTCGAAGCGACCATCGGCTTCCTGATCGGTCTGGGCCTCGGATCGCTGCTGGGCCAGCGGACGGTGGCGGTGATCCTCATGATCGTGCTCGAGATCATCCTCACGCCCATCCTGTCGACCCATGTCATCCCCCATCTGATCAACGCGCAGCGCGCCGTCGTCGGTCTGGCCACCGCCCATCTGGAACCGGCCGGGCTCCCGTTGGCCTTCGGAGGCGGTGGCCAAGGGCCAAACGGGGCCCTGCACTCGATGCTGGTGCCGGAGTCGCGCACCGTGGCCGTCTGCGTCATCGTGGCCTGGCTGGTGGGGTGGACCGCCCTCGGCGCGTGGCGGATGATCACCCGCGACGCGTAACGCGTGGCCCGGCACCGGCAGCCGCCAGCAAGCACGGGCATCCGGGGGACGTTTCGCGGAGGACCAGGACGTCGCCACGGTGATCCGCTCGGCCGGGGGGCGACGAATATGCGAGGACCGCAGGCCGTCAGCCGGAGGGAGACTCGGTGGACCGCACCCCCGCCCTGGGCTGGGCCGGCACGACGACGACGTCACCAATCGTGTCCCTCGTCGTCTCCGTGGCCGTCTTCTTGGTCGTCTCCCCGTGATGACGCTGCTCAGCCCGGAGCGGTCGGCCTCGGCGCCGGTCCTCCTGGTTCGGACCCTTCCCGAGCACAGAAGGCGACGGGAGGATATGGTGCGCGCCGTGGACGCGGGGGACTCCGTGCTCGTCGCCCGGCTGGTGGCCGGTGACGAGGAAGCGCTGACCGAGGTGTGGGAGCGCCACGGCGCCCTCGTCTTCGGCCTCGCCCGCCGGATCACCGGCGACACCTCCGCCGCCGAGGACGTCACCCAGGACGTCTTCGTCACCTTGTGGCAACGACCGGAACGCTTCGACGCCCACCGGGGCTCGCTGCGGGCCTTCCTGGGAGTGCAGACCCAGCGTCGCGCCATCGACCTCATGCGCCGCGACGGTCGCCGCGCCCAGCGCGAGCAGCGCCACCACCGCCTCCACCCCGAGCTCCGGGCCGCGCCCGACGACGACGTGGCGGGCAGCGTCCTGTCGGACATGGTGGGTCGGGCCATCGGCAGGCTTCCCGCCGAGCAGCGAGCCGTCGTCGAGCTCGCCTGCTTCCGGGGGCTGACCCAGCGAGAGGTCGCCGTCGCCCTGGGGATCCCCGAGGGGACGGCCAAGTCCCGGCTGCGGTTGGCCCAGTCCAAGCTCCAGTCCTGGCTGGACCCGAACCTGCTGGAGTTCGTATGACCGAGCGGCTTCCCGGGCGCGACCCCCTGGTCGAGCTGCACTTCGCGGTGGCCGAGGGCCATGCGCAGCGACCACCAGCGGGGATCGACGACACGATGGTGCGCGCTGCGCTCGAGGCCAGGGCTGCGGGCCGTCCGGTCGACGAGCCCGCTCCCATCTCTGCGGTCGAGGCGTTGCGGCGCGCCGTGGCGTCGCTCGGCCGTCTCCTCGAGACGCTCGCTCCCGAGGAATGGCACCGGCCGGTCCTGAGGGACCTCGACGTCCAGCAGCTCGTCGGCCACCTCATCGGCGTCGAGCGCGACTTCCAAGACGGCCGACGCGACCCGGCCGGCGCACAGTCGAGCGCCGAGCACGTGGCCTCGACCGACCCGGTCGCCGCAGCCCAGATCGGACGATCGCCGACCGAGACCCTCGACGCCTGGCGGGCGGCCACCAGCGACACCCTGGGCGCGCTCCCGGAGGTGGGCTCGGCGACGGCGCTCGGCGAGGTCGTCTCGCTCCACGGCCTGCGGCTGCCCCTCGGCTCGCTGCTGGTGGTCAGGACCTTCGAGCTGTGGACCCACGAAGAGGACATCCGGCGCGCCACGACCCGAGCCCTGCACGCACCCGATGCGGCCAGCCTGCGACTCATGACCGACCTGGCGGTGGCGATGCTTCCCTCGGGGATGCGCCGGGTCAACCGAACCGGCGACGGGCGCGTGGCGAGGATCGTCCTGACCGGTGCGGGCGGTGGCACCTGGCAGACGCACCTCGGGATGTCGGCCGGCGACTCCTCCCCCGTCGGTGCTGTCGACGTGCGCATCGTCGCCGACGCCGTCGACTTCTGTCGGCTGGTGGCCAACCGCATCGACCCGGCCGATCTGGCCACCACCGTCACCGGTGACGCGACCCTGGCCCGAGACATCTTCGATGGAGCGGTTAGCCTCGCGCTCGACTGAATCGCCGACATCGGAGGACCTCGTGGGCAGATGGGATCGGGCCGAGCTGCAGCGGGCGCACGACAATTACCTGGCCGTCGCCAACGAATCCGGACGCAGCGGCGACTGGGGACCGTGGACGGAGCTGTTCACCGAGGACGCCGAGTACATCGAACACCTCTTCGGGCGTTTCGTCGGCCGCCAGCAGATCCTCGATTGGATCTCGACCACGATGGCGGAGTGGCCCAACAACGAGATGACCATGTTCCCCCACGACTGGTGCGTGTGCGACGAGGAGCGGGGCTGGTGGATCTGCCAGATCGAGAACCGCTTCAACGACCCCGGTGACGGCGGCATCTACCAGTCAGCCAACATCACGATCCTGAAGTACGCGGGAGACATGCGCTTCTCCTCGGAGGAGGACGTGTACAACCCGGCCAACTTCGCGCCGGCCATGAAGGACTGGATGGCGGCGAAGAAGGCCCACGGCGGTGCCGGCTCGCCGTGAGCGCGATGACCTTCGCATCGGCGTGCCGGTGACCGTGCCCGGGTGAGCCCCGACGCAGGGCCCGGCCCGCGCCCAGCGGGCGCGGTCGTGGCCCGGACACCCGATGAGCGCTTCGCCGGGCTCGTCGGCTACCCCTTCGATCCGCACTACGCCACGGTCCGGGCCCGCGGCGTCGACCCCCTGCGCATGCACTACGTCGACACCGGCCCCCGGGGCGGGCCGGTGGTGCTCCTCCTCCACGGCCAGCCCACGTGGTCGTATCTGTACCGAACGATGATCACGGCGTTGGAGTCGGCCGGGTTCCGTGTGGTGGCGCCCGACAACGTCGGGTTTGGCCGCTCGGACAAGCCCACGAACCCGACGGCCTATACCTTCCACCGCCACGTCGAGTGGACGACGAGCTTCGTGGACGGCCTCGACCTCGAACACATCACGCTCGTGGTGCAGGACTGGGGAGGGCCCATCGGCCTGAGCACCCTGGCGGCGGCGCCGGAGCGCTTCGACCGGGTCGTGGCCTCGAACACGGTGCTGCACACGTCGGACCCCTCCCTGGCGGGCATGCTCACCTGGGCCAACCACGGCACCGGAGACGGCCGGGTGGTGCTCGAGGAATCACTCCTCGACTACGTGGCCTACTGCCAGCGGGCGCCGGAGCTGTTGCCGAGCACCTTCGTGTACGCGACCTCGGGACCGCTGCGCGCCGAGGTGCTCGCCGCCTACGACGCGCCGTATCCCGACCAGACCTACACCGCGGGGTTGCGCCAGATGACCGGGCTCATCCCCCTGACCCGCAACGACCCGGGCGCGGCGATCGGACGCGCCACCATGGCGGTGCTCGAGCGCTGGGACCGGCCCTTTCTCACCGCCTACTCCGACGGCGACCCCGCCACCCGGGGCTGGGAGGCGGTGTTCCAAGCGCGCGTGCCCGGGGCGGCGGGGCGAGACCACCGCATCATCGAAGGGGCGGGCCACTTCGTCCAGGAGGAGAAGGGCGACGAGCTCGCGTCGATCGTGGCGGAGTTCGTCGCCTCGTGCGGCACCGTTCCCTGAGCGCCGCGCCCGGCGTCCTGCGCCGGCCGGCCGTCGCGGGTCAGGACGCCAGGAACTCGACCACCTCGGGCAGGGCTCGACGGTCCTGTGCGAAGAAGGCGTGGCCGCCGTCGTACACGTGCAAGGCGGAACCGCGGATCCGGCTCGTGATGGCCTCGCTGTTGGCCAGGGGGGCGATGCCGTCGTAGCGGCCCGCCCCGACGAAGGTCGGGCAATTGATGCGCGCCAAGCGCTCCCAGACGTCGTGGTGGCGACGCGCCTCGAGCTGCAGGAGCTCCCCGCCGCGGGCGTCCTCGTCGACCGCCCCCGACCTCCTCTCGGCCATGGCGGCGACGAGCTCGTCGTCGGCGGGATGCGCCGCCAGCCACGCCGGGGTGAAGCGCGTGTCGAGGAGCTGGGCCGAGGCCTCGGCCCGCTTGGCCGGCGTCATGGCGGCCAGCTCGTGGAGCGGGTACGACGATCCTCCCGCCCCACCGGGCGAGGTGCACAACAGGGCCAGGCGCTCGACGCGCTCGGGTGCGGTCGCCGCCACCTCTTGGGCCACCATGCCACCGAAGCTCACCCCGACGACCCGGCAGGTGGGCCACCCCACGGCGTCCATGAGGCCGAGCGCGTCGGCGGCGTAGTCGCCCATCGAGTACGGCCCGGGCGGGATGGCGCTGCGACCCAGACCGCGCTGGTCGTACGCTACGACGTCGACGTGGCGCGCCAAGAAGGCGATGAGCGGCGCCACCGCGGTGAGCGTCGACCCCGACCCGTTGAGGAAGAGCACGGGGGCGCCAGCGCCGGAGCGCTCGGAGTAGAGGTCGATCCCGTTGACGTGCAGGTTCGGCATCAGCGGCGCCGGGCCCGGTTGCCCTGGGCTGACGCGCTACGGATTGGCGCCGTCGCCGAGGTCGAGCTCGCGCCGGCGCAACTCGGTCTCCCGACGGGCGTGCTGTGCCTCCATCATGCGCAGCCGGGCGCGTTCCTCGCGCTCGCGCACGACGGGGTGCAGATGGTCCAGTGAGGACACGTCGTACACCTCCGCAGAACCCGCGCTGCGGGGCTTGAACCCGTCGACGTTCACCCGCCGGCCCTGGACGCGGGGGCGGCCGAAGCACAACCACAAGATCGAGCCGATGTCGAAGAGCAGGAGCACGATCACGAACCATGCGATCTTCGGCAGGTTGCGGACAAGCCCGTCGTGGGTGGTGATCACGTCATAGAGGCAGTAGATCCAGATGAAGACGACCGCGATCCCGATGACGCCAGCGACGATGTCCGGCATGGCTTGTCCCCTCCTCCCTGGCACCCAGGGGCCTGCGACGGGCCTACCGTAGCGTGAGGCGCCGAGGGCCCGCACTGGGCTTCTTCGCTTCTTCGCTTCTTCGCTTCTTCGCTTCTTCGCTTCTTCGCTTCTTCGCTTCTTCGCTTCTTCGCTTCTTCGCTTCTTCGCTTCTTCGCTTCTTCGCTTCTGCTTCTTGCTTGTTCGCCCCTTCGGGGGCGCGAGCCCGGGTCAGGGTGGCGGCGGGCCGCCCGGCGCGCTCTCGCCCGCCACCAGCCGGCCGAGGCGCTCCAAGGTCCGTTCCATGTCCCGGCGCGTCTTGCCCGAGTAGATGCCGCCCAGCTTCAACAGCACCCGCTGGTGGTCGTCGCTGATGTCCCAGCTCTCGCGGACGAGCGTCCCCCCGTCCACGGGAGTCAGCTCGTAGCGCCACACCCGGCCGGCCACGATGCGGCCCATGAACCCGGGAGGGCCGGTCTTCCAGGCGATGCGCCGGTTCTCCTCGAACTCCACCACCTTGTTGACCGTGGAGTACGACACGAGCATCTTCATCCCCATGCCGAAGGTCATGCCCAGGGCCAGGCGCTCGGGGTTGCCCTCGTTGGCACCCTGGAGCATCCCCGAACCGTCGATGAGATGATGCCGGCTGGCGTCGGCGAGGATGTCGAACACCGCCTCGGGCGCCGCCGCGACCACCCGTTCCACCGTGAGCACGTAGCCGTTCATGACCGGTCCACCGCTTTCGTCGCCTCGTCGATTCGGCCCGACCTTATAGGCCGGGGCGGCGCGGCCTCAGTGCTCGATCTCGACCGGCGTGCCGGGGACGATCTCCTGCGCCAGGGTCGTGATGGCGCTGTTGGGGAGGCGGACACACCCGTGGCTGGCGTAGGAGCCGATCACCCACGGCTGGTTCGTCCCGTGGATCCCGACCTGTCCCGGCCCCCCGTCGAAGCTGTAGTACGTGTTCGAGAAGGCCGAGGTCCCGAGGGCGTAGGGCCCGTAGACGTTGGTGGGGTCGGTGAGCTTCACGATGTAGGCCACGAAGAACGATCCCGTCGGCGTCGGCGAGCTCGGCGCCCCCGGCGCCACCGACGACGAGAAGACCGGTGCGTTGTCGTGATAGAGCGTGAGCTTGCGCGCCGACAGGCTGACCACGATGTGGTCGGTGACGAACGAGATCGCCACGTCCGCGCTCGGTATCCACCTCGTCGTCTCGTTGGGACGGACGGGGATGTACGCCTGGACCCAGCCGGGCTGATAGCCCGTGACGAGCAGCACCACCGTGGCGCCCAGATAGTTCGGGTTGGCGAGGGTGGCCACCGGTTTCGCCGCCCCCGGCGACGCATACAGCGGGATCGTGCGCACCGTGGCCGTGGCGATCACCGACGGGTCGACGACGTTCGACGGCGCGCTGTCGACGAGCGGGGCCACGGCGGGGACGACGGAGCGGACCCAGGTGCTCGGGGCCGGGCCGGCCGGCGCGCCCTCATCGGTGACGGCGGTGGTGCTCGGGGCCAGGGGGCTGGTGGAAGTGCTCGGCGCGGGCGGGATGATGATGGGGGTCAGGACGCGGTGCCCGGCGTCCGACGCCTTGATGGCGACGTGGTGGGAGGCGTGATGCGGGCGTGGCGCGGCCGGGCTCGAGGTGGTCGCGATTCCGAGCGCCACGACGGCACCGCCACCGGTGACGAGGGCGACGGCGGCCACGAGCAGCAGCGAGCTCGATCCGACGACCGGCCATCTGCGGCGCCGAGACGTGGGCTCGGGAACCGGTGACGGCTCGATCAACCACACCGGCTCCACAGGGCGCGGCGGTGGTTGACGGCCCGGTCGCATCACGAATCAGCGTACCCGGGCCTGCACAGTTCAGCCCGGTCGGCCCCGTACGAGGAGTGGGTCGAAACCCCGGAAACAGCTGAGATTGCCCTGAGCGCGGCGCGCCGGCCCGCCGGTGACCGTTGCGCCGTGACGGTTGTGTGTCGTGACGGTTGCGATTCAGGTGGCGCGGCCCGGGGTGGTCGCCGCGCCCAGGCCGGCACGCCGGCGCATCAGGCCGGCGGCGGTCCTGCGGGGTGCGCCGTCGTCACCTCGTAGAAGAGCTCGGCCGAGCGCTTCACCACGCCGTCGGTGGCGTCGCTCCAGCCGGCGCGTTCGATCCGCGCCGGCGCCGAGTCGCCCCGGCGGTAGGCGTCGAGGGCGTCGAGGCTGGCGAAGCCCTGCTCCCAGATGTGGGTCCATCGGGGCGGCGCGGTGAGCGGCGTCACGCCGTCGAACCACGCCGCGCCCATGGTGTTGGCGGCCATGACCGACACCACCATGTCGGGAACCTCGCCGGTCGCGGCCTCGAGCGACGCGCCGAGATCCGCCACGGAACGCGGCGGGGCGTCGACGTCGACGCGCAGGAGCACGAGTCGCCGGATGCCGCCGGGCATCCGGTAGACCGGAGCATCGCAGCGGTAGCCGTAGAGCCCCGCGCCTGACGGGCCGTCGACGACGATCCGCTCGGGGGCGTCGGGCAGCAGGTACCGGTCGATGACCACGGCGTGGTACGGGTGCACCATGTACCGGCCGTAGGCGTCGGGCGACTCGTAGGCGTGCTCCCACACGAGTTGGACGGGCGCGTCGGAGAGGTTCGTGCCGACGGCGCAGTCCAGCACCTCGGGGATGTGCAGCCCGCAGTCGCGACAGGCGGCCTGGAGGGCGCGCCCGCGCTCGGCCGGGGCGCCGGGGTCCAGGGCGTAGACCTCGAACCGGCGCAGCATCACGACGACGGGCCGAGCGGGACCGGGGTGAAGAAGCGCCGCGTCCCTCCCGTGCGGAGCCGTGCGACGGCGCTCCCGTACTCGTGGTACCGGGGATCGAGCACGAGGTCGCGCCGGATCTCGTTCCACCGCTCGTGGCTCTCGACGGCCCACACCACCTGGAGGTGGACCGGCTCGCCGATCGCGGCCGACGTCGTGGCGCACGACACGAACGACGCCCCGGCGTCGGTCATGACGGCCATGCCCATCGCGCCCAGGACGTGCAGGTACTCCTCCACCCGGCCCGGCTCGACCTCCACGGTGTCGACGAGATGCAGCATGGCGCGGGCCGACGCCGCCTCAGTCCCCGTCGCCGAGGACCCAGGCCAGGCCGCCGTGGAGGTGGCGGAGGTAGTCGGGCGTCTCCCACGCGCCGGGGAAATGCCCGAGCGAGGTGTAGAAGACGCGCCCGGCCCCCTCGGTGAAGCACCACGCCAAGGGGAACCCGATGGCGGGCCGGCGGGCCCCGGGCACGTCCATGTCGAGCTGGCCCTCGGCCACCCGCAGCAGCACGCGGGCGTCGGGTCGGAGGTCGCGAAACAGATAGACCTCGTCGCGCCACCGCCACCGGTCCTCGAGATGGCGCGTGCTCGGGTGGACCACGTCCACCTCGATGTCGAAGGTCTCGGTCCAGGGATGCCCGTCGAAGCGCGCCCCGACGAGCGAGCCGTATTCCTCCCACGTGGCGCAGGCATCGGTGGCGGCGTGCACGCCCAGGATCCCGAGCCGGCCCGAGCGCACGCCGTCGACGATGGCGGCGCGCTGCGCGTCGGACCACGGCGTCTCGCCGATGGTGAACAGGGCCAGGACGCCGCCGCCGGCCAGGGCGGCGGGGTCGATCTCGGGCACCTCGCCCACGCGCACGGCGTCGAGCGAGGCCAGCCCGGCCAGCTCGGCCAGGGCCACCGCCGCCTGGGGCAGCACGCCGTGGACGCCGGCGGGCCCATTCGGGTAGGGCGACACGTCGGTGACGATGAACATCGGTGCCGGGCTCACGGTCGCCGATGGTATCGACCCGGGCCCGATCCGAGCGGCGCTACGCGGTGATCCCTCCGTCCACGGCCAGCACGGCGCCGGTGGTGTACGCCGACTCGTCGGAGGCGAGGAAGGCGATTGCCGCCGCGACCTGGTCGGGGGTGCAGAAGCCCATGCGGCTCGTGATGCGGTAGAGGTGCTTCATGTCCCCGCCTTCGGGGAGCTGGAAGCTGCCGATGAGCGGCGTGTCCACGCCCCCGGGGGCCACGGCGTTGATGCGCACGCCCCGGCCGGCGTACTCGATGGCGAGGGCCTTGGTGAACATGATGACCCCGCCCTTGGACGCGCAGTAGGCGGCCGAGTACGCGGAGCCGAGCAACCCCGCCGTCGAGGCGATGTTGACGATGCTCCCGCCCGGTCCTTCGAGCATGTAATTGAGCGTCGCCTTCGTCATGATGAACATCCCCGTGAGGTTGACCGCCAGGATGCGGTCCCACTGCGCCAGCGGCATCTCCGCGGTGTGGGCGAAGGTCCCGATGCCGGCCACGTTGCACAGCACGTCGGGGCGGCCGAGGGTGGAGGCGACCTCGGAGACCGTCTCGTTCACCGTCGACTCGTCGGTGACGTCGCACTGGTAGGCGACGGCCTTGCCCCCGAGGATGGCCAGGGCCTCGACCGTGGCGTCGAGGTTGTCGGGCACCACGTCGAGGCAGGCCACCGAGGCCCCCTCCCCGGCGAGTCGGATGGCGGTCGACCGGCCGATGCCCGAGCCGGCACCGGTGACAATCGCCGTCTTGCCGTCGAAGCGTCGCGCCGGCGGTGTCACCACGGCTGGGTCCGGGCTCACGAGGTCCTCCCCTTCTTGTTGGTGTGTGTGTCGTCGGTCACGCTACGGGGCCTCGTCGGCCCACAGCATGTCGGTGTAGGTGTCGGTGCCGGGGATCGTCGGGATGAACGGCAGGGCGGCGACCACGCGGCCCTTGCCTGAGGACTCGAGCGCCCGGCGGTGGGCACCGATGACCGAGTCCCACGCCTCCTGGGGCGCGCTGTCGAGGAACCACAACGTCAGCTGGCGCCGATCGTCGGATTCCGAGCGCGGCACGTCCCCGGGCGCGTCGATGAGCAGGGGCAGGGGGTCGGCGCCGATCACGAGGCGGGCCGCCGTCCCGGGCAACAGCGAGGGGAGGTGCTCGTCGCGGATCCACCGCTCGTAGTCGGCCGCCTCGACATCGTCGGCCCGATCGGTGAACACGGCCACGAGCCCGGCCGAGGGATGGTCGAGGGCGAGCTCGGCGGGCAGGCCGTCCTCCTCTCGGGAGCGCTCCCAGGCGTAGCGATACAGCAAGGTGTGGACGTGGTCGCGCTCGTTGAACATGCGGCCGGCCTTGTGCAGGGCCTTCACCTGGTCCACGGCCCAGCGGTTCCAGGTGTCGTGGTAGCCGTCGAGCACCCAGTACACCGAGAGGAAGCTGCCCCGGTCGGGCTCGCCCGTGACGGCCGAGGGATCGGGGTCGCGCAGGGCCTTGAGCTCGGCCGTGGCCACGAAGCGCTTGCCGGCGAACTGGTAGGGACCGATCATGCATCCCGCGTAGAAGTGGTCACGCTCGTACCAGCGGTTGTAGGCCACCTCGTGGCCGCGCCGGGGCTCGACCAGGGTGACGAGCATCGACCCCAGCTTGATGGGCTCGGCGCCGGCCACGATGGGGTGCTGGCGTGGCGGGCGGGGCTCCTTGGCCGGCGCGTCGCCCTTGGCGTCTTTGTCCTTGGCCTCGGTCTCGGTCATGTGCTCACTCGCTCCTTGTTTCGCCTGGTCTCGAGCTCGGCGGCTCGCGCCGCCAGCTCACGCTTGTCGATCTTGGCCATCGGGGTCACCGGCAGCTCCCCCACAAGGTAGAGGCGGTCGGGGGTCTTGTAGTCGGCCAGCCGCGTCCGGCACGCGGCGCGCAGGTCGTCGAGACCGGGGCCCCGGCCCGGCACGGTCGGGACCACGAAGGCGGCGCCGATCTCGCCCAGCACGGGGTCGGGTGTCCCCACCACCGCCACCTGGGCCACGTCGTCGAGCGCGCCGAGCACCGCTTCCACCTCGGCCGGGTAGACGTTGTACCCGCCCCGGATGTACATCTCCGACACCCGGCCGGCCAGCCGGAGGTTGCCGTCGGCCCCCACCGCTCCCAGATCCCCGGTGGTGACCCAGCCCGCGTCGTCGAGGACCGCGGCGGTGGCCTCGGCGTCGATCAGCGGTCCCGCGGCCAGGTCCCCGACGTAGCCCCGCAGCACGGCGTCGGACCGAAGCCGCACCCTCCCGACCTCCCCGGCGGCGACCGGCCCGCCGTCGTCGCCGACCACGGCGAGCTCGACACCGGGCACCGGTCGTCCCACGGTCGTGGCGACGACCTCGTCGTCGTCGTCGGGGTGCGTCCCGGTGCCGAGCGAGGACTCGGTCGAGGTGTAGCGCACGACCACGGGACATCCCAGCCGCTCGCGCATGGCGCGCACGAGCTCGGGGGGCACCCGCGACGCCCCGGTGCCGGCGATGCGCAAGCTCGAGACATCGGCGCGTTCGAAGTCGGGGTGGGCCAGCATCAGGGCCCACTGGGTCGGCACGCCCTGGCCGACGGTGATCCGCTCGCTGTGCAACAAGGCGATGGCCGACGCCGCGGTCCAGGGCTGCGGCGTGATCACCGTCGTCACGCCGTGGGCGATCTCGTCCCAGGCGCGCGTCATGTAGCCGACGTGCGCGAAGGGCAGGGGCGACAACCGGCGGTCCCCGGGGTGCGAGAGCACGTCGGTGCCCGCCGCCACCGCCCGCAGGTTGGCGTGGTCGAACACCGCCCCCTTGGGCACGCCCGTCGACCCGCTCGTCCACACGATGGCGACCGGATCATGGGCGTCGAGCGCGCCCCGCGGCGCCGGCCCGTGGTCGCCGGCGACGGCGAGGGCACGGCGGGCCAGCACCGTGCCCGAGCCCGGGGGCACGGACCCGTCCTCCACCACCGCGGTGTCGACGACGGTCACCGCCGGTCGCACGCGGGCGGTGATCGACGCCTGTTCGGCCGCCCCCATGCGCAGGTTGACGCCCGTCGTGATGGCGCCGATCCGGGCCGCGGCCTGGTAACAGACGGCGTAGTCGATCGACGACGGCAGCAGGAGGCAGACGACGTCACCCTTGGCCACGCCGAGCGCCACCAGCTGCCCGGCCACGGCGTCGGCCGCCGCGTCCCACGTGGCGAAGGTCAGGCGCCGCCGGCCGTCGGCGCCGACCTCGACCAGCGCGCTGGCACCGGGGTCGTCCATCTCCACATACGCCTCGACCTCGGCATTCGCTTCGGCCGCGGCCCGCAGGAGGTCGACGATGGTGACGTGCTCCCCCCGGATCTGACGCACCGTCATAGAGCCGCCGATGGTAACAGGACCCCATCGATGCGCTCGATCGGGCCGCAGGGCCCACCCCGCGCCCGACGTGAGCGCCAGCACCATCGCAACCCCGGCGTCCCCGGCTCCCCGAAGGGCCGTCTCCGGCGTCCCGCGCCGTGGCGCCCTCGTCGGCCCGTCGCCGGGTGGCAGTAGCGGCGGGTTGTGCACATGATGGGGCCGTGCACGGCACCGAGGTACGCGCACTGCGCAAAGGTGAGCACCGGGCCGCGGCCGCGGTCACAGCGCGCGCCCTGGCCGACTCCCCCACCGCGGTGGCCATCTACGGCGCCGAACCGCTCGACGGGTTGGCCGGGCTCTACGGCGAGCTGGGCCCGTTCTTCGCCCTGCTCCCCGCGCCCCAGTTCGCGGCGTTCACCGGCGACTGCGTGATCGCCGCGGCCGGCATGGCGCCCCCGGGTGGGTGCATCGGCGCCTTCGTGACCCACGACGCGTCGGACGCGCTCCTGGGTGCGCCCGTCCCCGCCGTCGGCGACCCCGGCCGCGCCCAGGTGTTCTGGGCGCACTGGGCGCGCACCGACCTGGCCGAGGAGCACTGGCACCTGGGACCGGTCGGGGTCGAGCCCGGGTTCCAGGGCCGGGGCATCGGCGGGGCGCTCATGCGGGCGGTGTGCGCGTGGCTCGACGAGGGCGGCCGACTGGCGTGGCTCGAGACCGACAAGGAGCGCAACGTGCGCTTCTACTCGTCGCTCGGCTTCGAGGTCTCGGCCCGCCACACTGTCCTCGACGTCGACACGTGGTACATGCGCCGGGACCCTCGGCCGTGACGGCGGTGCGGGTCCACCTCGTGGACGGGACCTACGAACTGTTCCGGCACTACTACGGCGCCCCGCCCCGGGCGAGCTCGGAGGGAGGGGAGGTCGGCGCGGTGCGGGGCGTGGTGCAGTCGGTGTTGTCGATGCTGGCGGCCCGGGCCACCCACGTCGGGGTGGCCACCGACCATGTCGTCGAGTCGTTCCGCAACGACATGTGGCCCGGGTACAAGACGGGCGAGGGCGTGGACCCGGTGCTCATGGCCCAGTTCCCCCTTCTCGAAGCCGCCCTGGTGGCGCTGGACGTGGTGGTCTGGCCCATGGTGGAGCTCGAAGCCGACGACGCCCTGGCCTCCGCCGCCGCCGTGGCCGCCGACGACAAGGCGGTGGCGCAGGTCCTCGTGTGCACCCCGGACAAGGATCTGGCCCAGTGCGTGCGGGGCACGCGCGTGGTCCAGCTCGACCGGCGCAAGGACGTCATCACCGACGAGGAGGCGGTGCGGGCCCGCTACGGCATCGGGCCGGCATCGATCCCCGACTGGCTGGCGCTCGTGGGCGACAGCGCCGACGGGTTCCCCGGCCTCGCCGGGTGGGGGAAGCAGTCGGCGTCGACGGTGCTCGGGCACTACGAGCACCTCGAGGCCATCCCCGCCGCGGTCTCGGACTGGGACCCCGGGCTGCGCAGCTCGGTGCGCAGCGCCGCCAAGCTGGCCGAGCGCCTGGCGTCGGAGATGGACGACGCGCTTCTGTTTCGGGACCTGGCCACCTTGCGCGTGGACCGGTCCCTGCTTCCCTCCGTAGCCGACCTGGCGTGGACGGGCCCCACCGACGACTTCGAGGACGTGGCCCGCTTCCTGCGCGACCCCGCCCTGGCCGAGCGCGCCGCTGCACTCGGCGCCAAGCGTCACGGCTAGTCGCCTCCCGCGAAGGCGCACTACCGTGCGGGCATGAGCGCGCCCCCTGCCGACGAACAGGCCCTCCGATTCCCGCCGGGATTCATCTGGGGAACGGCGACGTCCTCGCACCAGATCGAAGGCGGCGACACCAACAACGACTGGTGGGCGTGGGAGCACAACCCGGCCTCGGGGTGTGTCGAGTCGAGCGGCGATGCCTGCGACTCGTACCACCGCTGGCCCGAGGACGTCGGGCTCGTGGCCGACCTCGGCCTCGGCGCCTACCGCTTCTCGTTGGAATGGAGCCGTATCGAGCCCGCCGAGGGGGAGTTCTCGGTGGCCGCGCTCGACCACTACCGGCGCATGTGCGCGGCATGCCACGAACGCGGCGTCGCACCGGTGGTCACGTTCCACCACTTCACGACGCCGCGCTGGCTCACCGACCGCGGCGGGTGGGAGGCGCCCGACGCTCCCGAGCGCTTCGCCCGCTACGTGGAGCGCACCGTCGCCCATCTCGGCGACCTGATCGGCTGGGCCTGCACCTTCAACGAGCCCAACGTGGTGGCCGTGCTGGGCTACACCGTCGGCATCTATCCCCCGGGCCTCAACGACGAATACGTGCGGCACTTCGCCGTGAACGACGTCCTCGTCCGCTCCCACCGCCTGGCCGTCGACGCGCTGCGGGCCGGACCGGGCTCCTTCCCGGTCGGCATCACGCTGTCGATGGAGGAGCTCGTGGCGGGAGAGGGTGGGGAGGGCACCCGGGACGCGGCCGAGCAGATCCTCGAGAACACCTTCCTCGACGCCACGACCGGCGACGACTTCATCGGCGTGCAGTGCTACGAGCGCACCGTTCTCGGGCCCACCGGGCGGCTCGATCCGCCGCCCGGGACGCGCCTGACCCAGATGGGCTACGAGTTCTGGCCCCAGGTGGT
The DNA here is from genome assembly GCA_963811775.1 of uncultured Acidimicrobiales bacterium. Classification (GTDB taxonomy): domain Bacteria; phylum Actinomycetota; class Acidimicrobiia; order Acidimicrobiales; family UBA8190; genus Chersky-840. Next base: position 200,885 of record CAWESO010000019.1, on the reverse strand, counting down.
GGAGTACACCGTGCGGCGGGCGGCGGCCTACACGGGGCTCCCCGTGCTGGTCACGGAGAACGGCCTCGCCACCGAGCACGACCCCGAGCGCATCGAGTTCATCACCACCGCACTGCAGAGCCTGCACCGCTGCATCGCGGACGGGATCGACGTGCGCGGCTACTTCGTGTGGAGCCTGCTCGACAACTTCGAGTGGCATCTGGGATTCGGTCCCAAGCTCGGCATCTGTGCGGTGGACCCGGTCACCTTCGAACGGCGACCCAAGCCGAGCGCCCATTGGCTGGGCAGCGTGGCCCGGGCCAACGCACTGATCCCCCCGCCGAGCTGATCCCTGCCCCGAGCTGATCCCTCCCCCGAATTGATCCGTCCGCCGAATTGATCCCCTTCGGGCCCCGATGCGGTCGGGGATGGCGGGGCGCCGGTCCTCCCCCGGGCTGACGATGCGCCGGTCGACATAGAATTGGCGTCGTGAAGGGAGACCGGGTCGAGGTGGTCGTCGACGTCGGGGACGGCGTGCAGCGTTTCGACATCCGGGCGACGCGCGCCGGGCGCCGGGTCGAGGTCGCCACGTCACGCGGCTCGGTCGAGGTCACGGAGGTGACCAGGTCGGGCCGGGCCGTCCGCACGGCGCGCTTCATGGCGACGCGGGTCGTGGCCGTGGTCGAGCACCCCGTCGAGGACGCGGAGCGCTGACCGGGCTCTCCCCGGGCGAGCGGGACCTCACCACCACTCTGGGGGGCACCGGGCTCGTCGTCTCCCGCATCGGCCTGGGGCTGGCGGCGTTGGGACGGCCGGCGTACATCACCCTCGGGCGGGACGCCGACCTCGGGTTCGACCGCACGCGCCGGGCGATGGAGCGGCGATGCCATGACATGCTCGACGCCGCGTCTGCGGCGGGGATCCGCTACGTCGACGCGGCGCGCTCGTACGGTTTGGCGGAGGAGTTCTTGGCATCGTGGCTGGCGGCGCGCCACGTCGAACCGGGGGCGCTCACGGTCGGGTCCAAGTGGGGATACCGCTACACCGGGGCGTGGGAGCTGACCGCCGCCGTCCACGAGACCAAGAACCATTCCCTGGTGATGTTCCGACGGCAGCTGCCCGAGAGCATCGCCCTCCTCGGTCCCCACCTCGCGCTGTACCAGGTGCATTCGGCCACGTTCGAGAGCGGCGTGCTCGACGATCACGCCGTCCTGCGGGCGCTGGCCGAGCTCCACGACGGTGGCATCGCGGTGGGATTGACCGTCAGCGGTCCCCGCCAATCGGACGTGGTGCGCTACGCCCTCGACGTCGAGGTGGACGGGGTCAACCCCTTCTCCACGGTGCAGGCGACGTGGAACGTGCTCGAGCCCTCCGTCGGCCCCGCCCTGGCCGAGGCCAAGGCGCGGGGGCTCGGGGTCCTCGTGAAGGAGGTGCTCGCCAACGGCCGCCTCACCGGCTCGGCTGCCCCACCACCTTCTGTTGTCCCGGCCTCCCTTGTCCCGGCCGTGGCCGAGGTGGCGGCGCGCCGGGGGATGCCGGTCGACCGGCTGGCCGTCGCCGCCGCGCTGGACCAGCCATGGGCGGACGTCGTCCTGTCCGGCGCGGTCACGGCGTCACAGCTCGACTCGAACATCGCCGCGCTCGGGGTGACCCTGAGCGACGAAGACCGAAACGAGCTGGCGTCGGCCGTCGAGGAACCGGTGGCGTACTGGAACCGGCGCGGCGCGCTCCCCTGGAGCTGAAGCGGGAGCGACGACTCGGTCTGGCGGTCGCATCCCGGAACGTCCTGCGTCGAACCCGAACGTGCTTGCAGACTCTGATGCCCGGCGCGTCGGGACCTCAGGTGTTGATGCGCAGCCTCAGCTCGTCGAGTCTGCGGCCCATGGCGTCGGGTGTCATCCCGAAGAGACAGGCGATGGCGCGGACGTCGCTCGACCGGATGGTGATCAGCTGTCCGTTGAAGTCCTGGCGCTGGACCTGGATCATGCTGACGAACCGCCGGATCAGGTCGCGCTCGGGGCCGCTGACATCGCGCAAGCGCGCCAGGTCGATCGTCACCGTGTCGCTGTTCTGCCACGGCTGCGCGGCGGGGCGCTCGGGCGACGCCGAACCGGGAGACTCGGCGTCCTTCGACATCCACCACCGGGTGGCGTCGGACTCGTTGGGCAACAGCTGGTCGACACTGACGCCGTAGAGCTTGGCCAGGCGCTGCAGCCGCGACACCGACACCGCCCGCTCGCCGCGCTCGTAGGCGCCGAGCACCGATGCCTTGAACTCCTGGCTCGAGGTGGCCTCCACGGCCTGCAGGGAGAGGCCCAGCTGGTTGCGCACCACGCGGAGCCGGGCCCCGACCGCCCTGATGTAGGACTGGGCAGCCTGCGAGAACTCTTCGTCGGCGGTTGTCGCCATTTCTTCAGCCATCAACCGTGGTCCCCACTCTCGGCAACGACGAGCCCCCGATCTGCTCCGGCCGCTCCGTTGGTAGGCATCCTACGAAGTGGCGGCTCGCGCGAACGGGATACCCGCTCGACCTGGGGCCCAACCCGCCGGGACCCCGCCCGTGGGCCGGGGCCGGGAGGGGGCGGGGTCGGGGGCAGGGTCGGACACGGGGCGTGAGCACGGGTCGGCCCAGCAGGGGCTCGGAGCCGTTGCCGTAGTGTGGGCCGGGTCGGACTCCATCCGGTCGGTCACCGACCTCCCTCGTGCGCAGGAGGCTCCACCACATGAGCACGTTCCCGTACCAGGACCGCTTCGCCGTCCACCGTCGCCTCCCCGCCGAAGGCCGGAGCCGGGGGGAGATCCTGGGCGAGCTGGAGGCGATGGCCAAGGAGGAGGACGCCTTCTGGGAGACCGGCAAGTGCTCGGGGACCATGTACTGCGGTGACCATGAGCACTACCACTTCCTGAACAACGCGTTCGGCCTCTTCGCCCACGTCAACTCGCTGCAGCGCGACATGTGCCCCAGCTCGACGAAGTTCGAGGCCGAGATCATCGCCATGACGCTGGACCTCCTCCACGGCGAGGCGGTGCAGGGCACGACGCCCGCGGGCCTGGTCACGACGGGGGGCACCGGCAGCATCGCCCACGCCATGCTGGCCTACCGTGAGTACGCCAGCCAGGAACGCGGCGTCACGCGGTCGAACGTCGTCAAGCCCGAGACGGCCCACCCTGCTTTCGACAAGGCGTGCCACCTGTTCGGGATCGAGCTGCGACGCGCCCCGGTCGACCCCGACACCACCCTGGTGGACGTGAACTGGGTGGACAAGCACATCGACGAGCAGACCGTCGCCATCATCGGCTCGGCGTGCAACTACGGGTACGGGACCGTCGACCCCATCGCCGAGCTCTCCGACGTCGCGCTGCGGCACGGGGTCGGGCTGCATGTCGACAGCTGCCTGGGCGGGTTCATCCTCCCCTTCGGCCAGGAGCTCGGGTACGACATCCCCGTCTTCGACTACCGCGTGCCCGGCGTCACGTCCATCTCGGCCGACACCCACAAGTACGGGTACGCCCTCAAGGGGACCTCGGTCCTCACGTTCCGGGACCAGGCCTTGCGCAACTCGCAGTACTTCTTCCTCACGGACTGGAGCGGAGGCAAGTACTGCTCCCCCGGCATGGAGGGATCGCGCTCGGGTGGGCTGCTCGCCGCGACGTGGGCCTCGATGGTCCATCTGGGCCGGGAGGGCTACCGCCACCATGCCCAGCGGATCTTCGAGACCGCCGCCGTCATGCAGGAGGCGGTGCGGTCGCACCCGGAGCTGCGCCTGATGGGCCGGCCCACGTTCCTGTTCAGCTTCACCTCCGACGTCTTCGACGTGTACCACGTCAACGACTTCATGCGACTGCGGGGGTGGCGCCTCAACGGACAGCAGTATCCCAACGCGCTGCACATGGCCGTGACCCGACCCCAGACCCAGAGCGGCGTCGCCGAGGCCTTCGCCATCGACCTCGCCGACGCGGTGGCCTACGCCGGGGAGCACAAAGACGACCAACCGCGCTCCGGCGCCATCTACGGGGGGGTGGCCGGCGGTATGACCGACGAGGCCGACACCTTCATCAAAGCTGTCATGGCCGACATGATGGACGGCTACCAGCACGTGCCCGCGGAGGGGTGAGCGCCCCGCGCCATGAGCGCGTCGTCCTCGCCGTCGACCTGGGGACGGGAGGCCCCAAGGTCGGCCTGGTGACGCTCACCGGGACGATCTCGTGGCGTGACCACGTCGCGGTCGGCACCACCATGCTCCCCGGCGGCGGGGCGGTCCAGGACGCCGGCGAATGGTGGCGGGTCATCGCCGAGGCCACGCGGCGCGCCATGGCCAGTGGCGTCGTCCACCCCGAGCAGGTGTGCGCGGTGGCGTGCACGGGGCAGTGGGCCAGCACGGTCCCCGTCGCCGAGGACGGTCTCCCCGTGGGCCCGTGCGTCTTGTGGATGGACTGCCGTGGTGCCCCCTACACGCGCCGGGCCGTGGGCGGTTGGGTGGCGGGCTATTCCCCCTTGGCGCTGTGGCAGTGGGTGCGACACAGCGGGGGCGCCCCCTCGACGTCGGGAGCCGACCCCATCGGCCACATCCTGTATCTCGAGCACGAGGAGCCCGAGGTGGCTCGGCGGGCCCGCTGGTACCTGGAGCCCGTCGACTACCTGTCCATGCGGTTCACCGGTGTGGCGGCCGCCAGCCACGCCTCGATGACCGGGGCGTGGCTGACCGACAACCGCCGGCCCGACCGCCTCGCCTACGACGGCCTCCTCGTGCGGCGCGCCGGGATCCCGGTGGACAAGCTCGCGCCTCTGGTGCGGACGGGCACGGTAGTGGGCGAGGTGGGCGCGGAGGTCGCCGACGAGCTGGGCATCCCGGCCGGCGTGCCCGTGGTGACCGGGGTCCCCGACCTCCACTCCGCCACGGTGGGCTCGGGCGCGGTGCTCGACTACCAGACGCACCTCGCCATCTCCACGACGTCGTGGATCAGCTGCCCCGTGCCCATGAAGAAGACCGACGCTCAACGCCAGATCGTGTCGGTTCCCGGGCTCGGGTCCGGTGGCTACCTCGTGGCCGACAACCACGACACCGGGGGGCTGTGCCTGGCCTGGCTGCGCGACAACGTCATCGCGCCGCGCGACGGCCTGGCCGACGCGCCGACGTCGCCGCCCTCGCCCATGCCGCCCATGTCGCCCATGTCGCCCATGCCGCCGCCGACGCCGAGCTTCGACGCGCTCACGGACCTCGCGGCGACGGCGCCCGTCGGGAGCGGCGACGTCCTGTTCACCCCCTGGCTGGCGGGCGAGCGATCGCCGGTCGCCGACCGCAAGGCCCGGGGCGGCTTCCACAACATGTCGCTCGGAACCACCCGGGCCCATCTGGTGCGCGCCGTCCTCGAGGGGGTGGCGTACAACAGCCGATGGCTCCACGACGCGGTCGAGCACTTCGCCAAGCGCCGGCTCGACCCCCTGCGCGTCATCGGGGGTGGCGCCACGTCGGACCTGTGGTGCCAGATCCACGCCGATGTCATGGCTCGCGCCATCGAGCGCGTCACCGAGCCGTTGCACGCCAACCTGCGGGGGGCGGCGATCTTCGCCGCGCTGGTGTTGGGGGAGGTCCGCCCCGACGAGATCAGCTCGCTCGTCCCGGTCGACATGCGGTTCGAGCCCGACCCGGGACGCGCCGCCACCTACGACCGCCTCTACGAGGAGTTCCCCAAGCTCTACGGCTCGCAGAAGGCCATGTTCGCCCGCCTCAACCGGCACCGGAGCTCGCCCAAATGATCACGCCCTGATCGCGGCCATACTGAGCCCATGAAACGTCGGGCGCGCACCCCCGGGCGGTCGGGGGTGGCCCCCGCACTCGTCGTGTTCGTCAGCTCGGTGGTGTTCGTCGACACCGTGTTCTTCACCGCCCTCACCCCCCTCCTACCCCACTACGTCCACAGCCTCGGGCTGTCCAAGGCCCAAGCCGGCATCCTCGTGGCGTCGTACCCGATCGGGACGCTCGTGGGCGCGGTGCCCGGCGGCGTCCTCGCCAGCCGCTTCGGCGTGCGCCCGGCGGTGTTCTTCGGACTGGCGGCCATGAGCGTGGCGAGCCTGGTCTTCGGCTACGCGCACTCGCTGGCGCTGCTCGACGGGGCCCGGCTCGTCCAGGGCGTCGCCGGCGCCTGCACCTGGGCCGGCGGCCTGGCCTGGCTCGGCGCGGCGGCCACCACGGACCGGCGCGGCACCGCGCTCGGGACGGCCTTCGCCGCCGCGGTGGGAGGGGCGCTGATCGGACCGGTCATCGGCGCCGTGGGCAGCCACGTCGGCACCGGACCGGCATTCGCGGCCGCCACGGTCGCCGGCGGGACCCTGATGGTGGCCAGCCTGTTCGTGGAAAAGCCGAGCTCGGGCCTCCCCCAGAGCCTGCGCAGCGCGCTGCCGGCCGTGGCCGAGCCCGCCATCGCCGTCGGGATGTGGCTCACGTTCCTGGCCGGCCTGGCCCTCGGTGTCGTCGACGTGCTCGGGCCGCTGCGCCTCAACCGGCTCGGAGCGGACGCCGCGGTCATCGCCGCGGCGTTCCTGGGTGCCGCCGGGGTCGAGATCGTCCTGTCGCCGCTGGTCGGTCGGCTCTCGGATCGACGCGGCCGCATGGTGCCGGTGCGCCTGTCGCTCGTGGCCGCCATCGTGGTGAGCGTCCTGGCCCCGTTGCTTCGACCCGCACCCGTGCTCGTGGTCCTGCTCATCCTCGGGCTCCCGGCCTTCGGGACCATGTTCGTGCCGGCCGCGGCGATGATCGGCGACGGCGCTGACCGCCGCCAGCTCCATCACGGCCTGGCCTACGGGTTGGGCAACCTGGCATGGGCGTCGGGCCAGGGCATCGCGGCCGCCGCCAGCGGCGCCCTGGCCCAGGCGACCGTCGACGCTGTGCCGTACCTGCTCGTGGCGGCGACGATGGCGGCAACCGTGGTCGTGATGCGACGTCGGGGTGACCACGGCATCGAGGGTGGGACGGCGCGTGCATCACAGGAAGTCGGTCGCGCCCACCCCGGCCCGAGTGGCTCCGGGCACGGAGGAGGACACGCGTGAACCTGCAACCCGGCGAGCCCATCCTCCACCTCTCCATCCCGGTGCGAGACCTCGGAGAGGCACGCGCCTTTTACGTCGAGGTCCTCGGCTGCGAGCCCGCCCGGGCCCAAGACGGCGCGCTCGATGTGTTCTTCTTCGGGTGCCAGCTGACGTTGCACGAGCGCCCGGACGAGCTGCTGCCCCCGGAAATGCAGGGGGTGCGGCATTTCGGCGTGGCCGTGGCCCGCGACCGCTGGGAGGACCTCATCGATCGGCTGCGGTCCGAGGGCACGCCGTTCGTCCGGGAACCCGCCCTCGAGTTCGCCGGCACCCCTCGCGAGCAGCGCAAAGCGATGGTGGCGGACCCGAGCGGCAACGCCATCGAGTTCAAGACCTACACCGACCCCGGTGCCGCCCTGGCCGGGTAAGCCGGAATCCCGGCGGCCGTCACCGTGTTGTCTATGGCAGGAAGGCGACCGGGAGGCGACATGCCAGACGTCAACGATTTCAACGCCCAGATCGTCAAGGAGTTCCGCGCCAACCAGGGGAAGGTGGGCGGGCCGTTCGAGGGTGCGACCGTACTCCTGCTCCACCACAAGGGGGCCAAGACCGGCACCGAGCGGGTCAACCCGGTCGCGTACCGGGAAGTGGGCGACTCGTGGGCGGTGTTCGCCTCTAAAGGGGGCGCCCCGACCAACCCCGACTGGTACCACAACCTGCGCGCCAATCCACAGACCACGATCGAGGTTGGTACCGAGACGATCCCGGTCGTGGCGCACGTCGCCGACGACGCGGAGCGCGCTCCTATCTGGGAGGCCCAGAAACGAGACAACCCGGGCTTCGCCGACTACGAGACCAAGACGTCGCGCCAGATCCCGGTCATCCTTCTCCGCCGCGCCGCATGATCTAATTAGAACGCGTCGTCGAGGCCGCCTGATCTCGGCGGCGTGATCGTGGGGCCGCCATGGTGCGGTTGTCGGACGTGGCGCCATCAGGCATGACCGGTGATGGTGAGATCGGAAAACCCCGAAATTCACTGGCACGCGTTGTAGGTTGACGTCGATGACAGAGACACTGTGGGTCGGGCCTTCGATCGTCGACCTCGATGTCCTGTGGGAGTTCCCGACGGACCGACCCACACCACCGGTCGAGGGCACGCCGATCTGGGACCCTCGATCCCTGTCGCTGGCCCCGAAGTGGTCCTATCCCCCCGAGGGCCGTGGCGATCCGGCGGGGGCACCTCGCCCCGACGGCGACGACCCCTTGTGGGCGCGACGTTGCGATGCGCCTGGACATGCGACGAACGGTGCCGCGTCACCGGCCAACGGCACCGCGTCGTTGCGCGCCCGGGGCCGGAATGTGCCGATCCGCAACGCACCGATCTGGAATGGGACGCCTCGCGCTCGAGAGGCCGACGCCACCGCTCGTCCCGGCATCGACGGCCTCACCGATCATGGCGCCGACGGCGCCATCGGGCCCGACGGTGTGCAGCTGTGGGCCTCGCCGAACCGGGTCCCGGCGACGACCAACGGCACGCCCCTGTGGCAACTCCCGACCGACACGTCGGCCGGCTCGCCTGCGCCCGTCGTGCCGCAGGCGACGGCGCCGGTCGACTCCGACCTCGAGGCACCCTCTCCCGCGCTATCGGGCGGCTTCTCGCTCGCGTCGGTGGGTCGCCTGGCCGTGCGTACCTATCTCGGGGCTCGGCAAGCTGCGGGTGACCCGCGCCTGGCCGGGCTGCTGCGGGCTGCCCCCAGCGTGGCGTACTTCATCGCCCGGAGCCGGGCTCGCAGCGCCGAGGCGTCGCTCGACGACACCGTGGTGCCGGTTCGGACCACTCCGGGGCTGGCCCTGCAGGCGTACCTCGACGAGGTGCTGATCGCAGTGCTGCGGCACCCCGAGCTGTTGCCCAAAGAGAGCGACTGCACCTCCGCCGCGGCTGACATCGAGCGCCTCCGGGTGATCTTCGCCCGGGAGGGGTGGCTCGACCGTCCGGCCGGATACCACCGCGACCCGTCGAGCCCGCGTGACCTCGACACCTGGACCGAGCACCGGGCGGGGCTCGGTTTCGAGCACGCCACCTTCTCGAGCGGGTGGGAGCCCAACCCGTTGGAGCCGGGCTGGGCCCGATGGATGGAGCACGAGGCCAACCAGACGGTGCACGCCTGGGTGTCACGCGTCCCGGGTCGTCACCATCGCACGTGGTTGGTGTGCGCACACGGCCTCGGCATGGGGAACAACCCCGCCATGGACCTCCGAGCCTTCCGCGCCCCCCAGCTGGCGCGACGGGGGATCAACGTGGTGGTCCCGGTGCTCCCCCTGCACGGGCCGCGGGCCTCGGGCCGGGGCCGGGGCGAGGACCTCATGACCATCGACATGGTCGACAGCATGCACGGCGTGGCGCAGGCCGCTTGGGACGTACGGCGCATCATCCGCTGGCTGCGCGAGGAGCAGGGCGCCGAACAGGTTGGCGTCATCGGGTACTCGCTCGGTGGCCTGGTGGCGTCGATCGTGGCCGGGCTGGAAGACGACCTCGCGTGTGTCATCGCCGGCATCCCCGTGGTCGACCTGCCCCATCTCATCCGGCGCCACAGCCCGCCCGGCGTGACCCGGCTGGCCGATACGAGCGGCGTCCTCGGGCCGGGGGCCGACGAGGTGCACCGCGTGGTGTCACCCCTGGCCCTGGAGTGCAAGGTGCCGTTCGAACGCCGGTTCATCTTCGCCGGCCTGGCCGACCGGATGTCGACCTTCGGGCACGCCCGCCGGCTCTGGCTGCACTGGGATCGGCCCGCCTTCGAGACCTACGCCGGGGGACACGTCGGGTTCTTCTGGTCCCCGGCGGTCAAGCGCTTCGTGGACGAGGCGCTCCGGCGTTCCTACACCACCACCATCGCCGCCGCGTAGCCGACGCGCGCGTCCCCGTCGGGCCGACGACTCGGCCGTTCCGCACTCCTCAGCCTTGCCCGTCGGCCGGTCGCGCCGGAATCGGTCGGTGCCGGTCGAAAGAGGACGATATGGCGGCCGGCGGCTACATTCAGGTCCGCCTGATCACCGCCCTGACGCGTGATCTCGGAAAGGGGGACCGCATGGGGAAGGGCGCGCGCACGGGGAAGATCCGACTCGGCGTTCTCGGCACCGGGAATATCGCCGACCTGAACGTCGCCGGATACCGCGAACATCCCGACTGTGAGGTGGTGGCGGTGTGCGACGTCGACGCCGCCCTCGCCCACGAGGCCGCCCAGCGGTGGGGTGTCGGACGGGTCTACTCGGACATGGACAAGCTCCTGGCCGACGACGAGGTCGACGCGGTGGAAATCCTCACCCCCACCCACCTGCACTACGCCCATGTGAAGGCGGCTCTGGAAGCGGGCAAGCACGTCTCGGTCCAGAAGCCGATCACCAACTCGGTCGACGAGGCCCTCGAGCTCGGCCAGCTGGCCGATCAGACCGGGCTCACCCTGCGGGTGAGCGAGTGCTTCGTGCACTACCCCCCGCTCGAGATGGCGCGGAAGCTCATCGCCGACGGGGCCATCGGCCGGCCCATCGGGGTCCGCATCCGCACCGTCGTCGGCCAGACCGATTCGAAGTTCCAGGCCGCGCTCCGACCCGAAGGCTACGGCTGGCGTCTCGACAAGAGGAGTCCCGGTGGCCATCTCTTCGATGACAACGTGCACAAGTACGCCATGGCGCTGTGGCTCGTGGAACCGGACATCATCTCGGTCCAGGCCGTGGTGCGGCGGCGCGACATCTTCTTCGAGCCGTGCGCCATCATCTTCGAGTACGACGACCCCGAACTGCTCGGCACCATGGAGGTCCAGTACGCGCGCGACATGTGGCTGCGGTCGGGCTACTTCGGTGCCGACGAGTTCTTCGAGGTGCAGGGGGACGAGGGCTTTCTGTGGGTGACCCGTGCCACCGGTGAGATGCTCGACCTCGCTCCCGTCGTGCTCTACCAGGGGAAGGACAACGCCCGGACGTTCACGGAGTTCGACAGCATCGACGCCGATTGGGCCACGGGCTTCCGGCGGTCCTCGGCGCATTTCGTCGAGGCGCTGCGCGACGGGACGCCGGCGGCGATGTCGGCCACCGAGGCGGCCAAGGTCCTCCAACTCTGCTTCGCCGTCTACCAGGCGTCCGACACGCGCCGGCCGGTCGACCCCCGGACGATCACCGGCTCGGTGACCCCGGCGGGATGGGCGGAGTGGTAGTCGCCGACCCGACAGCGAGCTAGCCGAACCTCACCGCGCTCCACCCCCGGGCGATCGAGGCGTCGCCCTCCACGGTGACGGGGCGGCGCCGTCCCACGAGCCACAGCAGCAGATCCGACGCGTCGGCCCGGACGACGGCGTCGGGACCCGCGAGCCCGGGCTTCACTTCCACGCCGTCGGGGGCGAGGAGCAGGGTGTAGGCCACGGCGGTGTCGGAGGCGACCAGACCGAGCGATCCCGACAGTTCGGGATGCGGGTACAGCGCCAACCAGACCGGCACGATGCCCAGGTACTCCTCGATCCCGTCCGCGGCCAAGGCGGCGTCGATGACGTGCTCGACGCCGAAGGCGTGCTCGATGTCCCATCGGTGGATGGCGGCCTCGTGGGCGACGCGGCGGTGCCAGAAGCGGGCGGGCCCGGGGCCCATGACGCTCCAGTTCCACACCGGCTCGTCGGGCCCGACCTCACCGAGGGTCGTCACGAGCGCGGAGAGACCCTCCTCGTACCAGGCGCACAGCGCGTCCCACGTCTCGGGCTTGTCCGCGAACGCTCCGACGTCCGTCGCCCGCTCGCGCACCATGGCCTCGACCCACCACAGCGCCCCTCCGACGTGCCCGACGAGCGTCTCGGCCGTCCACTCGGGACAGCTCGGGATCGGGGCCGCCGGAGATCGGCGCCCGGCGGCGAGAATGGCGGGGGCATCGACCTTCAGGTGCGCGACGAACGCGTCAGGCTCCACGGCCGCAGTCTGGCAGGAATCGTCCCGCGAGATGCGGGCCCGTGCGTGACGCCCTCAGGAGCGGCCCGGGTCGGTCGTGGTCGGTTCGAGCCGCACCACGGGGAGCTGGCGCTGCACCGTCTGGGTGTAGGTCCGCCACTGCCGGTTGTAGGCCACGGCCCGCATGACCATGGCGTCGCGTTCGGCCCCGGCGAGCGCCCGGGCCCGCACCGGGATCGAGCGTCCCGACACGTGGACCACGGCGCCGGGGTCGGCCACGAGGTTCACCCACCACGACGGCGGACGCTCGCCTCCGTAGTTGGAGGCGATGACCACGAAGCTGTCCCCGTCGGGCATGTACAGCAATACGACACTTCGTCGCTGACCGGAGCGACGGCCCTGTGTCTCGAGCACGAGGAACCGAAGGCGCGGCCCCGACCACGACGGGCGCCCCCGGGTGCGCACGAGCAGGCGCGTGTGCCTTCGGGCGAAGCCGCGGAAGAACCGCACCTGCAGCGTGTCGGTGGGCATCGCGCTCACGTTACCGGCCCCATCTTCCGCTCCACCGGCCCGGACCGGCGACCGGGGCTCGTGCCGGGACCGGGTTCGCACCAGGGCCGGGTTCGGGCCGAGCGCCGCTCAGTCCGTGTCAGGAGCGACCGGGATCAGCGACACAGCGCCAGCATGGTGCGCATGCCGCTCTCGATGCCGCGGGCCAGGACGTCGAGATCCTCGGTGGTGTCCCAGTCCCCGGTGATCCCGAACGTGACCTGGCCGTCGTAAGAGAAGATGGCCAAGCCGATGCGGACCTGGCCGGCCAGGGGCACGTAGGGGTAGGCGGTGACCATGCGGCGGCCGGCCACGTACAGCGGGAGCTGGGGCCCGGGCACGTTGGTCGTCACCGTGTTCACGTTGCGCTGAGCGACCCGGGTGGCCATGCGCATCCCGAGGGCCAGGAGCATGGGGGGCGCGAACCCCGACAGCGACGTCAGCGCTTCGCCCGCCACGGCTTCTTTGGACTCCTTGAGGCCCGTCATCTGCAGCGTGATGGCCCGGAGTCGCTCGCCCGGGTCGTCGATACCCACGGGCAGCGCGGCGAACATGGCCGACACCTTGTTCTGCAGGGTGCCGTCCCCGACCGCCATGGCGCCGGGGGTGCGGGGCCGGACCGACACCGGGACGAGCGTCCGCACCACCCGGTCGACGGACTCGCCGCGGGACCGGAGCAACTCGCGAAAGCCGTTGGTGATCGACGCCAGGACGACGTCGTTGAAGGCACCACCGAGGCCCTTTCGCACCCGCTTGATGTCGTCCACCGTGGTCGCCGCCCAGGCGTAGCGCCGATGCGGGCCGAGGGGACCGTTGAGGCTCGAGATGGGCGTGGGCCGGATGAGCCCGGCCATCGACGACAGCCCCCGGGCCACCTCTCCGGCGCGGGCCAGGGCGTGACGCGGCATACACGTGCTGCTGGCGCGCACCGCCCGGAGCTGTTCGTAGGGGCTCCGGGCCAGATCGGTGGCGGCGCCGAGGGCCAGGCTGGTGCCGCTGGGCGCGGGACGGGGTCGCCAGTCGTCCGCGACCGGTGGCGAGGCCTGTGGTGTGGTGTCCATGAGGACGGCCAGCAGGTCCGTCCCCGACACCCCGTCGACGAGGGCGTGATGGGTCTTCGAGAGCAGGGCCCACCGACCACCGCCGAGCCCCTCGACCATCCAGATCTCCCACAGGGGCTTGGACCGGTCGAGTTGCTGGGCCATCACCCGTCCCACGAGCGCCCGCAGCTCGGGCTCGCCGCCCGGTGCGGGGAGCGCGGTGTGGCGCAGGTGGTAGTCGATGTTGAAATGGGGGTCGTCCACCCACACCGGACGACCCAGGTCCAACGGCACGAACCGCACCACCTGCCGGTAGCGGGGCACGAGCGGGAGCTTGCCCCGGACCATGTTGACGACGTCGGCGTACCGCGGCGTGGGACCTTCGAAGATGCCGATGGCCGCGATGTGCATGTGGCTGACGTCGTCCTCCACGTGCAGGAACGACGCATCGAGAGGACTCAACCGGTCGAAGCTCACGGTCCACCTTCTTTCCTCGTACCCGCCGCTTGCAGCATACGACCCAGGTCGCCCTGACCGGGGGGTCAGTTCCCACCCGCGAAGTCGCCGGCGGGTGGGGCCGACCGGGCCGTGCATCAAGGTGTCGGCGGTCGCGCTCGGGTTACTGTGCCCGACGGGGCCGGGCGTCTCCCGTCAGGCTCCGGCCAGGGCGGAGAGGGCGACCGATGACCATGGCGGACCACGGAGCCACCTTCGGAGGGTCGGGCGCATGTCCTGCTTGCGGCACCCGCGTCAGCCCCGACGACGCCTATCGCGCGCGCTGTGGCGCCGTTCTCGTCGGCGCCGACCCTGAGACCGCCGGCCCAACATTCCCGCAACCCTCGTCGACAACGCTGCCCCTTCCGCCGTCGGCCTACGGAACGGAGGGACCGCCGGTGGTGCCCTCTCCCCCGCCCGGCCCCGTCCGGCTCGGCGCTCCTCCGGGCCTTCCCTACCCGCCCCCTGTCCCCGGGCCGTACCAAGCGCCGTACCAAGGGCCGTTCCGGGGCCCCTACCAGGCGCCCTTCCAGCCGCCGTACCCCGGTTACTACCCCCCGGCGGCCCTGGCGCCGGCGCACGAACCCGCTCGCCATCGCGTCGCTCGTCCTCGGCGTCTTGTGGCTCTGGTGGGTGGGATCGATCCTGGCGGTGATCTTCGGGCACGTCGCGCTGAGCCAGATCAAGAAAGGCCACGAGAGCGAGAGCGAGGGCGGGCGCGGGATTGCCATCGCCGGCGTCGTCTTCGGATGGGTCGGTATCGGCACCGCGGTGGCGGTGATCCTCCTGTTCGCCGTGGTCGCCGTCCAAGGGCAGCCGACCTCGTTGCCACGGTGACGGCGACCGTGTCGGCCCAGACCTCGTAGGCCACCGGATCGAGGACGGGGAACGTCTCCACCGATGCCACACACCCGCACCGACAGCAAACGCCTGCACGTCGCAGACATGATCGTGGGAGGGGCCAGTGCCACGCTCATGCTCGGCATCCACCTCCCGTGGTTCGACTTCGGCTCCCCGGGCACCGGATACTTCAGCTTCAGCGCCACGTCCCTGCGGTCGTGGATGTACCTCCCCTTCGTCGGGGCGCTCGCCACCGTGGTGTACCTCGTCATCACGGCGGGACGCGATCTTCGAGCGCCCGTGCTCCGTCGACTCGTCCTGGTGGCCGTCACCGGCGCCGACCTGCTGCTCACGGCGGTGTGCTTCGCCAAGAAGGAGGCCGGCGTGCACTGGGACGTCGGCGCCTTTGTGAGCATCGTTGCCGCCGCCGTGGCCCTGGCCGGCGCGCTCGCACCGCGACGGGGGCCCACCTCGCAACACGCGGGACCGGGCGCTCGCGTGTTCAGCCCCTCCGTGCCGGCGTCACCTCGCCCCTTCGTCGCACCGCGCCTGCGCGGTTCGATGCGCTGCGCCACCTGCGGGGAGCCGAATCCGATCGCCAACAACGTCTGTCAGTCCTGCGGCCGGACCTTGTAGGCGCGCCGGCGTTCCCCCGCGTCGGTCGGACTCAGATGATGTGGAAGCGATGGAGCTCGAAGCACCATTCGGCCGCCACCCCGAGCACGACGACCGGGCGGAGCCAGCGCGTGGTGAGGACCGGGACACGCGCTGGGCCCAGTCGCAGCACCAGCACCACGGCCAGGGCGATCAGCGCCAGCCCGAGCGGTGCGGCCCCGAACCCGGCGCGCAGGTGTCCGCCGAGGGTGTCTCGCACGGACGTCGTCACGCCGCAGAACGGGCACGGCACCCCGGTCAGGGATCGCAGTGGGCACGGGAGGCCCCACCCCTGCGGCAGATGCGCCAGGACCAGGCCTCCGGCGAGGAAGACCGCGGCCGGTTTCTGCAACCGCCGTATGTCGAGCGCGCCAGCGGCGAGCGCGATCACGTCGGAGGCGTCAGGCTGAACTTCTGCGGAGGGACACGGACGACGACCGTGCTCATGATCTTGTCCGCCAGGGTCTGGCGGTTCCGGTCCCACAGGGGGAAGAGCCAACCCACGTAGCAGATCAGGCTGTCGACGAAGTGGGCGATGGTGCGCACGATGGCCAGACCGGCCCCGATCGTCTGCCCGGTCTGCTGGTGGATGCACTTGATCCCGACCGTGCGCATCCCGGGGGACTGCCCCCCTTGGCCGACCTGGACCGCCATGAAGATGCCGAGCCCGATGGCGGCCAGCCATCCGAGGAGCACGAAGGCGTAGCTCACCGCGTATCCCAGGATGTAGAGGGGAACGAGGACCACGGCGATGACCCCGACGTCGATGAGATAACCCAGCGCCCGCACCCCCCAGTCGGCCAGCACGCCCTGGGGCGCGTATCCACCGGGGGCGGGCGGGTAGCCGCCTCCGGGCGGGAACGCTCCACCGGGGGGATAGGCGCCGCTCGGCGGGCCGGGCGGATAGCCACCGGACGGTGGGTAACTCGGCGGCGGGGGCGGGGGATAGCCACCGGAGGATGGCGGGGGCGACCCACCTCCCGGAGGCGGATACCCACCGGGCGGCGGAGGGTAGCCGCTCTCCATCCGCATCGGCGCGGGCGGCATGGGCGCGGGCGGCATGGGCGCGGGCGGCATGGGCGTGGGCGGCATGGGCGGGGGCGGCATGGGCGGGGTGGGGATCGACCCGGGAGATCCGTAGCCTCCCCCTGGAATGGAATTGGGGGTTCCGGTTCCCATGGCCGTGCCCGGCGCGGGCGGGGGCATGGGAGGAACGCCGGTCGACAGGGGCGCCGCACCGGCCGACGTGGCCGTGCCACACCCCGCGCATAGCGTGTCACCCGGTTGCAGTTGACGGCCGCACTGCGAGCAGTAGTTCATGGCGCTCCTCTGTTTGCACGTGCGGGGCGAGACTAACCCACTGCCATCAGATCCTGGGGGAAGCCCCTGCACAGCGTCGTGCGGCTCTTCGAGCACATGGCGACCTCCTACAGTCTTTTGCAGTGGCAATAAATCGGGCGCGTGCACGGGACGCTGAGCGATCCGGGGGCCACGCCCCTGTCATGCACTCCGGCTTTATGGACGCGGGCCTCGCTCGTGCAGCGCTGCTGGCGGCCGTCGTGGTCAGCGCGGCCGCACTCACGGGCTGCGGCGCCACCGCGTCGCGCGCGATCCAGCCCGCACGTCCGGGCACGTTGACCGACACGCCCACGACGTCCCTGTCGGGGCGGCCGGCGACACCGACGACGACATCGACGACCGAGGCCCCGTCGGGCAGGTCCACATCGCTTCGAGGTGACGTCGTCACCATCGATCCCGGCCACAACGGCGACAACTTCACGGATCCAAAGGCCATCGACACACCGATCTGGAACGGGCGCGAGGAAGAAGCCTGCGATACCACCGGCACCGAGACCGACGGCGGCTACACCGAGGCGCAATTCAACTTCAACGTGGCGCAGTACCTCACCGCGGACCTCGAAGGCGAAGGCGCATCCGTGGTCGAGACGCGGACGACCAACACCGGGGTGGGCCCGTGCGTCACGCAGCGCGCCGCCATCGGCAACGCCGCTGACTCCGACGCCGCCATCTCGATCCACGCCGACGGCGGTCCGCCCGAGGGTCGGGGCTTCGCCATCCTCGAGCCCGTGGCCGACGGGGTGAACGACGCCGTGATCGGGCCGTCACAGGCGCTCGGCGCCGACGTTCGCGCTGCGTTCCTCTCGGGCACGGCGATGCCAGTCAGCTCCTACGACGGAACCGACGGCGTGGCCGACCGGGACGACCTGGGCGGGTTGAACCTCTCGACTGTCCCCAAGATCCTCATCGAGTGCGGCAACATGCGCAACGCGATCGATGCCGCCCTGCTGGTCTCGCCGGCGTGGCAACAGCAGGCTGCCCGCGCCATCGCCGCGGGCATCACGACGTTCCTGGGCTCGCGCCCCGGCGGGCCGCTCAAGACGCCCGCCTGACGCCGGCCTGTCCCGATCAGAGCGTGAGCACCCCGCGGGCCAGCTTGCCGTCGTGCATGTCCTGGACGATCTCGCGGAACCCCTCGAGCGGGAGGACCTCGGTCACGAGCTCGTCGAGCATCAGCTTGCCGCCGAGATAGAGCTCCACCATGAGGGGGATGTCGTGATGGGGGCGGCTGGCCCCGTAGCGGCACCCCATGAGCCCGCGGTCGACGTAGGCCAGGTTGTTGATGTCCACGCTCACCTCGCTGCCGCGCGGCGGGACGCCGATGGCGACGGCCGTGCCGCCCCAGTCGAGAGCGTCGATGGCGTTGCGCAGCACGGCGGGATGGCCCACGCAGTCGAAGGCCCACGTGACACCGCCGGGGCCCAGGGCGCGCGCCACGGACTTGGGCCCGTGAGGGACGATCTTCTTGATCTCCTCGACGGCGTCGGCCTTGGACGCGTCGATGAAGTGGGTAGCCCCGAACTGCATGGCGAGGTCCTCTTTCGACGCCATGGTGTCGACGGCCACGATGCGGCTGGCGGCGGACAGGCGCAGGGCCTGGATGACGTTGAGCCCCACTCCCCCGACGCCGAACACCGCCGCGGTCTCGCCCGGGGCGACCTTGGCCCGGTTGAGCACCGACCCCACGCCCGTGAGCACGCCACAGCCGATGAGGCACGCCGAGGTGAAGGGCACGTCCTTGGAGATGGCGACGGCCTGGACCTCCTGGACGATGGTGTACTCGGCGAACACCGATGCCGCCGCGAAGTTCGACGCGGGCTCGCCGTTGAAGGTGAACGGGGTCGAGACGTTGCCGAGGCTGTGGATGCACATCGTCGGGTGCCCGGTGTTGCAGGCTCGGCACGTCCCGCAGCTCGCCAGGGTGGCCACCACGATGTGGTCCCCGGGCTTGACCGAACGCACCGACGAGCCCACGGCTTCGACGATTCCCGCGCCCTCGTGGCCGAGGACCGACGGCGCCTTCCACGGGATGGTGCCGTCGAGCACCGACAGGTCCGAGTGGCACACCCCGGCGGCGACGATCTTCACCTTGACCTCGGTCGGGCCGGGCTCGGTGACCTCGAGTTTGTCGGTGACCTCGGCGTCATCCCCGGTGTAGACGATCCCTCGCATCAGGCTCCCTTCACAGGTTGCTGCGCGAAACGCTCGCGCAGCTCGGTCTTCAGCACCTTGCCACTGGCGTTGGTGGGCAAGGCCTCGAGCACCTCGACGTAGCGAGGCACCTTGTAATTGGCCATCTGGTCGCGGCTCCACGCCACGATCTCGGCGCCGAGGTCGTCCCCCGCCGCCCCGGGCCGGGGCACGACGTAGGCACAGCCCACTTCGCCCATGCGGTCGTCGGCCACGCCGATCACCGCCGCCTGGGCCACGGCGGGGTGACGCAACAACGTCCCCTCGATCTCGGCCGGGTAGGCGTTGAAGCCCCCCACGATGAACATGTCCTTCTTGCGATCCGTGATGCGCACGTTGCCGGCGTCGTCCATGACCCCCACGTCGCCGGTGTGCAACCACCCGTCGGCGTCGATGGCCTCAGCCGTGGCCTCGGGGTCTTCGAAATAACCCGACACCACGGTGTACCCCCGGACCACGATCTCTCCGGGCTCGCCCCGGGGCCGCTCCACGCCGTCGTCGCCGACGACGCGCACCTCGAGACCGGGGATGGCCCGTCCCGAGGTCTCGGCGATGGTCTCGGGGGCGTCGCCCTGGCGGCACATGGTCACCGTGCCGCTCGACTCGGTCAGCCCGTAGGCGGTGAGGACGGTGGAGAACGTCAGCTCGGAGCGCATGCGGTTGACGAGCACGACGGGCACGACCGCAGCCCCGGTCACGGCCAGGCGGAGGCTGGAGAGGTCGTACTCGGCGCGCCGGGGATGGTCCAGGATCGACTGGTAGAGCGTGGGCGGGCCGGGCAGCACCGTGATGCGCTCCGCCGCCACCGTGGCCAACACCTTGTCCACGTCGAAGACGGGCTCGGGGACGATGGTGGCCCCCTGCATGAGACAGGCGATGATGCCGGCCTTGTACCCGAAGGTATGGAAGAACGGGTTGACGACGAGATAACGGTCACCCTGGGCCAGGCCCACGATCGACGACCACGTGGCGAAGGTGCGCAGCGTCTGGGTGTGTGTCGTCATGGCCCCCTTGGGACGGCCCGTCGTGCCCGACGTGAAGATGACGTCGGAGAGGTCGTCGCCGGTCACACTCTGCCAGCGTGCCCGCTCGGCGCTCACGTCTACGGGCGCACCCACCACGCCTTCGTCGCACTCGACCACGCCGTCGGCCCCGGCCAGGAATTCGTGCCACCCGAAGATGGGGACCTCGTCGGTTCGGGTCACCTCGCTCGTGGTGCCATCGTCGTCACGCAGCAGCACGATGCGCTCCAGATGGGGCACGTCCTCTTCTTCGAGCATGGCCGGGTAGTCGATGCCGAGGAAACCGCGCACGGTGAACAGGGCGCGGGCGCGCGAGCGGGTGAGCACGTACGCGGCCTCGGGCCCTTTGAACCGGGTGTTGAGCGGCACCAGGGCGGCCCCCGCCCCGACGAGGCCCAGGGCGGCGACGATCCACTCCGCCATGTTCGGCGCCCACATCGCCACCCGGTCCCCGGGATGGATGCCCGCGGCGATGGCCGCGCCCGTCACCCGCAACGCGTCGCGCTCGAGCTGGGCGAAGCTCAGCCGCACGTCGCCGTCGGCCACCGCCTCGGCCTCGCCGAAACGGGCCGCGGCGTCGGCCACCAGGCCCGGGATCGATCCCCAGCGCAGATCGCCGCGGGGGTCCTCGGGGCCGGCCGGGGCGCCCGGCCCCGTCACCTGGCCCTGGGTTCGATCTGACACGCCGTCAGGCTACCGAAACCGGGTCGCCCGTCCCCCACGGGAGTCACGCCGACCCGAGGGGGCCGAAGAACGACCGGGGTGCGATAATGGAGGGACGGGTTGTGGGGGGTGTGCTGCGTGGGTCGTGAGGGCAAGGCTGATGGCGTCGTGGGGACGCGTCGGACGGTCGCTCGGTCACAGGTGAAGGCGTGGTGACCCGCCGCCGTACCTGTCGGCTGGCGGCGGTCATGGTGTGCACGGCCCTCCTCGGCGCGGCGTGCTCGTCTTCGCCTGCCGCGGTGAAGAAGACGACGACGACCACCGCGGCCCACCCGGCCGTCACGCCGAAGAAGGCCAAGAAGCCGCTGGGCTATATCCCCGGCACCTACACCAACGGGTCGTCGGTCACCGGCAATACGGGGAGCGCCGTCACCCTGCCCGGAGGGGGCGCGGTGCCGGGCGTCACGTCCAAAGGCACCTCGACCACGACGACGGCGGCCGGTGCGACGGCGCCGTCGGTGACGACCGTGACCGAGCCGAAATTCGTCGTCACCAAGACCGGGCGCGTCCGGCGGCGACACGTCTCGCCCGTGATCGCCAAATTCCGACCGCTCTCGAGCCCCGTCGGAGGAACCGTGATCATCGTGGGGAAGCGCTTGCAGCACGCCGTCGCCGTCACCTTCGACGGCCTCAAGGCCGTGATCAGCTCCAACACCTCCACCAAGATCAGGGCCGTCGTCCCCCCCGGGGCCACGAGTGGCCCTATCAGTGTCGTCACCAACAACGGCTACGCGACGGTGGCGGGGTTCATCATCACCTGACCGCCCAGGGCGCGTGCCGCGTTTCGCGTCCCCGATTCGCGGCCCGATTCACGTCCCCCGGGGCGCCGTCGGCCGTGACGCGGTGAAGACGGGGGTTCGGGTTGGGCTCAGGGGTGCTGGCTCGAGACCGACACGATCTCCCCGCTCATGTACGACGAGTAGTCGCTGGCCAGGAAGACCATGACGTTGGCGACCTCCCACGTCTCGGCCGACCGACCGAACAGCTCGGCCTGGCGCAGGCGCTCGAGCTCGTCGTCGGGGAACACCCGGTTGAGGAACGGGTGCAGGGCCAGACTGGGGGCCACGGCGTTCACACGGACTCCGTGCGCGGCCGCCTCCACCGCGGCGCAGCGGGTGAGCGCCATGACGCCGGCCTTGGCCGCGGCGTAGTGCGCCTGGTCGGCCTGGGCCCGCCACCCGAGCACCGATGAGTTGTTGACGACGACGCCGCTCCCCTGCTCGTACATGTGGCTCAGCTCGGCGCGCATGCAGCGGAAGGTCCCGGTGAGGGTGATGTCGAGGACCGTCGACCACTGCTCGTCGGTCATGTCCACGATGGGGGCGTTGCCGCCGAGCCCGGCGTTGTTGATGGCGACGTCGATGCGACCGTGCTCGGCCATGGCGGTGTCATAGAGACGCTGCACCTGGGCCTCGACGGTCACGTTGCACGGCACGGCCAACGGTCTCGTCCCGGTCACCTCGGCCAGCGCGTCGGCGGCCTCTCCGAGGCGCCGCTCGTGGGCGTCGGAGACGACGACCACCGCGCCTTCCTCGGCGCACCGTTTGGCCGCCGAGAAGCCGATTCCCGTCCCCGCCGCGGCGGTCACGACGACGACCTTCCCCTCGAGCAGGGCGTGGGGCGACGGGGGCCGGGGGGCGACCGGGCCCGGGGCCGGCGGATCGGGCGTGGCTGATGTCACGGGGACGGGGCTCCATTCTTGGTGGTAGTGGTTGCGGCGACCTTGGGCTCGGGGGGGAGCCCGAGCACGCGCTCACCGATGATGTTGCGCTGGATCTCGTTCGACCCGCCATAGATGGTGTCGGCCCGGCTGAACAGGAAGATTCGCTGCAGGTCGCTGAGCTCGTACGGCGCCGCGTCGGCCACCAGGGCGTCGGAGCCGAGGACGTCCATGGCCAGTTCGCCGAGGTCGCGGTGCCACGTGGCCCAGAACAGCTTCGAGATCGACGCCTGCGGAGGGGCGACAGGCCCGTCGACGCCGGTGAGCGACCGCAAGGTGTTGAGCCGCAGGATGTACAGGCGGATCCACACCTCGGCCAGGCGCTGGCGGTAGATCACATCGGCGGTGCACCCGCGCTTGGCAGCCAGCTCGAGCAGATGGTCGAGCTCCTTGCGGAACCCGACGATCTCACCGAGCAGGCCCACGCCTCGCTCGAAGGACAACGTGGCGAGGGCGACGCGCCACCCGTCGTTGACCTCACCCACCACGAGGTCCTCGTCGGTGCGGGCCCCGTCGAAGAACACCTCGTTGAACTCCGACGTGCCCGTCATCTGCCTGATGGGGCGGATCTCGATGCCGGGCTGGTCCATGGGGACGAGCAGGTACGACAGTCCCCGGTGGCGCGGGGCCTCGGGGTCGGTGCGGCACACCACGAAGCACCAGTCGCTCCACTGGGCGTACGAGGTCCACACCTTCTGGCCGGTGATGACCCACTCGTCGCCGTCGCGCACCGCTTTGGTCTGCACGTTGGCGAGGTCCGAGCCGGCGTTGGGCTCGGAGTAGCCCTGGCACCACAGCTCCGTGCCCCATCGGATGGGGTTGAGAAAGCGCTTCTTCTGCGCGTCGGTGCCGTAGGCGATCAAGGTGGGCCCGAGCAGGCCCTCCCCCATGACGTTGACGCGGGCCGGGGCGTCGGCCCGGACGTACTCCTCGTTCCAGATGACTTGTTGCGACATGGGCGCAGCACGCCCGCCGTACTCGACGGGCCAACCCACGCACGTCCACCCGTCGGCGCCGAGCTTGCGCTCCCACGCCAGGCGGAGGTCGCGACCCTCGTGCTGGAGCCCGGCCCGGCCCAGGCCCCGGGCCCCGGCGAAA
This sequence comes from uncultured Acidimicrobiales bacterium, assembly GCA_963811775.1. Taxonomy (GTDB): domain Bacteria; phylum Actinomycetota; class Acidimicrobiia; order Acidimicrobiales; family UBA8190; genus Chersky-840. The sequence goes on along the minus strand of CAWESO010000019.1, from coordinate 177,263 downwards.
TCGCCGGTCAGGTTGGCCTCGAGCCAGCCCCGCGCCTCGGCCCGGAAGGCGGCGTCCTCGGGGCTGTCGTGGAGGTCCATGAGGTGGGTGTCGGGTCCATGCTCCCTGGCCAGGAGCGTTTCCGGGCTGACGTTAGCAAAGGGGGCCGAGGCCTCCCGGGGCCGCCCCGGGGTGTTTCGGGGCGCCGCGTGTCGACGATGTGGATTCTTGGCGCGGTCGTGGAACAGTTCCCTCTGGGACGGCGTTACCCGGGCATGGGATTACTACAGAAGGTTCTCGCCAAGTCCGCCCGACCCCCGAAGGAGGGATCGATGAGCTCTGACACCGTGAAGCCCGAAATCGTGAAGACCGAGGACGAGTGGAAGGCCGAGCTCGACCCCGACCGCTTCCACGTGCTGCGTGAGAAGGGCACCGAGCCGGCATGGACCGGCACGCTCCTCGACGTACACGACCCAGGGCTGTTCCGCTGCGCCGCCTGCGGAGCCGAGCTGTTCCGCTCCGACGACAAGTTCGACTCCGGATCAGGGTGGCCGAGCTTCACCAAGGCCGTCGCCGATGGCGTCATCAACGAGCACGAGGATCGCAGCCGCGGCATGCGCCGGACCGAGGTCACCTGCGCACGCTGTGGTGGGCATCTCGGCCATGTCTTCCCCGACGGCCCCGCCCCCACAGGACAGCGGTACTGCATCAACTCGCTGTCTCTGGAGTTCGAACCTGGTGCAGAGGGGTAAGCAAAGCCGACGCCTTCTGCCGCCACCGGCCGCAAACCACGTCCGCGGCGGGGCGCCCAGGGTTCTCATGTCATCAGGCGGCCCTCGATGAGTTCGAAGAGAGCCGCCATCCGAGCTGCTTCGGAGGCCCGCCCGGCGCGGAGAAGGGCCCGTTCTGCTTCAGCACACGCCTCACAAGCTTCGAATGCCTCACGCTTGTTGAGCACCACGGCGGTCGAGACACGCACTCGTTCTCCTTTTGACACCGGCAACAAAGTCATCGTTATTTCTGCATCTCCGGAACATGGACAACCGAAGGATTCACGAGCGTCACGAGGTTCCTGTGGCGCGGCCAAGAGCACACCCGCGCAAGGTGGTCAACGGCATTGCAGCAGAGGAACCGGGATCCGAATCTCGGACCTTTCGTGTCCCCGCCATTCACGCGACTCACCGGACCGATGACAGGCGCGGACTGTCACCGGTCCGGCTCGAGTCGATCAGGCGTCGATGCCGACAACCTCGGAGTCGCCCACCCCGGAGTTTCCCCCTTGCCCGGCTTGCTCAGGACCGCGACGCTCGTTGCGAGAGATCTCTGCTGTGGCGAACCGAAGAGACGGGCCGACCTCCTCCGCTGTCACCTCCACTCGACTGCGGCGTTCGCCGTTCTCGGTCTCCCACGATTGTTGTTCGAGGCGACCGGTCACGATAACCCGACTGCCTTTCACCAAACTGAGCGCGACATTCTCGGCGAGATCTCTCCAGCAAACGACGTCGAAGAACGACGTAGCTTCTTCCCATTCATCGGATCCCCGTGGTTGCCACCGGCGGTTGACGGCCAAGCCGAACGTCGCATTGGCCTGGCCGTCCCGCGTGTATCGAATCTCCGGATCCCGGGTCAGGTTGCCTGACAGCGTCGTCGTATTGCTCATCGGTCCATGCTCTCCTCATCTGTCGCTCACCCTCTGGCGGCGAGCGTCATGCTCGAGCATTGACCTTGCACAAGACCTCTCCAGCAAGCTCACCGGAGCCCTGCTCGGAGACATTCCCCGGATTCCCCGGCCTCCCTGATGTTTTCCTGCGCCCCATAGCCGAGATGAGCGCACCATGCTTCACCGGCTTCGTGATACGGCTGAGCGTCGCGAAAGGGTGCGGTACAAAGCGAGCGTTTCGGGATGCACCGCATCGAAAGGCTCGATGTCGTCGGCGACGAGATGGACGAGTTCGGCCATTACGGATTCGACTCCCGCAGGGTTGCCGGCAACGTCCGAAGCGCTCATGAGAACGCGATAGAGGCGTTCGTCATATGGGCTGACACGCAACCCCTGACGCGCAGCCCACTCGGCGCCGGCTGCATCGAGAACCTCGAGGCAGTGGTGACAATAGCGGTGCGCCAAATCCACGACACCGGCCTCGACGGCAGCCTGGATGCCCTCGAGCACGACCCAGTCGGGAGAGCGGAGCCCTTCGAAGGGTCGGCCCCGGATCAGTCGGATTGCTTGGCGCCAGTCTTCGGCAGCCGGCGACCGCGACAGCTGCACGAATCTGTCCCAATCGGTCTGAACACCAGGCCCCAGTGCCAACCGACCTCGTGATCGAGGGAGGTGGTCGTCCCCGGTATCGGAGGTGCCGAGACACCGACGCGCGGCCGACGCTGTTGAGTGGAGGCTCGCCGGAGCCATCACCTTGTCGGGCCAGAGGGCCGTTGCCCACTGCTCGTTGCTTGCGCCGCCCGGGTGAAGGGCCAGATAAACAACCAGCTCGACGGCCCACGCTCGGGAGAACTGCCGAGCTGCTCCCGTGATTGCCACCTGGCCCAAAACACTCACGAGCACATTCGGACGATCCGAATCCACGATGGTGCCTGCCGCGTCCTGACCGCCGACGTTGGTCTGCCTCATCCCGGGCGGCTCCCATTCCGCCGCCTGGAGCGACGGTCGTTCACAGGCCTCAGCGTCAGGAACGACTCCCTCAGTCTGGGCGGCAACCGAAACAAGCTCGGCGATACGAGTCACGAGATTCGATGGAACTGGCTGGCGAGCAAGGGACGCCCATTCCATCCGCCAGTCGTCGACGGACACTCGACCGTCTTCAGCTCGAACGCGCCACCGTACCGATTGGGCGTCGTCGCCACAGATGACAGCGACGCCCAGCGACCCGTCCCCTGCGATCTCGATGAGCTCTTCGAGAGCTGAAGCCTCGTCCCTGCACACCTTGGATGTGCAGACGACGACACAGACATCCCAGGCGTCTCCCCCGTCCTGCCACCGGGTATCACTGTTGGTGGTTCGCTGGGCGAGGGTGAGCAATGCGGCACGCTCGCGAGTGCGCCGCTTCATCTTGGTGCGAACGGATTGGAGTGATCCGGCGTGACTGACACGCTCGAGACCTGAGATGTCTCCGCCGAACCCCACGAGCACCAGGTCGATCTGATCGCCCCATTTGGTCGTGGCGAGCTCGACCGCCATGGCCTCGACCAGAAGGTCGGCATCAGGCCCGGAGACGGCCACAGATCCCGCTCGCTCGATATTGAGCAGAACGATCCCGACCGCATTCCGACCCAGGGTGACGAGCGATGGCAGTGGGGCATCCACTCCCACTACCTCTGGGTCATTGCGCAAAGACTCGATGCGTTGACCCGTCTTCCCCAGTACCCAGCTCGAGACCAGCGGTCCAGGCTCGAAGGGTGGTGGCGGGAGGGATGGCTCGCTCGAGGGGTCGAACATGATCTCGACAACGTCCTCACGGAGGCACACGGCGGAGACCAGTGGCGTGTCCCGATGATTCCGCCGGACCGCCACGGCAAGAAGTCGAAGGCTGAGGTCGACCCAGTCGACCGCTCCGGGATCAGCTGCGATCCGCAACCCACGCTCCAACTCGATCAGATCACCGTCGGGAAGGGCGATCCGGAGTCCGGCGGGTCGTTTTCTCTGCTGGGCTCGGCGCATTCGGTCGAGCAACGAGACGACCCCTGCCCCGAGAAGTCCGTATCCGATCGGCGTGACCGGAATGTGCGGTCCTGGCACTCCAACCTTTCCAGGATGCGCTGACGAACCCGGCGAAGAGGAAGGGGCCGTCTCTTTGTGGCCGTTTGTCGCCGACGACGGATCTGGGACGCTCTTCACGGAAGATGACGTCACGGACTCTGAGGGGGGCCCGCTCGTGGCATATGCCGGTGCCGGGGAACCATCGACCACCGGCGCCGCCCCACCGGGTGGCGGATCGACGGTTGCGACGGGGAATGCCCGAGGCGTTTCGACCTGACTGATGCCTGGCACCGGAATGACCAAAAGCCAACCAGGTCGAATCCAATGATCATCAGTGAACTCGCCACCGTCAGGCTGACGTCGGCCGTAGTTAGCCTCTGCGATCCTCCGCCATTGCAAGGGGGAGCCAAGCTCCGCCTCGGCTATCGACCAGAGTGTGTCTCGTGGCTTGACCACGTAAATCCGCTCGGGGGACACCGGAGCCGTCGAATCGGCCGGCTCAGGAGTCTCGGTGTCGGTCATGACGAAATTCGGTGTCTCAGGCCTTTTCAGATGCTTCGGCAGTTTGGTGGGAGGTTCGGTGTATGGAGTGGACACCGACATAGCGGCGACGCGCAGTCTCAGTGGCGATGCCTGCCGACTGGAAACACCGAATGCGAGTGAGGCGCCGAGAAGGCCTGCGACGAGTGATTGAAGGTGTCGGCTCCCGGGCACCTTGCTAGGAGAACGACCACGCACACGTCCCACCAATTCTGCAATGACGCAGACGACGAACCACGCCCACACCAGCCAAGCGATGGCAGCCACCACCCCTGTGATCGTCTGATCACTGACGCGCTCGTCGAACACCCGGCGCAGATCATCTGGGTGCCCTGCGATGTTACGAATCTGTTCCAAAGGTGGGAGTGCGTGAATTGCCATCATGGCAAGAGGAACTCCCAGCACCAGGCCGATGACTCCCAACGTCGTGACACCTCGGACTGCCATACCCCGATGTCGTGTTACATGGTTGGGCCTGGAGGCGAATCTCATCAATCCTCCCGAGTCACACCGTGCACATTTGTCGCACTGGCGGATGCCGAGACCCCGATTTGGCTCAATCCGATCATCCCCAGGATCACCGTTGGCTCGGAGGTCTTGATTCGCACGGTCACCGTTTGTCCCGAGACAGTGACGTGACCTGGACTCCCGACCGCGTGTAAATAATCGTCAGCCGCTCTGGCAGCGGCCACTGGATCGATGGAAACGATCCCGGAACGAACCGCTTCGACCGAGATCTGGTCAGCACCAAGTCGCGCCGCCTGCTCGGCATCCCCAGTCGCAGCGCTCTGTGCGGCAACGGCTCGGCCACCATCGATAACGAGCCCCACGAGGGCAAACAGGGCGACGGCAAGCACGGCAAGGAACACCGTAAAGGACCCTTCGTCCCAGGACTCACACGCATGACACGGGTCACTCGATAGTTGGGGGCATCCGCATCGATTTCGTGTGGTCATGGCTGCACGGCCCGATAAGGGTCGATCGTCGCGACCTGATCAGCCTGAACGGTCACAGTTCCGGGGAACCCTGGGATCAGAAGGTCAGAGAGCGCCACTTGGCACGACACCGACACCCGCACCTGTCCCCCCGCCACAAATGAGGACGATGCAACCGAGACCGTCGGATTCGTACACGTGTGATCGGATTGGAGCACCGGCATGGCCGCTGCACTGCCAGCCTGTTGCGCCTGCAGTGCCGACCCAGCGACGGCGACCGCATCGGCCGCCGCCCGCGCACCTCCGACCAGCTGCTCCTTCGCCAATGCATACCTTCCGAATGCCAGCGCGACGAGCAGAAATACGACGATCACGGGCGTCAACACGACGAGCTCGACGGTCAGACTGCCGCGTGATCGGTCCCGAATCGACCTGCCCGACACGCGACACGCGGAGTCATCCATCGACACGAAACTCCTGCCTCACAGCGATCCGGGTCGCAGACACGGGAAGATGTAGTCCGGGGATGATCGATTCGGTCGTTCCCGTCACCCGCATTTCCACCTCATCGTCGGGAATGCTCGACGCCCGAACCGACGCGTCAAGGACGACATGATTGGCCGTCTCTGCCAGAGCCGACTGTGCGGCAGACATCCCCGAGGCCAACGTGCCATTCTCGACGCACGCCGCCTGCTCACCTCGAGTCGCTGCGGCTTGAACGAGTGTTGACGCGTGGGCCCAGAGACAGACCTGTACCGACAACAAGATCACCAACATTGCCGCGGGAATCGCGATCGCGGCTTCCACCACGGAGCCGCTCTCGTCGATTCGACAGCGATGCCTGACGGTGCCGGTCTCCCAAACGATCACCGGATCGATCGGCACTAGTTCAGGTTGATCGAGTTCGCCTTGTCCATCACCTTGGCGACGATGATCGCACCCACGGCGATGGCAAGAGCGGCGAACACAGCGGTGAGGATGACCTTTTCGACGACGCTTCCCTCCTCTCCGCGTGTCGTCACCATCCATCTGGCCGACGCATAGGCCCACAGGCCTCTGAGCTGAACGAACATGGCTAGCCCTTCCCTTCCTCTCCGTTTTCTCTGTTCTGTTGCACTCCAACCCATCCCCCGACACCCCGTTCGTCATCTATCAGAAGCCCAGCGCGATCCGAGTAAAGGCCGGGTACCCGATGAAGATGAGAAACCCGATCAGGAGGAACACGCCGGGGACGAACAGTTTCTCTGTCAGGGCGTTCGCCTCGGCTTCCGCATTGGCGAGTTCGTGGCGACGAATGGTCGCTGCCCGTGCGGCCAGAGTCGCTCGAACCCTGGCCCCTTCCGTGCCTGCCAGCCCGGCCGCGGCCGCCAGGTCGCGCAGCTCGTCGATTCCGAGTGATTCCCCTAGACGGGCCAGGGCATCCCAAGGGGGTTCGCCCGTATCTCGGCTGAGGGTGAGGGCGGTGAACATGCGGCGGGACACGGGGTTTTCGCCTAGTTGGGCCGCGGTGAGAAGAGCGCTCTCGATGCCCATGCCACCAGCCAAACCAAGGACGACCAGGTCGAGAAAGGAGCAAATGACTCTTTTTGCCTGACGCAGGTTGCGCTTGGCCTCGGCATTCAACTCGGCGATCGGCACGACTCCTCCACCGGCCCCGAGGATCAACGCTCCGATGAGAAAGACGAGGCCTGGAACATGCAGGCCCCCTGCGCTCACGATCAACCACATCACAATGGGAAGAGAACCGCCGACGAAGATGCACACGAGGCACCGGGCGCACACGTCCACGAGTGAGGTGTTGGCGAGGGCGAGCCGCTGGTGGAATTCGCGATTGACAAGATTGCGCCCTTGCACCGAGTCGGCAATGTGGATTGCCACCCGGTGATCCAGTCGCCCATGGTTCGATGGTGACACCGGCACCGTTGATCGAGGCACGGCCACTTGTTCGACTGTCAGGTTGGTGAGGGCACCGCGCAACGACGTCCTCTGGGCGCGACACCCGATCACGATGCCTACGAGGCCTGCTCCGACGCCGAGGGCAGCCAACACGACCACCGTCATTCGATTGCCTCCGCTTCCAGCAACCTGGGTGAACCCGCTGGGCGAACGAGTCGGATCATGAGCGATATTCCGAGGGCATAGAGCAACCCCACGGCTCCCAGAACGAGTTGCCCGACCGCGGTCCCGAAGGGGCTGAGATACGAATGGGCGAGAAGCGCCAATGCGGACGCGAACACCAGCGAGAAGATCACGATGGTTCGGACACTGCTTCGCGCCGACGTGCGGCTTGCGTCGACTCGGAGATTCATCGAGACGTCTTCCCGGACGGACTCCGCGAGAGCGCTGAGAACCTCTACCAGCCGCTGGGACCTCGCTGTGGCGGCAAGGAGCAGAGCGCAGACAAGGAATTCGGCAGACGCGTCATCGACCTCGAGGGCAAAAGAGCGCAATCCGGCCTCGAGGGGGATGCCGTTGGCCAGCCGCGTCGCCAAGGCGTCGACTTGCGGTCGAATCGGTACGGGCGCCGACGAAGCTGTGACAACGATCGCCTGCGCCAGGCCTGCTGATGCCGCCAAGGAGTCTCGGATCAACTCGGTCCATGTAGCCACCGCCTCGGCCGTCTTCGACGTTGCACCAGGCTGTGCCTTGTGGAGGCTGCTCGGCAATGTGGCCGCAGCAAGCCCACCCAACAGGCCGGCCACGAGCCATCGGGTCACAAGAACACAAAGCAGTCCAACGCCGATCGGGACGGCGGCTCGACGCATCGACGCCACCACGGCCGAGCTGAAGCCTCGTCCCCGCACAGAGGACTCCAGGGGATGGGAGACCCCCCTAGACAGGTCCGGGCTCGACATCGGTAACAAGACGCCGGCAATCCCGACCATCCCTATGCCTGTGCCGAGCCCTAGCATCGCCACAACCGGAGTCATCACCACGATGCGACCTCTGAACTTCGCAAGGACGGTTCGAATCCGTGTCTGACCAGCTCCTCCAGAGTTGCAGTCCGCAGTGGTGCGACCTGAGATATCGAGCCGTCGGAGTTGGCGCGATAGACCTCGTTCGAAATCACGTTCAGACCTTCTGACCCAACAACTTCTTGGACGGAGGAGACTAAACGGCGTCTCTTCAGAGCCTCGAATCGAACGCGACCAGATTCACGCCCCTGAGTGAGTACATCCTTTTGCCAGCCGCTCAGGTAGCGCATATCGACCGAAGGTGTGTCGATGTCGGCGACCTCGACGAAGACGGCAAAATGGATTGCCCCTGCAATGAGCAGATTGGTGGACTCCACGGGAAGGTGCTCTGGCGCTTGAATCGCATAGGAAGCCAATCGACGGAAGATCCCAAGCGATGAGTCGGCATGAATGGTGCACATCGACCCTGAGCGACCCTGGCTCATGGCGTTGAGCATGGGAAGGACTTCGTCACCAAGCACCTCGCCCACGATCACCCGGTCGGCATTCATTCGTAGCGCTCTTCGCACAAGCCGCGCCATAGAAATCTGCCCCTCTCCTTCCGCGTTCGCGGGTCGAGCCTCGAGGGCGACGAGGTCGGGATGTCGATCTGGAATCGAATCGAGCCCAAGCTCGAAGGCCTGTTCGATTGTCACGACTCGTTCTCGGGGAGGGATGGCAGAAGCCAACGCCCGTACCAACGTGGTCTTGCCAGAGTTCATCGCGCCACCGATGACGATGTTCTTCCGGGCTCGAACGGCAGCGGCCAGGAAGCTCGACAGAGTCGGGTCGAGCCCGCCCATCTCCACAAGATCCTCCAGCGTGAGATCGACGTACCGGTGACGTCGGATCGACACAACAGGCCGACCGACGACCGACATCAGTGCCGAGAGGCGACTTCCGTCAGGGAGGCGCAGGTCCAACTCCGGGTGAGAGACGTCAAATCGTCGTTCTGAGAGACCGAAGCGGGCTGCCGCCGACCGGATGATCTCGGCCAACTCGGCATCCGAGTCGGCTGCGGGATCGACACGTTCCTTCATCCCGTCCGCGTAGGTGACCCACACACAGTCGCATCCGTTCACGTCGATGTTCTCGATGTCTTGCTGATCGATGAGTGATTGCAGGCGTCCCAGGCCGAACAGGGCGTCCAGCACGGCTCGGGCGACACGCTGCTCCTCTGCCACTCCGAGCGGTTTGTCACCTGCTCCGACCGTCTCCGCCGCCAGGCGTTCGAGGCGAGCCAAAGTCAGTGTTCGAGCGAGCTCGCGACGATCATCGATCCCCAACTCGTGTCCGGTGACTGCAGACAGGTCATCGGCAACCTCGACGCGAAGCCTCCCCACCAACGACGTCAGGTGATCGGTCGACATCACGGGGGATCACCTTTGGAGCAAGCCGAAGACTCCAGGCTGTGGCTCAACACGGGAAGGGTCATCGACTTTGGGTGCTGGCTTGTCTCCTCAATCTCGGAGTTGACGGCGTCTCGAGTGGTGGGAGGGATCAGCCGGTCCACCAGCTGTCGTGCGGCATCCACAAGGGCACTCCGGGCGAATCGTTTGGCTCTGCCCGGTAGCCCGCACACCATCGCGGCCGATTTCGCGTCGAGGGGGATCACCCCGAGAGGCGCAACTCCAAGTGCCTGCTCGATCTCGGCGAATCCGAATCGACCCGACCCGACGAGTACGAATGAGGCCTCGGCATTAGGGGCCAGATCCCGAACAAGATCAAGCGTCCATAGGGCATGCGCAAGGTCGGAGATATCTGGCCGGCTCACGACCACGACACGATCAGCTGACTGCAAGATCGCTAACTGACCGGCCGTGCCGCCCAGGACTCTCCCGCAATCGACAAGGATGTCGACTGCCTTCGGGAAGATGGCCACTCCCACTGTGCTCAACTCCGTGTCCAGGCTGCCCGATGCGTCCGGGTTCACCGGGCCAACCAGCACTTCAAGACCCCCCGGCAGAGACTGCAAGTGGGCGTCGAACGTTGGTTCAGCGTGCTCGCGGTGTCGATGGGCGAGGACCAGGCTCGTCATGCCGATCCGGGGAGATAGCCCGAAGCGCGCCGCGAGATCATTGCCCGAGGGATCACATTCGGCCAGCACGATGGGCCTGTTCGAGGGCCATACAGCCCCGGCCACGCATGCCAATGTCGAGACTCCAGGTGAACCCTTGCCCGAGCAGAATGCAATCAACGTCATGCGTTGGGCGCGACCAGCACGAGAGCGGCCTGTCCAGCCGCGGAGGCGCTTGCGACAAGTGGGGCTAACGAGGACCGGATCGAAACGGACACGACAACCGTGTCCGGATCTGAAGACGTGGGCTGGGCCACATCAGTGACCGTGGCTCCCTGAGCCAAAATGCCACCGATCTCTACTGCCCCAGCGGGCGATGACGCATCCGACGATCCACCATCAGGTGATCCATCCGTGAGCGTGCTCAGGGATCCTGTGAGGACGACATCCACCGTGTCACCATCGGCCACTCCACCCGCCGGGAGCTGACCAACCTTTGTCGCCACCCCCACAATCGCGGAACCATTGGATGGTTCTCCGCGGTCAGCGAGTTCGGCTTGCGTGACCAGCGTCCCTCGCACCAGCGAGACGGCCGCCGTTTGGCCGACGACACGGCTCGCGTCTTGGGCCAGGATCGGAGTCAAGCCTCGGGAGAACGCGACGCCCACCACCGAGAGATCGTTTCTTGTGATCGGCTGTCCCTCTGGGACGTCACGAGCCAAGGCCAGGACGGCGACTTTCTTCCCAGCATGCAGGTAGACGCTGGTGAATACCGCAACACAGGATGTCATCAGGACCACGGACGCGACCGCGAGGATCGGCCGACGGCGATAGCCGGTCCCGAGGAATCGAGGAGGGTCTGACGTCTGCTGGTTCGCGGCTTGGCGGTTGATGATCGTGGACATGACGATGGCGGCGCGTTTTGCGGTTAGCCCGCGGTTCCGATGGATTCGACCTGTTCGACGCGTATCGGAATCGTCGAACTGGTTTGAAGGGGCGGCAGGACCCCGCCACCTGTGGACCCAGTGGAGGTCCAGCTCACTGTCCACGTGATCGTCGCTGTGACCGTGAAAGCGTCGTCGTTCGGATCGCCGTCACTGCTGGGCTGGCCGGCAGACGACGTGCGGTAGGTATACGAACAGTCAGTCGATTGAGCGTCGGGCGGGATCGTCGGCTGATACGGAGACCCGGGACCGTCGCATGTGACGATGTGCCCGTCTCCCATCGACCACGACACGGTGTCCGGCACGGCTACGGCCGTCGCGGTCACTCCTCCTGCCGTCGCCGATGCTCTGAACGGGTGCCAGATCTGAGGATCGATCCAGAGCCATGTCGCCAAATTCACGATGCTGAACGCGGTCGGGTTCACGCTCGCGGCGGGCGGCGGAAGGGTCAGGGAATCCGCTGCTCGCGTGGCCAGTGCGCTGGGCGAAACCGCTGTCGACGGCGCGGTTGCAGGCGCCGACGGGAACCATGAAATGGCGCCGTTGTAGATCGTCAGGGTCCTGCCGGGACATTTGACAAAAAACCAGCTCCCAGGCGTCGGACCGCCCGGTCCAATCGTCGCGGCATCCTTCGCGGGGAGTGGAACGTACGTACAGGCCAAGCCAGAGCTCGCGCTCCTGATGGGGCCTCGACGTGCCGTCCGACCGGGTGTCGAGCTTTGACTGGCCGCACCGACCCTGACGGTGCCTCCACCGTCGGAAGCCGAGCTCGACGTCGTTGCTGCCCACGCCGCGAATGCCCCCTGCGAGGCGACAAAGACCACCAAGGCGATCCCGATCCACATCCTCCGGGACCGGGACCTGAGCGCGCTGTGCCTGTCAGCCATCGGACGTCCCGTTCGTCCGAATGAACGGAATGCCGATCCATTTGGAGACCACGCCGTGGGGGTCGACTCCGATACGACTGTTTGTTTGCGCGCGCGTTACGGTTCTGTGACCACGTAACGTACTCGCTCGGCTTGAGACCATCAAAACCCCCCCCGGATCAGTCTTCTCTTGGAGATGGTCTCCCCACTTAACGTGGGGAGACTACGAGGAGTGACGTCATGTGGCAACTCGGGTTTCTCACTGAACCAGAGCGCACCGCCACCGCCGCTCCTTCGTTCAGGCCTGGCGCCGGCATCACGGCAGCGAGCGAAGTGCGGACATGGAGCGGAGGACTCGTAGCAATGAACACTCGAAAATTGTGTCGCGCAGAGTTTGCTGAGAACCTCGCCGACGACCTTGCTGACGCCGATCGACCGGCCAAATCCGTTTTCTGCGTAATAAACGGACAGCACACGATCGGAACCGAACACTGTCGTTAACCCGACCGGTAGTGGGTAAGTTTGAATCGGCCGAGGCGTTGACGCCGGGGGCCTGAAACGTAGGCCGGTCGAATGATCAAGCGGGCAAGCATGCCCCGCGATCTGAACTCGATGGCCGCGGCCGTTGTCGTGCAGACCACGACCCATGAGCCTGAAGCCCATCCCTATGAAGCGAAGGACCCGGTCGCGGTCGAATTGGACCGCAAGGGAGGGAATTGGGGCGCAAGGGAGGCCAGAAGGGTGGCAAGGCGAGAACCGCAGGCATGACAACCGAAGAGCGGTCCGATTCTGCCCGGAAGGCCGCGGAGGTTAGGTGGAAGCGCGGCGGTCAGACCGCGCAGCAAAGGGGTCGGAATCATCCCGGGGATCTCGCGCCTGAACGATGGCCTCGCGATAGCTCCGCAACTCGGGACTACGGAGGTAATGCCGACCGCGGCGCTCGCCCTTCGGAATGAGAAGTCCGGCCTCCACGAGCTGGCGCAAATCCCTGCCAGCGACTGCCTCACTAATGGGCTCCCCGATCTCCTCAAAGATCGCTCTGTACGTCGCGTTCCGAACTCGATATCCCATGGCTGCGTCCCATAGGACAGGGATCGTTCGATCAGGCACAGAGGAGGGTGTGATCGCCCTTTCCAATCTGTCCCAGAGCTGTTCGCTCTCTTTGACACGCCGCAGGAGGGTCTTGGCTTGGCGGAGATGAGCTGAGAAATTGAATCGCACCCACGGCCGGGCATCTCGGCTGGGATGCCATGACCCCGCTCCTACTCTGCCCAAAACCTCGTAGTACTCCTCGGTGTTGCGTCCCAAATACTCCTCAATACTGCAAAAGACAGGGGAGAGAATCCCTTCTCGGGCCAGCACGAGGGTCTGCAAAGCCCGACCCATTCGTCCGTTGCCATCCCTGAATGGATGCACCATGACCAGATCGAGGTGGGCCATAGCGGCACGCACCATCGGGGGAGCCTCGTCGGACACGTTGAGACTATCAACGAGCTTACTCATGAGGTCGGGCACTAGGTCAACGTCCGGACCTTCGTAGACGATCTCTTCTGATTCGTCTCTTCGGACGTAGATGGACCCGGCTCGCCAAAGCCCGGGGCGCAGCTTCAGGTCATAGCTGGTCATCATGAAATGCAAACTCTTCAGAAGCTGCTCTGAGTATGTGAAGTCGGGCTCACCAGCCAACTGAACGACGTAGGTCATTGCGTCCCGATACCCCTTCACGGCAAGGTGAGTCTCTTCATCGGCATCAAGGGGCTCCTCGCCGAGATCGATGGCGGCAGCATCATCGAGGGTGGCGTCAAACCCCTCGATGCTGTTCGAGCCCTGAACCGCTTTGGCGAACTGCATACGCCGCAATGAGCCGAACCAGCGGCGCGGCTCGCTGAGCTGCCAGCGGAGCTTCTTCTTCAGATCCTCGATCTGGGTTAGGACCTGAAGCTCGATTTCGTCGGCCTCCGGGGTTTGAAACAACACGGTTGATTTTCGGTTTGTTTCCATCATTGAGTCGTATAATAACAAATACCAAGTTGGTTGATAACTGCCTAACCCTATGTCCGTGGATCCACGAGTAGAGAATGATGATCTGGAGCGGGCCTTGGTCGCGGCCGGCGTCGACTTCGAGCGATCACGAGTCGGTGGGGTTCGTGTCGGTGGTGCGGACCTGGTCGTGAAGGAGACGAGCGTTGTCCGCGAGGGCGATGCGGCCCTCATCGCCGAGGGCCAGCAGCGATCCGGCGTGGCGCCGATGCTGGTTGTCGCCGATCGAATCTCGGCGGTCGCAAGGCAACGTCTGAGTGACGCTGACGTCGCCTGGCTGGACCGGCGAGGCCACTTATGGATCAGGGCGCCTGGCCTGTATGTGAACGCCGACGGACCGAGGACCGCGGCACCCCCTCCACCTCGAGTTGCTGACATCTTGAGTGGCACGGGCTTCGACGTCTGCGTCGCGCTCCTCACGTCTCCGGATACATCCATCGGGGTCAACGAACTGGCTCGGAAGATCGGTCGATCACCGGGCAGGGTGTCGGAGATTCTCACCGCCCTTCGTCGTGAAGGTCTGGTGGAGCGCGGGAACCGCCCAGTCGTGCCCGAGCTGTTCTGGGACGCCGCCGACAGATGGAGGCCGCGTTGGATACCGCTCTCTACTGAGCCGATGCCCGAACCAGGCGACCGCTACCGACTGTCGGGAACGGCGGGGACGCTGGCACTCGGGGCTCCGATTGCAGCGGGCACGAACTGGCCGCAGCTCTATGTCGCCGACGACGCCGACGTCGCAGCCATCGCATCTGCCTACGGAGCGTCGGGTGGTTGGACGGCGGCAGAGATCGCCGTCTGCCCGTCCCGCTACGCCCTGTCCCTGGCGCCGGCCGCTTCTCGTGGCGGTTTCCCCGTCGCTACCGCAGTCGTGGTGGCGTTCGACCTGGCCCTGGACAAGGCCCGAGGCCGCGAGATTCTCGAAGGTTGGAGCCCGGAGGGCAGCCTGCGTGTCTGGTGAGCTTCACCTAGCTCAAGGAACCCTCAAACTGGCCCCACTACCCCCGATCCGCGGCCCAGCGGACAAACCATATGCTCGAGGCGTGTGCGGGCGCGTCGACATTCACACTCCCCCGTCGCAGTTGGCGCGGATGCTCGAGGTCCAACTCGCGGCTGGAGTTAACCCCGACGGCAGGCCGAGCTGGAACGTGCCGCCGGCGCGGGGGGTTCCCGCAATCACCGAGCACCATCAGCGCACTGAGTCGGGGGAGAGAACCGAAGTCCACGAAAGGGTTTTGGACGTCCTGCGGTGGGGCCTCGTCCCCCATTGGGCCAAGGACCCCCGGACGGGCTACAAGATGATCAACGCCCGGGCCGAGACCGTGACCACGAAGCCCGC
Organism: uncultured Acidimicrobiales bacterium; assembly: GCA_963811775.1. Lineage (GTDB taxonomy): Bacteria > Actinomycetota > Acidimicrobiia > Acidimicrobiales > UBA8190 > Chersky-840. The sequence goes on along the minus strand of CAWESO010000019.1, from coordinate 161,937 downwards.
CTACCGCTCGGCCTTCGCCAACCACCGTTGCCTGGTCGTGGTGGACGGGTTCTTCGAGTGGCAGGTCCCTGATCCCGACAGCCCCAAGCGCAAGGTCCCCTTCTATTTCCGCCGGGCCGACGGCCAGCCTCTTACCTTCGCCGGTTTATACGAGACGTGGTGGGACAAGACGCGCTCGGCGGAGCCGGACCCCGAGACGATGCTCCGCACCTGCACCATCATCACCACCAATGCCGGCGCCGACATGGTCGACGTCCACGACCGGATGCCCGTGATCATCGAGCGTCCCGACTTCGACCGGTGGCTCGACCCCGACCAGCACGACACCGAGGCGCTCGCCAAGCTGCTGCTCCCCGCGCCCAAGGGCACGCTCGTCCGGCATCCCGTCGACAAGGCCGTGAACAGCCCGCGCAACGACGGGCCCATGATCATCCAGAACGCACCTCCCGACGACGAAGACGGCGAGTAGCCGACGGTGATCTCGCTCGGTCGGGCCCGCGACCTCGCCCTGGCGCTTCCCGAGGCGACCGAGCAGGACCACCATGACCTGGGCTCGTTTCGGGTGCGCGGCAAGATCTTCGCCACCGTTCCCGACGACACCCATCTGCGCGTGATGGTCGACGAAGTCGAGATCCGGGCCGCCGTCGCCGCCAATCCCGAGTCGTGCGCCGAGTACTACTGGGGAAGGCGGCTGGCCTGCGTGGTGGTCGATCTGGACCGGGCCACAGAGGTGCTGGTGCAGGAGCTGCTCACCGACGCATGGGCCCTGAAGGCGCCCAAGAAGCTGCTCAAGGACCTCGGCGACACCTGAATCCGGCGCGGGGCCGAGGCGGACTGGGCCCGCACAACGGAGCGGTTCAGAGCGATCCAGCCATGACGCGGCACCCACGCGGGAGCGAGCGACGACAGTTAGCCTGTCCCGCACGTCGGTCGGGGGACCGACCGTGACTGGGGGCGGGAAACCATGGAGTTGAAAGTCATCGGCGCGGGCGTCGGCCGGACGGGCACGCTGTCTCTGAAGACCGCACTGGAGCAGCTGACCGGGCAGCCCTGCTACCACATGCTCGAGACCCTCTCCCATCCCGAGCACATCGCGCAGTGGCGCCGGGGGGGCGAGGGCGGACAGGTCGACTGGGATGTCGTGCTCGGCGACTACGGCTCAACCTCGGACTTCCCGGCGTGCCTGTTCTGGCGCGAGCTGCGCGAGGCCAACCCCGACGCCGTGGTCGTGCTGTCGACGCGGCGCAGCGGCGAGGCGTGGTGGGAGAGCGCCAGCTCGACCATCTTCGCCATCGACGGGGAGAACCTCCCGCCCGAGATGGCCGACTGGTTCGAGATGTGGCGGGCCGTGGCCTCGGCCCGCTTCACCGCCGACTGGACGGACAAGGACTCGGCGCTGGCCGCCTACGAGCGGCACAACGACGAGGTGCGGGCCTCGGTGCCGGCGTCGCACCTCGTCGACTGGCAGGCCGGTGACGGCTGGAAGCCCCTGTGCGACGCCCTCGGGGTGGCGGTGCCCGACGAGCCCTTCCCGCACCTCAACACCAGGGAGGATTTCCCGACCGTGGACGCGGACAGCTCGCTGACCGAGGCGCTGGACCAGTTCAAGGCCGACAACGACCAGAGCAGCTGAGCCCGCACCATCGACGACACGGGCCGACTCAAGTCCAGGCCCTCGGCGATCCCTGGCGGTGTGTCGCTTCAACGGTGGTCTGTCGTAGCGCAGGTGGGTGGTGGCTGGGGCTGGGGTGGTGGCTGCGGCTGGTGCTATTGACATGACGGGTGGACAGTGAGCTGAGCTGGAGCGGGCTGCTCGTCCGCACACCGCGCCGGCTCGGGAGGTGCGCCAGGCAAGGCGTTGTTGTAGGCCGCCGCGGAGGGAACCGCTGCGGCGGGGGGCGCAAGGGCCCCGAACCTGGGCTCCATGATGCGGTCAGCTCGGGCCAGCAAGCCCGATGGCTACGTTCTGGGCTCGTACTGCATCGCCACTGCCCCCGAGCTGAACTCCAGCCGGCTCACGAGCGTCAAGTCGACATGCTTCGATAGCCCCGCGAACAACGTCGGCCCGTGGCCCGCGAGCCGGGGATGCACGACGAACTCGTACTCATCGATCAATCCCAGCTCCGCCAACGCCAGTGGGAGCTTCACACCTCCCACGAGCAGTCCTTTGCCCGACTCCCGCTTGAGTTGCTGAACGGCCTGGCCCAGATCCCCGCGCACGAGTTCCGCGTTCCAATCGACCTGCTCCAGGGTGCTCGACACGACGTACTTCGTTGCCACGTTGATCGTCTGGGCGAAGGATTCCATCCAATCAGGTCTCGCTCCCGTCGGTGCCGGCGGCCGCCACGCTGATTCCATCATTTCGTAAGTCACCCGGCCGAAGAGAAGGGCATCGGCCTGGTTGAGGTTCTCGACCGCGTGACCATGCAAGTCCTCGTCCGCGGGGATTGCACGATGACCGCAGCACCCATCCAATGTGACGTTGATGGAGTACCGAAGGGGTCGCATTTCGCGAGACTACCGCCGAGATCTTCGACAAGGTCGCCCGCGGACAAGCCACCCTCGATCGGATCACCAATTCGCGACACACCACTAGGTCTGGCAGTTGCCCAGTCCCAGCTGGATCGCCGCGCAGATGGTGCCGTAACTCACACGCCAGTTGCCGGCGACCACGATGGCCTGGCCGGTCATCGGAAACGTGAGCCCAGCGTCGGAGTGGAAGAGCAATGTGTACGACACATCGGCCAGCGTGGGGCTCTCGAACACGATCCCGGTGACGTCGATGTAGGTCGACGACGCCAGCGCTTCGTACGGGCCAGTGTCGAGCTGTTCGAGGGCGCCGGCCACCAAGCTGCCGTCCTGGATCTGCTCGACCCGCGCGATGGGCGGCGTGCTGCAGTCGAACACCGACGAGAAGGCCGCCGTGATCGCGGCGGTGGCCGCTTGGGGATCGGCGGGCGCCTGGCCCGGGGCCGGGGGCGCCGCGGGCAGCGACGGCGGCAGTGCCGCGGGGCCGGCCGGGGCGTTCGCGTCGACCTGGAGCGACACGGTGGCGAGGGCGGCGCCCGTGCTGTCGCTCACCTGAAGTTGAGACTGCGCTCCGCCCAGCGTTGCCGCCGGGGCGCCGGCGAGGACGATCACGGCCTCCCCGTCGACAGGCGTCTCGGCCACCGTGCCCCCCGATCTCGTGACCGACACCGACGACGCTTGGGGACCGACCTCCACGTCGACGACGGTGGCCGGTGACCCTTCGGCACCACCGACCGTCGACACCGCGGCGGAGATCAGCGGGGTGTTGTAGGTCGGGAACAGCGCCGAGGTCAGGACGCCGACCGCATCGGGCGTCGTGACCTCCTCCACGATGCCCCCGGCGGGGGTGCACGCCGCCTCGCCGGTGCCGTAGCCCGGGGACGACTGCGAGCCGGGAAGCGCCTTGTACACCGCCACCGCGGTCCCGCCGGGCCAGCTGTGCACGAACAACGGGCCGCCGGGGGCGACGGTCACGTTGCCCACCTGGTTGGCCGGGGTGACCTGGATCCCCGGGGCCACCGAGGCGAGCGACAGCTGCCAGGTCGAGCCGTGCAACGTAGCCGCCGCGTACTGGGGGCCGGTCTTCTGCTGACCCTCATCTGCCTCCAGGCGGTACTGCGCGACCGCAGTCGTGGCCGAGGTGAACACGACCTTGTCGACGTCGACCACCGCGCTGCCCCCGAAACTCGGCACGACCTCGATGGGATCGCCACCGGCCACGGCCTGCAACCGCTGCAGGGGCGAGGCGCGGCATCCGAGCGCCGTTTCCACGGCGCGACTGACCGCGGCGGCGGCCGCGGCGGGGTCGGCGGGCTGCACCGACCCCGGGGCCGGCAGGTTGCTCGGAGCGCTCCCGTCCGACGGGGCCGAGGTCGTGGTGCCGAGGCCGTAGCCGGCCAGCACCGTGCTGTTGGCGTCGAGCACGTCGATGGCCGCCACCGACCCGTTCCCGAGCGCGTCGGCGGGGGCGCCCTTGTGCCCGAGCACCACGACACCCGAGGCCGGCACGGCGGCATGGTCGATGGTCCCGTCCGCGAACTGCACCTCGACTGTGGCCGCGCCCGTCCCGACCTGGGCCATGACCCATGTGGCCGGGGCGCCCTCGGCGTTGCCGATCTCCCCCACCTGCACCTGCACCAGCGCTCCCGTGGCCCCGCTGAACAGCGGCTCGGTGACCGTGCCGACCGCGGCCGTGTCGGAGATCTCCACGGTGAGCTGGGTCGTCGTGAGACACCCCGGTGAGCCCGGGTTGACGGGATCGACGGGCGTCACCGGGACGGCGGGCCCGCTCGAGCTCGACGCGCCACTCGAACCCGAGGCGCCCAAACCCGACGCGCCGCCCGAACCCGACGCCGCGCCCGAACCCGTCGGGGCGACGTTGGCTGGCGGGGAGACGATGGCCGGCGGGGAGACGATGGCCGGCGGGGAGCCGGGCCCCGAAGCCGGGACGGTCTCGGCGGGTCCCACGACGGTGGGTGGCGGGGTGGGTACGGTCGAGACGCCGTCGCCGTCACCACTGTCACCACTGTCACCACTGCCACCGGGTTGATCGAAGGCGGTGGCCTGCACCCCGTCGGGTGAGGTGTGGGCGAAGAGGCGTTGGAGCGACGCCGAAGCGGAGGGCGCCACGTCGATCGGTCCGACCGTCGGCGGTGTCGTGGCGGAGGGGACCGTGCTGGCGGGGCTGGGAATGCCCGTCGCCGCCACGGCACCCGGCGCCTCAGCGTCGCCCGAAACGCCGGGCGCAGCCCCGTTCACCGCCTTGAACGAACGGCCCCCGGGCCCACCGCGCAGCGAGTCACGGCGCGCGGCCTCGGTCACCGTGCCCGACAACGGCAGGACGAGGACTCCGTCGTGACGGTCGAGCCGCTGCCCCGGCGCGAGGTGGGGGCCGGCGGCGGTCTGGCGGGGGGAGCCGCCGGTCGTCGTGACCGCCACGCCGACGCCGGCTGCCATCACCACCACGAGGGCCAGGGTGGCGGCTTCCCATCGGCGTCGGGTGCGACGGGACCGGGCCCGTGCCGCCACGGCGCCCGGCGCGGTTGCATCGGCCGGCGCCGACACCGCGGCCGCCCGCCTTGCCAGCGCGCCTCGGAGGCGCTCCTCGAAACCGTCACGTGGGCCGACGTTCATCGTTCCTCCCCGGGTTCGGCCATGGCGCCGCGCAGGCGGGCACAGCCGCGGTGCACGAGCGAGGCGACGGTCCCCGGCCGGCAGTGCAGCAGCGCGGCGATCTCGTTGTCGCTCATCTGCTCGTAGAAGCGCAGCACGATGGCGGCACGCTGGCGGCTCGGGAGCCGGGCCAGCACGTCGAACAGCTCGTCGGCTTCGAAGGCCACGTCGGGGGCCGGCTCGGCGCTGCGGGACCTGGACCACTCCAGCTGGCGGCGCCGGTGCCACGACCGGCTGGCGTTGACCACGCAGCGACGCACATAGGGAAGGGGGTCCTCGAGCCCGTCGAATCTCCCGTAGACGCGGACGAACACGTCATGGACGAGATCGCGGGCGACGTCCTCCGACAGCGTCAGGAGGTAGCCGAGCCGGACGAGCGACTCGTAGTGGGCCCGGTAGAAGTCGTCGAAGTTCCTGTCCCCGGCGCGCCCGGTCACAGCCGCGTCGCCCGCCGCCCCCACGGCGTCCACACCGAAGGCTCCGGCGGGCGCGGCGACGCCGGCACCGTCGCCGGCAAGCCCGTCCGGGGCTCCCGCTCCGTCCGGCCGTCCATCCGCAGCCGCCACCTGTCCCCCGACGTCCGTGCCGATCTCCCCCGGCGCGGGGTCCTGAACCCACAGCGGGGCGACATCGGCCTGCATGTCCTTATCACGCACGGCTGCCCCGATCGCTTGCACCGACGGGCGGAAAAGCCCGCGTTCCGCAGACCCCGGTGCACCCCGGAAGCGCCAGAGAAGCACCACGGAAGCGCCGCGGCGACGGCACCGACCAAGCCAACGAAGGGGGTCACCTCCAAGCCGCGCAAGGGGGGCTAGCCCCAACCAATGATGCCCGCTAGCAGGATGTTCACCGGGAGACGGATTCCTTAGGTTGAAGAGGTCGGCTGAAGCGCGGCGCCCGTGACAGGCGAACGAGCCGAGACACGCGAACCAGCCGAGACAGGCGAACCAGCCGGGACAACCGAGACAGAGGAGTCACCCCGTGATCGTTGCTCGAGCCCTGACGAAGCGATACCGGCGCACACTGGCCGTCGACGACCTCAGCTTCGAGGTGACCCCGGGGGTGGTGACCGGGTTCCTGGGCCCGAACGGGTCGGGGAAGTCGACCACCATGCGCATGATCATGAGCCTCGACAACCCGACGTCGGGGACCGCCCTGATCAACGGCAAACGGTTCGCCGAACTGCGATGGCCACAGCGAGAAGCCGGCGCCCTGCTCGACGCCAAAGCCTTCCATCCCGCTCGCAGCGCCTACAACCACCTTCTCTTTCTGGCCCAGACCAACGACATCCCCCGGTCCCGCATCGACGAGGTCCTCGACATCGTGGGCCTAACCGCCGTCGCCCATCAGCGCGCCGGCCGGTACTCGCTCGGCATGGGCCAACGCCTCGGGATCGCCAGCGCCCTGTTGGGTGACCCCGGGGTGCTCCTGTTCGACGAGCCCATCAACGGGCTCGATCCCGAGGGGATCCGCTGGGCCCGCTACCTGCTGCGCGACCTCGCCGCCGAGGGCCGGACGGTGCTCGTCTCGAGCCACCTGATCAACGAGATGTCGCTCACCGCCGAGCGACTGGTCGTGATCGGCCGTGGCCGGCTGATCGCCGAGACGGGCGTGAGCGAGTTCACGTCCCAGAGCGCGCACGACACCGTGCGCATCGTCAGCCCCATGGCCGAGCCCTTCGTCTCGGCCCTGCTCCACGCAGGAGCCCAGGTGACGATGGACGACGACGGCTCGATCCGGGCGTCGGGCATGACCTCCGCCGAGATCGGCGAGCTCGCCGCCCAGCGCGTCCTCACCATGCACGAGCTCTCGCCCCAGAAGGCCTCGCTCGAAGACGCATTCATGGAGCTCACGCAGGACGCCGTGGAGTTCCAGAGCACCGTCGGGGTGGGCGCAGGTGCCGGCGCGGGCGCAGGGGTGGGTGCCGGAGTGGGTGCCGGGGTGGGCGCAGGTGCCGGCAGCACGTCGAGACCGTCGCGCTGAAACACACGAGACGCAGGGAGAAAGGACCCGCCGTGATCGACATGGGCACCACCGCCGGAGACAGACCGGACGACTCCCGGGCCCCGGCGGAGAGACCCGGGGTCGCCCCCGGCGCCGGGCGCTACGGCGCCGTGCAGGCCATGCGGGCCGAGCTGACCAAGCTCCGCTCGCTGCGGTCGACCTCGCTGATGCTGGCCGCCATGGTGATCGGCGCCGTGGTCGTCACCGTGCTCGTCACCTCCCACACGGCCGGCCGCAACAACCGCGACTTCGGGGGCTTCGACCCCACCAACAACGCCCTGTCCGGCATCGCCTTGGCGTCGCTGATCGTGGGCGTGATCGGCGCGCTCGCCGTCACCGGGGAGTACGCCACGGGGACGATCCGCTCGTCGCTGTCGGCCACCCCGCGTCGGTCGTTGCTGCTCGGGGCCAAGGTCGCCGTCGTCGGCGCCATCTGCCTCGTCGTCGGGGAGGTGCTGACCTTCACGTGCTTCTTCACCGGGCAGGGCATCCTGTCGGGCAAGGCGCCGTCGGCGACGATCGGCCAGCCCGGCGTGCTGCGCGCCGTGGTGCTGACCGGGGCCTACCTGGCCCTGCTGGCGTTGTTCGGCCTCGGGTTGGGCCTGATCATCCGCCACACCTCGGGGGCCATCGCCACCTTCGTGGGATGCACCTTGCTCCTGCCCATCCTGCTCCAGTCCCTGCCGGACAATCCTTCCCGATTCGCCCCCGAGTCGATCCTGGCCAACTCCGTCGCCGCCGTCGTGCCACAGCCGGGCCAGCTCTCGGCCACGACCGGCTTCCTCGTGATGGCCCTGTACACCGCCGTCGTCCTCGGCGTGGGGAGGGCGGTGCTCGTGCGCCGTGACGCATGATGCAGGGTGAGATGAGTGACTCCGGGGTGCACATGCGGGTGTGGGGCCGTGACCTCGTGATCGCCGTCTCCGAGGAGCGCGCCGAGCAGGCCAAGGAGCTCGCCCACACCATCTGGCGCGAGCCCTTCACCCGGCGCAGCTGGTCGGAGCTGTTGTTCCTCGTCACGGGGGCGCCCCTCGCCGCGCTGGGCCTGGCCTTCGTCGTCGGGACCATGGCCGCTGGCGCGTTCCTCGCCGTCACCTTCATCGGCATCGTGGTCATGGCGGCGTCGGTGCGCGGCTCCCGGGGGATCGGCGGGCTGCACCGGGGCCTGGCCCGCGGCCTGATTGACGAGGACATCGAGGAGCCCGACGCCTTCGCGGCGCGCCCGGGGTTCCTGGGATGGCTGCAAGCCGCGTTGCGTGACCGGACCGGGTGGCGGGCCATGGCCTACATCGTCGTCAAGGTCCCGTTGGCGTTCGTCAGCATCTACGTCGCCTTCAGCGTGTGGTGGGACGCGTTCAGCTGTCTCACCTGGCCCTTGTGGAAAGGAGGCAACGGTGGAGGGGCACAGCCGCCGGAGTTCGGCCTGGTGCGCAACCTCTTTCCCCCCGGGTACCTGTCGGTCGGCACGTCGGGCTTCTTCCACGGGATCGGGATCTTCGTCACCGGCGTCGTCCTGCTCTTCGCCGCGCCGTGGGCCGTGCGGGTCGCCGTCTACCTCGACCGTCGCCTCATGCGCGCCCTGCTGGCGCCGGACTCCATCACGATGCGGGTGCGCTCGCTCGAGCACGCCCGGGCGCAGACCGTCGACGCGTCGGCCGCCACCCTGCGCCGCATCGAGCGCGACCTCCACGACGGCACGCAAGCCCAGCTGGTGGCGCTGGCCATGCGGTTGGGGATGGCCAAGGAGAAGCTGGCCGACGACGACGGCGTGTACCTGCACCAGGTGCGGGCCCTGGTCGACGACGCCCACCGGGGCGTGAAGGAGGCGTTGGTCGAGCTGCGCGACCTGGCCCGGGGCATCCACCCTCCCGCTCTCGACGTCGGCCTCGAGGGCGCGCTGTCGACGTTGGCGGCGCGCTCCACCGTCCCCGCCGAGATCACCCTGGCCCTCGTCGACCGGCCCACGCCCGCCATCGAGGCCATCGCCTACTTCTGTGTGGCCGAGCTCCTGGCCAACGTGGCCCAGCACGCCGAGGCGTCGCGGGCCACCATCTCGTGCGCCCAGTACGCCCAGTGGCTGCGGCTGGTGGTGCGCGACGACGGCAAGGGCGGGGCCCAGCTCTCGAAGCTCGGGTCCTCGTCGAGCGGGCTGTCGGGCCTGACCGACCGCGTGCACGCCGTCGACGGACGCCTCAGCATCACGAGCCCGGTCGGGGGGCCCACCGTCGTGACCGTGGACCTCCCCCTGCACGCCTAGATCGACGACGAGATCGACGACGCGATAGACGACGAGATCGACGACGAGATGAACCAGTCCATCCACCCTCTGCGCATCGCCCTGGCCGAGGACTCGGCCATCCTGCGCGACGGTCTCGTCCAGCTCCTGGTGGACCGGGGGTTCGTCATCACCGACGCCGTGGGCGACGCCGACGCCCTGCGCCGATCGGTCGAGCGCCAGCGCCCCGACGTCGCCGTGGTCGACATCCGCATGCCACCGACGTTCACCGACGAGGGACTGCGGGTCGCCATCGAATTGCGCAAGGAGCACCCCGGACTGGGGATCCTCATGTTCTCGCAGTACATCGAGACGCGCTACGCCGCCCAGCTGCTGGCCGACGACGCCACCGGCGTGGGCTATCTGCTCAAGGACCGCGTCGCCGACGTGAGCGACTTCGTGGAAGCCCTCGTGCGGGTGGCGTCGGGGGGGACCGCCCTTGACCCCGAGGTCGTGACCCAGCTCATGGGGGCGTCCCGGCGCACCGGGTCGATCTCGGTGCTGAGCGCCCGCGAGCGTGAGGTGCTGTCGCTCATGGCCGAGGGGCGCTCCAACGCGGCCATCGCCGGCGCCCTCGTGGTCTCCGAGGGTGCGGTCGAGAAGCACGTCGCCAGCATCTTCACCAAGCTCGACCTGCCGGTGTCGCAGTCCGACCACCGCCGGGTCCTGGCCGTGCTCCGGTACCTGGAGTCCTGACGACCGGTCCGGAGGCGGTCCGGTGGCGGTCAGCCGCCGTCGCTGAAACTGAGCTTGCCCTCTTCCCAGAAGGAGCGCAGCGACGCCAGCTTCCCCTCGGCATTGACCTTGTAGATGTTGACGAGCTGGACCGTGGCGACCTGGTTGCCGGGCAGGGTGATGAGGAGCTCGCCGATGTTGGCCACCTCGTCGCCGCACTCGATGGACTGGCGGATCGAGAACTTGATGCTCTCGCTCTGCGAGATCACGTTGTCGTAGAAGGCGGTGATAGCCGCCTTGCCCCGTTGGCCGGCGCCGTCGGGGTCGAAACCCGACGGCCCGACCGGGTCCTCGACCACGGCGTCGTCGGCGAACAATCCGAGCCACCCGTCGCGGTCCTTCGCCTCGGCCATCTCCATCGACTTCCTGCCCATGTCGAGTGCCCTGCCCATTGCCGTCGCCTCCCCTGTGCTGGTGGTCGTGTGCACGACCGAGCGGAACCGTGCGCGCGGTCCCGAAAGGGACCCGAAGAGAACAGAACCTACGCCTTCACCTTGGCGATGACGGTGTCGGCGAAGCGCCGCAGGCTGTCGATCTTGGTGGCCAGGGGCTCGACGTCGGGCCCCACCACATAGGGCCAGCGGAATCCCACCACGACGTCGGTCACGCCCTGCTCCTCGAGGCGGCGCACGCCGTCGACGCTGAAGGCGTCCATGGAGATCACGTGCGTCTCGAAAGCGTCGTCCTCGCGCCCCGCTTCGGCCCGCAGCTCACCCAGGCGGGCCAGCAGGCCCGGCAGGTCGGCCGGGTCGCCCCCGCCGTGCATCCAGCCGTCCCCCCTGAACGCGGCGCGGCGCAGGGCGGCCTCGCCGTGCCCCCCGATCAGGATCGGGACGGGAGCCGACGGGGCCGGCGCCATCTTCACCGACGGGATGTCGAAGACCGAGCCGTGGTACTCGAAGAACCCGCCCGCGGTGAGCCCCCGGATGACGTCGATGCACTCGTCCATGCGCCTGCCCCGGCGCTCCCAGGGGACATCGAGCAGCTCATAGTCCTCGGGCCACGGGCTCGTCCCCACGCCGAAGAGGAAGCGGTTCCCCGTCAGCACCGCCACCGACGCCGCCTGCTTGGCCACCATGACCGGATGGCGGATCGGGAGCTTCACCACGAAGGTGACGAACCGCAAGGTGGTGGTCACCGCCCCCAGGGCGGGGATGAGGCTGAAGGGCTCGATGAAGGGCTTGTCCTCCAGGAACTGGCGCGACCCGTCGGGGTTGAACGGGTAGGTCGTGTCGGACTCGAAGGGGTAGGCGATGCTGTCGGGGACGACGAAGGTGTCGTAGCCCGCGTCCTCGGCGGCGCGCGCCAGGGGGGCGTAGAACGCGGGGTCGGTCATGGACTCGGCGTAGCTGAACCGCATGGGACCTCGTTCTCCTGTGTCGGTGACGGGTGGATCTGTCGGTGTGGACCTGGTGCTGTCGACCCGGCGAGGTCGAACTGGTGGTCTGGGCGCCGGTGGGACTGAGCCGGTGGGGCTGCGCCGCTCAGGCGTTGGGCTTCTCGCCCGAGGCGGCGGCCTGGCGGAGCTTCTCGAGGCGGTCGATGCCGCCCATGCGCTCCTGGCCCACCTCGTCGAACCGCTCGGCGATCTGCTGCGGCGTCCAGCGGCCCTCGGTGCTCATGTGCCGCACCTCCACGGGCTGGTTCCACACCGCGATGCGCCCGCCGACGGCCGTGTAGACCTGGCCGGTCACGTCTTTGGACGCGTCCGACAGCAGGTAGACGACCAAGGGTGCGACGTCCTCGGGCTCGCCCATCTCGGCCAGCTCCACCGGGACGTTGGCCGACATGCGGGTGCGGGCCACCGGAGCCACGGCGTTGGCCCGCACGCCGTAGCGGTAGAGGCCGACCGCGGCCGAGCGCACGAGGGACACGATCCCACCCTTGGCCGCGGAGTAGTTGGCCTGGGCCACGCTGCCGGCATACGCGCCCGACGTGAAGCCGATGAGCGACCCCGACTCCTGCTTGCGCATGATGGCGGCGGCATGCCGGAAGACGGTGAAGTGGCCCTTCAGGTGGGTGGCGATCACGGCGTCCCACTCGTCCTCGGACATGTTGAACAGCATGCGCTCGCGCAGGATGCCGGCCACCGCCACCACGCCGTCGATCCGGCCCCACCGCTCCACCGCGGTGTCGACGATGCGCTCGCCGCCGGCCATCGTGCTCACGTCCTGGGCGACGGCGACGGCTTCGCCGCCGGCGTCCTCGATCTCCTTCACCACCGCGTCGGCGACGGCGCTGGTGGGGTCCTCGCCCGCCAGGCCCACGCCGATGTCGGCCACCACGACCTTGGCGCCCTCGGCTGCGCACGCCAGGGCGCAGGCCCGGCCGATGCCGCCGCCCGCCCCTGTGATCACGACCACCTTGTTGTCGAGGTATCCAGCCACGTGCCCTGCTGCTCCTGTCTCGTCGGTCCTGCCTGTCGTGGCGCTCATGCCTGTCTTTTGGGATTTCGGGCGGCGCCACCGTGAAATCTGACGGGACGTTAGTCGGCGGGGCCGAGCCCACCCCAGCCGGCGCCGAGCGCCCGCCTGACGCCTGTGTCACAATTTCGGCCGAGCAGGAGGGCACGATGACCCAGGTCAACGAGCACATCGAGTTCGACACCTCCGACGTCGACCGCCATGTCGGCAAGCCCGTGGGCGGAGGGCAATTGAAAGAGCCGGTGACGGTGACCGACATCCGCCGCTGGGTCCAGGCCATGCAGTACCCCAACCCCCTGCACTACGAGGACGAGGTGGCCGCGGCCAGCGCCTTCGGCCGGATCGTGGCGCCGCAGTCCTTCACCATCTGCTGCGACGTCGGGCACGGGGCGGGACCGGCCATCGTCGGGAACATCCCCGGCACCCACATGATCTTCGGCGGGGACGAGTGGTGGTTCGCGGGGCCGCGCATCTACCCCGGCGACCTGTTGCGCATGAAGAGACGGTTCGTCGACTACAAGGTGTCGGAGACCAAGTTCGCCGGGCCGACCATGTTCAGCCGGGGCGAGACCGTCTACACCAACCAGCGCGGCGAGCGGGTGGCCAAGCAGTGGTCGACGGCGGTGCGCTACCGAGCCGACGTGGCGCGCGACCGGGGCTTCTTCGAGCAGGCCGCGCCCGTGCCGACGTGGACCGAGGCGCGCCTCGCGGCGATCGAAGCGCAGCGCCGGGAGTGGATCCGCAGCCGGGCCGGGGCCGACAGCCCCACGCTCGAGTCGGTCGAGGTGGGACAGAGCCTGCTCACGCGGCCCATCGGGCCGCACTCGCTCCCGAGCCTGGCCTCGGAGTGGCGCGGCTACACGTTCACCGTGTGGGGCTCGACGTACCACGAGGGGGCCGACCACCTGAGCGAGGCGGGCTGGCTCGACGAGATGGACCGCGACCTCGAGGGCGCCCAGGAGGACCCCGAGCTCGCCGACGGCCTCTACCACGGTCCGTCGCGTGGGCACACCGACGAGGAGCACGCCCGCCTCATCGGCATGCCGCGCGGCTACGGCTACGGCGCGTCCATGGGGGCCTGGGTCCTCGACTACGTGGCGGCGTGGGCGGGCGACCGGGGCCTGGTGCGGCACTCGGCCGTGCAGTACCGCTTCCCCGCCTTCGACGGCGACCTCACCCTCCTCGATGCCGAGGTGACCGATGCCCGCTACGACAAGATGCTCGGGGCCGGTGTCGTGACCTTGGAGGTAACCATGACCAACCAGGACGGGTCGGTGATGGCGAAGGGCCCGGTGGAGGTCGAGCTGCCGGCGTAGGCCGCGGCGACAACGCCGGACACCAGGCACCGGACACCTTCTGTGGCTCTGTTCCGAGGACCGCCCGCGGACACCGAGCCCGGCATCGGCACGCTCACCATGGGCGGGCTCCTGATCGAGACCGTCGAGCGGCACGCCCGGCGCGAGGCGCTGTGCTTCCACCCCGGCGGCAGCGGCTCTCCCACGAAAGACACCGGCGACGGCGGTCCTGGCGAAGGCGGTCCTGGCAACAGCAGCCCCGCCGACGGCGGTCCCGGCGACAGCGGTCCTGGCTCCTCGGACAGTGACGTGGTGCGGTGGAGCTATGCCGAGCTCGGCGGGCGCGCCCGACGGTTCGCCCGGGCCCTGGCCGCGGCCGGCGTGGGCAAGGGCACCCGGGTGGCGCTGCTCATGGGGAACCGTCCCGAGTGGGTGGAGGCCGCCTTCGGCGTCGCCCTGGCGGGCGGGGTGCTCGTCCCGGTGAACACGCTGTTCGAGCCGCCCGAGATCGAGTACGTCCTGCGCCACTCGGACGCGTCGGTGCTCATCTACCAAGAGCGCCTGGCGCACCACCACTACGCCGAGCAGGTTCGGTCGATGCGCGACCGCCTTCCCTACCTCACGACGCGGGCGTGCCTGGGAACGGACTCCTACGACGCCTTCCTGGCCGCCGGCGAGACCTTCGACGAGGGCGTGGCCCGCGAGCGCGCCGCCGAGGTGTCGCCCCACGACGACGCGCTCGTCGTCTACACGTCGGGGTCGACGGGAAAGCCCAAGGGCGTCCTTCACGCGCAGCGGGCCGCCGCCATGCAGAGCTGGCGCTTCGTGGAGCACCTGCGGGTCGACCCCACTCGCCGGGTGTGGAGCGCCTTCCCCTTCTTCTGGACGGCCGGCTACTGCATGGTGATGGGGGGCACCCTGGCGGCCGGGGCCTGCCTGGTGCTCCAGGAGCTGTTCGAGGCGGGCGACGCCTTGGCGCTGCTCGAGGCCGAACGGGTGACGACCCCCCATGCATGGCCGCATCAGCTCGCCGCGTTGGAGAGCCACCCCGACTACGCCCGGCGCGATCTCTCCGCGGTGACCCAGGTCGACTCGTTCACGACCATCGGCCGGCACCCCTCTGTCAACGCCGCCGACTGCTTCAGCCCGCGCGCCGCCTACGGGCTCACCGAGACCTTCACCATTATCAGCTCCATGCCCGCCGACACCCCCGCCGCGTTACGAGAGGGCCACGAAGGGATGATCCTCCCCGGCAACGTCGTCCGCATCGTCGACCCCGAGACGGGCCGGGAACAGGAGGCCGGCTCCCCCGGCGAGATCCGCGTCAAGGGGCCCACCCTCATGAGGGGGTACGTCAAGGTCGCCCCCGAGGACGTGTTCGACGAGGACGGGTTCTTCGCCACCGGCGACGCGGGCTTCGTCGACGCCGAGGGGCGCCTGCACTGGGTGGGGCGCAGCTCGGACATGATCAAGACGGGGGGCGCCAACGTCTCGCCCGTCGAGATCGACAACGAGCTGTTGCGTCATCCGGGCCTGCACAGCGCGGTGGCGGTGGGAGTGGCGCATCCCACCCTGGGCGAGATCGTGGTGGTGTGTGCCGTGGCCCAGCCCGGCGCGCACCTCGACGAGGACGGCGTGCGTGAGTTCCTGCGCGGCAAACTGGCGTCGTACAAGCTGCCGCGCCGGGTCCTGTTCTTCGACGAGGAGGAGCTCACCCTGACCGGGAACGCCAAGATCCGGGCCGACGAGCTGCGGAAGCTGGCCACCGAGCGGCTTGCCCGAGGCGAGAACACGTTCTAGTCTCGCGGCGGGCCCACGTCCGTGACGTCGGGCTCTGCGGCAGGGCACAGCACACGCTCCAGGTCGCGCATCGGTTGGTCGCCGGCCCCGTTCCGGGAGGCTGATCGCCGGTTCGTGGTCACCGGGGCACCGAGCGAGGAGCGAGGATGACCGACTTCGGATTCTGGGCCATGGCGGAGGAGGAACCCGGGCACCTGGCCCTGGTGGCCCCCGACGGCACCGAGCTCAAGGCCGGCGAGCTTCTGGGTCGCGCCAACCAGGTCGTGCACGCCATGCGCATGCTTGGACTCAGAAAGGGAGACACCATCGCCTTCGTGCTGCCCAATAGCGCGGAGGTGTTCGAGATCTACCTCGCCGCCATGCAGGCGGGGTGGTACATCGTGCCCATCAACCACCACCTGGTGGCGCCCGAGATCGCCTACATCCTGAAGGACTCGGGTGCCCAGGTCTTCATCGGCCACGAGCGCTTCGCGGACATCTGTGGCGATGCGGCCGAAGAGGCCGAGATCCCCGCGTCACGCTGCCTGGCCGTCGGCGACATCCCGGGCTTCGCGTCGTACGCCCAGCTGCGCGACAACCAGAAGACGGACCGGCCCGACGACCGCAGCCTGGGCGACACGATGAACTACACCTCGGGCACGACCGGGAACCCCAAGGGCGTGCGCCGCACCCTGTCGGGCGCCGACCCCGACGAGATGGCCATCGCCCTGGCCGGGATCCTGTTGCTCTTCGGCATCAACCCCCGCGACGACAACGTCCACATCGTAGGCTCGCCGCTCTATCACACGGCGGTGCTGCGCTTCTCGGGCGCGGCCATCCACATGGGCCACACCGTGGTGCTCATGGACAAGTGGAGCGCCGAGGGCATGCTCGAGCTCATCGAGCGCTACCGGGTCACCCATTCGCACATGGTGCCCACCCAGTTCCACCGGCTCCTGGCGCTCCCCGACGATGTCCGCCACAAGTACGACCTGTCGTCGCTGCGGCACATGATCCACGCCGCGGCTCCGTGCCCGGTCGACACCAAGTACGCCATGATCGAGTGGTGGGGCCCGGTCATCGACGAGTACTACGCCGCATCCGAGGGCGGCGGCACCATCGTCACCACCGAGGAATGGCTGACCAAGCCCGGGACGGTGGGCAAGCCGTGGCCGATCTCGGAGATCGCCATCTTCGACGACGAGGAGAACCGGCTCGAGGCCAACCAGATCGGGACCGTGTACATGGCCATGGGGTCGGCGGACTTCGAGTACCACGGGGACAAGGACAAGACCCAGAAGAACCGGATCGGCAAGTTCTTCACCGTCGGCGACGTCGGCTACGTCGACGACGACGGGTTCCTCTTCCTGCGTGACCGCAAGACGGACATGATCATCTCCGGAGGGGCCAACATCTACCCTGCCGAGATCGAGAGCGTCCTGCTCGGGCATCCAAAGGTGGTCGACGCGGCGGTGTTCGGCATCCCCCACGACGACTGGGGCGAGGAGGTGAAGGCGGTCATCCAGCCCGTCGACGGCGTGGTCGGCTCGCCGGAGCTCGAGGCCGAGATCCTGGGCTGGTGCGAAGGCCGGCTGGCCAAGTTCAAGACGCCGAAGACGATCGACTTCACCGGCGACATGCCCCGCGACCCCAACGGCAAGCTCTACAAGCGCAAGCTGCGGGACCCGTACTGGGAAGGACAGGAGCGGGCCATCTGATCCGCCCCTTTGGATCCGGCACGGCGCCGGGGCGCCATGCGCAGGAGCAGGCTCAGACGTGGGTCAGGCAGTCAGGGTCAGCCGGTGTGGCTCAGCCGGCGAGGCTCAGGACCCGCGGGCGGCGCGCACGGCATCGACGAGTGCCAGCAGGCCGCGGACGTCGAGCGGCTTGGCCAGGAAGCCGATGACACCGCGCCCGAGCAGCTGACGCACCTGCTGGGGCGGGACGTCGGCCCCGATCACGGCCACGGGGATGTCGGCTGTCGCCGGTTCCTCCGACAGGCGGTCGAGAACGATGTTCCCGGTCATGTCGGGCAGAGAGAGATCGAGCAGGATCACATCGGGGACATGTTCCCGGGCGAGGTCCACCCCGAGCCCGCCCTGCATCGCGGCCAGGACGTCTGTTCCCGGCCGGCGCGAGAGCACACGCTCGACGAGGTCGAGCGTGGTGAGGTTGTTCTCGACCAGAAGCACCCGGAAGGCACGACTCGGCCCCGACGACCCCGCGGTGTCGGACCCTGGACCGCGTACAGGTGACGGCGGCGGCGTCAGCGCCCGCTGTCCGTCGGGCTCGTCCTCGCGCCCCTGGTTCTGTCCACGTCCCTGCTCCAGGTCCGGCGTCGGCGCCTCGTCGGGCGCCTCCTCCGACGCCCATACCGACGCCAGCACCGGCGCCTGCGCCGGCCCCGGCTCAGCACCAGGCGCGCCTGCCCCACCCTCCGTCTCTCGTGCGTCGCGGTCTGCGGAGACGTCGTGCCGGGTCGGGGCCGAAACGACTTCAGAGCCCGGACCGGACCGGGCATCGGCACCCTGCCCTGGGCCTGAAGCGAGACCTTGCCCGGGACCCGCCCCGGAGACGAGCGTTCCCGGGGCCATCCCGGTGGTGTCGACCTCGGTCACGACCGGACCGGCCTCGGGAAGCTCGACGACGAAGGTGCTCCCCACCTCGGCAACCGACTCCACGGTGAGCTCCCCACCCATGCGCTCACACAGGTGCTGCGAGAGCGCCAACCCCACCCCGGTCCCCTCGATACCGGTCTGCTCCATGCCGAGGCGGTCGAACGGCACGAACACCCGGTCGAGATCCTCGAACCGGATGCCGCGGCCGGTGTCGGCCACAGCGAGGTGGAGCCGCCCCCGCGGTCCCGCATCGCAGGCCACGTCCACCCGTCCGCCCGGTCGGTTGTACTTCACGGCGTTCGACAACAAGTTGAGCAGGACCTGCATCAGGCGCTGCCGGTCGGCGACGACGACCTGCCCATGCCGGGGGTCCACCGACGAGCGCATGACCACCTCGGCTCGTGCCGCCATGGGATTCGTGAGCTCCAGCGCCTCCGCGACGATCTCGTCCACGCGCACCGGAGTCAGCGTCAGCTCGAGATAACCGGACTCGATACGCGCGATGTCGAGCACTTCGTCGATGAGGTCGAGAAGGTGACGACCGGCTCGGAGAATGTGGTCGACGGCGTCAGCCTGCTGGGCGGGAATGTCGTCCATCTGCAGGAGCTGGGCGAACCCGAGGATCGAGTTGAGGGGCGTGCGCAGTTCGTGGCTCATGCGCGACAGGAAGTCACTCTTGGCCTTGCTGGCCTTTTCGGCCGCATCACGGGTCACCTGCAGCCGTTGCTCGGACTCCAGCTTGTCCGTGATGTCACGCGACACGACCACTGCCCCGGCGAAGTGGCCCTCGCCATCGAGGACGGCCTGTGCCCGGGAGTCGACCGTG
Source organism: uncultured Acidimicrobiales bacterium (assembly GCA_963811775.1). Taxonomy (GTDB): domain Bacteria; phylum Actinomycetota; class Acidimicrobiia; order Acidimicrobiales; family UBA8190; genus Chersky-840. The sequence continues at coordinate 142,780 of CAWESO010000019.1, read as the reverse complement.
ACCCAATGACCGTCCGCATGGCGAGCCCGGTATCGGAGGTCCAGGTGTGACACCGCGCCGGTCACCATGCGGACGAAGAGCGAGGCGAAGTCGTCGCGGTCGTCGGGGTGCACGAAGTCGAACACCTCGGAGCGGGTGAAGACCTCGTGGCGATGGCCGAACAGGGCGTTCCGGGCCTCGCTGATCTGATGGATCTTCCCGGCGCGGTCCAGCAGGGTGATCATGTCGGGGCTGGCCCCGATGACCGAGCCGAGCAACTGGTCCCGTTCGGCCAAGGCCTTCTCGGCCCCGCGACGCTCGGTGATGTCGGCGGCGATCCCCCCGATGGCGTACGGAGACCCGTCCCCGTCGCGGAGCAGGAACCTGCTCACCATGAACTCCCGCACACCGTCGACCGTGTGCATCAACTCGCTGCTGACGAAGGAGTCCCCGTCCCGCAGCACCTGGGCGTCGCGCTCGGTGGCGACGGCGAGGTCCTCGGACCAGCACTCTGCCGCAGTCATTCCCACGGCGCGTTCGACCGGGACCCCCGTGGCGCGGGCGAACTCGTCGTTGACGAGGAGGTACCGCCCGTCGAGGTCCTTCACGAAGACCACCGCCGACGAGTACTGCAGGATGGCACGCAGGCGCGCCTCGCTCTTTTGCAGCGCGATCTCGTCCTGACGTCGGCCGGTGATGTCGCGTGCGGCTCCGTAGGCGCGCTGGCGCTCGAAGTCGACCCGCGTGGTCCACTCGAGCCAGCGCCACTCTCCATGCCGGGTGAGGAACCGGACCTGGGCGAAGCCGGCCTCGCCGTTCTCGGCCAACGTCGCCTCGGTGGCTTGGTACGTCTCCCGGTCGTCGGGATGCACGAGGTCGTCGAGGCGCACGTGGAGCAGCTCGTCGGGCCCGTAGCCGAGCGTCCGCTCGAACGCCGCGTTCCACCACACCAGGGCGCTCGTGAAATCGATGACGCAGAACATCTGAGCCGAGAGGTCCAAGAACGTGGCCAGCTCGACCCCGGAGTCCGGTGACGTGTCCCCGGTGACGACAGAGCCAGGTTCCCGCGGCGCGGGCTCGTGGACAACGCGTGCCCCGGGCCCCGCTACCGGGGACTCGAGAGAAGGGCTGTCGGGATCAGCGGTCGTCTCGACGGCCGCGGCCATGTGCGGGGGGGCCGCCCGGGACGGCTGCACGTCGACCGGCGTCACCCGGGGGGTCACCGGAGATCCTCGGTCCGGGTGGACATGGACTCGACGACCCGCAGGAGCTCTCTGATGTCGATCGGCTTCGTGAGGTACGCGGCCACGCCGACGTCGCGCAGACGTTGGATCTGCGACGGCGTGGCATCGGCGGTGACGACCACCACGGGGATCCCCGTCGTCCTGGGGTCGTCGCGAAGAGCGTCGAGCAACGCCGTCCCGGGCATGTCGGGGAGGCGGAGGTCCAACAGGACGAGATGAGGACGGTGCTCGCGCGCCAGCTCCAACCCCAGGCTCCCCGACATGGCCGCCAGGATCTCGACGACACCCGAACGAGTGAGGACCTGCTCGACGAGCTCCAGGTTCGCCAGGTTGTCCTCGATGTGCAGGACGCGGAGCGTGGCGACGTTCGGCACGTCGTCGAGTGGTGAATCCGGGCCACGCGCCGGCACGGCGGGCGCGTCGGCGGTGGGGAGCTCGACGGTGAAGGTGGTGCCTTCCTGGGGCTGGGAACGCACCGAGATGGTGCCTCCCATCCGCTCGACCAGATACTTCGACAGGGTGAGCCCGACACCCGTGCCTTCGATCCCACTGGTCTCGGCGCCCAACCGGTCGAAGGGCTCGAACACTCGGTCGAGGTCGCCCTCGTTTATCCCGTTGCCGGTGTCGGTCACCATGATCCGGACGACGCCCGACGACTGGGGCACGACCGAGACGGCGACACTCCCGCCGATGCGGTTGTACTTCACCGCGTTCGACAGGAGGTTCAACAAGACCTGGAGGAGGCGCTGACGATCCGACAGGACATGGCAAGTGCCGGGACAGCTCTTCAGGTCAGCTGCGATCGTGATGCGGCGGGTTTCCGCCAGAGGCCGGGCGAGGTCCATGGCGTCACCGAGGACCTGACGCACGGGCACCGGCTCGAGGAGGAGCTCCAGGTTGCCCGATTCGATCCGGGCGATGTCGAGCACCTCGTCGATCAGGTTCAGCAGATGGCGCCCGGCCCGCATGATGTGCCCGACGGCCTCACCGTGGTTGTCGGAGAGGTCGTCCATCTCGATGAGCTGGGAGAAGCCCAGTACCGAGTTGAGCGGGGTTCGCAGCTCGTGGCTCATGCGCGACAGGAAATCGCTCTTGGCCTTGCTGGCCTGTTCGGCCACGTCCACGGCCACGTGCATCTCGGCTTGGACCTCGAGCTCGTCGGTCACGTCGCGCGACACCACGACAGCCCCGACGGGCCGACCGTCGTCCCCCACCATCGCCTGCCCGCGGGTGTCGAGGTCGATCCACCTCCCGTCGGCATGGCGAACCCGGTACTGGACGTTCAGCTGCCCTTCGGGCATCGAGAAGACCTTGGCCGACTCCTCACACACCCGCTCGACGTCGTCGGGATGGACGAGGGACTGGATCTCCACGTGGCGAGGGTCACTGAGGTCGTACCCGAGGATCCGGGCCGAGGCTTCGCTGATCTCTCTCACCTGGCCGTCGGCGTCGAGCACGGTGACGATGTCGGGACAGGCCCGGATGACCGTGTCGAGCAGGTTTTGGCGCTCGGCGAGGGCCGTCTGGACCTGGGTCCATTCGGTGATGTCGGTGGCGATGGCCGCCATCCCCGTGACGTCGCCGGCGGCATCGAGCAAGGGGAACCTCGCCGTCATCAGCGTGTGGGGCCCGTCGGCCAGTATCACGACGTCGTCCCGGGTGAAGGCCTCACCACGGTCGAGCACGCGTCGGTCGTCGTCGTCGATGTCGGCATCAGGCCAGATCTCGGCCGCGGTCCGGCCCACGACGTCTTCGTTGCGAAGACCGAGCGAACGCAGGAAGAGCTCGTTGACCACGACGTAGCGGCCGGCGAGGTCTTTCATGAAGATCGCCGCCGTCGAGTGGTCGAGGATGGCCTGCAGCCATGCCTCGTTCTCCCCGAGGGCGCTGTGCGCGGTGTGGGAGTCGGTGACGTCGCGGGCCGCCCCGTAGACGAGCCCGGTCTCGGGCTCCACGCGAGCCGTCCATTCGAGGCGCCGCCAGCTGCCGTCCTTGCACCGATACCGCGACACCACCCCCGACGGCTCCACGTCACCCGTGGCCGGATCGAAGAGCGCCAGCGTCGGCGCGAGGTCGTCGGGGTGGATGAGATCAACCAGCGACATCGTGGTCAGCTCCTCCTCGTCGTACCCGAGGAGCGCGGCGGCGGCACCGTTGTTCCAGACGAGACCCTGAGCCCGGTCGAACACGCCGAAGATCTCGTTGGACATCTCGAGGAACACGGCCAGGTCGTCGTCGTCCAAGGCTCTCGGTGTCGGGGGGGCCGGCTCCCGGGACGCGGCGGGATCGACCGTCGCCATCCTCGCCGCGGGCTGCGACGACGCGGCGCTGCCCTGGCGTCCTCTTTCGCTCAACCCAGCCGTCCTCGCGTCGGGCAGGCCCGACGGGCCGGCCACCTACTGGGGTATCGGCGCGAGGCGGTCTCCTGTTGAGACACCAGCCACGCACGGTGGCCAGGAGCCGATCGGGGTGACGAAGAGAGGTGGGATCACCTGGCGAAGGGGCAAAGAGCCGGGTCCGAGGGGTCCTCGGCCGCTACCTCGAGGGGTCCTCGGCCGCTACCTCGAGGGCTCTCGACGGCTCGATCCGCCGGCCGCCTACCCGTGGTGGACCTCGACCAGTCCCCAGAGGTGACCGACTCGGATCATCCGGAGCATGTCTGGCGCACCCTCGATCCGACCTCTCCGTGTCCCCGGGCACAACGGCGCGACCCGGCCAGGCCCAGCTGTCAGCTCGGCGCGCCGTCGATGAACCCGAGTCGCCGGGCGTCCGCACGGACCTGCTCGACCGCCTCGGGCGAGTCGGAATTCTCGGTCACGTACTCCAGAAAGCGTTGGGGCACGAGCTCGATGAAGATGCCCTCGGCCTCGGCGGTCAGGGTGTCCCCGTTGTACATGGCGCCGTAGGTACGGATCTTGCGACCGTCTCGCTCCATGAAACGAGCTTCGAGACGAAGCGGGGTACGGAGCGGCGTCGGCTTGCGGTACTTGATGGTGAGGGTCCCGGTCATGCCCGGGCTCCCCGCCATGATGTTGGCGGCGCCCAGCATCTCGTCGAAGACCATGGCGATGACCCCACCGTGCACGCAGGTCGGCGGCCCCTCGTACTGGTAGTCGAAGGTCGCGGTGCCCCGCAGCTCACCGTCGACCGCCTCGACCACCACCGGCGGAGCCACAGGGTTGGCGAAGCCGATGACCGGGCTGGTCGGGAAGAACTCCTGGGGATGCCCGACCGGGTCGGGTTGGGCCCGCAACCGGCGACCGGGGTCGGCCACTCGTTCGAGCCCGTCGGCCACCTCCTTGAGCGCGGCCGAGGCGTCGTGGATCGCGTCGTCCGCGATGGGAAGGCCCACCATGGCACTCATGATCCGCCGAACCTGGTTCGCCAGTTCGAACCGGGCGTCTTCCACGGTCTCCCGCGGTGCTCCCGCGTCTTGGACCTCACCGCCGGGCGAGATGCCGAAGTCTGAAACGCCCAGCTCTCGTTCGGCCATCAGCGCCGCTTGTACTCGGGAGTGCGCTTCTCGGCGAAGGCCTTCTGGCCCTCCTTGGCATCCTCCGTGGTGAAAATGGGCCAGCCGATCTCGAGCTCGATCTTGAGCGCCTCGACCTCGGGTATGCCCTCGGTCTCGCGGACCGACCGCTTTATGGCCTCGACGGCCAACGGCCCGTTGGCGCAGATCACCTCGGCGATGCGCAAGGCCTCGTCGAGCGCCTCCCCGTCGGGGACGACACGACCGATCAGACCGATCTCCTTGGCCTCCTGGGCGCTCACCTCCCGAGCCGTGAGCAGGAGGTCCATGGCCACCGTGAACGGGATCTGCCGCCGGAGGCGCACGGTCGAACCACCCAAGGGGAACAGTCCACGGCGCGCCTCGAACACCCCGAACTTGGCGCTCTCGCCCGCGACCCGGATGTCGGTGGCTTGGAGGATCTCGGTCCCTCCGGCCACCGCCCATCCCTCGACCGCGGCGATGAGGGGCTTGCGCAGTTGGTAGTGACGGAGCAGGGCCTTCCAGTGCAGGTCGGGGTCGGCCTCCTGACGGTGCCGGTACTGCTCGGCTTCGGGGGCCGACATCGCCTTCAGGTCCATCCCGGAGCAGAAGGTCCCGCCTGCGCCGGTGAGGACGGCGCACCGGATCTCGTCGTTGTCGTCGATCTCCTCCCAGGCGTCGGCCATGCCGACGAGCATGGGCAGGCTCAGCGCGTTCTTGGCTTCGGGGCGGTTCATCGTGACGACGGCGGTGGCGCCGTGTCGCTCGAACGTCAGATTCTCGGTGCCGGGGGTGGCCATGGCCTCTCCTTCAGGTCTCGGCTCGCCGCCTGTGCTGGAGGGGCGCCGGGCAGCTCCTCCCCCGCTGGCGACGGGTCCCCTGACATTAGAACGAATTCCAGTTCCTTCCCCATCCGACCTGGCCGTCCCCGCCGACCACCTGCCCTCGGGTGCACTGCGCCTGCGGCACCGGAACTCCGCCTGCGGCACGGGACTCGAACTCCGTCTGCGGCAATGGGCTCGTACTCCGTCGTCAGGAGTCATCAGGATCAGGCTCAAACGGCTGACCGGGTGCCTCGGGATCGCCGTGCGTCGATGTGATCGCCCTGACGTTCCCGAGGTAGACAGTCCCGGGCGGCCTGCGGCCGACGTGGACAGCACTCGACGGACGTGGGACGGGGAAAGACGGTGACAGTGAGCGACGAGGTCCCCGGGAGTTTCCACCCCGCCATCGCCGGTCGTGAAGGGTCCCTGGGCGAGCTCGCCGACACCGTCCGCCATCTCGTGGACCTGGTGGTCACGAACACGGCACCCCCGGACGTGCTCGATTCGGTGGTGTCGGACCTCCGGTCCGCCGCCGACACGCTGGCACGACACGTCCCGACCGATCCCGTGCCGCGTTTCATGGAGCCCCCCAAGGCGCTGGTGGCCGAGACCCCGGGTGCGTGGATGGACCGATCGATGCCCTATGACCCCATCGTGGGGCGGTTCAACCCCCTCGCGCTCCCGGTGGAGATCACGTTCCAGCCCCCTCTCGCCATCGGCACGGCGGTGTTCACGACGCCCTACGAGGGGGGTCCCGGCTGGGTTCACGGAGCCCATCTGGCCGCCACGTTCGACATCATCCTCACGGCCGCCAACTACCTGAGCGGTGCCGCGGGACCGACGGTGTGGCTCACGATCCGCTTCCGCCGACCGACGCTGGTGGGCGTCGAGGCCCGCTTCGAAGCCGAGGTCGTGGCCAACGACGGCCGTCGCGTCACGAGCCGGGGGCGTCTCGTCCAGGACGGCGTGGTGTGCGTCGAGGCCGAGGGCGAATTCGTGGCGCTCGACAAGACGAACACCCGCAAGGCGGCACAGCTCCACGAGCTGACGCGCCGCCGCCGGCGCGCCTCAGGCCCGTCGAGCCCTGCGCCGGACGACACCACCGGCCGAAACGGGGCCTGACGCGGGCTGGCTCAGATCAGCGGTGGCGCAGCCATGGCCACCATCGGCGCGGCCAACCGCGCCCCTGCCTCGGACCCCTCGAAGGGCGCGTCGCCGAACGCAAAGATCCCGCCGTCGGAGGCCACCTCCCAATAGCCCTGGCCCGTCGAGGTCGGGGTCATGCCCACCACGGGCCGGCTGAGGCGCCGGCCGCCCATCGACCCGAAGAAGCCGGCCCCGCCAAAGCTGAAGATGCCGCCGTCGGAGGCGGCCAACCAGTAGCCGCCGCCCGGGGCCGCCGCCATGGCCACCACGGGCTGCGCCAGGCGCCGACCACCCATCGACCCCTGGAAGCGGGCGTCACCGAAGGCGAACACCCCCCCGTCCGAGGCGACCAGCCAGTAGCCGCCGCCGTCGGCCGTCGACGCCATACCGACCACGGGCCGGGCGAGGGGCCTTCCCCCCATCGAGCCGAAATAGCGGGCACCCCCGAAACTGAACACCCCACCGTCCGAGGCCACGGTCCAGTAGCCGTCCCCGTTCGGAGCGGCCGCCAGTCCCACCATGGGCTTGGCCAGAGCCCGGCCGCCCATTGAACCGAAGTAGCCGGCGTCACCGAAGGCGAAGACCCCGCCGTCCTTCGCCACCAGCCAGTAGCCGCCGCCGTCGGCGGTGGCGGTGATCCCCACCACCGGCGCCTGCAGATGCCGGCCGCCCATGGAACCCGAGAACCCGGCACCGCCGAAACTGAACACGCCCCCGTCCGAGGCCGTGGTCCAGTACCCCGACCGCGCCGGAGGCGGTGGCGGCGCAGGCGGGAGCCCGGCCGGGCCGGCGAAGGCGTGCACCTGCGTCGAGGACGCCGCCAGCAACAGCCCGTCGGCGACCGTCGGCGTGGGGAAATGGTTGGCCTCCGAGCCGAGCGCGAGCTGCTGGACCTCGTTCCCCGTGGCGGGGTCCAGTCCGTAGAGCACGTCGTTCCCGGTGTCGATGGACCACACGAGCCCCCCGGCCACGATGGGGGGCCCGCCGGCACCGGTATTGGTATGCCACAGCACGCTGGCGGTGTTGGGCGCGGCGGTGGCGACGGCCGCGATCCCCGACTGGCAGGGCTCGTACACCGTGGCCCCCGACACCGCCGTCCCCCCGTCCACGTCTCCACCGCAGAACGACGACACGGTCTGCAGCTGACCCCCGATACCACCGGGGTTCGACTGCGAGAGCAGGTACCCGAGATGCGACTTGCCCGCCGCGAAGGCGAGCCCGTTGGACGACACCAGAGCCGGTGAGGTGGAGAAGTCGAAGTCGCTGGCGTTGTCGCTGTACCACGTCGTCGGGGCGAAGAACTTCTCGACGTGCAGCGACGGAGACAACTCGATGACGCCGTCACTGTCGTCGTAGGAGTCGCTGGCCGATTCGAAGGCGCTGTTGCCCGTGGTCACCCAGATGTTCCCTTGACCGTCCACGACAGGTGCGGCGCCGCCCATCCAGATGGCACCCTGACTGTCACCGGCGGCCGAGGCCACCTCGAAGGTGGACTCCGGCCCGCCTCCTTCGGGAATGCCGACCAACCAGCCGTGATAGTTGCCGCAGTCCCCGTCGTTCCCGCCGAAGCCCGCCACGACGTTCCCGCCGTCGATGGCCAATCCCGTCCGCTGGAGCTCGGCGAGCTGGTCCGAGCCCGGCAGGGTGATGGGCTGGTGCAAGAGCACGGCGCCGGTGTAGAGGTCGAGGCCCACCAGGAAGTGCTGGGCGGAGGCGCCCGCGGCCTCGTCGGTGACGGCGAACACCTCGCCGCGCGCCGGGTCGATCACGGGCGTCCCGGTGATGCCGACCGTCGGCGAGATGTCCCCACAGGGCAGGTTTCCCGAAGCAACCGCGGTGCCGACGTGGGTCGACCACAGCAGGGCCCCGGTGTCGGCGGCCAGCTCGTACATGGTGTCGTTCTCGGTGGCGACGACCACGCGCCCGGATGCCACGAGCGGCTCCCCGTAGATCTCGCCGTCGAGGGCAGCCGACGTCCACGCCGCCGATGCCGGGCTGAGGTCGGTGCCGGTGGGATCGGCGCCACCGCCGAGGGCGTCGTGGTGGTAGACCGGCCAGCTCGTTCCGAACACGGTGTGGGCCACCGGGAGCGAAGTCGAGGCACGTGCCGCGGCGGCGGGACCCGACAGGGCGCCCACCGTGACGGCGCTCGCGCCGGCGAACAGCGCCGCGCACGTGAGAACGGCGACAGACCCCTGTGGCGCCACCGGTCGTCGTGACGACACGCCCGAACGGGCACGCCGAGCCATGCTGCGAATCCTGCTCGTCGGGGTGGTCATCCCCTCATCATGTCCGCGTATCCGAGCCGCCGCTGCGGTGGGGGACCGGCCGTCGTCGAGGGGCGAACCGCCCAGTTCAGAGGCGTTCGATGATGGTGCCCGTCGCGAGGGCTCCCCCGCAGCACATCGACACGAGGGCCAGGTTGGCGTCGCGCCGCTCGAGCTCGTGCAGGGCCGTGGTGATCAACCGGCTCCCGGTGGAGCCCACGGGGTGGCCGATGGCGATGGCACCACCGTTCACGTTGACCTTGTCCCAGTCGATACCGTGCACCTTCTGCCACGAGCACACGACCGAGGCGAAGGCCTCGTTGACCTCGAAGATGTCGATGTCGTCGGCGGTCATCCCGGCCTTGGCGAGCACCTTCTCCGTGGCCGAGATGGGGCCGTCGAGGTGGTAGTAGGGGTCGGATCCCACCAGCACCTGGGCCACGATGCGGGCCCGGGGCCGCAGTCCCGCCGCCTTGGCGCGGTCCTCGGACATCCACAGCACCGCGGCGGCTCCGTCGGAGATCTGCGACGAGTTCCCGGCGGTGTGCATGCCGTCGGGCACGACGGGCTTCAACTTGGCCAGGCCCTCGGCCGTCGTGTCGCGCAGGCCCTGGTCGCGCACGACGTTGTGGCGATCGCCGGTCGGCCCGTCGGGGCCCACCACGGGCGCGTCGATGGCGAACACCTCACGGTCGAATCGGCCTTCCTCCCAGGCGCGCGCCGCCTTGTGCTGCGAGGCGAGCCCGAGCGCATCGACGTCCTGGCGCGTGATGCCGTACTTCTGGGCGATGCGCTCGGCCGCGCCGAACTGGTCGGGCATGTCCCACGGGAAGTCGGCGGGGCGCGAGCTCCCCGGCCCGTTGATGGCGTTGGCGCCCAGCCCCACCCGGCTCATGGCTTCCACCCCGCACGCGATCCCCACATCGACCGCCCCGGCGCTCACCAGGTTGGCGACGAAGTGGTTGGCCTGCTGGGCGGAGCCGCACTGACAGTCGATGGTCGTCGCCGCCGTCTCGTAGGGCAGGCCCATGCTGAGCCATGCCGTGCGGGTGACGTTGGACGCCTGCTCGCCGGCCTGGGTGACGCACCCGCCCACGATCTGCTCGACCTCCGAGGGCTCGATCCCGGCCCGCTTGACCAACTCGACCTGGGCCGTGGCCAGCAGCTCGGCGGCGTGGAAACCTGACAGCCATCCGTTGCGCTTGCCGATGGGGGTGCGTACCGCCTCGACGATGACCGCTTTTGCCATTGCCCTACCTCCGAAGAGTCCGAAACGTGTGCGGTTGCGCGAGGTGCCCGCCATGAGCGAGATTCGCCGAGCAAGCGCTCTGAGAAGACCGAGTATAGAACCTGTTCTACGGACGGTGCCCGGCCTCCTGCGCGTGGAAGGATGAAGACATGCAGGTCACAATCATCGGAGGCGGCAGCTACCAGTGGTCGCCCAAGCTCATCGCCGACCTCCTGAGCCTCCCCTCGCTGTCAGGCGTGCATCTCGTCCTCGAGGACATCGACCCCGTGCCGCTCCAGAAGATGGAGTCGATCGCCCGCATCGCCGACGACAAGCTCGGGGCCAAGTCGACGGTGTCGACCACCACCGACCAGCGCCGCGCCCTCGAAGGTGCGGACTTCGTCGTGGTCACGATCTCCACGGGCGGGTTCACGAGCATGGCCGTCGACATCGACGTCCCCGCCCGGCACGGCATCCGCCAGTCGGTGGGAGACAGCATCGGCCCCGGAGGGGTGAGCAGGGCCCTGCGCAACATCCCCGTGCTCGCCGGCATCGGCCACGACATGGAAGACCAGTGCCCCGACGCATGGCTGCTCAACATCACGAACCCCATGACGACGCTCACCCGCACCGTGTGTCGGGAGACCACCCTCAAGACCGTCGGCCTCTGCCACGAGGTGGGCGGCTTCTGCATGGACCTGGCCATCGCCTTCCGCAAGCCCCACACCGCGGTGCGGCCGGTGATCACCGGGATCAACCACTTTCCCGTCATCACCGAGCTCGACGTGGACGGCGCGGACGGCTTCGCGCTGCTGGCCGAATTGGTCGACGAGCTCGGAGGGCTCGACGCGCTCGCTCCCGCACCGGGCCAAGAAGAGGCAGAGCCGTTCTCGAAGCTCGACTTCGGTCGCCGCCACCTGCTCAAGCTGACCCTGCTCGACCGCTGGGGTGCGCTGCTGGGTGCCAACGACCGCCATCTGGCCGAATTCATGCCGTCGGTGCTGACCGAGGAGTCGGGGTGGGGTGCGAAATGGGGCATCGAGCTGACCCCCATGGCCAACCGGGAGAAGCACCAAGCGGAGTACATCGCCGAGGTCGACGACGTGCTGGCCGGCAAGAAGGAGCTGGCGACCTGGGACTCCGGCGAGCTTGTGGCCCCGGTCATCGACTCGCTCATCACCGGCACCCGGCGCGAGTGCCCACTCAACCGGCCCAACACCGGGCAGTGCCCCGACCTTCCTGCCGACGCCGTGGTGGAGTCGATGTGCATCGTCGACGGCGACGGGATCCGGGGCCGGGACGTCGCCCGGGCGCCGGCTCCGTTCGCCGAGCTCCTGCGCCGTCATGTGGCGGTGCAGGAGATGACGGTCGAAGCGGGGCTGACCGGCGACCGCGTCCTCGCCCAGCAGGCCTTCGCCCTCGACCCGCTGGCGGGACGCGGCGACCTGCGCGACACCGAGGCCATGGTGGACGAGTTGCTGGCGGGCACCGCGAAGTGGCTGCCGCAGTTCGCCTGATCGACGCGCGTGCCCAGCGACGATCGTGCCGATCGACGATGCGCCTGCTCCTCGATCGGCATGACCGCTGACCGACAATCACAACGGAGGTCCTCGTGAAGCTCGGTTTCATCGGCCTCGGAGCCATGGGACTGCCCATGACCCGCAATCTCGTGGCGGCAGGCCATCAGGTCACGGTGGCGTCGCGCAGCAGACCACCGGTGGACCAGGCGATGGCGTTCGGCGCCATCGACGGAGGCACCGTCACCGACGTGGCCAGGGCCAGCGAGGTCCTCATCCTCTGTGTCCCCAATTCCCCCGACGTCGTGCAGGTCCTCGACGCCGTGGTCCCCGCGCTCGGGCCGGGCATGATCGTCGTGGACTGCTCCACCATCGACCCCGACGTCGAGCGGGCCCAGCACGCGCGGGTCACCGCGACCGGCGCCCGTTACCTCGACGCCCCCGTGTCAGGGGGCACGGTGGGGGCCAACAAGGGAACCCTCACGTTGATGGTGGGCGGCGACGCGACCACCCTCGTGGACGCCCGCGCCGCGCTCGACCCCATGGCCGGCCTCATCGTGCACGTGGGCGGGCCGGGGATGGGTCAGGTCGTGAAGCTCTGCAACAACCTCATCTACGCAGCCCAGATGGTGGCCACGGCCGAGGCCACCGCGCTGGCCGTGCGCTCGGGTGTGGACATGGCCAAGCTGCTCGAGGTGCTCGTGCACTCGACCGGTGACTGCACCGCGGTGCGCACCCGGCTGCCCGTTCCCGGCGTCATCGCCGACAGTCCCGCCTCGAACGGCTGGCAGCCAGGATTCATGACCGACCTCATGGCGAAGGACCTCGACCTGGCGTTGTCGTACGCGGCGCGCGCCGGTGTCCCCATGACGACCACGGCCACCTCCCGCCAAGTCCTCACGGCGGCGTCGACCGCGGGGTACGGGCGAGAGGACTTCTCGGCGCTGGCCAAGGTGGTGCTCCACCTGGCCGGAGTGACCGGGCCGGAGTGAGGTCGGTGCCACCGCCGCCGTCGTCGTCGCCGTCGTCGTCACCGAGGCCCGGGGCGGGACGCGGGCCCGTCGGTCCCCTGGCCGCACCGGCGGTGATCCTGGCGGCCGACCACCGGGCCCGGGGCATGATCACGGTGGAGGCCTACGCGCCGTACCTGCAGTCGCTGTCGGCCGCGCTCGAGTTCTGCGACGGCATCCTCGCCACCACCCAGCCCCTGCGTGACCTGCGCGCGTCGGGTGCGGTCGAGGCCCGGCACCGCACTTATCTCTCCCTCAACCGCACCGGGTTGGCGGGGAGCGCGTTCGAGCTCGACGACCGTCTCGTGGCGAGCGTCGAACAGGCTTCGACCGATGGTTGGACCGGCATCAAGCACATGACACGCATCGACATGGCCGACCCCCTGACCGCGCCCGCCCTGGAGCTGTTGGGAAAGGTGCTCGAATCGGCACGGTCGTCGGGTCTCGACGCGCTCATCGAGCCCCTGTCGTGGACCGCGGGCAAGGTGGCGCGCGACACCGACTCGATCGTGTTCGCCGCCGTCGTCGCCCACGACCTCGGCGCGCCGGTCCTGAAGGTGCCCGTCCCCGACGTGGCGCCGGGCGCGGCACGCATTGACGCTGTGGCGCGCATCGTGGGCAGCGTGGGGGTTCCGGTGCTCTTCCTCGGTGGTCCCCGTCGCGCCGCTTCGGGTGACGGCGCGGGCGGTGCGGGTGGTGCTGGTGGTGCGGGCGAATCGCGGGAGCTCGTCCTGGACGAGATCCGCGATGCCATGGCTGGAGGGGCCGCCGGCCTGGCCGTGGGGAGAGTCGTCTTCCAGGACCCCGAGCCCGCCACCATGGCGCGCCTCGTCGCCGGCGCGGTGCGCGCCGGCACCGGCGCGGACGCGGGCACGGCGGGCTCCGTCTCGGCGTGATCCTCACCATCGATCTCGGGACCAGCGTCACGAAGGTGGTGGTGTGGGGGGACGAGGGCCCCGTGGCCACGGGCCGGAGCGCGCTCGACTGCCACTACGGACCCGACAACCGCGCCGAACAGGACCCGACCTCGTGGTGGGACTCGGTGGTGGCCGCCATGGGCGCGGCCCGCTCCGCACTCGGTGGCCAGGCCGATGCGGTGCTGGCGGCGGTTGAGGCGCTCGGCTTCGCCGCGGCGCGCCAGACCTTTGTCCCCGTCAGCGCCGGAGGGCTGGCGCTCGGGCCCGCGCTGTTGTGGTCCGACCGGCGAGCGGGGACAGAGGCCGAGGACATCGCGCGCTCCTTCGGGGACGACGGCGCCCGGACGGTGCGTCGACGCACCGGTGTGGCGCTCGACGCCGGCTCGATGGCGGCCAAGGTGACATGGCTCGAGCGCCACGAGCCACAGAGGATCACCGACGCCCGGTGGTTGCTCGGCCCTCGGGACCTTCTGGCCTGGCGTCTCACCGGAGAGGTCGCCACCGACAACACACTGGCCTCCGCCACGGGACTGTTCGAGCTGTCCGAGCTGTCCGAGCTGTCCGAGCTGGCCGGCAGCGACGGCGCGCAGGGGTCCGCGGTGGATTCCGACGCGCTCGTCCCGGGGCTCGTCGACTCCGTCGCCGACCTTCTCCCGTCGGCCCGACCCTCGGAAACGGTGTTGGGCGGGCTTCTCGAGGGCCCCGCGGGCGAGCTCGGTCTGCGAGCCGGGATCCCCGTCGTGATCGGTGCCGGCGACCGCTCCTGCGAGGTCCTCGGCACGGACGCATCGGGGTCGTGGCCCATGGTGTCGTGGGGGACCACCGCCAACGTGTCGATTCCCGTGCCGGACCTCGGCCATGGCGTGCCCGACGCCCTCATCGTCACCCGGGGCGCGCGCCAGGGATGGCTGCTCGAAGGTGGCCTGTCGGCGGCAGGGTCCCTCGTCGGTTGGCTGGCCGGCGTGGCGGGAGTCGACGCCGAGTCCCTCATGCACCGGGCACGCTCCAGCCCCCCGGGGGCCAAAGGAGCGGTCGTCCTCCCCTGGTTCGGAGGGGCACGGGCGCCGTGGTGGCGGGACTCCGCACGTGGCGCCCTCGTCGGTCTTTCTCTCGCCCACGACGTCGGGGACATGACGCGGGCCGTCGTGGAGTCGGTGGCGTGGGACGTGACCCGGTGCCTTGAGGCAGCCGCGGGGTCGCAAGGGAAAGGTGCCGTCGCCCCGGTGGGCCTCATGCTCGGCGGTGGTGGTGCCTCGATGCCGCTGTGGACCGAGGTCCTCACCGCCGTCACCGGGCTGCCGGCCCGGCACCGCCGTTCGGGCCAGGCGGCGTCGGCTGGGGCCGCCCTGCTCGTGTCCCACGCCATCGGTGACGAGAGAGGCGGCCTCGATCCCGACCATCTCGATCTCGACCGTCTCGACCCGGTCGACGCCGAGATCACGCCCGAGGCAGCGATGGTGGCGCTCTACCGGACGTTGCGTCCCGGCGCCGATGCTGCGGCCGCCGCGGTCATCGGCCTTGCTCCATGACCCGAGACACCGAGAGGGCGACGACGGCGATGACGACAACGGCGACAATGGCAACGATGAAATGGCGAAACGGGCGGGCCATGCGGACTGGGCGGGCCATGCGGACTGGGCGGGCCATGCGGACTGGGCGGGCCACGACGTGAAACAGGTGCGATTGGCCTATGGCCGGGACGGGATCGTGGCCACGGTGCCCGACGACGCCGTCGTCGTCACCGCCACCGAATTGCCCGGCCTCCCCGACGAGGCCGCCGCCGTGCTCGAGTCGCTGCGCGCGCCGGTGGAGGGGCCGCCGCTCTCCCGACTCGTCCGGGACGCCGCCCGCGCCGTGGCGCGTCACGGTGCGGGCCCAAGCCCGCGGGTGGCGGTGGTGTTCCCCGACATCACGAGACCGATGCCCAACCGCACCGTCCTGCCCCCACTGCTCGCCGAGCTCGAGCAGGTGGGAGCCGGTCCCGACCGCGTCGACCTGCTGTGCGCCACCGGCACCCATCGCGCCGCCACGGCGGAGGAGGTCCTCGAGCTCGTGGGCCCGGACATCGCACGGCGCTACACCGTGCGTCAACACCAGGCCGACGGGCCCGAGGCCGACCACGTCGAGGTCGGCGAGGTGGACGGCGTTCCCATACGGATCGACCGCCGCTACGTCGAAGCGGACCTTCGAATCCTGACCGGCTTCGTCGAGCCCCATTTCTTCGCGGGCTTCAGCGGGGGTCCCAAGGGGGCGTGCCCGGGCCTGGCCGCACTCGAGACGATCCTCGAAGCGCACAGTCCCCGGCGCATCGTGGACCCGCACGCCACCTGGCTCGTCACCGAGGGCAACCCCGTCCACGACTTCGTGCGCGCCGCGGTGGCCCTGGCCCCGCCGGCGCTGTCTCTCGACGTGGCCATCAACCAGCGCCGCCAGCTGACGGCGGTCTTCGCCGGGCCGCTGCCGGCCGGGCACGCCGCGGCGTGCCGGTTCGTCGAGCGCACGTCGGTGCAGACGGTGGGGGCGCCCTTCGACGTCGTGCTGAGCACGAACGGCGGCTATCCGCTCGACCGCAACCTGTACCAGGCCGTGAAGGGCATGGCCGCGGCCGAGCGCGTGGTCCGCGCCGGCGGGACCATCGTGATGGCGGCCGAGTGCGCCGACGGCACGCCCGCCGGGGGCGCGTTCGCGCGGCTGCTCGCCGGCGCCGCGGGCCCCGACGCGCTCGACGCGACGACGGGCCCGTCGGAAACGGACCGCTGGCAGACCCAGGTCCTCGGCCGGGTCCTGCGCCGGGCCGACGTCTGGCTTCACACCCAAGGCCTCACCGACGACGACGTCCGGGGCGCCTTCCTGCGGCCTGTGGCAGACGTGACGGATGCGGTCGCTGAGGCTCTCGATGCCACGGGCGGCGGCGCCCGGCTCGGTGTGCTCCCCTACGGCCCGCTCACGGTCGCGTCCGCGACCGGGGAGCCGGACCGGGCCTGATCGGTCCGGCGTCGACGAGGACCGGTGGACCGTCGGCCCTGCGCCGGCGAAGGCCGACGGACGGCTCGACCCTCGCGAAGTCTCTGACGATTGCGTCAGGGATTAGCGTGTCGCAGCTATGGGCGACCCGCTTGTGGGGGAACAGGCGATGTTCGATGGGGAACAGCCCATGTTCAACTTCGTGGTCCCCGATGAGCTGCTCGCCGCCGCGGTCAGCAAGAGCCGGGACAAGGCGGCGGTCGCCGATGTGGCCCTCATGCCCGGCACCGGCGAGGGCAAGCCTCCCCCGCTGATCGGCATCCTGCGCGAGCACGGGTTCGCACCCCTGGTCCTGCTCACGGTGGCGGCGATGGTCACCGACACCGTCGTCAACGGCATCGGCATCCTGGGCCCGGAGATCAAGAGCGCGTTCCACCTGAGCGACGCCGGACTGGGGGCGGTGATCTTCGTCGGCGCGGTGGCCCAGATCGCCTGGGGGATGCCGGTGGCGGTGTTCGCCGACCGGGGCAGCCGCAAGAACGTGGCCGCCATCACCCTGCTCATCTTCTCGGCCACGGTCCCGCTCATGGCCCTCGTGCACAACGTGTGGCCGTTCGTGTTCTTGTACCTGGTCGCCGCCATCGGCCTGGGGTCGAGCGACACGGTGCACAACGCCTATCTGGCCGATGCCTATCCCACCCACGGCCGGGCGCGCGTCTTCACCTGGCACAACATGAACGACCCCGTGTCCCAGACCATCGGGATCCTGCTCGTGGGCTACATCGCCGCCGCGACCCACAACTGGCGCTGGGCCCTGGCCCTGGCGGTCCTCGGGGTCCCCGTGGCGCTGGCCATCTTCTTCATCCGGGAGCCGGAGAAGGGGGCCAACGAGTCGAGTCACATCCTGAAGGCCGCGGGGATGGACATCGGGACCGAGCAGGAGCACGCCCCCAAGGTCCTCCTGGGCTCGGCCGTCACCCGCCTGCTGCGCATCCGCTCCCTCTACTACGAGCTCGTGGCGGTCGCCATCCTCGGGTTCGCCGGCACGGGCATCCCGCTGTTCGGCTCGCTGTACTTCCAGCGCCACTGGCACCTCGGGGTGGCGCACCGCGCCGACGTGTTCTCGATCATCGGCCTGTCGTCGTTCCTCGGGCTGCCGGTGGTCTTCGTCGTGGGCGACAAGCTCTTCCGGCGCGCCCCCGAGAAGCCCCTCGTCGTCGCCGGCGTCTGCATCGCCGTGTTCGGCAGCCTCTACAGCCTGTCGCTGTACATGCCCCATCTGTGGATGGTGGTCGTCCTGCAATTCCTGGCGCAATCGGCGGTGGCGCCGCTGTCCATCTGCATCTTCCAGACCCTGGCGGCGACGGCCCCACCGGAGATGCGGGCCATCTGCTTCGGGCTCTTCGGCGTCTACGCCTTGGTCTTCGGCGGCTTCGCCGGCGGGATCCTGCTCGGCGCCATCAGCGACGCCTCGAACGTCACGACCGCGCTCACCTTGATCGGACCGGTATGCGCCGTGGGCGGCGTGCTCCTGCTCGTGGGCTCGCGCTTCGTGCGCGGTGACATCACGCTCGTGATCGAGGACGTCCTCGAGCGCTACGCCGAGGGGAAGCGCCGCAAGGCGGGGGGGAGATCCCGGCCCTGCAGATCCACAACATGGACTTCTACTATGGCAACCAGCAGGTGCTCTTCGACATCAACCTCGAGGTTCCCGAAGGCGACATCGTGGCGCTCCTGGGCACGAACGGGGCCGGCAAGAGCACGCTGCTGCGGGCTGTCGCCGGGCTGGACCACCCCCACCGGGGGGTCATCCGCATCTTCGGGGCCAACTGCACCTATCTCGAGCCCGAGCAGATCATCGACCTCGGGGCGGCACTGCTCGTCGGGGGGAAGATGACGTTCCCCGGCCTGAGCGTGCGGGAGAACTTCCGCATCGGCGGCCACTCGTTCCGGCGTGAGATGCCACGCTCGAAGGCGGCCTTCGACGACGCCATCAGCCTGTTCCCCGAGTTGCAGCCCCGCCTCGACCAGCCCGCGGGCACGTTGTCGGGCGGCGAGCAGCAGATGCTGGCGCTGGCGCGCGTCATGATGAGCAAACCCCGCCTCCTCATGATCGACGAGCTCGCGTTCGGCCTCGCCCCCATGACCGTCGAGCGCCTCATGGACATCGTCAAGCGCGTCAACGCCGATGGGGCCACCGTGATCCTCGTCGAGCAGAGCGTGAACCGCGCCATGACCTTGGCCGAGCACGCCTTCTTCCTCGAGCGCGGCGAGGTTCGCTTCGATGGTTCGATCACCGATCTCCTGGCGCGCGACGACCTGCTTCGCCCCGTGTTCCTGGCCAGCGTGGGCGCGGCGCTCGGCACCGATGCCACCCATACCGCCGCGGCCGGTGCCGATCCTTCGTCCACGGGCGCCACCGGCGCTACCGCCGCCACCCGGGCCAACGGGGCCGGGGCGGGCGGTGCCACGGTGCGAGCCTCCGGCCTCGTCTTGCCGACGCCCCCGGCGCCAGGAGGGCCGCGCGCACGACCCACCGCCGGCAACCCCGACGCCCCGGGCCCAGGACCGGCCGACACGGGCGGTCCTGGCGGTCCGGACGGCACGGGCGGTCCGGGCGGGACGGACGGCACGGGCGGTCCGGGCGGGACGGACGGCGCGGCACCGGGCCCGACCACCGCGGCCAGACCCTCCGGCGCCGCTGACCCTCCTGCGACCACCCCGGCGTCGCATGCCGAGGGCCTGTGGGTGGCCGGACCGGGCGGGGGCGGGAACGGCGGGAACGGCGGGAACGGCGGGAACGAACAGAGCCCGAGGGCCGCGGACGGAGACGGAAAGGACGGGGGAACGGCGTGATCGCGGTGTCGATCCCGTCGTCGGTGGTCATCGAGGGCGCCATCCTCGGCCTCAACTACGGCCTTTTGGCCACGGGCCTCGTCCTCATCTACCGCACCAACCGGGTGATCAACTTCGCCCAGGGCCAGCTGGGCGTGGTCGCCGCGGTATTCCTGGTCAAGCTCTACTACGACTACGGCATCAACTACTGGGCCGCGCTGGCCGCCGCCCTGCTGTTGGCCGCCGCGGTCGGGGCGCTGTCGGAGCTGCTCCTGCGCCGCCTCTTCAACCGGCCGCGCGTCATGGTGATGGTGGCCACCATCGGCCTGTCGCAGGTGCTGTTCCTCTTCACCCTCTTCCCCTTCATCCGCCCGAAGAAGCTCTTCCGGGCCTTTCCCGTGCCCGTCGACTGGTCCTTCCACATCGGGACGTTCCTCTTCCCGCCCGGAGAGGTCGTCACGCTCGTCGTGGCGCCCGTCGTCGCTCTCGGTCTGGCCGCGTTCATCCGCTTCTCTCCGTGGGGCCTCGCCATGCGGGCCTCGGCGGAGAACGGGGAGTCGGCCCGGCTCTCGGGGGTGTGGGTGCGGCGGACGTCCACCGTCGCCTGGACCCTGGCCGGCGGGCTCTCCGCGTTCACGGCCATCCTGAACTCACCCAACCAGACGAGCAACCTGACCCAGGTCCTGTCCCCCGGGCTCCTCCTGCTGGCCCTGCTGGCCGCACTGGTGGGGGGCATGGTGAGCCTGCCCGTGGCCTTCGTGGGCGGCATCGGGATCGGCATCGTCCAGGACCTCCTGGTTTGGAACATCACGAACCCGGCCGCCGTCGAGCTCGTGCTGTTCCTCCTGCTGCAGCTGGCCTTGCTCGTGCGGGCGGCCTCGCTGCAGAAGGGCTCGCGCACGGCCGAGCGGACGTCGTGGACGACGGGGACGCTCGGGATCCGCCACGCCGGGGCCAGCTTACGAAAACGGGTCGGGACCACCGGCGTGCTGTTCACCGTGGTGGTGGCGGCGCTGCTGCCTCTCGTCCTCGACGTCGGACGTTCGTTTCTCATGTCCCAGATCTGCATCTACGGCGTGATCGCCCTGTCGCTCACGGTCCTGACGGGCTGGTCCGGTCAGGTGTCGCTCGGGCAGTTCGGGCTCGTTGCCGTGGGGGCGGACATCACCGCGCACCTCGGGGGGGGCGTCCCCCTCATCATCCTGCTGCCGTTGGCGGGCGTGGTCACCGGCCTCGTGTCGGTGCTGGTGGGCCTCACGGCCCTGCGCATCCGCGGCCTGTACCTGGCGGTCAGCACGCTCGGCTTCGCCCTGTTCATGCAGACCTCGGTCCTGGCCACCTCATGCTGGACCGTGCCCGTCGTGCACCGGACGATCTGCTCGGGCCTGCCCGACCCGCAGTCCACGTTGATCTCGCGGCCGACGTTCCTCGGCTTGGGCTTGTCGTCGGAGCGCGCCTTCGCCTGGTTCTCGCTGGCCGTGCTCATCGTCTCGGTGCTCATGGTGCGGGTGTGGCGTGACCGCGGCATCGCCCGGCGCCTGATCTCGGTGCGGGACAACGAGGTGGCCGCCGGCGCGGCGGGGATCCCCGTCGTGCGCACCAAGCTCATGGCGTTCGCCCTGTCGGGGTTCATGGCGGGCTACGCCGGGGTGTGCCTGGCCTTCGCCACCGAGCGCTTCAGCACCGACACCTTCGACCCCTCGGTGTCGATCCTGGTGGTGTCGATGGTGGTGATCGGCGGGCTCGACGCCATCCCCGGGGCGGTGCTCGGCGCCCTCTATCTCGTCGGGCTGCCGGCCATCTTCGGGTCTTCCACCACCGTCCAGTTCCTCACGAGCGGCATCGGGCTCATGGCCTTCATCCTCTATCTGCCCGGCGGCATGGCCCACGTCATGCACCAGCTCGGCGACCTCGCCACGGCCGGGGTCCAACAGCTCCAGGCCCGCCGGCGCGGCGAACCGCCGCCGGGCGCGGCCCACGACGCGGCGGGGGCCGATCCCGCCGCGCCGGACACGCAACCGGAGGGCAGCGTGGCCGAGGTCATCACGTGAGCCGCCGGGGGGCGAGAGGCGACGGCATCGACCGGGACGACGACGGCCAAACCGGCGCAGGCTCCACCGACGCCCGTCCCGTCACCGACGATGACGATGACGCGAGGTCACCACGCAAGAGGGCGAGGAAGCTCGAGCCTGCCCGCCTCGAAATCGATGACCTGGTGGTGTCGTTCGGGGGTCTGCTGGCGATCGACAAGGTGAGCATGTCGGTCGAGCCCGGCACCATCGTGGGGCTCATCGGGCCCAACGGGTCGGGCAAGACGACCCTGCTCGACGCGGTCTCGGGCACGGTGACCCCGGCCGAGGGCTCGTTGCGGCTCGATGGGGAGGACCTCGCCGACTACATCCCCGAAGAGCGGGCCGCGCTCGGTCTCGTCCGCTCGTTCCAGGACTGCCGCCTCTACCCCGAGCTCACCGTGTACGACACCCTGATGCTGTGCGAGGACGCCCGGGCGCGTGTCAGCGTCCTGGCGACGACGCTGCAGCTCCCGTGGGCGCGCCGCTCCGAGCGCGACAAGCGCAAGGCCGTGGACGGCGTCATCGGGTCGTTCGGGCTCGATCGGTTCCGCCACCACCTCACCGGGCACCTGTCGACGGGCACGCGCCGCGTCGTCGACCTGGCGTCGATCGTGCTGGCTGGGCCCCGGCTCCTACTGCTCGACGAGCCCACGGCCGGCATCGCCCAGCGCGAGGCCGAAGCCTTCATCCCGTTGCTCCGCCAGCTGCAGGAGGTGACGGGCTCGACGGTCCTTCTCGTGGAGCACGACGTCCCGCTCGTCTTCGAGCTGTGCTCGACCGTGATCGTGATGCAGACGGGGTCGGTCGTGGTGTCGGGCCCCCCCGACGTGGTGCGGGAGGACCCCCGTGCCCTCGCCGCCTACCTCGGCGCCAGTGACGCGGCCCTGAACGTCACCGGGCCCGTGCGCAGCAGCGCCGGACCGGGACCGGGGGGTGGAGGTGGCGGTGCGCTCTGACGGACGCACGACGCCCACCCGCCCCCGCGCCTGCCCGCGCACTCGGCTGGCGGCCGGCGCAGGAGGTCCGGTGAGCCCAGCCGGTGCGGTGAGCTCAGGCCGCGGGTTTGGGCGGCCGGGCCGGGCCGTAGGGTCGGTCCCCGCGCAGCGTGACCCGATGGGCGATGCGCAAGGCGTCGCCGTAGTCGTCGAGCGCGTAGTGCAGGGTGGCCCGGTTGTCCCAGAACGCCACGGCGCCCGCCTCCCACCGGTAGCGGCAGCTGAATTCCGGACGCTGGCAGTGCCGGTAGAGCATGTCGAGCAACGAGTCGCTCTCGACCTTGGACACTCCCTCGAGGAACCGCGTGAACTGGGAGTTGACGAACAGCCCGTTGCGACCGGTCTCGGGGTGCGTCCGCACCACGGGGTGCGACACGGGAAAGAGCCTGTCGTGATGCCGCCCGTCCCACTCGTATCCGCCTTGCGCCTCGACGTCGGCGGCGAACCACGGGTCGTGGTGCCAGGCCACCAGCTGGTCGCACAGGGAGCGCACCGGCGCGGCCAGTGCGTCGTAGGCGGCCTGCAGGCTCACCCACATGGTGTCGCCGCCGACGGTGGGCGCCTCGCGCATGTGCAGGATCGACCCGAGCGGCGGCGTCTGGAGGAAGGTGACGTCGGTGTGCCACCACGAGGCACGGTCCTCGCGCCCATCGATGTTCAGCACCTCAGGGTTGCCCTCGATCGACGGGATCACGGGATGCGCCGGCGTCACCTCGCCGAACTGGCGGGCGAAGTCGGCCTGCACGTCGGGCTCGAGGTCCTGGCCCGGGAAGAACAGGACGAGGTGACCGCACAGCGCGGCTCGCACCTCGGCCACCACGTCGTCGCCCAACGGGCGGCTGAGGTCGAGACCTCGCACCTCGGCTCCGATGTTGGGGGAGATCGCCCTGATATCGAGATCCGTCGTCAACGTCACGACGTCCATCGTGCCCCAGCGGTGATCGGCCCACAACCCCGCCGCCGAACGGCGCCACACCGAACGGCGCCACACCGAACGGCGCCACACCGAACGGCGCCCGATCTCCCCCACCCCGGCCGGGGTGTCGAGCCGGGGCCAGGCGTGCCGCATATCGTGTGGCTGCGGCGACCGACCGAGGGCGCATTGGGGCACAAGGGGGGCAGTCGGGCATCGGCAGGCGCACCGGGCGGGAAGGGGCCGACCCGGGACGCAGCGGACGTGAGGGGTCGAAACGCCAGATAGGCGCACACAGGCGAAGTAACACCAGGCGACGCAGCGCATCAGCGCGACGGGGGAAGGGACGACGATGGCGAGTTCGGGTCCGGCGGCACTCAGGCGGTCGTGGCGACGGCTCCGGCGGCGACCGGTGGGCGTGCAGATCGGCGTGCTCGTGCTCGTCGTGGTTGTCATCGGTGGCGCCGTCTTCGCCGTCACGGGGACGTCCTCCCCGAAGAAGTCCGCCGGAGCCGGCGCGACCACGGGCGCCGACAGCGGCCTGGGGCTGGGCAAGCCGAGCGGGGTGGACGTGGACCACGCCTCGACCAGCAGCCGTGGCGTGAGCGCCGGATCGATCAACGTCGTCTTCCCCGTGTCGAACCTGACGTCGCTGGCGTCGAACTTCGGCTTCGCCGGGGACACCGAGTTCGCGGCCCAGAACGCGGCCATCCACACTTACGTGAACGCCATCAACGACGCCGGGGGGATCAACGGGCGCAAGATCAACCCCATGATCGTGAACTTCGATCCCACCAACGAGTCCGAGATGCGCTCCCTGTGCAAGCAGTGGACCGAGGGGAGCCCGCCGGTGTTCGCCGTGCTCGACGGGCTGGGCTCGTGGACCGGTGACAACGAGCTGTGCGTCACCCAGGAGGGCCACACCCCGTTCATCGGGCAGTGGACGACGGTGACGAACTGGACCCAGCAGGGCGCGCCGTACCTGTGGTGGACTGGACCGGACCAGGCCCAGATCCTGGCCACGGTGGTGCAGTGGGGAAAGAGCTCGGGACTGCTGACCACGGCGCACCGCATCGGGATCGTGGCCGGTGACCGGACGAGCGACCAGGTGGCGCTCAACCAGTACCTGCTGCCCGACCTGCGCCGGGCGGGGTTCGACAATCCTCTCGTCGAGACCCTGCCGTCCAACCCCGCCGACACCGCCGCCACCGGCTCGGCGGCCCCCCTGGTCGTGCAGCGCTTGAAGGCCGACGGCGTCACGTCGGTGATCCCCCTGATCCCGTTCAACTCCTTCTTCCCGTTCCTCAGCCAGGAGAACGGGCAGAACTACTTCCCGAAGCTCCTCCTGTCGGACTACGAGTCCTCGATCGAGACCACGCTCGGGCTCATCCCCATCCCCTACGAGAAGGGCCTCGACCACCAAGAGGGCGTGACCGTCGAGACACTGGGAGGGACCGACGCCCCGCAGAGCGTCACCCCCGACGGTGGCGGCTACAACGCCGCGGTGCAGGCTTGCTACGACACGTGGAAGGCTCACAACAAGCCGACGTCGCCGACGTCGCCTTACATCGAGGAGCAGGGCCCGATCGTGGGCTGGTGCCAGGTCATCCGGCTCTTCGCCGCCGCGGCTCTGGGGGCGGGCCCGGACCTCAACCGGCGCACGTTCGTGCAGTCGATGTCGAGGATCCAGAACTTCCCCGGCACCTACACGCCCACCCTGAGCTTCGGCCCCGACAAGTACGCCGGCCCCACCCAGTACCAGGTGGTCGAGCTCTACAACAACGAGCCCCCGTCCCCGCTGTGCGTGCCGACGTACACGGGCAAGCCGCAGGGGACGTGCTGGCACACCGTGCAGACCTGGGCCCCGCTTGCCGGCTGACCCCGCTTACCCCACCGGGGCCGCCCCCGGGAACGCCCCCAGCGACGCTCCCGGCGAGCCGCCCTTCGTGCTCCCCGTGCCGGACCGGAACTACTCGCCCTGGTACGGGTGGATGGTGCGCCTCGGCCGGACGACGCACGTCGACCCCCTGCCGGCACCGGGACCGGGCTCGGGCGCCACGGCACCGACCGGCGCCACGGCACGGACCGGCGCCACGGCACGGACCGGCGACGCCGACACCACCGGCACCGACACCGACACCGACACCGACACCGACACCGACTACGCCCATGCGCTAGCGGCGTGGCGGGAACGCTGCCGGCGGCGGCTCACGACGCTGCTCGGGCCGATGCCGTCGAAGGTGCCGCTGCGGCTCGAGACCGTGGAGTCGGTCGACTGCGACGGATACCGGCGCGACAAGGTCGTCTTCGACACCGAGGAGATGATGTCGGTGCCGGCCTATCTGCTCGTGCCCGACGGACGCGTCGGGCATGGTCCGGCGGTGCTGGCCGCCCACGGGCACGGGCCGGGAAAGTCCGAGGCGGTCGGCCTCGAGCGCACCGGGACCCCCAACGCCGACTACGCGCACCAGCTGGCCCAGCGCGGCTACGTCGTGCTCGCCCCCGACCTGCGGTGCTTCGGCGAGCGCCTCGACTGGAACCCCGAGGACCACTACGCGTGTGACACCAATCTCGTCCACGCCGTGATGGCGGGGATCAGCCCCCTGGCCCAGAACCTCTGGGACCTGGCCTGCGCCCTGGACGTCCTCGAGGCCCATCCGCTCGTCGACGCGGCGCGCATCGGGATGGCCGGCCTCTCCTACGGCGGGACGGTCACGCTCTTCCTCGCCGCCCTCGACGACCGGGTGGCCGCGGCGGTGGTGAGCGGCTACTTCTCGTCGTGGGCCGAGTCGCACAAGATGCCCTGGAACATGTGCGGCTCGCAGGTGCTGCCGGGGATGCTGGGCCAGCTCGAGCACGTGGACCTCGGCGCGCTGGTGTCGCCCCGGCCCCTGCTCGTCGAGTCCGGCACCCACGACGACCTGTTCCCGGCCACGGTGGCCGCGGCCGGAGTCGAACGACTGCGGGCCGTCTACGCGTCCGACGGCGCACCGGGGCGCCTTGAGCACGACGTCTTCGAAGGGGTGCACGAATGGCACGGCGTCGAGGCCTTCTCGTTCTTCGCACGGTGGATCGGGCCTGGCGACACGGCGTGAGTCGGTGACCGGTGTCGCGTCGGTGCGCTACCCGGGCAGCGACCAGTGCACCAGATCCGTGCTGCGGACGACCCCGATCTCGGCGTGCCCCCATCCCCCGAATCTGGTGAGCTCGTCGCTGCCGGAGTACGTCAGGTAGTAGTACCCCGCGCCGGTCTTGGCGGCGGTTCCAGTCTTGGCGACGGTTCCGGTCTTGGCGGCGGTTCCGGCTTGGGCGGCGGTCTGGTCCCGGGCGTCGCACAGGAAGACGGAGTTGGCGTGCTCGTACCCGACGCTCGACAGGCCCGGCCCCGAGTCCCAGGACTGCCCGGGAACGACGAGCATGCGGCCGTGGGTCCAGTGCAGCCACGATCGAGTGTCGGCGGGATTGCCCACAAGATCGAACATCCACGGCTGGTCGAAGGTGTTCGACGTCGCCACCAGGCGCCAGCGTCCGGCGACGGCGACGAACTCGTAGTTCTCGATCGTGTCCCCGTTGACGACGATGTCTGGCCGGCCGATGTAGTGCCACGGACCGTCGAGCGACCCACTCGGCGACCACGCCACCTCGAAGTGCTGTGTTCCCGACGTGCCCGAGGCGTCGCTCGCAGCCGTGCTCGCCGCAGTGCTCGGGGGCGCAGCCGTGGCCGTCGATGCCGTGCCGGGCGAAGCCGTGCCCGGCGATTCGGTGCTCGTGGTGATCCCGTACTTGTACCCGAGGATCAACCCGTGCCCGGTCCAGGCCAGGGCCGGGTCGATCATGCGGTCGGCCGGGGCCGGGTGCAGGCTCAGTGCCAGGGGACGGGGCGCCGACCACGTCTCGAGGTCCGACGAGGTCCGGTAGAACAGCTTGGACTGGCTCCCGTCGGTGCCCCCGGGGTTGGAGTCGTAGGTGGCCACGAACATCCCCGACGGGCTGCGGACGATGTCGGGCGACGCCACACCCACCGCACCGGGCTGGGCCGGCCACGGCGAGGGGGTCGACCAGTGCTCGAGGTCGGGGCTCGTGGCCGACGCGATGTCCCAGTGCTCGGCCCCGGGCGTCGGGACGTCGTTGGTGACGTAGCTGAAGAGCATGTGCCACTCACCGTCGACCCACACCAGAGCCTGGTCCTTCACGCCCGCGGTGGGCTCGCTCAGGATCGGGTTGCGCAGCTGCGACCACGCCACCTCGGGAGCGGCTCCGGAACCTCCGACCACGCACTCGTGGTCGGCGCCGACCCCACCCGCCGCTCCCGGTGTCGACGACCCTCCTGCCGCTGACGCCGCACCGGTGGTCGTCTTGGCAGTGGTGGTGGTGGAGGGGCTCCCCCCGCAGCCGGCGAGGACGACGAGAGCCACCGACAGCGCCCCCGCGAGCTCGGCGCCCCGGCGCGTGTGCATGGGCCGGGGAGCGGTCCCTCGTGTCACCACTCGAGCAGCGCGGCCGACTCAGCGTCGAGGAACAAGGTGGTGTTGGCCCCGGTGCGCAGGAGCGACGCCGGGCACGCCGTGGACACCGGGCCGGTCAACGCGGCGCGCACCGGCACGGCCTTGCGCGACTCGGGAACCACGGCGAGCACCGTGGCCGCCCGCAGCAGTGCGGGGATCGTGGCGGTGAGCGCGAGGCTCGGCACCGCGGCGATGTCGGGAAAGTGGCCCTCGTGCACCTGTTGGAGCCGGCACTCCCGATCGAGCTCCACCACCTTCATGTCGAGGGGGTCGTCGAAGTCGGCGACGGGCGGGTCGTTGAAAGCGAGATGGCCGTTCTCCCCGATCCCCAGGCAGCAGAGGTCGAGGGGGTTGGACCGCAGCAGTGCCGCGTAGCGGGTGCATTCGGCCGCGGGATCGGCCAACCCGTCGATGTAGTGGGCCTGGCTGGGATGGACGCGGTCGCTGATGCGCTCCCGGATCCACCGCTGGAAGCCGGCCGGGTGTTCGGGGCCCACGCCCACGTACTCGTCCATGTGGAAGACGACGACCTCGCTCCAGGGGACGTCGGGGGTCGAGGTCACGAGCTGCTCGACGAATTCCAGTTGGGAGTTCCCGGTGGCGAACATGGCATGGGCCACTCCGCGTGCGGACACCGCGTCGCGCAGCACGACGGCGGCCCGGTCTGCCGCGGCGCGGGCCAGGAGGCGCGTCTCGGGGTGCACCTGCACCCGCATTTGGTCGACGGTCCGTTCCAGCGTCTCGGACATGGGTCGCACTGTAGGGGAGGCGGCCGCCGGGAGACCTGCGCTTAGGCGCCTGCCGTCAGGCCGCCGGGACGCATGGCACATCCCGCCGGGGCGCAGTCCCGCCGGGGCGCAGTCCCGCCGGGGCGCATCCCGTCGGGGGGCAATCCCGCCGGGGCGTGCGGGGCCCGGCGCGGGTATCGTCGCCGCGATGGCCGCCAAGATCACGCTCGTCGGTGGAGGAAGCACCCACTGGACCCCCAAGCTCATGGTCGACTTCGCCAACACACCGGCGCTGCGGGACGCGGAGGTCGTCCTCTACGACCTCGACCCCGCCTCGCTGCCGCCCGCCCTCAAGGTGGTGGAGCACGTGGCCGAGCGCCGGGGGATCGCGCTCACCGCCCGCGCCACCACCGACATCGACGACGCGCTGCGCGGAGCGCAGTACGTCATCGCCACCTTCTCGGTCGGTGGGTTCGCCAGCATGCGCTTCGACATCGAGATCCCGTCGGGCTACGGCGTGCGCCAGACCGTGGGTGACAGCGTCGGGCCCGGGGGCATCTCCCGGGCGCTGCGCAGCGTGCCCGTCATCCTCGAGGTGGCCCGGGCCATGGAGCGGTGCTGCCCCGACGCCCTGCTGATCAACGTGAGCAATCCCCTGACGGCGCTGACGCGCGCCGTCACCAGGGAGACGCAGATCCAGGCCATCGGCCTCTGCGCGGAGATCGTGGGCCTCAAGTTCGTGCTGAGCCTGTTGTTCGACAGCGACTTCGCCTCGATCGACCCGGTGGTGGCCGGCGTCAACCACCTCCCTCTCGTGACGTCGCTGCGCATCGGTGACCGTGACGGGTTCGACATGCTGCGCGGTGCGCTCCACGGCGAGGTGGACCTTTCCGGCGGCATGTGGATGGACCCGCCCGGGCCGATGCACTACAAGATGGTCGACCCGGAGCGAGGCTGGACCAAGGTCGACCTCCTGGCCAACAACAAGGTCAAGTTCGAGCTCTTCGACCGCTTCGGCGTCCTGCCGGGGTCGTCGGACACCCACGTCGTCGAGTTCTTCCCGGGGTTCGTCACCGCCGCCTCGGACTACGGACGAGACTGGGCCGTCCACCACTACGGCATGCACGGACACCAGTCCGACAAGGCCGACGACGACCGCGAGATGGCCGAGCTGCTCGCGGCCGAGTCCATCCCGAAGTGGCCCTCGGGAGAGTTCGTCGCATCGCTCCTCGAGGGCCTCGTCACCGGCGAGGACCGGGCACTGCCCGGCAACGTCCCGAACGCGGGCCAGGTCGCGAACCTGCCGTCGGACGTCGTCGTCGAGTGCATGGTCGTGGCCGGTGCCGACGGGATCCGACCCCGGGACAGCGCGGCGGTGCCGTCGTTCCTCGGAGAGCACCTGCGGCGCGTCGTCAGCTCACAGGAGCTCACCGTGGACGCCGCGCTGTCGGGCGACCGGACCACCGCGCTCGAGGCCATGCTGGCCGACCCCATGGCCGGCGCCCTCCCCTACGAGCACGTGGTCAGGATGACCGACGAGCTTCTCGCCGCCACCGCACCCTGGTTACCCCAGTTCGCCCCACGCTGACCGTTCAGCGCCAAACACCGATCCCGAGCGTCGAGCGCCAAGCACCGAGGCCGAGCGTCGAGCGCCGGCAGGGGCCTGGGAACCTCACGCACGCCGCTCGACGGCGGCTCAGCGGCGGTGGTTCTTCTTCACCGCCGACGCCGGGAGGTAGGTGTAGGAATTCGCCCCGGACGTCACGCTCACGCCGGTCGGGGAGTACACGGAGATCGACACCCTCCCCACCGAGCCCACCGGCGTGTACGCCAGCACCTTCTTGTCGGACTTCACGACGAAACGCACGGCGGGGCGTGATCCGAACATCACCGCGGAGGTGCTCGTCAGATTGGCGCCCAGGATGGTCACCTTCCGGTCACCTGACGTCGGGCCGCTCGACGGTTTGATTGCGGTCACCAAGGGGGCGGCCGGGGCGGTACCCGACATCTCGCGAATGACGTTGTTCCCGTTGTCCACGATGAGGATCCGACCCGACGGCCCGACGCTCACGCCGGCCGGGTCGTTGAGGTCGGCCTGGGTCGCCAGCCCCCCGTTCCCGGAATAGCCCGCTGCGCCCTTGCCGGCGATGGTGTAGATGTCGCCCGCCTTGACGGCCATCCCGTCGTAGGTGCCCTTGGCGGCGGGGACGAAGCGGATCATATTGTTGGCGGAATCGCTGATGAAGAGGTTGCCGGCCGAGTCGACCGCGACACCCTGGGGCGTGTCGAGCCATGCCTTGGTGGCCGGCTTCTTGTCGCCCTTCAGGCCCTCGGCCGAGGTGCCAACGATGGTGTAGATGTAGTCGGCCTTGACCGCCTTGCCCAGGTAGGTGCCGGTGACGGCCGGGATGAGGCGGACCACCTGGTTGTCGACGTCGGAGAAGATGACGTCTCCCTTGGCGTTCACGGCCAGCCCGTTGAAGCTGTCCAGCTGGAGCTGCGCGAACAGTGCCGGGCCGTTGTTGCCCGTGTACCCGTAATTCATGTCGCCGGCGATCGTGTAGATCCGACCGGGCTGGACGGCCTGGCCGAAGATCGTCCGGGCCACGGCCGGGATGAGGCGGATCACGTCGTTGCCGGTGTCGGCGACGATGACGTCACCTTGGGCGTCGAAGGCCACGCCGTCGGGCGAGGTGAGCCCGGCGGAGAACACCGAACCACCCGGGGTGATGTCGCCCTCCTCCCCGCCACCGGCGATGGTGTAGATCTGTCCGGCGGTCATCTCCTGGCCGTAACGCAGGCCACCGGTGGCCGTCACGAACCGCACAGCGTCGTTGCCCGAGTCGGTGATCGCCATGTCGCCCTGGGCGTCGATGGCGACGCCGTTGGGATCGGAGAGCTCGACCTTGTTGGCGCTCGGAACGGTCCCGTCGCCGAGATCGCCGGCTACGCCGTTGCCGATGATGGTGTAGAGGTGGCCGGCGGTCATGGCCCGCCCGTAGAACGTGCCCGTGGCGGCGGCCGCCACCCGGATGACGTTGTTGTTCTGGTCGGCGAAGACGATGTTGCCGTGGGCGTCGAAGATCGCCGCCAGCGGGGAACCCAGGGATGCGGCCACGCTCGAGATGCCGTTGGTGATGGCGGTCGTCGATCCCCCGCCCACCACGGTGGTGATGGCCTGGGTGCCGGCGCCCGTCGCAGCGGCGCTCGTGCCGACACCGACCAGAGCCGACCCGGCGACGACGGCGCACGCCAGGGACGCTATGGCGGCAACCCTCATGCCTGGCGCCCGGAGGGTCACGGCACGACGATCGCGACGTCGGGCGCGAGACGTGGCTGGGGGCGAGCTAAATATCACGCTGAGCACCCAATTACGCGCTCAGGAGAGCGATCACGGTAATCCGCCGACCCGGTGCGTTGACCCATGGACCTCAACCCCCGCAACCCCACCCTGCCCAGCCAGACACGGTTCCATCGACTCGGGAACGCCCCGACCGCTTGCTGGCGACGTCCAGGTCAAATGGTATCCGCGCCGGCCCCCTGCCACACGACCGGGCACCGGGGCGGGCCCCGTCGCCGGGGCGGCCCACAAGAGGGACCCTCTGTTCTCACCGTCAGCACATGCCGGGCGCTCGCTTTGCGCCTCGTTGTGTCTCGCCGTCGCGCACCTGACGCGGTCTCCCCCGGAGGAGAGGCCGCCCCAACCAGGTGGGCATTCCGACGTGTCGGTTCCCCCATGTGTGGGTTTCCTCTATGTGGGACTCGTACCCCGGGTTCGCCGGCACCTCCGGAGAAGGCGGGACGATCGCGGTTTGGGGTTCGCGGTTCGACGGGTCGCGCTTCGCCCGGCGATGCCAGCGCGCCGGGCCCGCGGGGTCGATCCGCCCGGAATATTCCGTCGTCCCGACCTGTTCGAAGCGATATGCAGGTTGAGATCTTCTCCGACGTGGTGTGCCCGTGGTGCGCCGTGGGCAAGCGTCGGTTCGAGACGGCGCTGCGGTCGTTCGCACACGCCGACGACATCGACGTCGTCTGGCGGGCCTTCGAATTGGATCCCGATGCCCCGGTCCAGCGCGAAGGCGACTACGTCGATCGGTTGACGAGGAAGTACGGGATCTCTCGGGAGCAGGCCGAGACGGCGAACCAGCGCCTTACTGCGGCTGCAGCGGCGGAGGGCCTCGACTTTCACTTCGAACGGGTCCGGCCGGGCAACACCTTTGACGCCCACCGGTTGCTGCATTACGCCAGGACGGCCGGTCCGGGCCGGCAGGACGCGCTCAAGGAGCGATTGTTCGGGGCCTACTTCACCGAAGGGGCAGTCATCGGCGATGTCGAGACCCTTGTGCGTCTGGCGGTGGAGGTCGGACTCGACGAACGGGCGTCCCGAGCCGTGTTGGCCGGTGACGACTTCGCCGAGGAGGTGCGAGCCGACGAGCGCGAGGCAGTCGGTCTCGGGGTGACGGGAGTGCCTTTCTTCGTCGTGGAGGGGAAGTTCGGCATCCCCGGAGCTCAGGACTCCGACACGATTCTCCGCGTGCTCGACCGGGCGTGGGAGAAGGCCCATCCCGCGGAGACAGCCCTCAGATGATCACCGACACCACAGGTGGGAACGCCTGCGAGGACGGCGCCTGCGCAGTGTGAGGGTACGCATCAATGACGATGCCTGTGCCTCCACCGCCGCCCGACCTCCACCCCGACGCTCCACCCCGACACTCGATGTTGCTCACCGCGTCGAGCGCGCCCGGGGCCGAGGCGTCGGCCCGAGACGTTCCAGTTCGCGGCGGAGGATGGCGAGTGCCTCTTCTGGCCCGATGCCCAACTCCCGCAAACGCCGAGCGAAGTTGCGGGCTTCTCGGGATGCGATCTTGCGCGTCGGGGACGGGTTGGCGCGCACGAGCGTCCCGTGACGCCCCCGCGTCTCGACCAGGCCGGCCAGCTCCAACTCGCGATACGACCGGGCCACGGTATTCACGGCCAGTCCGAGATGGGTAGCCAGGCGTCGTACCGGGGGGAGCCGAACGGCGGGCTGTAGGTCGCCGTGTTCGATCGCCGTGGCGATCTGGTCTCGGACCTGCTGAAACGGCGACACCGGCGAGTCGAGGTCCAACACCACCAACTCGGCCAGCTCCGCCGGCTCCAGCGACGTATCCGGCTCCACGACTGCATTGTATCAGTATTTGTACCACTACTGTCACGCGAGGTCTGTCGCCACAGCGTTGACTAGCAACTAGCCTCCGGGCCGGAACGAAGGAGGGCCGCGAGTGCGTGATGTCGAGGCCACGACGGTTGTCTTGGTGCACGGGGCGGGCGGTGGCGGCTGGATGTGGGACCCCCTGTGCGCACGGCTCGACGCGCGAGGCATCGGGCACGTCGCCGTCGACCTCCCCAGTGTCGGCGAGGGGGTCGACCCGAACCTCGACGTGCACAGCGACGCGGCCTACGTCCGAGGAGTGCTCGACGAGGTCGGGGGCCCGGTGCTCCTGTGCGGCAATTCCTACGGAGGCGTCGTGATCACCGAGGCGTCAGCGGACCACGGGGGCGTCAAGCGCCTCGTGTATCTCGCCGCGTTCATGCCGGACACCGACGATGCGTTTCCCGGCTTCTTCACCGACAACAGCACACCGGAGTACCTGACCGGGGTCATCTTCGGCGACGACGGTCTCGTCAGCTTCGATCCTGAGCTGGTGAGGAAGCTCGCCTTCCAGCAATCTTCGCCCGAGGTCGCCTCGGCGGCCATCGGGCAGCTCCGGCCCATGGCGATGGGGATGAGTGGTTCCCCCACGCTGGCCGGCGCCGGGTGGCACGACATCCCCTCGACCTATGTGGTGTGCGGCGAGGACCGGTCGATCCTCCCCGACTCGCAACGCCGGTGGGGCAAAGAACGCGCCACCGACAGCGTCGAATGCCCGTTCGACCACTGCCCTCATGTCTCGCATCCGGCGGAGGTCGCAGAGCTTCTCGCCGAGTTGGTCGCGACACCCGAGCCGTAGGGGGTCCCAGCGCTTACCGGGAGTTCGTCATGCCTCCGCGATCGTCCCGCCGGCCAAAACAGCGAGCTCGGCGTTGAGAAGATGGGGTTCGCTCGAGGCGTCGGCATCGGCGGCGGTCGCCGTGGGGATGAAGATCGCGGCGATGATCGCCACCACGGTCACCGCCGCCAAGAAGATGAATCCGTTGGTGTAGCCGGAGGCCGCCGGTCGGTGATGGGCAATGAGCCGGGCGGTCACGATGCTCGACATCACGGCCGCGCCGATGGCGCCACCGATGGTGCGGATGTTGGCGTTCATCCCGCTGGCGACACCGGTCTGCGCCGAGGGCACGGCCTGCACGATGAGGTTTGACATGGCCGAGAAGGCCAGGCCCAGGCCCACCCCGAGCACGGTGCTGGCTGCGTAGATCTCCCACCGCTGCGAGTGGGCGAAGGCCAGGATGAGGTACGAACCGGCCGAGAAGACGGATCCGATGATGACCGCCGACTTGGAACCGATGGCGGCCGCGATGCGGCCCGACAGCAGTCCAAAAAGGAACATCGCCACGGTGAGGGGCAACAGGAACAGGCCCGATTGGATGATGCTGGCTCCGAACCCGTATCCCGCTGACATGGGTGTCTGCAGGAACTCGGGGAGGAAGGCCATGACCGAGTACATGCCCATCCCGAACAGGAACGCGACCAAGTTGTTCGTCCACACGGCAGGCACACGCATCATCTTCATGTCGATGAGCGGCTGCCGGGAGCGGGCCTCGACGGCCATCCAGACCACGCCGATGACGACGGCGAGGACGATGAGACCGATCACATCGTGCGATCCCCACCCCCAACTCGGGGCTTCGCTCACACCGATGAGCAGGGCGACGAGCCATCCGGAGAGGAGCAGCGCCGCCAGCCAACTCACATGTCCCGGCGTTCGCACCGGAGATTCGGGAACGAACACGAAGGCGCACACTGCGGCGATCACAGTGATGACCAGTGGGATCCAGAACAGCCAGTGGTAGTCGAGGTGGCTGACGATCGGTCCGGCCAGGACGATCCCCGCACCACCCCCGACGGCGGCCATGGCTGCCACCACACCCACCCCGGTAGCGACCTTGCCGGGCGGGAATTCGTCACGGATGATCCCGAACGAAAGGGGTAGCACTGCGCCGCCGATCCCCTGGACGACCCGGGCGACGATCAACAGGCCTATCGACGGGGACAGTCCCGCCATCGCCGAACCGATGGCCAGGGCGGACAGGGTCACGACCAGCATGCGCTCTTTTCCGACCATGTCGCCCACCCGCCCGAGGATGGGGGTGAAGACCGAGGCGGACAACAGGTAGGCGGTGAGCAGCCAGGTCACGGTGCTCTGCGAGGTGTGCAGGTCGTGCTGGATCGTCGGCAGGACGGGAAGGACCAGTGACTGCAGAAGCGCGTAGGCCGACACGCCGAGGAGGAGCACCGTGAAGGTGGCCCGGTAACTCGATCGATCGAGCGTCTTCGTCATCTCGTCCCTTGCGTCGATCGCTCCGTCGACGAGCGCCGCCGTGGCTACGGTGTCCGGCACACTATAAACGGAACTGGCGCTCCGCATTTCACGAATGGGTCTCGGCCCGATGCTGGAGTTGGCCCACGACCTGCGCTGCTACCGCGACGTTCCGAGTGGCGGTTACTGCTGACCCGCCTCTCGACGGTCGTGACCGTCCGGCGAGCGGTCGAGGACGGCGCCGTTGCGGAGCACAGAGACAGGACCGTCGTCGCTGACGGCTATCACGGTGGAAAAGGGGTCGTCAAAGCTGTAACGCCGACCCGAGGTGTGCCGAGTACCTCCGAGGGCATCGACCATCTCTTCGGAAGCAATGCTCGGCACGAGCCGAACGCCGAGCAGGCGGAGCACTCCGCCGGCGTCGAAGATTGCGGCACCGTCGACTTGGGCGAGGGCGTGGCGAATCGGCGCCAGGTGAGAGGCCTGGCCGATCCGCAGGGGCGGCGGCGGAGGGAGTCTCTCCTCGACGAACGGTCCAGGTTCGGCATCGGGTCGGTAGATGAGCAATGCTCCGATGCCCAGAGATCCGAGATCATGAACGGCAAACCTGAGCATCGCCAAGAGAACCGCTGGATCGCCGTGTGCCGGACTGGCCGTCAGGGAGTCGCTCCAACTGCTCACGGGAGGTTCGTGGTGCCAGGTCAAGCCTTCCCAGCGAAGAACGCCGAATCTTCCCACGACCCGGACCGAGCCGGCCGGGTGCCGCTGCACGATCGTCGCGTCGAGCACGTGCGCAAGCACCGCAATATCGCGCTCCGAGCCAGCCGGGCGGTCGAACACGATCAACTCGCTCCTGCCGTCGGTGCGGCGCAAGAGCCAACTCGAAAGTCCATCGGCGAAGCGTCGGGCGGCAGGGAGGGGCTGCTGACCGAGCGGCGTGCGGGTGATGTCGAGCTGCGTCTCAGACGCCCAGATGGCTGGATCTGATTCTGGCTCGAGGATCGTGCCGCTGCTCGCCGTCCGTCGCTCGTGGACAGGCGGTCGGAGAGCCTGATCGATCTCCTCTATCAGCACTGCTCGGACAGCGGAGAATTCGTCCAGAGGTAGCCCGCTTTCCTCGAGCTCCTCGGCGAGTCTTCGTCGTCGCCCTGCTCCGGGCTCAGCCATTGGCTCGAAGATTACAGCGAGGCACAGCGCGTCAGATCCGTGTGGCGCGTCCCTATCCGAGCAGGCGCTTCGAGATGACGACGCGTTGGATGTGGTTGGTGCCCTCGTAGATCTGGTTGGTGCCCTCGTAGATCTGGGTGCTCCCCCCGATCGGTCCAGCAAGTGATCTGCTGTCCGCTGACCTCGCCCTATTCGGATCGTCGTGGCACGCGGTCCAGCCCTTTGGCTGGATTTGTAGGGATGAAAGTAGCGATGGAATCGCGACGCAGCATTGAGGAAATAGCTCGGCTGGTTCACAAGCTCAGTGATCGAGTTGGCCCACGATCTGCTCGGCGATCCGGACGATCCGGATGGCGGCCGTTACCGCTGCCTTGGCTTCGGACGCGAGGATCGGATCCGGATCGTATTCCGCTCTGTTCTTCATCGGGACGAGCCGACGAAGATGGGGAGCTGCCTTCTTCCCGTCCGATCCTGCCGCCGTTTCGAGGTGAGCTGGTGCCTGGGAATGCTCCCCTTTCCAGACGACAGCTGCCCTCGCCGCGGTGATGGCATCAGCGGCGGCGATGCCGGCATGGACTGCGTTGCCAGTGGCGGCGACTCGGTTAGACAGCGCCCAGGCATCCTCTGCGGCCCGCAGGAATTCATGCGCCTTGGTGAGATAGGCACGCGCGTCGGCAACAGATGCTCGCCGGGTCTGGGTCGGACGGCGCGCCGCGGTCATCCGATACCCGTGAAGGTCGAGGGATGCACGCCGGCCAGCACGACTCCGTCCTCGACAATCGCCCTCCATACGACTGAACCGCTCACTACCAGCTTGGGCAACTCCTCCCCAGTGACTTCGAGGAGATTGACCGGATTGCCGGCGACGCGGGCAGCCTCTTCGCACCAAGCACCGAGGTTCATCGCCCACAGGTTGCTGGCACCGTGTTCCCCGAGTGGGGGCACGGCGAGCACATCGACGTCGCTGTCGTCACGTGCCTTACCGCGAACGAACGATCCGAACACCACCAGGCACGCCGGAGCAGGCTGGATATTCTCCGCCTCCGCTCGGAGCCGAGCTGTCACCCGTTCTTGCAGATCGGCCAGGGCGAGGATCGAACGGGCCGCCTCGTTCTCTCGGACCAGGCGGACCAGGGCGGCTGATCCCACCTCGCGGCGCTCGACGAGCCCCAGGTGGACGAGATGGTTCAGCACGGCTGTCGCCCGGTTGGCGCTCACGCCAGCAAGCTCTGCGACCGTCCGCATGGTCAGCTCGGCCTCCGTCCTAGCCAGGACCGACAGCACCCGCCCCTGGACGCCGGGGATTACCACCTCGACCGGATGCACATAGTCCATGAGAAGATTGTCTCACTTTTTCGCACACATGTGCGATCTATTGCCTCAAACCGGACGGTCCCCACCCTGGATGCAGGGGCGGGAGGTCGGTCAGATTCGGGTCGGGGGGCGCCTGCGACTCGCCGTCGTCGCTCTCCCAACGCCGCCTGTATTGGTCGGGGATCTCTCCCCACCCCCAGTACGGCAGCGGCGCCTCCGGCACAACGCCGAGCTCATCGACCGGGTCGATCCAACCATCTCCGACCGTGCAGAGATGGGCCCAGTCGTCGCCAAGATCGAAGGTGTAGACGAACTGCTCGCCCCTCTCGAGCCGGGACAACTTGGTACTCGCGTCGTCGAGCACCAAATCGGGCTCGTCCTCATCAGGATCGGGGACCGATATCCGGGTGCCGTCGGCCAGGACGAACTCATGGAGGTGGCTCCTGTCCCAGCGAGCGAATGCGTCGTCGATCGCCTCAGCCAATTCCGCAAAGGTGTGCGATTTCGCCGCTGCGAGGACGCGCCCAGGACGTGGCCAGCAGTTGGCCCCACCGCCCTCCACCAGTTCGACTCGGATCGACAACCATGTTCGCGCCATCAAGCAGCAATGGTGGCACGCCTTGACGTGATCTGCAGGGTAGAAATCAAGTGGTGCTAGATCCCCATTTTCCGCAAAGCTGCATCAAGGATTCACGGATGGTCGCTACGCGTAGGTCAATGCGCCCTCGGTGATGAAGACACCGCGCCGGGAGAACGAGACCGGGCTGTTCGCGATGGTGTCGGCATGCAGCGATCGGATCCCCGACACAAACCATCTCTTCTGGAGGAACCGGCACTGGTCTTCCACCCAAGCCGGAGGAGGCATGCCGCTCCGAATGCAGAGGTACTCGGCAACGGCGGCGAGCAGCGCGTCAAAGCGACGATCGCCGACGAGTGCTGGAGGTATGGACACCAAGTCATCGTGCTCCTCCGCCGGGGCGCGCTCGAAAACCTCGACACATCGAAACGAAAGCCGCAGGGCCGAAGCCTCGTCACCCTCGGCCAGGCAACGGCGAACCTCGGCAGCAACATCTGCGATGCCGGGAGGCCGATACGTCATGGTCTTATCGCAGAACTGCCGAGAATAGGGACAGAGTAGGGATGGATGGGCCGAACCGCGCCCACCGGCAACCCCCCATCCGGTCGAGATCTTCTATCCAAGCAGCCTCTTCGCGATCACGACCCGCTGGATCTGGTTGGTGCCCTCGTATATCTGGGTGATCTTGGCATCGCGCATGAAGCGCTCGGCGGGGAACTCGGTCGTGTACCCGTTGCCACCGAGCAGCTGCACGGCGTCGGTGGTCACCGCCATGGCCGTGTCCGAGGCGAAGCACTTCGCCATGGCCCCGATCATCGACAGCTCGCGGTCGGGATCCCCCGCGTCGATGACCGAGCAGGCGCGGTAGACGAGACAGCGTGCCGCCTCGGTCCGCATGGCCATCTCGGCCAGCATGAACCGCAGCCCCTGGAATTCGCCGATCGACTGGCCGAACGCCTTGCGCTCGCCCATGTAGCGCGCCGCGTGGTCGATCGCGCCCTGGGCGATCCCCACCGCCTGGGCGCCGATGGTGGGCCGGCTGCGATCGAGGGTGTGCATGGCGATGGTGAAGCCCTGTCCTTCCTCCCCCACCCTGTTCTCGACGGGGACCCGCACGTCGTCGAAGACGACCTCACCGGTGGGACTGCCGCGCAACCCCATCTTGTGCTCGAGCTTGGCGACCTTCACGCCCCAGTCGGCCTCGACGACGAAGCAGCTGATGCCGCGGTGACCGGCGTCGGGATCGGTCTTGGCGAAGACGGTGTAGATGCTCGACGCCCCGGCGTTGGTGATCCAGTAC
The DNA here is from genome assembly GCA_963811775.1 of uncultured Acidimicrobiales bacterium. Lineage (GTDB taxonomy): Bacteria > Actinomycetota > Acidimicrobiia > Acidimicrobiales > UBA8190 > Chersky-840. The sequence continues at coordinate 102,325 of CAWESO010000019.1, read as the reverse complement.
TTCGTCCCCGACAGGACATAGTGATCGCCGTCGCGCACCGCCCGGCACCGCATCGCCGCCACGTCGCTGCCGGCGTCGGCCTCCGACAGGCAGTAGCTGGCCTGGGCCGCGCCCGACGCCACCTGCGGGACGTACTTCTGCCGCAAGGCCTCGGACGCCCAGTTGAAGATGGGCATCATGCCGAGCTTGGAGATGAGCATGGTCACGCTCGTCGAGGCGCAGGCCCGGGCGAGCTCCTCGACCATGATGGCTTGGGTCACGTTGTCGGCCCCGGCCCCGCCGTATGCGACCGGGATGCCGAGGGCGGGGAGCTCCATCTCCACCGACGCCTTGAAACCGTCCCACGGGAACGCCGCGTCCCGGTCGACCGCAGCCGCGTGCGGAGCGATGCGCTCCTGCGCCATCTGATGGACCGCACCGCGGAAGGCCTTGTGCGTGTCGGTGAGCGCGTAGGGAGCTGGCTGGTCCATTCCCCCAGTCTCGCGGACCGGGATCGAGAACTGGTGCTAGGGATGTGCCGCGAGGTGCTCGAGCAGGAACCGGTTGAGCTCCACCGGGGCCGTCTCGGGGATCCAGTGGCTCACACCGGGCAGGACCTCGAAGCGGTAGGGGCCCGACACCCACGTCACCGTCGCCTCGGCGGCGGTACGTCCGAGGGCGATGTCCTCGTCCGACCACACATAGAGGGTGGGCACCGTGATCGCGCCCACGTCGGTGAGTGAATCGGGCTCGGTGGCCCGGTACCAATTCAGCGCGGCGGTGAGCGCCCCCGGCTCGAGCATGGCCGCCACGAACCGGCGCACCTCCTCGGTGTCCGAGGACAGGCCGCTGGCGTCGAACATGGCCCGGAGCCCCGCTCCCGACCCGTCCTCGCCGAGCAGCGCCCGTTCGGCCACCCCGCCTTCGGCTCTGAACACCTCGATGTACGAGGACCGCTGGCGCTGGTCGTCGTCCCCGGCCCCCTCCGCTCCGGCCCCCTCATCCGAAGCGCCAGCACCGAACGCGGCGGCGAAGGCGCGGGGGTGCGGCACCGAGACGGCGGTCAGCGTGCGCAGCCGGTCGGGGTGGCGCGCCGCGGTGACCCACGCCACCATGGCGCCCCAGTCGTGGCCCACCAGGTCGAAGCGCTCGAGCCCCCAGCGGTCGGCCACGGCGATCACGTCACCGACGAGCTCGTCGATGCGGTAGTCGGCGACGGCGGGAGGACGGGCCCCCGGTGAGTAGCCCCGCTGGTCGAAGGCGAGGCCACGGTGTCCCGCCGCCGCCACCGCCTCGAGCTGGTGGTGCCAGGAGAACGAGGTCTGGGGGAAGCCGTGCAGGAAGAGGACGGGGCGGCCGTCGTCGGGGCCGGTGTCGATCGCCTCGAACGTCATGCCCGAGGCGGAGACCACGAGCTCGGACACGACGGCGGACGCCGCGGGCTCAGGCGGCGGCGGAGACGTGGAGCATCGACCGCCAGGCCGACAGTCGGCCGCGGACGTCGGCCGGCGTCAGGCGCAGGGTCCCCTCGGCGACGGCACCGGCGATGCTGCGCTGCTGCTGGTAGTGGTGCGCGGCCGCCTGGAAGAGCGGGGCCCGCCACGCCACGAGGTCGTCGGGGGCCCCGCCGAGGAAGCCGAAGAGCACCAGGGCCAGCTCGATGTCCTTCGCCACCGGCGCCCGGCCGAACAGCGCGGCCCGGCGGTTGGCGACCGCGGCGCCCGCCACGAGGGCGTCCTCGGCCGTGATGCCCGCGGTCAGCTCGAGCTTGTCCTCGAACTGGGTGTGGGCCAGCAAGAGCGCGTAGCCCTGGTCGGGGCCGGGCGTCCCGAGCTCCCGACCCCGGGCGCTTTCGGGGCCGCGCAGGTCGGCCACGCGGCCGGCCCGCCAGTCGAGCGGGGTGCGCAGGTGGTACGAGGGGCGGACCTGGTCGGTCTCGACGATCGGCACGAAGTTGGGCTGGGTCATGGGTGGGTGTGCTGCTCCTGGGCGTTCGGGATCTGCGGCATGGCTTTCGGGCTGCGCGGCTTTCGGGCGTTACGGGGCGTCGGGGCGTCGGGGCGCTGGCCCGGGGCGTCAGGCACCGGGGTCGGCGTGGACGAGACCGTAGACGATCGAGTCGAAAAGGGCCTGCCAGGACGCCTCGATGATGTTCTCCGAGACGCCGATGGTGGTCCACACCCGCTCGCCGTCGCTGGTGTCGATCAGGACCCGCGTCACCGCCCCGGTCCCCCGGCCCGTGTCGAGGACCCGCACCCGGTAGTCGACGAGATGGACGGCCGACAGCTTCGGGAAGTGCCCCCCGATGGCCTGGCGCAGCGCCGAGTCGAGGGCGTTGATGGGGCCGTTGCCCTCGGCCGTGGCCACCACCCGGGCGTCGCCCACACGGATCTTCACCGTCGCCTCGGTGGTGTGCCGACCGGTGTGGAGACCGGCTCTCTCGGCACGACGGTCAGTGCGCACCGGGCTCTCGGGGTCCGGTATCGAGGCGGAGACGTAGCGGTCGGTGTCGTGGTCGTTGATGACCCGGAACGACTCCACCTCGAAGAACGTCGGCTCCCACCCCGTCGCCTTGCGCAGCAGCAGCTCGAGGGACCCGTCGGCGACCTCGAAGTGGTACCCCCGGTACTCGAGGGCCTTGAGCGTGTCGAGAACCTCCGACAGGGCGTCGGAGTCCAGGGTGAGCCCGAGCTCCTCGGCCTTGAGGGCCAGGGTCGATCGCCCCGCCAGCTCCGACACCACGAACCGGGTCCCGTTCCCCACCGCGTCGGGGGCGATGTGCTCGTAGGCGTCACGGCGGCGGGCGATGGCGCTGGTGTGCAGGCCGGCCTTGTGGGCGAAGGCGGCCGATCCGACGTAGGGCTGCTGCGGGTCGGGGGCGATGTTCACGAGCTCGGCGATGTGGTGCGACACGGGAGTGAGGCGTTCGAGACGGTCGGGCGGGATGGTGCGGACGTTGAGCTTCAACGAGAGATTGGGGATGGCGGCGGAGAGGTCCGCGTTCCCGGTGCGCTCGCCGTAGCCGTTCACGCACCCCTGCACGTGGGTGGCACCGGCCCGGACCCCGGCGATGGAGTTGGCCACCGCACAACCCGAGTCGTTGTGGAAGTGCACGCCGATCTGGCACTCGAGGTCGGCCACCACGCCGGCCACGATGCGCTCCACGTCGTGGGGCAGGGCCCCGCCATTGGTGTCGCAGAGCACGATGGCCTCGGCCCCCGCCTCCTCGGCGGCGCGCACGACGCGCAGGGTGAACTCGGGATCGTCGTTGAAGCCGTCGAAGAAGTGCTCGGCGTCGAAGAACACCCGGAGGTCGTGGTCCCGCAGGAAGGTCACGGAGTCCGCCGCCATGGCGACGGCCTCGTCGAGCGTGGTGCGCAACGCCTCGGTCACGTGCAGCTTGGAGGTCTTGGCCACGATGCACACCGCTTCGGTGTTCGCCTTCACCAGTTGGCGCAGCACCTCGTCGTCCTCGGCCCGAACGCCGGCGCGGCGTGTGGACCCGAAGGCGACCAGCGTCGCCGTCGACAGGCGCAGCTCGGCCGGGGCCCGGGCGAAGAACTCCTCGTCCTTGGGGTTGGCACCGGGCCACCCCCCTTCGATGAAGGTCACGCCGAGATGGTCGAGTTGCTCGGCCACGCGGAGCTTGTCGTCGACGGTGAGCGACAGGCCTTCCTGCTGGGACCCGTCGCGCAGCGTCGTGTCGAAGATGTCGACCGCCTCGGGCAACGCCGGCAGGTCGAACCCATGGCTGTCGGCGCCGTGGACGTGGCCCGCACTCGTGCCCGCCGCCGCGTGGGACTGGAAGTGGGACTGAGCATGGGACTGGGCGTGGGACTGGGCGTGGGAGTGGCCCGTGGTCTTGCGCTTCACCACCCGGCTGCGCCCGGCCCCGGCGTCACTCGACATGTTCGAGCCACTCCTTGTACCGGTCCACCTCGCCCCGCACCGTGGCGAAGTAGGTGTCCTGGATCTGCTTGGTCACCGGCCCGGGGCGCCCGGTGCCCACCGTCCGGTCGTCGACCTCGCGGATGGGGACGACCTCGGCGGCGGTCCCCGACAGGAACGCCTCATCGGCGGTGTAGAGATCCGTGCGGATGAGCGTCTCGGTGACGAACTCGTACCCGAGGTCGGTGGCGATGGTGTGCACGGAGTCCTGGGTGATGCCGGCCAGCGCCGTGGAGTCCGACGTCGGGGGGGTGATGACGCGCCGGCCCCGGACAATGAAGATGTTCTCGCCCGTGCACTCCGACACCCGGCCGTCCGACGCCAGCAGCACCGCTTCGTCGTAACCGGCCTTGAGCGCTTCGACCTTCGCCAACGAGGAGTTCACGTACATGCCGGTCCCCTTGGCCGCGGTGGGCACGGCGTTGGGGTCGTGACGCTGCCACGAGGACACCTTGAGCCGGATGCCGTTGGCCACCCCCTCGTCGCCCAGGTACGTGCCCCACGGCCACGCCGCGATGGCGACGCTGACCGGGCACGGCAGCGGGTTGAGGCCCATCTCGCCGTAGCCCAGGTAGACGATGGGGCGCAGGTAGCACCCGTCGTCGAGCCCGTTGACGCGCACCACGTCCTTGCTGGCGGCGACGAGCTCCTCGGGGCTGTAGGGCACGTCGATCATGAAGACCTTGGCCGAGGTGAACAGGCGGTTGATGTGGTCCGTGAGCCGGAAGACGGCCACCCCGCGGCTGGTGGGATAGGCGCGGATGCCCTCGAACACTCCCGAGCCGTAGTGCAGCGAGTGCGTCAGGACATGGACGCGCGCCTTGTCCCAGTCGACGAGCTCGCCGTCGAGCCAGATCTTCTCGGTCGGGGTGATGGGCACGGCTCAGAGCCTTTCTGCAATGGCGTCGCCGATGGCGACGGTGGACGAGTCACGAGGGCCCGAGCGTGCCGACTGCTCGGACAGATAGGCGGTCACGGCCTTGGTCACACGCTCGGCCGCGTCGACTTCGCCGAGATGGTCGAGCATGAGCGCGGCGGAACGCACGGCGGCCACGGGGTTCGCCGTCCCGGTGCCGGCGATGTCGTGGGCGGCGCCGTGGACGGGCTCGAACAGCGACGGGCCGGTGCGGGCCGGGTTGAGGTTGGCCGACGCCGCGTACCCGATCCCCCCGGCCACCGCGCCGGCGAGGTCGGTGAGGATGTCGCCGAAGAGGTTGTCGGTGACGATGACGTCGTAGCGCCGCGGCTGCTCCACCAGGTAGATGCACGCCGCGTCGACGTGGTTGTAGTCACAGCTCACCGCCGGGTACTCGAGCGCGACCTCGTCGGTGACCCGCTGCCACAGGTCGCCCGAGAATGTGAGGACGTTCGTCTTGTGCACCAGAGTGAGGTGACGACCTTCACGCCGTGAGGCGAGCTCGAAGGCGAAGCGCACGCACCGCTCGACGCCCATGCGGGTGTTGACCGAGCCCTGCGTGGCCACCTCGAAGGGCGTGTTGCGACGCAGGAAGCCGCCCTCACCGGCGTAGGTCCCTTCGGTGTTCTCGCGGATGACCACGAAGTCGCAGTCCGGTGCGGGGGCTCCAGCCAGGCCCACGAAGGGCCGGAGGTTCACGTACAGGTCGAGCTCGAACCGCAGACGCAGGAGCAGGCCGCGCTCGAGGAGGCCCGAGGGCACGTCCTTGGACCCCACCGGCGGTCCGACGGCACCGAGGAGGATGGCGTCGAACGACCGGAACTGCTCGAGCGTGTCGTCGGGGAGCACCTCGCCCGTGGCGAGGTAGTGCGCCGCGCCGAGCTCGAATTCGGTGGTGTCGAGGGCGACTCCGGCCGCGGCCACGACCTTCAAGGCCTCGGCCAGCACCTCGGGGCCGATGCCGTCTCCGCCGATCACTGCGACTGTGTGGGACTTCGCTGGGGTCATTGTCTGGTCTTTGGTCCTTGGCAGCTGTGATGCGGGCCTGGCCCGGAAAATGAAAAACCGCCCACAATGTGGACGGTCGAGGAGGCGCACACCAATCGGGTGTGCGCCTATTCGATGACGATTACGGGTGCGCTCGGGTTTCTCATCGGACGACCAGTCTCCCTCGCCCCGCCGCGCCCGTCAACCACACCCCGGACGGCGCCGACCCGGGCACGCTCCTGATCCGGGGACTCGGGCACGCCTCGGACCACCCGGCCCCGCGGACGCGGGTCGAGGGCGACCGCGGGCCTCGACGGGCTCGGCGACGGGCGTCGACAGGCGTCGACGGGCGCAGTTGCCGGCTCGGCGGCGGGCTCACCGGCAGGGTCGTGCCTAGCGCATCGGATGGCTCAGCGGCGGCGCCGCGGCGGGCTCGGTGTGCTCGGTGTGCTCGGTGACGGGCTCCGCGGCGGGCTCGGTGGCGGGCTCGGCAACGGCACGAGCCACCGAGCGGCCCCGACCGAGCCGATACCCTTGGGGGGCATGCCGGAGGACGAATCCACCCAACTCACCCAGGCCACCTACGAGCGGCTGCAAGCCGAGCTCGAGGACCTCACGACCCGGGGCCGGGTCGAGATCGCGCGTGCCATCGAGGCCGCCCGGGCGCTCGGTGACCTGTCGGAGAACGGCGACTACCACGCCGCCAAGGACACCCAGGGGAAGATGGAGTCCCGCATCCGGAGACTCCAGCACACGCTCGGCCACGCCGTCATCGTCGACGACGAGGCGGTGGGCCAATCCGGGACCGTGGCGACCGGGTCGGTCGTCGCCATTCGCTACGACGGCGACGACGAGGTCGAGCGGTTCTTCGTGGGATCGATCGAGGAGCGCCACGACGAGCTCAACGTCGTGTCCCCCGGGTCCCCTCTGGGCCAGGCCCTGCTGGGCAAGGCCACGGGCGACACGGTCGAGTACGAGGCACCGGGCGGGACGCTGCGGGTCGAGATCGTCCAGATAGGGAGCTGACCATGGCCCCCTCGACGCAGCACGGCTGACCGATGGCCGTCAACCCGGAGGCCGGGCCGCGCACTCTCAGTGACAAGGTCTGGGACAGACACCTCGTCCACCACTCCGAGGGCGAGCCCGATCTGCTCTTCATCGACCTGCACCTCGTGCACGAGGTCACGTCCCCCCAGGCCTTCGACGGGTTGCGCCTGGCGGGCCGGGCAGTGCGCCATCCCGAGCTCACCGTGGCGACGGCCGACCACAACGTCCCCACCACCGACATCGACAAGCCGGTCGCCGACCCCGTCTCCGCGAAACAACTCGAGGTGCTGTCGGCCAACTGCGCCGAGTTCGGCATCACCTGCTACCCGATGGGCCATGCCAACCAGGGGATCGTCCACATCATCGGCCCCGAGCTCGGGCTCTCCCAACCAGGGATGACCATCGTGTGCGGTGACAGCCACACCTCCACGCACGGTGCCTTCGGCGCCCTGGCCTTCGGCATCGGCACCTCGGAGGTGGAGCACGTCCTGGCGACCCAGACCCTGCCCCAGATGCCGCTCGCGACCATGGCCATCGAGGTCGAGGGCGACGCGCCGGCCGGGGTGACGGCCAAGGACATCGTGTTGGCCATCATCGGGCGGATCGGGACGAGCGGCGGCATGGGCCACGTCATCGAGTACCGGGGCCCCGCCATCCGCGCCCTGTCCATGGAAGGCCGCATGACGATGTGCAACATGTCCATCGAGGCCGGGGCGCGTGCGGGGATGATCGCACCCGACGACACCACCTTCTCCTACCTCGAGGGTCGACCCCACGCGCCCACCGGGAAGCTGTGGGAGCGCGCCGTCGAGGACTGGCGCACCCTCGTCACCGACGACGGAGCGGCGTTCGACAAGTCGGTGACCATCGACGCGTCGGCGATCGCCCCCCATGTGACCTGGGGCACGAATCCCGCCCAGGTCGTCCCCATCGACGGGCAGGTCCCCGACCCCGAGAGCTTCGCCGACGCCGGCGAGCGTGAGGCGGCCAGCCGTGCGCTGGAGTACATGGGCCTGACGGCGGGGACGGCGGTGCGCGACGTCGCGGTTGACACGGTGTTCATCGGTTCGTGCACGAACTCGCGCATCGAGGACCTCCGGGCCGCCGCCGCGGTCCTGCGGGGCCACCACGTGCACCAGGGGTTGCGGGCCCTCGTCGTGCCGGGATCGCACCCGGTGAAGGCCCAGGCCGAAGCCGAGGGCCTCGACAAGGTGTTCCTCGCCGCCGGCTTCGAATGGCGTGAGCCGGGCTGTTCGATGTGCCTGGCCATGAACCCCGACAAGCTGGCTGTCGGCGAGCGCTGCGCGTCGACCTCGAACCGCAACTTCGAAGGTCGCCAGGGCCGGGGCGGTCGCACCCACCTGGTGTCCCCCGCCGTTGCCGCCGCCACCGCGGTGGCGGGACGCTTCGCCACGCCCGAGGAGCTGTCGTGAAGCCCGTGACCGTCGTCACCGGCCGCGCCGTCCCCCTCGACCGCTCCGACGTCGACACGGACCAGATCATCCCGTCGGACTGGCTCAAGCGCGTCGAGCGCACCGGGTTCGGCGCCGGCCTCTTCTCGGAGTGGCGCGACGACCGCAACTTCGTCCTGAACCAGCCGCAGTACGTCGGCGCCAACATCCTCGTGGCGGGCCCGAACTTCGGGACGGGCTCGTCCCGGGAGCACGCCGTGTGGGCCTTGCTCGACTACGGATTCGAGGCTGTCGTGTCGCCGCGCTTCGCCGACATCTTCCGCAACAACTGCACGAAGCAGGGACTCCTGCCCGTCGAGGTCGAGGCCGGCGTGGGTCGTGCCTTGCTCGACGCCGTCATCGCGGATCCCTCTCTCGAGCTGACCATCGACGTCGCCCGCGGCAGCGTCGAAGCACCGGCCCTCGGACTGAGCGGTTCGTTCCCCCTCGACCCCTTCACCCGTGAGCGGCTGCTCAACGGCTGGGACGACATCGGGCTGACCCTTCGTCACGGGGACGAGATCTCCGTCTACGAGCGCCACCGCTCTCCGTGGATGCCCAGCTCGGCCGTAGCCGGGGCTCCCGCGGCGACAGGGGCGGCCGCGGGGAGCACACCGGGGACCGTCTGAACCGTCGCTGTTCTGGCGTCCCGCACCGCGGTGGCCCGCCCGGGCACCACAGACGTGCCCCGCCCACCGACCTCGGCCCGCCACCGCCACGTCCCCCATCTCATATTCGTCGCCGGCAGCCGTCCTCGCTCCGATCCCTCCGCGCCGGTACCTGCACATCGCCGCGGCCCCGGAGGCGCAGCTGGCATATCGTCAGGCCCGCGGTGCTCTCTCCCGGGGGGCAGGAGCCGGGCGCCGCGGACAGATCGAACGCTTTCCAAGATCCAACCGACGGCCCGAGGAGGCACCGTGTTGAAGGACTTCAAGGCATTCATAATGCGCGGGAACGTGGTCGACCTGGCGGTGGCGGTGGTCATCGGAGCCGCCTTCGGGGCTGTCGTGACCGCCTTGGTGAACTACTTGATCACGCCCCTGGTGGCCATTCCGGGGAAGGCGAATTTCGCCAACCTCAGTTTCACGGTGAACCACAGCGTCTTCTTCTACGGAAAGTTTCTGAACGCCCTCATCGCCTTCGTGCTGCTGGCAGCGGCGGTGTTCTTCTTCGTCATCAAGCCCATCAACGCCCTGTCAGAGCGGCGCAAGCGGGGCCAGGACGCCGAGCCGGGGACGCGCGACTGTCCCGAGTGCCTGAGCGAGATCCCCGACCGGGCGCGCCGTTGCGCCCACTGCACGGCAGAGATTCAGCCCACCGCCTAGGCGTGGAGGCGGACCGGCGACGCGGCGACGGTTCTAGGGGCCGATCTCGACGTCGCGCTGCTCGTTGCGGGCCCGGATCCTGACGAGGCGGTTGACAGCGGCGAGGTAGGCGCGGGCCGAGGCCTCGACGACGTCGGTGGACACACCGCGTCCCGACACCTTGAGCCCGCCGTCCTCGAGCTGCACGACGACATCCCCGAGGGCGTCGACACCGCCGGTCACCGACGACACGTTGAAGCCGATCAGGCGCGACTCCACCTTGGTGGCGGCGCGGATGGCCGTGCAGGCGGCGTCGATCATGCCGTTGCCCTCCGCCGCGGCCTCGACCTTGTCCCCCGACCTGCTCACGACCACCCGGGCGCGGGGCATGCCCACCGTGCCACCCGCCACCTCGAGGGCCTCGAGGTGGAAGCCCTCGACCAGGTCCTGCCCGAGCTCCTCGGCCACGATGGCCTCGAGGTCGGCCTCGGTGATCTCGACCTTGCGGTCGGCGAGCTCCTTGAACCTCGTGAAGGCCTGGTTGAGGCCGTCGCCCTGGACGTGGATGCCCATCTTCTCCAGGGTGGCCGCAAAGGCGTGACGGCCCGAGTGCTTGCCCATGACGATCTGGCGGCCCACCTGCCCCACACTGGCGGCGTCGATGATCTCGTAGGTCGACCGGTCGGCCAGCACGCCGTGTTGATGGATGCCCGACTCGTGGGCGAAGGCGTTGCGCCCCACGACGGCCTTGTTGTACTGCACCGGGTAGCCCGTGAGCCGCGCCACGAGCCGTGAGGCGCGCGCCAGTTCCTCGGTGCGCACCGTCGTCGTGACACCGGGGAACTGATCGGGGCGGATCCGCAGGGCCATGACGACTTCCTCGAGGGCGGCGTTGCCGGCCCGCTCGCCGAGCCCGTTCACGCACACCTCGACCTGGCGCGCGCCGGCTTGGACCCCGGCCAAGGTGTTCGCCGTGGCCAGCCCCAGGTCGTTGTGGCAATGGGTCGACAGCACGTAGTCACCCGGGATCTCCTTGCGGATGTACTGGATGAGGGCGCCGAAGTCCCACGGGATGCCGTACCCCACGGTGTCGGGGATGTTCAGCGTGGTCGCTCCCGCTTCGACCGACGCCCGCAGCACCTCCAGCATGAAGTCGAGAGGTGTTCTCGTGGCGTCCTGGGGGCTGAATTCCACGTCGTCGGTGTGCTCCCGGGCCCGGCTGACGCCACCCCGGGTCTCCGCCAGCACCTGGGCCTCGTTCATCTTGAGCATGTGCTCCATGTGCTGCGGGCTCGTCGAGATGAACACGTGGATGCGGGACCGGTCCGCGTCCCGGACCGCCTCCCAGCAGCGGTCGACGTCGGCGAGCTGCGTGCGCGACAGGCCGCAGATGGCCGGGGCGTCGGCGACCGTTCCCACGGACCGGGCGATCGTCTGCACGGCCTCGAAGTCCCCCTGGCTCGCCACGGGGAAGCCGGCCTCGATGTAGTCGACGCCGGCCCGGGCCAGTTGCTCGGCGATCTCGAGCTTCTCAGCGACGTCGAGAGAGATGCCCGGCGACTGCTCGCCGTCGCGCAGCGTCGTGTCGAAGACGACGAGGTGGTCTCCTTGGTCTCCCGCGTCACCTCTCCCGTCGGTCGCGAGCAGGCCCTGCGCAGGGCCGCTGGACTGCTTCTGGGCTCGCTTGGCGCTGGGCTTGTCGCTCATCGGAGTTCCTCGCTCTCGTCTCTGGATACCACTGTGCGTCTTGGATATCGGTGTGTCTTGGATCTCGGTGTGTCTTGGATCTCGGTGTGTCTTGGATCTCGGTGTGTCTTGGATATCGGTGTGTCTTGGATCTCGGTGTGTCTTGGATATCGGTGTGTCTTGGATATCGGTGTGTCTTGGGTCTTGGTCCTGGAGTCGTGTCGTGTGGTGCCTTGGCTGCGATCTCCGCCGGTTCTGCGTTCTGGGTCCTTGTCCGGGCGATCCCCCGGCCCTCCGCCCAAGAAGAAACCCCCTGGCCATTCGGCACAGGGGGCGGGATCGGCGAGCGCGATGGGGCGCTCGCCGTCAAGTAAGAAGCAGGTCCGTGATGATCGTGCTCTCGCGCATGTCGGTTCCCATGCTCGCGAATTGAGACGCCGGGGTCAAGGACACCCGTCGAGGCTGCTCACGCACAGGCCCGTTTCTCGACGATCTACGCTCCAGGATGTGAGACGGATCATGCGAGGGATGGGCTGGTCGATCGTGGTGGCGACGGCGGCGGCCGCGATCGCGGCGTTGGGGCGGGCCGCCCTGGGGCGGCTCGTGGACGACCGGGACACCTCGTCCCCCCGGCGCGGCAGCTTCGACACCTGGCCGACCGTGCCGCTCGCGCCCACGCGGCTGGTGGCGAACGGGTCTCACGTCGCCACCGGGAGCTGACACCCGAAGCACGGAGCTCCGGCAGGAGGCGGCCACGGTCGCTCCGTGGCATCCGGGGCAGCGGTGAGGACCGATCCGGCTTCGGCGGGCGGCTCCAGGACGCCGGGGTGCGGCGTCTGGCTGCTGCGGCCCGGTTAGAACAGCGGGCTAGGGCAGCGGGCTACGGCGCTCAGGGCAACGACCGGCCGGCACACCGCTTCGAGCGGGCCACCGGGACAGCCGATCGGGCAATTGTGCGTTCTCGTGTCCGTTGTCGGGAACCAGGGAGACCGGCGCATCGTCAAACACGCGCCGGACCGGACAGAGCCGTTCTGTCGGCCGGTCAGTTTCCGCCTGGTCGTTCGAGGAGGCCCACATGCTGAAGGCGCCCAACAAGCGCATTGCCGCGGTCGTCGTCATCGTCGTGCTCGTCGGCGCGGCGGCCCTGGGTCGCGGTCTCCTCGGCGCCTCCTCGGCGCCCACCGCCTCCTCGAGCTCGCCCGCGTCCCACAACGTCACTCCCCCTTCCGGAACGCCGACGGACGGCGGGGTGACGCGGGCCTCGTCGGACGGGAGCGGGCACCAGGCCAAGGCGTCGGCGCTTCCGACCACAGCCGGCCCGGTGGAGGCGGGCGCGGCGGCGGCAAGCACACCCGGTGCCTCGACGAGCGCGACCCTCCCCCGGGTGCCCGTGCTCGCCATCACCCCGCAGATCGTGCGGACCGCCACCGTCGACCTGCGGATCGGGAGGGACAAAGTCAGCTCGTCTTTGGCCGACATCGCCGCGTTGGCTGTCGCCGACGGCGGGTACGTCGAGAGCTCGTCGATGGCGGGGGGAACGGCACGGACCTCGCCGCTCTCGGGAGCCATCGTGATCCACGTCCTCGATTCGGACTTCAACCAGGCTCTCGGCGCGCTCTCTGGCTACGGAAAGGTGACGAGCCAGCAGATCCAAGGAAGGGACGTCACGAACCAGGTCTCCACCAACGCGGCCACGATCGAGATTCTCCAGGAGGAGGTGAACCTGCTGCAGGGCAAGCTGGCCCAAGCCACCGACATCAACACCTTTCTCGAGATCCAGAACCAGCTGTTCCCCGTGGAACAGCAACTCCAGCAGCTGCAGAACCAGCAGGCGGTGCTGGAGAACTCAGCTGCCTTCGCCACCATCACGGCCGACCTCGCCGCTCCGGGGGCGCCGGCAGTGACCGTCCCACCGGCGCGACCCGGTGCGAACGCTGCGACACAGGCCTGGCGCTACCTCCGACACAACTCGCTGGCCGTCGTGGACGGGCTAGCCGTGGGTGGGGGCTGGGCCCTCCCGGGACTGGCGCTGCTGGGCCTGGTGGGGTTGGCGGGGACGCGGATCGTGCATCGCCGGCGCCGCGCTGTCAACGCTGTCAATCCCGCCTGAGGCGAGCTCGGGCGTCAGGCGTCACCGGCGCCACCGGCCGTCACGGCGGAGCCCGAGTCACGGCCGTCGATCCCCGCGTGATCGTCCGTCAGGCCCGCACGGCAGTGACGGCGCGGGTCACAACGGCGTCTTGGTGAGCACCCTGCATCCGTTGCGCGCCGTCGCCACCAACTGCGGGGGGGCTTTGGTCGCGGACGTCGACGCGCCCGACCCCGATCCGAATACGTACACAACGGCCGGGGTGCCTCTGAACGTGGCGGTCGCGGCGACCTGCAACGTCCGGCCGGGGCCAGCGGCGTGCATCGCCGCCGACAGGCAGCCGTCGATCTGCGCCCTCGTCGTCGGTCCCGCTGCTCGAAAGTCGAGCGGACCCTGCACAGCCTTCCCCGATTCCGTCGTGCTGTTCGATCCAACGTGGCCGTTCCCGGAGGCCGGACCCGATGCGGTCCCCGCGCCCGCGCCGGCGTTCGTGGCGGTGCTGGTGGCCGGGGACGCATAAGTCGGAGCGGGCGCCGGACCTGTCGGCACCGCCGCCGACGCAACCGGGAGCAGACCCTCCACCCGCGCTTCCAATGCGCCGGCCGAGCTGAATGTTCCCAGGTCCGAGAACACTTGGACACCGTTCTCGACGGCCCCGCTCGTCGCCGACGCCGGCGGCGACACCGCTCCGCTCGGTGCTCGCGACGCCGCCGTCGTCCCGCTATGGGAAAGGGCGAGTGGGATCCCGACCGCTCCGGCGAGGACAAGGATGGCGGCGGCCGCCCCCACGAGCGCTTGGGGACGCCGGCGCGCCAGGGGAATCGGCGTGCGCTCCGGGACCGCGCCGCTCGCGGTCCCTTCCGCATCGCCGTCTCGAACGGCACGAAGGACCGCATCGATCGAGTCGGCACGCACGCGCGGCGACAGGGACTCCACTGAGCCTCGCAAGCGCAGCCGCACCGCCTCCAGAGCGACCAGACGTCGTCGGCACCGGGCGCACCCCTCGAGATGCGACCCGATCGATGCCGCAACATCGCGGTCGCGCTCGCCGCCGGACCCCGCGTCCAGCCCGTCGAGATGCGACGACAGTTGCTCGTCGTTCAGATGCCCGTCGACCATGTGGTCGTCGGTGAGGTGCCCGTCGGTCATGAGGTGTGCTCTTCCCCCTCTGAAGATGCAGCCCCAGCCGCATCTGTTCGATCCGCTTCCGCTTTTGTTCGATCCGCTTCCACTTTTTTGACGTCGGGGGGACCGGAGTCGTTCCCGGGGACGCCCAGAACCGGCCCGGGCGAGGCGGCAACGCGGTCCGCGGCGCGATCGGCCGAGTCCGAGTCTCCGGTCTGCCAGGTGGCGGCCAACGCCGACCGGGCGCGGGCGATGCGCGACCGGACGGTCCCGACCGGCACGCCCACGATCGCCGCGATCTCGTCGTAGGGGAGGTCGCACACGTCGCGCAGCACCACGGCGGTGCGGAACTCGACGGGCAACGAAGCGAGGGCGGCATCGATGTCCACCCGGGCGGCGGCCTCCTCGGCGGGGTCGAGCCCGCCTCTCGTGCCACGAAACCCCTTTGTTCCCCTCCCCGTTCCCCTCCCTTCGGACATGGCGCGTTCATCCGACACGTCAGATGAGGTGGGCGGCGTCTCCCATGACGGACCGGCCGGGGTCGGGTGGGAGAATGACTCGGGCTCCCGGTGGGAGAACTCGTCGGCGGCGTCGGCGATGTCCATGGCATAGCCCGTCACGGGCCGGCGTCGACGGCGACGCAGCTCGTCTATGCAGACGTTGGTGGCGATGCGGTAGATCCAGGTGCCGAACGAGCTCCGGCCGTCGAACCGTCCCAGGGCCCGGAGAGCGGCGACGAGCGTGTCCTGGGTGGCATCGAGTGCGTCGGCGTCGTTCCCGAGCATCCGCCGACACAGCGCGTGCACGCGGTCGTAGTGCGCCGTGACCAGGGTCTCGAGAGCGCCCCGGTCACCGCCGCGGGCCGCGTCGAGAAGACCCTCGTCACCGCCGGAGACCTGGTCAGGGTCGGTGTCGATGCGGCAAAGGCTAACCGGAAGCTTTGTCCAGGCTGTGGCCGATCTTCAGACCGCCAAGCTCCGCCAAGCACCGCCACGCACCGCCACCCTCAGCCAAGACCCGCCACCGTGAGCCAAGGACCGCCGAGGTCAGCCAAGGACCGCCGAGCTCAGACGCAGACCGCCGAGCTCAGACGCAGGCGATGCGGTGGATGTCGAGAATCCCGTCGGTCTCCCGCAGCGAGGCGAAGGTGGCGTCGGGGATCGGCCCGTCGGTGGACAGGACCATGAGCGCCGTGCCTTCGGTGCGGGACGGGTCGACGTCCATCGACGAGATCGACACGCCCGCCGCGCCGAGCGCCACGCCCACCACCCCGATCATCCCGGGACGGTCGTCGTTGCGCACGATGAGCATGTGCTCGGCCGGAGGCACCTCGATGGTGTGGTCGTCGACGAGCACGATGCGGGCCTCCGAACGCGGCCCGGTGAGCGTGCCCGCGATCGAGTGCTCGGGAGAGCGCAGGGTGATGAGGTTGACGTAGTCGCGCGCTGTGGCCGTCGACGCCTCACGCACCTCGAGGCCCCGCTCGGTCGCCAGTTGCGGGGCGTTCACGTAGGAGACGGGCTCCTCGGTCCCCGCCGAGAAGATGCCCTTGAGCACCGCCAGGGTCAGGATGGAGGTGTTGGTGGAGGCCAGGCCGCCTTGGTACTCCACCTCGAGGCGCTCGGGCAGCCCGTCGTTCAGACAGGCGAAGCACCGGCCGAGCTCCTCGGCCAGGCGAAGGAAGGGGCGGACGGTCTCCGACACCTCGCTGGCAGCGACGTTGACGGCGAAGGGCACGAAGTCACCGGCCAGGGCCAGGTTCACCTGCTCGGCGATGGTCACACCGGCCTTGTCCTGCGCCTCCGCGGTGGACGCACCCAGGTGGGGGGTGGCCACGACGGAGGGAAAGGCGAAGATGGGCGAGTCGGTGCAGGGCTCGGTGGCGAAGACGTCGAAGGCGGCCCCGCCCACCCGGCCCGACGCCAGCGCGTCGGCCAGGGCCTGCTCGTCGACGATCCCGCCTCGGGCCGCGTTGACGATCCGGATGCCGGGCTTGGCCTTGGCCAGGAGCTCGGCACCGATCAGACCCGCCGTCTCGGCCGTCTTCGGCAGGTGGATGGTGAGGAAGTCGGACTCGGCCACGAGATCGTCGAGCGAGAGCATCTCGACGCCCATGTGGCGGGCCCGGTCGGGCGAGACGTAGGGGTCGTACGCGCACAGGCGCATCCCGAAGGCGAGCGCCCGCTGCGCCACCAGCGCGCCGATCCGGCCGAGCCCGACGACGCCGAGGGTCTTGCCGTGGAGCTCCACTCCCTCCCACTTGGAGCGCTCCCACTTGCCGGCCATCAGCGCCGCGTGCGCCTGGGGGACGTTGCGGGCCTGGGCCAGCAGCAGGGCCATGGTGTGCTCGGCGGCGGAGAGCACGTTCGACTCGGGGGCGTTCACCACCATCACGCCGCGTCGGGTGGCGGCCTCGACGTCGACGTTGTCGAGCCCGATGCCGGCCCGGCCGACCACGACGAGGTCCGTGCCCGCCTCGAGGACCTCGGCCGTGACCTGGGTGGCCGAGCGGACGATGAGGGCGTGGGCCCCGACGATGGCGCCGAGCAGCGCATCGGGGTCCAGGTCGAGCTGGACGTCGGCCTGATGGCCGGCGTCGGCCAGGGTCTTGAGGCCACGCTCGGCCAACTTCTCGGTGATGAGTACCCGTGCCATGTGACTCGTCGGCTTCCTCGTTCGGCGTTCCCTGCTCGGAACTGCTCCTACCTACCTACTCCTGCGCAACTGCCCCTACCAACGGGCAACTGCTCCCACCAACCGGCAACTGCTCCTACGCAACTGCTCCTACCAACCGAAACTGTCCCGACGAACTACTGCGCGGTGGCAAAGAGCTTGCCGAGGCGGGTGACCCCCTCGACGATGGCGTCGTCGCCGAGCGCGTAGGACAGGCGCAGGTAGCCGGGGGCGCCGAAGGCCTCGCCCGGGACGACGGCCACGAGGGCCTCGTCGATCGCCACCTCGGCCACGTCCGCCGAGGATTCGACCGGGCGGCCCGCCAGGCGGCGGCCGAGCAGCCCCCGCACCGACGGGAAGGCGTAGAAGGCGCCCTCAGGCTCGACACAGGTCACCCCTGTGCACTCGTTGAGCATGCGGTGGATGGTGCGGCGCCGGCGGTCGAAGGCGACGCGCATCTCCGCCACCGCCTCGAGGTCGCCGGTCAGGGCGGCCAGGGCGGCGCGCTGGGAGACGTTGGAGACGTTCGAGGTGGCGTGCGACTGCAGGTTCGACGCGGCCTCGATGACGTCGGGGGGGCCCATCATCCAACCCACCCGCCATCCCGTCATGGCGTAGGTCTTGGCCACACCGTTGATCACGATGCAGCGCTCGGCGAGCTCGGGCACCTCCACCGGCAGGGAGCTGAAGCAGCGCCCGCCGTAGACGAGGTGCTCGTAAATCTCGTCAGTCACGACCCACAGCCCGCGCTGGGCGGCCCATCTGCCGATGGCGGCGACCTCCTCGGGGGTGCTGACCGCGCCGGTGGGGTTGTTGGGCGACACGAAGAGCAGGACCTTCGTGGCGGGGGTGACGGCCGCCTCGAGGGCGTCGACGGTCAGGTGGAAGCCGGTGGACTCGTCGGTGGGGACGGGGATGGGAACCCCGCCGGCCAGGGCGATGACCTCGGGGTAGGTGGTCCAGTACGGCGCCGGCACGAGAACGTCGTCTCCCGGGTCCACCACCGTCGCGAATGCCTCGTACACCGCCTGCTTGGCTCCGTTGGTGACGAGCACCTGCGACGCGGTGACGGCGTAGCCCGAGTCGCGCTCGGTCTTGGCCGCGACGGCGTCGCGCAGGGGGGCGAGGCCGGCGGTGGGGGTGTAGTGGTGGTTGACGGGGTCGTAGCACGCCGCGACGGCCGCCTCGACGATGTGCGGGGGTGTGGGGAAGTCCGGTTCCCCCGCCCCGAACCCGATGACGTCGGCCCCGGCGGCCCGCAGCTGCTTGGCCTTGGCGTCGACGGCCAGGGTGGCCGAGGGGGCCACGGCCCCGACCAGGGCGGAGATGCGCGACCGGGTGCCGGTGCCAGCGGGTGCGGCGTTTTCTCGGGGGGGCGCCATGGCTGCAATGCTTGCACACGTGACGAACACCTCTTCCACACCGGTCGGCGGCACCCCCGGGGCCCGCAACCTCGAGGGGATCCGCATCCCCGACGCTCTGAAGCCCTCCGACGGCCGCTTCGGGAGCGGGCCCTCGAAGGTGCGTCCCGAGCAGGTCTCGGCGCTCGCCGCGACGGGCGCGGCCTACCTCGGCACGAGCCACCGGCAAGCCCCGGTCAAGAAGGTGGTGGGGCGGCTCCGCAGCGGCTTGCGCGACCTGTTCTCGCTCCCCGACGGGTACGAGGTCGTGCTCGGCAACGGCGGCACCACGTGCTTCTGGGACATCGCCACGTTCTGCCTGATCGAGCGGCGCAGCCAGCACCTGTCCTTCGGCGAGTTCTCGTCGAAGTTCGCGGCGGCGGCCAAGACGGCGCCGCATCTCGAGGAGCCGCAGGTCATCGTGTCCCCACCGGGGACCCATCCCGAGGCGGACCCGAGCGCCGAGGTGGACCTCTACGCCCTCACCCACAACGAGACCTCGACCGGCGTGTCCATGGCCATCAGCCGCCCCGGGCCGGCGGGCGCCCCGGGCGCCCCGAGCGGGAACGCCGCAGCCGGCGGGCAACTCGTGGCCGTGGACGCCACGTCGGCCGCGGGTGGGCTGCGGGTGGACGTGGCGCAGTGCGACGCCTACTACTTCGCCCCCCAGAAGTGCTTCGCCTCCGACGGGGGCCTGTGGGTGGCCGTGCTCTCCCCCGCCGCCCTGGAGCGGGTGCAGCGCATCGCCGACAGCGGGCGCTGGGTCCCGGCCTTCCTCGACCTCGGCGTCGCCATCGACAACTCGACCAAGGACCAGACCTACAACACACCGGCGCTGGCGACACTGGCGCTGTTCACCGAGCAGGTCGAGTGGATGCTGGCGGGGGGCGGCCTCGAGTGGAGCGCGGGCCGCTGCGACCGCTCGGCCGAGATCCTCTACACCTGGGCCGAGCAGTCGGACTTCGCCACGCCCTTCGTGGGCAAGCCGTCGGAGCGAAGCCACGTCGTCGGCACCATCGACTTCGCCGACGCCGTCGACGCCCAGGCCGTCGCGGCGGTGCTGCGCGCCAATGGCATCGTCGACACCGAGCCCTACCGCAAGCTCGGCCGCAACCAGCTGCGCATCGCCATGTTCCCGGCCATCGATCCCGACGATGTGGCCGCGCTGTGCGCGTGCATCAACCACGTGGTGGGGGCCCTCGCTTCCTGACCCTCGTCCGCTGAGGGGACGAGCGCGCCGTGGTGGGAGCTCTCTCGTCCTGACTCGACCGCCGAGGGGACGAACGCGCCGCGGTGGGAGCTCTTTTGCGTCCTGACTCTCGGCCGCCGAGAGGACGAGCGCGCCTCAGGCTGAGGGGACGAGCGCGCCTCAGGCTGAGGGGACGAGCGCGCCTCAGGTGGCCGGGCTCACCGAGCTCATGTTGAAGTCCGCCACGCGCAGGGGCGGCATGGCGGTGCGGTTCATCCACTCGCCCCATTCCCGTGACAGCGCCCGCTCGCTGGCGCCGGCCTCGGTGGCACGGGCCAGGACGTCGAGCGGGCTCTCGTTGAAGCGGAAGTTGTTCACGGCCCCGACGACCTCGCCGTGCTCGACGAGATAGACACCGTCACGGGTGAGACCGGTGAGGAGCAGGGTCACGGGGTCGACCTCGCGGATGTACCACAGGCACGTGAGGAGCAGGCCCCGCTCGGTGCAGGCGATCATGTCGTCGAGCGACGCCGTCGCGCCGGGGAGGGCGAGGGTCAGGTTCCCGACCGGCGGTGCGGGCTCGACCCCCGACCGTGCCGCCCCGGCCCGGTGGTACTGGAGGCGCCGCAGGCGGCCGCCCTCGATCCAGTCGGTGGGGTGGATCGGGAGGCCGTTGTCGAACACCGACACGTCGGTCCCCGACGCGCCGCTCACGAGGAACGGCGCCGACTCGAGACCGGGCTGCTGCGGGTCGCCGCGCAGGGAGAACGGCAGCGGGCACAGCGCTGCGCCCACCTTGGTCCCTCCTCCCGGCGCCGAGAACGGGCTGCGGCCCTCCTCCGCGTCGCGCCCCGACAACGACTGCGACATGGCCACCATGAGATCGGCGGTGGCATCGGGGGGCAGGAGCACCTCGTAGCGCCCGGCGGGAAGGTCCACGGAGCGTCGTGCCCACGCCAGGCGGCGGTCGAGACGGGCCTCGAAGGCGCCGATGTCGATGTCGTCGAAGGTCGCGGTCCCCGCGCCCGCCCACACCGAGCGCGTGCCGTCGGCGCTGCGGGCGACGAGCTCCATGGTGCCTGCGGGCTGGACGTGGCGGAGCCGTAAGCCGGTGCTCGTCCCGAGGTAGACGGTCTCCACGCCGTGGGTGGCGAACCCCGCCAACCGGTTGCCGGCGGCGCGGGCCCGCTCGAAGGCGCCGCCGAGGCCGGCGATCACGGCACCGAGCACGGCCGGCGTCGTCGGCACCGGCGCCTCGTCGAACCCCGTCGCGCCCGCCGGCCCTCGGGGACCCCCCGCTGCGGACCAGGCGTCGGGCCCGACCAGGGCGAAGGCGTCGTCGGCGGGGGCGGCCCCGGCCGCCTCCGCCTCGCTGGCCCGCACGAGCTCCTCGACGTCGACGTCGCCGCTCCCGCTGGCCACGCCCACGGCGTACCCCGCTCCCGCGCCGTCTCCCGAACCGCCCGAGCCGCCCGAGCCGCCCGAGCCGCCCGAACCGCCCGTCCCGGCGGCGCGGAAGCTGGCCACGGCCACGCGCCGGTTGCGACGGACCCCGTTGGTCGTGGTGGTGTTGTTGGCGAAACGGACCTCGGTCTCGCTCAGCTCCTCGACGATGACCACGCACCCCTCGGCGCGACTGGCGGCCAGGGCCCGCTCGACCACGTCCTGGGGGGAACGCAGGGGCCGGGAACCGCCTCGGTCGGGAGCGCTCACCGCGACGACTCGGCCCGGGCGTTGAGGACGTTGACGCCGCGGAACGACGCCGAGGGACAGCCGTGGCTCACCGGGGCCACCTGGCCGGGCTGGCCCTTGCCGCAGTTGAAGGCGCCGCCGAGGACGTAGGTGCCGGGGCCGCCCACGGCGACGAGCGAGCCCCAGAACTCGGTCGTCTGGGCCTGATAGGCCACGTCCTTGCACTGCCCCGCCAGCCGGCCGTGCTCGATGCGGTAGAAGCGCTGGCCCGTGAACTGGAAGTTGTAGCGCTGCATGTCGATCGACCAGCTCTTGTCGCCCACGACGTAGATGCCGCGCTCGACGCCCGAGATGAGGTCCTCGGTGCTCGGCCCCGGGCCCGGTCCGGGCGCGGGCTGGAGCGAGACGTTCGCCATGCGCTGGATGGGCACGTGCAGCGGCGAGTCGGCGAAGGCGCAGCCGTTGGAGCGGGGGAAGCCGTTCTCGGCCGCCATGCGCCGGTCGAGCTGGTACCCGACGAGCACCCCGTCGCGGACGATGTCGAAGCTCTGGGCCGCGACGCCCTCGTCGTCGTAGCCGACCGAGGCCAGGCCGTGCGGCGTGGTGCGGTCCCCGACGACGTGCATCACGGGCGAGCCGTACTGCAGGGTGCCGAGCTTGTCGAAGGTGGCGAAGGACGTGCCGGCGTAGGCGGCTTCGTACCCGAGGGCCCGGTCGAGCTCGGTGGCGTGGCCCACCGACTCGTGGATGGTGAGCCACAGATTGGAGGGGTCGATGACGAGGTCGTAGGCCCCGGCCTCCACCGACGGCGAGGCCACCTTCTCGGCCAGGAGCTCGGGCAGCGTCTCGAGCTCGGCCGCGAAGTCCCAACCCTGGCCGGCGGTGTACTCCCAGCCCCGGCCCACCGGGGGGGCGAGGGTCCGCATCGATTCGAAGGACCCGGACTCGGCGTCGACGGCCACGGCTTCGACGACGGGGTGGATCCGCACGCGGCGCTGGGTGGTGACCGTGCCCGACAGATCGGCGTAGTGCTTGTCCTCCACGACGCACAGCACCCGGGCCGAGACGTGATCGACCGAGCCCGACGCCAGCAGCGGCGCGCACCACTGCTCGAGCAGCGCCACCTTGTCGGCGACGGGCACCGACGTCGGGTCCACCTCGTAGGGGGAGGACCAGCGCACGTCGCCGTGCGCGGGCTCAGGGGCGATCTCGACGGGCGTGCCGAGCGCCGACGACGTCTCGATCGCCAGGCCCACGGCGTCGTCGGCGAGCGCCGCCGCCGCCGGCGCGGTGAGCTCGACCGTGGCCGCGAACCCGATGGAGCCCTCCCGGACCACATGCAGCCCGATGCCGATCTCGGTGTCGTCGACGGTGGTCTCGACCCGGCCGTCGCGCAGGGCCACGTACTGCGACCGGATCCGCTCCACCCTGACCTCGGCGTGGCTGCATCCCAGCGCGGCGGCCCGCGCCAGCGCCGCGCCCCGCAGCTCCTCGAGCGCCACCCCGGCCAGGCCGTCGAACTGGGCGGGACCGGTGTCCCCCGTCGAGCTCACCACAAGAACCGCGCGCCGGGGACCTCAGCCCCCCGACACGTCCTGGACGCTCTTCTTGCCCGCGCTGATGAAGGGCATCATGGCGCGCAGCTCGGCCCCCACCTTCTCGATGGGGTGGGCCGCACCCGCGGCCCGGAGCTCCTCGAAGTGCTTGCGCCCGGAGCGGTTCTCGGCGATCCACTCCCGGGCGAAGGCCCCGGACCGGATGTCGTCGAGGATGTGGCGCATGGTGGCGCGCACCGTGTCGTTGATGATGCGCGGCCCGCGCGTGACGTCGCCGTACTCGGCGGTGTCGGAGATCGAGTAGCGCATGCCGGCGATCCCCTCTTCGTACATGAGGTCGACGATCAGCTTGAGCTCGTGCAGGCACTCGAAGTACGCCGACTCGGGCTGGTACCCGGCCCCGACGAGAGTCTCGAACCCCGCCTGCACCAGGGCCGTGAGCCCCCCGCACAGCACGACCTGCTCCCCGAAGAGGTCGGTCTCGGTCTCCTCCTCGAACGTGGTGTCGAGGACGCCGGCGCGGCGTCGCGCCCAGCGCGTAGGCGTACGAGAGCGCCAGGTCGTGCGCCTTGCCCGAGGCGTCCTGGGCCACGGCCACGAGCGAGGGGACCCCGCCGCCCTCGGTATACGTGCGGCGCACGAGGTGCCCCGGTCCCTTGGGCGCCACCATGGCGACGTCGACCCCGGGGGGCGGGACGATCTGCTCGAAGCGGATGTTGAAGCCGTGGGCGAAGAACAGGGCGTCGCCCTGGCGCAGCGACGGGGCGATGTCGGACTCGTACACCGACGCCTGCTCGGTGTCGGGCAGGAGCATCATGACCAGGTCGGCCTCGGCCGCGGCCTCGGCCACGGGCAGGACACGCAGCCCCGCCTCCTCGGCCTTGGCCTTGGACCTCGACCCCTCGCGCAGCCCGACGCGCACGTCGACGCCGGACTCGGCCAGGTTCAGCGCGTGGGCGTGGCCCTGGGACCCGTAGCCGATCACGGCCACCTTGCGCCCCTGGATCAGGCTCGCGTCGGCGTCGGACTCGTAGTACAGCTTGGCCATCTCAGCCTGCCTCTCCCTGGAGAGCCCCGGTGACGCTGTGCAGCGGGGCGGTGCGCCCGGGGGCGGCACCGGGCGACAGCTTAGGCAGGGCCACCAGGCCCGTCCGCTGGAGCTCGGCGATGCCGAAGGGCCTGACGAGGTTCTCGAATTCGTCGATCCGGCTGGGGGTGCCGGCCAGCATGACCGTGACGCGGTCTCCGGCCTCGTCGACGGTCGTGGCCCCGAAGGAGTCGACGAGGCCCGTGACCTGACCGCGCCCGTCGGTCCCGGCCTGCCCGGCGTCCACGGTGACGAGGAGCAGCTCGCGCTCGACGGCCTCGTGGGGGGCGAGCTCGGTGATCGACACCACGTTGATGAGCTTGTCGAGCTGCCTCACGATCTGCTCGAGCGGGGCGGACTCCACGTCCACCACGATCGTGATGCGGCTGAACCGCTCGTCGTCGGTCGGCGCCACCGCCAACGAGAAGATGTTGAACCCCCGCCGGCTGAACAGCGAGGCGACGCGGGCGAGCACGCCGGCCTTGTTCTCGACCTTCGCCGTAACGATGTGGTGACGCGGTGCCGCACCCGCGGCCGCCGCACCCGCGGCCGCCGCACCCGACGGAGCATCCCCGGCGGCGCCGGCACCGGCCGGCGCGCTCACCGTCCCCCCTCGCCGGCGGCGGGCCCGACGATGATGTCGTCGTTGGAGGCACCGGCGGGGACCATGGGGTACACCTTCTCGAAGGCGTCGGTGCGGAAGTCGATGACCACGGGACGGTCGTCGATCCCGTTGGCCTTCTCGATGGCGGGGGCCACCTCCTCGGCCGACTCCACCTTGAGCCCGACACAGCCCATGGCCTCGGCCCACTTGACGTAGTCGGGGAGGTCGGGCGAGAGGTAGACCTCGGAGTAGCGCTCCTCGTAGAACAGCTCCTGCCACTGGCGCACCATGCCCAGATAGGCGTTGTTGAGGATGGCCACCTTGATGGGGATGCGCTCGGCCGAGGCGGTCACGAGCTCCTGGGCCGTCATCTGGAAGCAGCCGTCGCCGTCGATGGCCCACACCATCTTGTCGGGCCGGCCCACCTTGGCCCCGATCGCGGCGGGCACGGCGAAGCCCATGGTGCCCGCCCCGCCGGAGTTCACCCACGTGTTGGGGTTGTCGAACTTCCAGTACTGCGAGGCCCACATCTGGTGCTGGCCCACGCCGGCCACGACGATGGTGTCGTCGGGCGTGGCGTCGCGCAGCGTCTCCACCACGAATTGCGGCTTCAGGGCGCCCCCGTCCTCCTGGTCATAGGCGAGAGGGAACTCCTCCTGCCAGGCGCGCACCTGGGCCATCCACGGGGCGAGGTCGGGGCGCGCCGCCGCGGGCGAACCGGGAGCCGGCACGCCGGTCCCCCGGACCGGCACCCCACCCACCACCGGCGCCGTCCCCCTCGCCGAGGAGTCCGGGGCCGGGGAGGACTCCAGTCCCAACGACTCGAGCGCCCGCAGCAGCTCCACGGTCACGGCACGGCAGTCCCCGGCGATGGCGACGTCGGCTTGCCGGACCTTGCCGAGCTCAGCGGCGTCGATGTCGACGTGGATCACCTTGGCGTCGGGGGCGAAGGCGCTGATCTTGCCGGTGACGCGGTCGTCGAAACGGCTCCCGAGGGCGATGAGCAGGTCGGCGCGCTGCAGGGCGGTGACGGCGGTGTAGTTGCCGTGCATGCCCGGCATGCCCAGGCACAGGGGGTGGCGGTCGGGGAAGGCGCCGCGGGCCATGAGCGTGGTGACGACGGGGATGCCGGTGCGCTCGGCCAGCTCGCGCAGCGCGTCGGCGGCGTGGGCCTTCAGGATCCCGCCGCCGGCGTAGATCACGGGGCGGCGCGCGGCCAGGATGAGCTCGGCCGCGTCGCGGATGAGGGCGGGGTCGCCCTCGGTCTGCGGCTTGTAGCCGGGGAGGTCGAGCTCGTCGAGCGAGGCGGGCCAGTACCAGTCCATGAGGGCGTTGGAGACGTCCTTGGGGACGTCGACGAGGACGGGCCCGGGCCGTCCCGTGGTGGCGACGTGGAAGGCCTCGGCCACCACTCTCGGCAGGTCCTGGGCATCGGTGACGAGCCAGTTGTGCTTGGTGATGTCCATGGTCACCCCGGTGATGGGGCACTCCTGGAAGGCGTCGGTCCCGATGGCGGTGGTGGCCACCTGGCCCGTGATCACGACGATGGGGATCGAGTCCATCATGGCGTCGGCGAGGGGGGTGACGATGTTGGTGGCGCCGGGCCCGCTCGTGACCATGGCCACGCCGGGCCGGCCCGTGACGTGCGCGTAGCCCTCGGCCATGTGTCCCGCCCCCTGCTCGTGGCGCACGAGGACGTGGCGGATCGACGAGTCGAGGATGGGGTCGTAGACGGGCAGGATGGCACCGCCGGGGAGGCCGAAGATGACCTCCACGTGCTGCATCTCGAGGCTCTTGATGAGGGCCTGGGCCCCTGTCAGTCGCATGGCGTTCCTGTCTGTTCTGTCGGTCGGGCCTGTCGGGCCTGTCGGGTCTGGTCCGGGGTGGGACTCATGGGGATGGGGCCTCGCTGGTGCTCGGTCGGGTCGGGGACGGTGCCTGCATCGGTGGTTCTCGGAAGTGCCCGGAAAATGAAACGACCTCCCGTGGGGGAGGTCGCAAGGCGCACGGAACCGCTGACGCGGCGACGTGCGCTACCGGAGAACTACGAGAAGGCGGTTGGTCGTGAAGGCATCTCCGGTCATGGTCCGTACAGTGTTGCACGCGTCGGCGGGCGCGGCAACCCCTCCCTCGCTCGGGCCGGGTCCCGGTTCGTGTCTCGTGCGGGCCGGCGCCTCGAGGTCGGCGCCGCGTCCCTGTCGGGGCCCGGCGGGGCCGGGACCGGAGGGCGGGACGCAAGGGCGGGCCGGAATGGGCACCGAAGACACGTCCCCGTAGGGTTGTGCGCCATGGACGAGCTCACCGCCCGTCGCGCCCGGTCGTTCGGGCCCGTGGCCGCGACCTACGACCGGGTACGGCCCGGCTACCCGCCCGACGGCGTGTCGTGGCTGCTCGAGGAGACCAAGGCGGCGCGCATCGCCCCCGGGGCACGGCGACGGGTCCTCGACCTCGGGGCCGGGACCGGCGCGCTGACCCGGGACCTGTCGGCGCGGGGCCTCGACGTCGTGGCGGTCGAGCCCGACCCCCACATGCGGGCCGTGCTCGAGACCAGGGTGCCGCGCGCCGATGTGCGGGCGGGCAGCGCCGAGGACCTTCCCCTCGACGACGGCGACGTCGACGTGGTGATCGGCGCCCAGATGTGGCACTGGGTGGACCTCGAGAAGGCCACGGCCGAGGTGGCCCGCGTCCTGCGCCCCGGCGGGACCCTGGGGCTGCTGTGGAACCTGCGCGACGAGCGCGTGGCGTGGATGGCCGAGCTCGGGTCGGTGTTCGGGGGCGACGACGTGCACCGGCGTGCCGCCGATGTCACCCTGCCGCCCGGGGCGCCGTTCACCGCCGCCGCGGCCCGCGACTTCCGGTGGTCGCAAGAGCTCGCCCCCACCGACGTCATCGACCTCGTGGCCACCCGCAGCCACGTGGCGGTGCTCCCCGACGCCGAGCGCTCCGAGGTCCTCGCCCGCGTCGGCGACTTCGTCACCAGCCACCCGGCGGTGGCGGGCCGGGGCCGGATCGTGCTCCCCTACGTGACGAGCTGCTGGCGCGCCACGCGCATCTGATCCTCGAGGTCCCGGCGTGCCGCCTTTCGGCGTCCGGCGTCCGGCGTCCGGCGTGGTCGCGCCCCTCGGCACCGGTGACCGCGCCCCGGTGTTCGCGCCCCGGTGACCGCGCCCCGGAGCGCCCATCTCACGACCCGGCAGCCGCACCCTTTTGGGGCTCGGTGATCGCGTTTAGGGCTCGGTGATCGCGCCCCGTTCGGCGCCGGTGACGAGTCGGGCGTACTTGGCGAGCACACCGGTGGTGTAGCGCGGCTCGGGCAGCTTCCACTGTGAACGGCGGCGGGTGAGCTCGGCCTCGTCGACCACGAGGTCGATGGTCTTGGCCGCGACGTCGATCACGATGCGGTCGCCGTCGGCGGCGAAGGCGATGGGCCCACCGTCGACCGCCTCGGGCGCGACGTGGCCGACGCAGAACCCGTGGGTGCCTCCCGAGAACCGCCCGTCGGTCACGAGCGCACAGTCCCCGCCGCGGCCCGCGCCCTTCATGGCGCCGGTCACGGCCAACATCTCGCGCATGCCGGGGCCGCCCTTGGGCCCCTCGTAGCGGATGACGACCACGGTCCCGGGCTCGATCTGCCCGGCCAGGATGGCCTCGAGCGCGCCCTGCTCGCCGTCGAAGACCCGGGCCGTGCCCTCGAAGCGCGTGGTGTCGATGCCCGCCACCTTGACCACTCCCCCGTTGGGGGCCATCGAGCCCCGCAGCACCACGATGCCGCCCCCGGCGTGAATGGGGGCCGACAGGGGGTGGACCACCTCGCCGTCGGGCGCGGGCGGGTCGAGCGCGGCGAGGTTCTCGGCGACGGTCCTCCCGGTGACGGTGAGACAGTCGGGGTGCAGGCGCCCGGCGTCGAGCAGCTCGCGCATGACCATGGGCACGCCGCCCACACGGTCGACGTCGATCATGTGGTATTTGCCGTGGGGCTTGGTGTCGGCGATGTGGGGGACGCGCGCCGCGATGCGGTTGAAGTCGTCGAGGGCGAGCTCGACGCGCGCCTCGTTGGCGATGGCCAGCAGGTGCAGGACGGCGTTGGTCGAGCCCCCGAGCGCCATGACGATGGCGATGGCGTTCTCGAAGGCCTCCTTGGTCATGATGTCGCGGGGGCGGATGTCGCGCGCCAGCAGCTCGAGGACGGCCTGCCCCGACTCGTAGGCGAGGTCCTGGCGGCGGGGGTCGATAGCGGAGGGAGAGGCCGAACCGGGGAGCGACATGCCGATGGCCTCGGCCACCGACGCCATGGTGTTGGCGGTGAACATCCCCGCGCACGAGCCCGCCGTCGGGCAGGCGTGGTGCTCGATGAGCGAGAGCTCCTCGTCGGAGAGCGATCCCGTGGCGTGCGCGCCCACGGCCTCGAACACGCTCACGATGTCGAGGGCCTGGTCGTCAGGACGACCGGGGATCTTGCCGGGGAGGATCGACCCGCCGTAGAGGAAGACGGCGGGGAGGTTGATCCGGGCCGCGGCCATGAGCATGCCCGGCAGCGACTTGTCGCACCCGGCGAAGGTGAGGAGCGCGTCGAAGCGCTCGGCGTGCATGACGGTCTCGATCGAGTCGGCGATGACCTCGCGTGACACGAGCGAGGCGCGCATGCCCTCGTGGCCCATGGAGATGCCGTCGGACACGGCGATGGTGACGAACTCGATCGGGTACCCGCCGGCGTCGCGCACGCCGTCCTTGGACCGCTTGGCCAGGCGGTCGAGCGGCATGTTGCACGGGGTGACCTCGTTCCACGACGACGCCACGCCCACCTGGGGCTTGGACCAGTCGTCGTCGGTCATGCCGACGGCGCGCAGCATGGCCCGGGCCGGGGCGCGCGTGGGCCCGTCGGTGACCTCGAAGCTCCGGATCTTCATGCCGTGGGGCCTCGAGGGCGCGCCGGCGCCGGGGGCAGTCGTTCCGGTCGTTCCGGTCTTTTCGGCGGCTGTCTTTTCGGCGGCGGTCTGTCCGGCGGCAGTCTTTCCGGGGGAATCGTCGGGAGGCATGGAGCCCAAGGTTAGGGCCGGTCGCCCGTCTCCTGTTCCGGCGGCTCGATCCGGGGCGAAGGCCCGACACGCGACGACGCACCATGGGGACCGTCGCCACCGGTCGCGCCGTCGTGCGGCGATGTGCCGAGGGCGGTCGCGCCCGGGTCGTCGGGCCCTGAGGCGCGGCCGAGGGCACGGGCCGCGTCGACGTCGATCACCGCGTCGGGGGCGAGGCCGCCGCGCACCATGTCCGCCAGCCCCTCGAGGGCGTCGACGCCGATCTCGACCCGCCCGCCGTAGAGGTCCTCGAACACGAGGGACCCGCCCCCGCCTCCCTGCGTACCCGGGCCGCCGGGGCCCGGGCCGCCGGGGCCCGAGCCCGGACGGCCGAGACCGCCGAAGCCGAACCCGCCGAGCCCACCGGGACCGCCGAAGGATCCGAAGGCCCCGAACGCGCCGCGCCCGAAGCCCGGGAACGCCCCGCCGTCGACGAGTCGGACGGCCCGCACCTGTCCGAGGTCGACCACGCGCCACCGGCCGACGAACCGCACGGCGATCCACCCCGGCCCGGCGGCCGCCGCGGCCCGGAGCCCGACACCCACGGCGAGGACCAGGCCGGCCAGGGGAAGGGCGGCGAAGAGGACGCCGATGATGCTCCACGGCACCGGGTGGCCGAAGGCCCACACGAACAGCCCCGTCACGACGGCGACGACCGCCAGCATCACGACGCAGGTCTTGACGACCCACCCCAGCACCGAGCGTGCCAGCGGGGACCGGCGGAGGCGCCACGTGACGTCCCGACGGTGGGGTGCGCCGGGCACCCCACTGGTCGATCCGGTATTCGAAACCGACTGGCGCACCCGCATACGCACAAGGCTATGGGGCGATGCCGCGCGTCGTGCCGCGCCGCCGGTCGGCCGTCGTCACCCGGTGTCGGATCCCGGCGCCGGCCCCCATTCCCATTTCCCCGGGCCGCCTCCCAGGGTGAAACCCCGGTAGGTCTTCATGAACCGGTAGGTCTTCATGAAGTGGTGCGGGTGACACAGACGGGCCAGGTTGGCGAGCGCCGTCGGGCCGCCCTTGCCGAAATCGGTCTGCCAATGGTCGATCTCGAGGCCGACGGCGACGTCACACCCCGGGACCACACAGGTCGGATCTCGCTCCTCGATGGCGCTGCGCACGTGCGCGGAGATGCCCCGACCCACATGCGTCACCGACAGCACGTCCACCCCGTCGCTGATCATGACCTTGACGAACGCCTCGGGAAGCAGGGCCCGGGCCGTGGACACCGGCACGGGCCCGACACCGGGGATCTCGCACATCTCGCCGTCGTGCACGTGCCCGCGGCGCAGGGCGCCCGCGTCGACCCGCACGTGCATGACCGTGGACGGGCGCGACGGGCGCGACCTCACCGTGCCGTCGCCGGCCGTCTGGGTCACGAGGTCCACCAGGGCGTCGGCGGCGTAGGCGACGGACGGCTCGTGGTTCTGCGCCTTGCGGGCCTCGTCGAAGAGCTCGTTGGCGCGCCCCTCGAGGGAACAGAGCATCCTCGCCCCGTCGTCGGGGGTGAGCTTGAACTCGCCCCGGAACGCGCCGTCGGGGTCGCTCCAATGCCGGAAGAACCGGCTCTTGCGGATGGCGTCGTACCGGCTGTTCTCGGCCTGAGCGGAACCGGCGGCGGCGCGCGCCCGGCGACCCAGGTCCTTCAAGGTCTTGAGGGTGCCCGTGGCGGCGGCCTGGATCAGCTCGCCTTCGACCCCGGGACGGACCGCGGCGGCGGCCGCTATCTCGCGTACCTGGGGGCCCGACAGCGTGCCGGTGCGCAGCGCCTCGGTCGTCTTCGGGAGCGACCGGAGCCGCTCGGCGGTCTCGAGGGTGGCGATGGCCTCGCCGAGGCCGGTCCCGGTCTCCTTGGCCATCCACGACGCGGCGGTGCGGTGGCCTTCGTTCTTCCAGGCGTCGGACTGCGCCACCCGGGGGCCGAGCAGCACCTGACCGGCCGACGCCAGGCGGTTCAGCTCGGCGAAGAGCCCGAAGAGCTCGGCCGCCTGGGCGCTCGTGACCAGGTCCGGATCGAGCCCCGCGACGTACGCCGACAGCTCCTTCACCACCCGTCTGGGCACCTCGAACGGGACCACAGAGTGAAAAGTATCAGAAGGCAATGACAGTCAGTCAATGGCCGTCTCGGACCGAACCAGTCCGGAGGGGCGGCCCGGCGGTCGGCACCCGGCAGCGACGTTCACGATCCGGGTGGGACGGGTATAGGTCCGTCGGGGCGGTTCCGGGGAACTCCCAACTCCCCTTCCTGACGGAGCTGCCTCCAAGGGGGTTGCGGCGGGGCGTGGGGATCGCCCGCAATGGTCCTCACGCCCCCCGCCGCTTCTCTGGCCAGCCTCGATGAAAAACGGGTGCACGGTCACCGACGTGGGCACCGTCACCGACGTGGGCCTGAGCGGCGAGGCCCCCACGCCTTCCAATCCCCGACGCGTGTGCGCGCCCGGGAGGCGCGTCAGCCGCGCAGGCGGCGGAGCTCGGCGGCGACGGCCTTCCCGTCGGCACGGTTGGTGGTGGCCCGCATGACATGGCCGGTGAAGAAGCCCACGAGCTTGTCCTCGCCCTCGGTGTAGCGCCGCCACTCGTCGGGGTACGCGGCGACGACGTCCGCCACCGCCTGCTCGAGCGAGCCGGCGTCGAGCGCCTCGAAGCCCCGGCGCCGGGCGATCTCGGCAGGATCGCCGCCGTGCTCGAGCATCTCGCCCAGCACCGCCTTCGCCTGCGTGGCGCTCAGCTTCCCGTCTTGTTCCATGCGGATGAGGGTCACGAAGGCACCGGCGTCGATGCGGCGCGCCGCCTCGGGATCGGCCGATGCCTCGTTGGCGGTGCGCGCCAACGCCAACGCGCTGTCGGCACCGGCGCCGGCCGCGGCCAGGACCAGCTTGTCGAGGCCGTGCTCGACCACGGTGGCGATCTGATCAGTGCGCGCCCGCGTCGAGCGGCTCGGTCCCGAACAACGCGATCAGCTTGTCCCGCCGATGGGCCGGCATGGGACCGATCGAGGCGGCCACCTCGGACTGCCAACCGGCGTCGGGGACGACGGGCACGAGGTCAGGCTCGGGGAAGTACCGGTAGTCGAAGGCCTCCTCCTTCGAGCGCAGGGCGACGGTGACGCCCTGGTCCTCGTTCCAGTGCCGGGTCTGTTGCACGACCTTGTCGCCGGCGTCGAGCAGGCCGGCCTGGCGCTCGATCTCGTAGTCGATGGCCCTCCCGAGCGAGCGCAGCGAGTTCAAATTCTTGATCTCGCAGCGCGTCCCGAGCTCGAAGGTCCCGGCCCGGCGCAGCGACACGTTGGCGTCGACCCGCATGGACCCCTCCTCCATGCGCCCGTCCGACGCCCCCGTGGCCACGAGGACGCCGCGCAGCTCCGACGCGTACAGGCGCGCCTGCGCCGAGGACCGCATGTCGGGCTCGGACACGATCTCCACCAGCGGCACGCCGGCCCGGTTGTAGTCCACGAGCGAATGGTCGGCGTCGTGGATCCTCCCACCCCCGCCGATGTGCGACGTCTTGCCCGTGTCCTCCTCCATGTGGGCGCGCTCGATGCGCACCCGGCTGTTGTCGGGCAACTCGAGCCAGCCGTTGACGTTGATGGGCGCGTCGTACTGGCTGACCTGATAGTCCTTGGGCATGTCCGGGTAGAAGTAATTCTTGCGGTGGAACAGCGACGGCCGGACCTCGCAGTTCAAGGCGAGCCCGATGCGCATGGCGTACTCCACGGCGCGGATGTTGAGCACGGGGAGCGACCCCGGCAGCCCCAGGCACACCGGGCAGATGTTGGTGTTGGGCTCCTCGCCGAAGGCGTTGCGGCACCCGCAGAACAACTTGGTCTCGGTGTTGAGCTCGCAGTGGACCTCGAGCCCGATGACCGGCTCCCATGCCCCCTCGGCCTTGTCCTCGGCCCCGCTCACGCGACGCGCACCTTGGGCGGGGCGAGGACCGGGGCCACGCTCTCGAGCACCGCCGCGACCTGGAACATGACCGGCTCGCACAGGGCGGGGGCGAGGACCTGGACCCCGACGGGCAGCGCGCCGGCGTCGGCGCCGAAGGGGACGCTGATGGCGGGGTGCCCGGCCAGGTTCGACGCCACCGTACACACGTCGGAGAGGTACATGGCCCAGGGGTCGCCGGTCTTGGCGCCGAGGGGGAACGCCGTGGTGGGCGTGGTGGCGCCGAACAGCACGTCAAAACGCTGATAGGCCGCGGCGAAGGCGTCGATGATGAGCGTGCGCACCTTCTGGGCCTGGTTGTAATAGGCGTCGTAGTACCCCGCCGAGAGCGCGTAGGTGCCGAGCATGATGCGGCGCTTGACCTCGGGGCCGAACCCCGCGGCGCGCGTCGCCGCGTTCATGGCCTCGGCGGTCTCCGCGTCGACGCGCAGCCCGTAGCGGACGCCGTCATAGCGCGACAGGTTGGACGACGCCTCAGCCGGCGCCACGATGTAATAGGCGGGCAGCCCGTGGCGCAGCTCGGGGATCGAGACCTCCTCCACCGTGGCCCCGGCGCGGGCCAAGGCTTCGGCCGCCTCGTGCACCCGGGTCCCCACCGCGGCGTCGACGCCGTCGACGAACTCGGTGACCAACCCCACCCGCAACCCGTCGACGCCTTCGTCGAGAGCGGTGACGGTGCGGGGGACGGGCCGGTCGAGGCAGGTGGAGTCGCACGGGTCCCGGCCCCCGATCACGTCGAACAGCACCGCGCTCTCGGTCACCGTGCTCGACAGCGGCCCGATCTGATCGAGGGAGCTGGCGAAGGCCACGAGCCCGTAGCGCGACACGGTCCCGTACGTCGGCTTCATCCCCACCACGCCGCTCAGGGCGGCGGGCTGGCGGATCGAACCCCCCGTGTCCGAACCGAGCGCCAGGGGCGCCATGCCCGCGGCCACGGCCACGGCCGAGCCGCCCGAGGAGCCCCCCGGGACGCGGGTGGGGTCATAGGGGTTGCGCGTGGGCCCGAAGGCGGAGTTCTCGGTGGAGGACCCCATGGCGAACTCGTCGAGGTTGGTCTTGCCGATCACGACCGCACCGGCTTCGCGCAGGCGCTGCACCACGGTGGCGTCGTAGGGGGGGAGCCACCCGTCGAGGATCCGCGACGAGCATGTGGTGGGGAGCCCCCGCGTGCACATGTTGTCCTTGAGCGCCACGGGCACGCCGGCGAGCGGCCCGGGGTCGTCGCCGGCCGCGACCGTGGCGTCGACGGCGGCCGCCTCGCGCCGCGCCGTTTCGTGCAGGACGGTCACGAAGGCGTGCAACTCGCCGTCGAGAGCGTCGATGGCGCCGAGGTACTTCTCGACGGTGTCGGCCGCCGTCGCCGATCCCCCCCGCACGGCGTGGGCGATGTCGATCGCCGGGCCCGGCCTCCCGCTGGGCGCACCCGGGGCGCCGGGCCCCCCGAGGCCGGTCACGGGGCCTCGCCCAGGATGGGCGGGACCGAGAAGCGCCCGTCCTCGACCGCGGGGGCCTGGGCCAGCACCTCGGCCCGGACGAGCGAGGGCCGAGGCTCGTCGGGACGCGTGACGTTGCGCAGCGGCAGGGGATGGGCGGTGGGCTCGACGTCACGGGTGTCGAGCGCGGCGATCTCCGCCGCGTGGGTGATGACCGCCGCCAGCTGCGGCGCGTACAGGTCGAGCTCTTCGTCGGTCAGGTCGATGCGGGCCAGGCGCGCCACGTAGGCGACATCGTCGCGGGTGAGCGCGGCGGCGCCGGACGCGCCCGTCTCGTCGTCGGCGGGCATCAGCGGGCCTTCCCCGTCACCTTCGCGCCCGCGGCGTCGGCGCCGGGCCCGCTGGCGCCGAAGAGGTCGCCCACGAACTGCACGGTCCGCGCCACGATGAGCTCGGCGTCGTAGTCGAGCGTGGCGACGTGATAGCTCTTCTCGAGCCAGACGCGCTCGATGGGGCCCGACACCTTGTCGACGATGACGTCACCCGACGACGAGGGCACCACGTGGTCGTTGCGACTCGAGAGCAGGAGCACGGGACAGCGGATCTCGCCCAGCGCCGCGGCCACGATGTCGATCCCCTCGAACAAGCTCAGGGCCGCCGCGATGGGCGACCCCGGGTAGGCCAGCTCCGTCGACCCTTCCATGGCGATGTCCGATCCGACCCCCGGGGCGACCTCGGTGCCGGCATCGAGGATGCCCCGCAGCACGTCGCGGTAGGTCTCGGCGGGAGGGTCGACGAAGGGGTTGACGAGCACCATCCCCGCCACCTCGGTGTGGCTCTCGGCCAGGGAACAGGCCAGGGTCCCGCCCATGGACAGCGCCACCAGCGCCACGGAGTCGCACCGCGTCGCGATGGCGCTGTAGGCGGCTTCGGCCGCGTCGCGGTAGTCGGTCCAGCGCGTGGGGATCATGTCCTCCACGGCGGTGCCATGGCCGGGGAGCAGCGGGAGCTCGACGGTGTACCCCTGCGCGGCCAGGGCGTCGGCCTGGGGTCGCATGGACTGGGGGTTGCCGGTGAAGCCGTGCAGCACGAGCACGCCGTGCGGGCCACCATCGTGGCTGAAGGGCTCGGCGCCGGGGATGATGGGGGCGGTCACATCGAGATGGTAGGCGACGGGCCACGAGCGTCGACCCGCCCGGCGGTCACGGGTCACGGGTCTCCGGTCACGGGTCGCCGGTCACAGGTCGGCTAGCGGCGGGCGCCGTGGACCGACGGGACGACAGGTATGGTGAAACCGCCCTGATCCGCGGCTGGCGCAGGCGACTGCCGCGGTGAGCGACACATGACCAGCAAGGAGCACAGCGACGATGGCCCAGTACCCCTTCCTAAGTGACGAGTGGGTCGACGAGGCGCGCAAGATCCGCCAGGAGTACGAGGGCCGGGCCGGAACCACGGCGCATCAGATGAGGATGAACCTGGTCATCACCGAGGTGCCCTTCGGTGATGGTGCGATCGACGCCCACATCGACACCACCGAGGGCGCCTTGAAGCTCGAGACGGGGCACATCGACCCCGCAGACCTGAAGGTCACCCTGGAATACGTCACGGCCAAGGCCATCCTGGTCGAGGGCAATCCCCAAGTCGGCATGCAGGCCTTCATGGCCGGCAAGGTGAAGGTCGAGGGCGACATGGGCAAGCTCATGATGCTCCAGGGCGCTCCGGCCGACGAGCACGCGCAGGAGATCGCCACGCGGCTGCGCGACATGACCGCTTGAGCGGTTCCCGATAGCGGCACGAGCCGCACGCGGCGCGGCACGACGCAACGGTCGCGGTGGCGGTGGCGTCAGCCGGTGGCGGTGGCGGTGGCGTCAGCCGGTGGCGGTGGCGTCGGCCGGTGGCAGTGGCGGAGGCGTCGGCCGGTGGCAGTGGCGGAGGCGTCAGCCGACGAGGTCGGGACGTGGATCAGGCGGTCGGACAGACAGGTCCGCACGGTCGTCGTCGGCACGGGGGAGCACGACCGGCTGTCGCTCCGTGACGTCGAGGGCTTCGAGCGCGTCGACCGACGGCGTCGCGGTCCGCTCGGTCGAACGTGACAGCGCGGCGCCCACCACGCCCAGGATGGCGATGGCCCCGCCGACCAGGTAGGCGATGTGGAACGCGTCGAGCCGGCCCCCGGGCCCGGGATGCCCTCGCAGGGCCGCCTGGTACACGGTCTCCATGACCTGGATCCCGGCGACGGTCCCCAGCTGGTTCATGAGCTGCTGGGACGCGGCCGCGGTGCCGAGGTCCTCGACGTCGAACTCGTTGGAGACCGTGGCCGACAGCGACGGTGACGCCACGCCCAGGCCCATCCCCGACAGGGCCAGGGCGATCTCCACCAGGGCGAGGCCGGTGGAATGCCCCGCCAGCGCGAACACCCCCATCGACAGGACCACCGCCGTCGTCCCCACCACGGCCAGGGTCCGCTCGCCGGCGCGCACGGCCAGGTACCCGGCGAAAGGCGCGATGGCGGAGAACACGATGGGGCGCGGCAGGGACAAGAAGCCCACCACCGACTGGTTGTGGAGGTACCCGAAGGAGTACTCGAGCAGGAGCGGCGTGAGGAAGAACCCGCCCAGATAGGCGAAGTTGGCGAAGCTCTGCGCCGCGATGGGGAACACGAAGTTCCTCTTGCGCAGGTAGGCGAGCGGGAAGATCGGCTCCGAAGCGCGGCGCTCCGCAGCGCGGAAGGCGATCCCCGACACGACCGACGCGCCCAACAGGCCGACGACCAGCGGGCTCGACCACCCGAAGCTCGGTAGGAACGTCAGGGCCAACAGGAAGGCGGCGACGCAGGCGGCGATCGATCCCGCCCCGGCCCAGTCGAGGTCGAGCTCGTCCCAGGTGACATGGCGACGCCCCGCGGCCCGCTGGGGTAGGACGGTGAGGGCGAGGACCGACGCGATGAGCAGCAGCGGGACCTGGAGGAAGAACATCCACCGCCACCCGAAGTGCTGGATCACGGGGCCGCCCAGCGCCACGCCGATCACGGGTCCGCCCGCGCCGACCAACGACCAGAAGCCGAGGGCCTTGACGCGGTCGCCGTGGTTGAAGACCGACAGCACGAGCGCCATCGACGCCGCCCCGATGGACGCGCCCACCATGCCGCCGAGCACCCGGGCGGCGATGAGCACCCCGATGTTGGGAGCCAGGGCCGACATGGCGGCCGCCACGGTCTCGGCCATGATGCCGGCCATGAACAGTCGGCGATGGCCGAAGAGGTCTCCCGCCTTCCCGACGAGCGGCGCCACAACGCCGTAGGCGAGCAGGGGCCCGGTCACCACCCATGTGGTGGCGCCCACGCTGGCGTGCAGGCTGCGCGACACCTCGGGCAGCGCCACCACGAACACGGTGAAGAGCAGGTTGGTGGCGAGCAGGCCCGACAGCGCCACCCACAGGACCCACCACTGGTAGCGAGGGCTGCGCCGGGCCCGGTCCCCCAACGGCCGCAGCATGGCGCGCAGCCGCGACGCGCCACCACGTCGGTCTGTCGTGACGGCAGGGGCAGGCGTGGCGCGTTCGTCAGGAGTGGTGGGACCGGAGGGGGTCACAGCGGCCCCACGTTACCGCCGAGGTCGAGAGCCTCCGCTCGCCGAGGGGACCGCCTCGCTTGCGCCGAGCGGCGTCGCGACGACGTGACGACGTGACGGCCCCGGCGATCGCTCAGTCGATCTCGGTCGTGCCCAGTCGAGCTCGGTCGAGCTCAGTCGAAGAGCGGCGGGAGTTGCTTGGCCAGCTCCTCGACGGTCCAGCGGTCGCCCTTGTCCAACGTGGCGGTCATGGTCCAGGGCTGGAACACCCGCACCTCGCCCCCCTGCACGAACAGGACGCGCCCGGTCAACGGGCATCCCTCGGTGGCGAGATAGGCGACGAGCGGGGACACGTTCGCCGGGTTCCACACGTCAAAGGCGCCGGGGTCATGCGGGGCCTTCACGATGTCGCCCAGTCCGGGCGTCGCCTCGGTCATACGTGTGCGCGCCGCGGGGGCGATGGCGTTGACGCGCACGCCGTAGCGGCCGAGCTCCTGCGCGGCGATGATGGTGAAGGCGGCGATACCGGCTTTGGCCGCTCCGTAGTTGGTCTGACCCGGATTGCCGAGCAGCCCGGAGGTCGACGAGGTGTTGACCACCGACGCCCTCACGGTGCGGCCTTCTTTCACCTGCTCGCGCCAGTACGCCGCCGCGTACCGGGTGGGAAGGAAGTGGCCCTTCAGATGGACGTGGATGACCGAGTCCCAGTCCTCCTCGGACATGTTGACGAGCATTCGGTCGCGCAGGATCCCGGCGTTGTTGACCAGCACGTGGAGGTCCCCGAAAGCCTCTACCGCCGTGTTGATCAGCCGCTGCGCGCCTTCGGGCGAAGCGATGTCGTCGCCGTTGGCCCGGGCCTCGCCCCCGTACGACTTGATCTCGTCGACGACCTGCTCGGCGGCGGATCGAT
This sequence comes from uncultured Acidimicrobiales bacterium, assembly GCA_963811775.1. Classification (GTDB taxonomy): domain Bacteria; phylum Actinomycetota; class Acidimicrobiia; order Acidimicrobiales; family UBA8190; genus Chersky-840. The sequence continues at coordinate 62,658 of CAWESO010000019.1, read as the reverse complement.
CGTCACCTGAGCCGTCGATGGCCCCTCCGAGGTCGTTCACGACGACTTTTGCGCCTTCGGAGGCGAACAACAGCGCGTGCTCCCGGCCCAGACCACGCCCGGCACCCGTGATGATCGCCACCCGCCCTTCGAGCGCTCCCACTTCGTTCTCCTCCTCATGTCCCCGGCATGTCACCCGAGAAAACCGGGTGCTCGGGAAAGTCCCCGGTCGCCCTGCGATCCGTTCCGGTGATGGCGCTGCTCGCGTGACGCGGGCTCCGGTGGAAAGCAGCCCACGTTGCCAGGGCTGGGCAGGGGGGTCAAGCAGTGCATCCACACGGACGGGAGAACCCCAACGGATACGGCGAAATCGACGGCACGCCCAGGACGGCGGCCCGCCCGGTCAGCTGGCCCGGTCCACCACCAGCGAATCGCGCCAGGGCTCGAGGGCGTGGTGGACCTCGTCACGCTCTCCGGCCACGAGGACGTACTCGAGATTGCGGAGCCGGCCCACCGATCCCACCCGTTGGCCGGCCGGATTATGGATGCCGATGCGGGCGCCTACGTAGCGGTTCGACTCGAACGCCAGCACCTCGACATGGCCCCGCACGCGACAGGCCTCGACCAGCTCGTCGAGGCGCATCCACGACTCGTCGTTGTACGAGAGCACCAGGAGCCGGGCGCGCACGTCGCGCACGACCTGGGCCAGGGCGCCAGGCATGGTGCGTCGGGAATTGAACGCGCTGCGCTCGCCTTCGCGTATCTCGGTGCGCTTGCACGCCACGCCGTAGTGCTCGGGGGCGTCCCACGCCACAAGTGTCTCCCAGATGTGGTAGTTCGCCTCGTAGCGGTGCTGGTTGTAGGGAGGGTCGAGATAGGCGAGGTCGAACGCACCGAGGTCCGGCGCCACCACGCAGGCGTCGCCACGCACCGCGGTGCCGCCGCCGGGAAGGAGCTGCGGCACGCGCAACTCCAGTGGACGGAACGACCGGTCGGCCCATTGCTTTACGTACGCCATCTGCACGCCGGTCGTCGAGTCGACTCGGTCGGCGGCCTCGAGGAGGCTCGTGAGCAGCACCGGCTCGAGCGCCGAGCCGGCGTAGCGCCGTTGGATGGCGTGGCGCACCGCGTCGATGCGAGCGCCGTTGGCGGGCTGGAAGAAGCGCGACCGCTCGCAGAAGGTCGTGGTCACGTAGCCGCGACGCCCGGGCAGCGCGTTGAGCTCGGCCACGGCCTGGGACAGGGCCTCGCCGTCGAGGGCATCGCGGTCGGTGGCCACGTAGCACCCGGCCAGCACCGAGGAGTAGCGCGTGGAGTCGACGGCGGTCACCTCGGCCCCGCCGAGCTTGAAGGCCTGGGCCACGCGCGTGGTGCCGGTGAAGAGGTCGAGCGCGGTGCGCGCCTGCACACGCCGGGCCAGCTCGCCGAGGACGGGGACCAGCCGGCGTTTGGACCCGAGGTACTTGATCACGTCTCTGGCCCGGCCGTGGGACCGGGCCCGCCGCCCGGCCCGGCGCCGGCCAGCGCGAGCAGTCGGGCGACCTCGTCGTCGCTCACCTGCGCGAAGTCGTCGTACCACTCGCTCAGGCCGAAGAAGTGCTCGGTGACGTCGACGCACACGACGTCGTCAGCGACCTCTCCGAGCGTGGCGACGGTGTCGGGGGGTGCCACCGGAACGGCGAGGACGACACGAGCGGCGCCCCGGGACCGCACCACCTCGATCGCGGCGCGGGCGGTGAACCCCGTCGCCAGCCCGTCGTCGACGACGACGGCGGTGCGCCCTCGCACCGGTACGGGGGGCCGCGCGCCGCGGTAGGCGACGAGACGGCGTTCGAGCTCGACCGTCTCTCGGCGGGTGACGGCGTCGATGACGTCGTCGGGGACCGCCAGCCGCCGCACCAGCGCGCTGTTCAGCACGCGCACGCCGTCCTCGGCGATGGCACCGAGACCGAGCTCGGGTTGGCGGGGATGCCCGAGCTTGCGCACGACGAGGACATCGAGCGGGGCGCCGAGGGCGGCGGCGACCTCGAAGGCGACGGGCACCCCTCCTCTCGCCATGCCCATCACGACCGGGCTCTCCTCTGGCGATCGGTCCGGGCCCGTGCCGGCGATCGCACCAGAGTCCTTGAGTACCGCGGCCAGGCGGCGGCCGGCGTCGCGGCGATCGAGAAACGCCATAGCTCACCCTCGCTCTCGCCTGTCCCCGTGCCCGTTCCCACCCGGCTTCGACCGGCCCCGACCCCGTCGCCTACCGGCGGGGGGAGCCGAAGCGGCGCATCCACCAACCCGGGTCGCGGGCATGGGCGTGGAAGTGGTCGGGGATCTGGCGCATGACGTCGTCGACCGACCAGGTTCCGGTCCCGAGCACCTCGTCGGCCGCCCGGCCGAGCTGCGCCAACATGTGCACCCTGTCGGCCTCGGGGGGATCGACGCCGTGGGTCCGCCACACGACCATGGGCACGTTGCAGATCTCACAGTCGGCCACCCAGCACACGTCGTCCTCGTGGTACCAGGTGGTGAGCCGGGCGGCCTCGCACAGCTCACATCTCTGGCGCGCCGGGCGCGCCGTGGGCGCCGTCTCGGTCATGCCGACGGCCAACAGGTCGTCTGCAGGCGCCGGGCCCGGGCCCGAGTCGGACGAGAGCCCACCGGCCTAGCGGCTGTAGAGGGTGACCGTCGTCCCCGGGAGCACGGACTGCCCCGCCGCCGGGCTGCTCAGGAAGACGTGGCCGTTGAGCGAGCCGCCCCCGCTCACGGGGTTCAGCCCCAGTGCCGACAGCGCCCCGATGGCTTCCGACACCGAGTCCTGGTACAGGTTGGCGGGGATCGTGACCGGTTGCGGCCCGAGCGAGATGCTGACGTTGATCGTCGTCCCCTGGAGCGCGGTGCCGGTGGGGCTCCAGCCGATCACCTGGCCGTTGGTGACCGACGAGTTGTACTCCGACGTGCAGTTGGCCTTCAGACCCAGGGCGGTCAGTGTGGTCGTGGCCCCGGTGCAGCTCTGTCCGCTCAAGGAGGGGATGGTCTCCGACGGCGGGCCGGCGGACACCGTGACGGTGATGGTCGACCCGTAGGGGGCGGTGCCGGTGGGGCTCGAGGTGATGACCGACCCGGTGGTCACCGTCATGGAGTTGGGCGTGGTGCACGCCGTCTTGAAGTGCGACTGGAGCAGCAGAGCGGTGATCGCCGGGCACCCGCCGGTCACGGTGGTGAGGGCCGGGATGGGCACGGTGGGCAGTCCCGAGGACACCACCACCGACACCGGGCTCCCCCGCTTGAGCTTGCGCCCCGGGAGCGGTGTCTGGCTCAGGATCTGCCCCGTGGGGGCGGTGATCGAGGTCTGGTGGCCGGTCACCTGCACGACGAAGCGGTCGTGATGCAGCCGGGCGTCGGCCTGGGCCACGGTGAGGCCCGTGATCGACACCAGCTTGTAGCTGGGCGTGACCAGGATGACGTTGGCCTTCTTGAGGGCGTAGGTGGCACCCACCCCCGCCCCGGCGAGGACGAGGACCACGACCACGACGACCCAGGGCCAGCGCCGACGGCGGCGGCGCAGGGCCGCGGCCGAGGCGGCCGCGTCCCCGGTCAGGCCCACCGCGGCGGCGAAGGCCAGCACGTCGGGGTCCTCCCCGCCCCGGGGGCGGCGTCCGGCCGCGGGCGGGGGGACGACCATGCCGTGGTGGGTGAGATCGTGGTCGGGGGGAGAGGTGACCGGACGGGGCAGCACCACGCCGGCGCCCCCGGCGCCGGCCAGCCGGAGATCAGCGGGGGCGGGAAGGTCCTCGGCCAGCTCGCGCAACCGGGCGGCGAAGGCGGCGGCGTCGAGTCGATCCTCCACCTCGGGGGCGGCGGCCTCGCTCAGCACCTCGGCCAACGGCCCCAGCGCGTCGTGGCCGGGGAGCTCGGCCCCGACGCGGGCCATGAGCGTCGACACGGTGGTGTCGGCGGTGAAGGGGACGACGCCGGTCACGGCCTCGTACAGGACGAGGGCGAGTGAATAGACATCGGCCCGGCCGTCGACGCGGTGTCCCAGGGCCTGTTCGGGCGCGGCGTAGCGGGCCGTGCCCACCGTCGTGCCGGCCGGCTCGGTCATCGACGCCTCGGCCAGGGCGCGGGCCAGGCCGAAGTCCGCCACGCGGAGGCGACCCTCCTCGTCGAAGAGCAGGTTGGCGGGCTTCACGTCGCGGTGCACGAAGCCGCGCCCGTGCGCGTAGGCGAGACCCTCCGCCGCCTGGGCCCCGACCGAGACGGCCTGTGACAGGCTGAGGCGCGTCCCCTCGTCGAGCATGTCCCGCAGGGATCCTCCGCCCAGGAACTCGAGCACGAGGAACGGGCCCTGGGAGTCCTCACCCCAGTCGTGGACGGCGAGGACGTGCGCGTTGGCCAGCGCCGCCGCGGACTGGGCCTCGGCCCGGAACCGGCGCAGGAAACCGCCGTCGGCGGCCAGCGCGGGGTGCAGGACCTTGACGGCCACACGACGCTGCAGGGTCGTGTCGAACGCCGCGAACACGTTCGCGGACGCCCCGCTCCCGAGTGCAGATTCGATCCGGTAGCGGCCGGCAAGGACCCGACCGATGGATTCGGTGATGGTCGACATGGTCCGGCTCTCCAGGCTACTGAGGGCCGGGCGCCGCCTGGTGGACGTTCACCACCAGCGGTGACCGAGTGGCCGCGCCGTCAGGTGCCGGGGATCTCGCCGCGTCGGAGAAGCTCCTCGAACTCCGGTCCCTCCACGATGGGGATGCCCAACTCCTCCGCCTTCTTGAGCTTGGCCGCCCCGGGATCGGTGCCGAGGACCACGACCCAGGTCCGGGCCGACACGCTCCCCGGCGACTTGCCCCCCCGGGCCAGGATGGCCTCCTCGGCCTCCTCCCGGGTGTAGCCCTCGATCGTCCCGGTGACGACGACCGACCGACCCTGCAGGGTCTGGGGAAGCTCCCCCGCCGGTGCCACCCCGCCCCCGGCCCCGGCGACCGAACCCGCGCCCGATCGCCCGGCGCCGGCGGCGCCGTCCGGCTCGACGAGGGCGACCTCGGCGGCGCGCAGCTTGTCGATGACGTGCTGGTTGGCAGGCGAGGCCAGGAACTCCACCACGCTGTCCGCGATCACCGGCCCGATCCCCTCCACCGCGGCGAGCTCGGCGATGTCGGTGGCGGCCATGAGCGCGTCGAGCGACCCGTAGGCGCGCGCCAGGGCGCGGCTCCCGGTGGGCCCGAGATGGCGGACTCCCAGTCCGACCAACAGGCGGCTCAGGGGTCGGCCCTTGGAGGCCTCGATGGCACCAAGCAGGTTCACGACCGACAGGTCGCCGAAGCGTTCGAGCGTCACGAGCGGCGCGGACGCCAACGCGTAGATGTCGCCAGGGTCCGACAGCAGCCCGGCCTCGACGAGCTGCACGACGCGCTTCTCCCCCAGCCCCTCGATGTCCAGCGCGCCACGAGAGGCGAAGTGCACGATGCGCTGCACGCGCTGGGCCGGACAGTCGATGTTGGTGCAGAACGTGTCGCTCTCGCCGGGGAGGCGGACGAGCGGGCCGCCACAGCTCGGGCACTTCTTCGGGAAGTGCCACGGGCGCGACCGCTTGGACCGCGCCGAGAGCACGGGCCCCACGACCTCGGGGATGACGTCCCCGGCCTTGCGCACGACCACCGTGTCGCCGGGTCGCACGTCTTTGAGCCGCACCTGGTCCTCGTTGTGCAGCGTGGCCAGACCGACGGTCGATCCCCCCACGAACACGGGCTCGAGCGAGGCGAAGGGCGTGGCCCGACCGGTGCGCCCGATCGACACCATGATGCGCAGCAGCGTGGTGGTGCGCTCCTCGGGGGGGAACTTGAAGGCGATGGCCCAGCGCGGGGCGCGCGACGTGGACCCCAGCCGGCGTTGGAGGTCCAGGTCGTCCACTTTCACCACCACGCCGTCGATCTCGTAGTCGAGGTCGTGGCGGTGCTCCTCCCATTGCCGGCAGAACATCTCGGTGTCCGCGGTGCCGCGCACCACCTCGACGTGGGGGTCGACGGGAAGCCCGCACTGGCGCAGCAGGTCGAGCCCGTCGCTGTGGCTGGCCACGGTGGGCCCGCCCTCCATGGCCCCGAGCTGGTAGGCCCAGAACGACAGTTCGCGCGAGGCGGTGATCCGCGAGTCCTTCTGGCGCAACGATCCCGCCGCGGAGTTGCGCGGGTTGGCGAATGTCTTGAGACCCGCCTCGAGCTGGCGCGCGTTGAGCTGCTCGAACGACGACACCGGCATGTACACCTCACCGCGCACCTCGAGCACCGACGGCATCTTCCCCCGGCGCTTGGGCCACGTGAGCCGGTCGGGCACGGCACCGATGGTGGCCACATTGGCGGTGACGTCGTCCCCGGTCCGGCCGTCGCCGCGCGTGGCGGCCTGCACGAAGCGGCCGCCCTCGTACACGAGGGACATGGCCAACCCGTCGATCTTGAGCTCGCACACGAAGGCGGCCTCGGCGGTCTCGGGGGCGAGGCGCGCCATGCGCTCGAACCACGCGTGCAGCTCGTCGAGGCCGAAGGCGTCGTCGAGGCTCATCATGGGCGAGCGGTGCTGCACCGACGAGAACAGCAGAGACGGTGCTCCCGCCACGCGCCGGGTGGGCGAGTCGTCGCGGGCGAACTCGGGATGGGCGTCCTCCAAGAGGCGCAACTCGCCGATGAGGGCGTCGTAGTCGGCGTCGGTGATCTCGGGGGAGTCGAGCTGGTAGTAGCGGTCGTCGTGGTACGCCACCAGCGCGCGCAGCTCCTCGACGCGACGCGACGCGCCTGCGGCGTCGTTTCGCCGAGCCGCGCCTGCGGCGCTCTTCGAACCGTCCGGCATGCGCGGGAGCGTACCGGGCGTTACGCGCAGGCCGTCGCCACGGCCGCGCCCACGACATCGTCCGCGTCGGCCGCCCCGTAGAGGGCGACCGTCTGCCCCGGAGCGACGAGAGGGTGTGGCTCGTCGAAGACCACCGCGTCGCCGTCCCAGGTGCACGCGCCGGCCCGACCGTGGGCGCTCGTCTGGGCATAGGCCCGGTCCCCGCGCGCCAGAGGCGGCCCCATCCAGGTGGCCTCGTCGACGGCGACGCGGGTGGCGACGGCGTCATGGGACGATCCGACGGTGATGCGTCGCTCCCGGACATCGACGGTGAGGGCATAGCGTCGGTGGCCGTCAGGAGACACCCCGAGACCGCGCCTCTGGCCGACGGTCACCAGCTCGGCGGCGGGTACGGTGCCGAGCACCTCCCCGCTCGACGCGTCCACGACCTCCGCGGCGTGCAGCGCGATGCGCTCGGCCAGGAAGCCACCGCGGCCGCGCACCGAATGGATGAAGCACACGTCCTGGCTGTCGGGCTTCAGCGCGGTGCGTAACCCGAGCCGCGCCGCGTGGGCGCGGACCTCGCTCTTGGTGAGCTCGCCCACGGGGAGCACGACCCGGGCCAGCTCGCTCGCGCTGAGCACCGACAACACGTACGACTGGTCCTTGGCCCGGTCCGCCCCGCGCCGCAACCGGGGGGCGCCCGGCGCACCGTCCCCCGTGTCGGTCACGACCCGGGCGTGGTGACCGGTGGCGAGCACGTCGAAGCCGAGGCGCGCCGACCGGTCGAGGAGGAGCCCGAACTTGATGGACCGGTTGCACTCGATGCATGGGTTGGGGGTGCGCCCCGTGGCGTGCGCCGCGACGTACGGGGCGACCACGGTGTCCTCGAAGGCGTCGGTGAAGTTGAAGACGTGGTGATCGATCCCGAGCTGGCCCGCCACCCGCCGGGCGTCTTCCACGTCGGCCACCGAGCAGCACCCGCTGTCGGAGTCGCCACCCCAGAGCTTGAGGGTGACGCCGACCACGTCGTGCCCGGCCTCGGCGAGGAGGGCGGCGGCCACCGAGGAGTCGACCCCCCCGGACATGGCGACGAGGACGCGCATCTCAGCCCCGCAGCCGCTCGACGACCTTGGGCATGACGGCGAGGACGTGGTCGATCTCGGCATCGGTGGTCGTGTAGCCGAGCGAGAAGCGCACGGCCGAGCGGGCCTCGACCGGGCTCATGCCCATGGCCAGCAGCACGTGGCTCGCCTCGATGGCGCCGCTGGCGCACGCCGAGCCCCCCGACGCGCATACCCCTTCGTCGTCGAGGAGCATGAGGAGCTCCTCCTGGTCGACGCCGGCCACGCGCAGGTGACAGCTCGACGCGACCTTGCCGCCGGGCGCGTCGACGCCGCTCTCGGTCACCGCCGCGATCGAGGCGACGAGGCCGCGCGCCAGCCGGTCCCGGCGGGGCGCCACGCCGGCCACGGTGGTGGCGCGGGCGTCGGTGGCGACGCGCAGGGCGGCGGCCATGCCGACCACTGCGGCGACGTCGGGGGTGCCCGGCCGCCGGCCACGCTCCTGGGCTCCCCCGTGCAGCACGGGCGCGAGGCGCGCCCCTCGCGCACCACGAGCGCGCCGACGCCCTTGGGCCCGCCGAATTTGTGCGCGCTGACCGACACCAGGTCGGCCGGCGCCGCGTCCGCGGCCACGTCCAGCCAACCCACGCCGGCCACGGCGTCGGTGTGCAGGAGCGCCCGGGGAGCGTCCGCGGCGACGAGGGCGGCCGCCTCGGCCAGGGGCTGCACCGTGCCCACCTCGTTGTTGGCGAGCATGATCGACACCAGGCCGACGTCGGGTCCGAGCGCCTCGACCAGGGCGTCAAGGTCGAGCACCCCGCTGGGGTGCACGGGCACGATGGTCCCGTGGCGCGCCTCACAGGTGTGTCGCACGGCGTGGTGCTCGATGGCCGAGCACAGCACCGTGCCGCGTCCGGACGCGTGGGCGCCGAGGACGGCGAGGTTGTCGGACTCGGTCCCGCCCGAGGTGAACACGACCTCCCCGGGCTCACAGCCGAGACAGTGGGCCACGTCGTCACGCGCCTCGTCGAGGGCGAGCCGGGCGCGGCGCGCCACGCGGTGCGAGCCCGACGGGTTGCCGAAGTGCTCGGTGAGATAGGGGAGCATCGCCGCCAGCGCCTCGGGGCGAAGCGGGGTCGTCGCCGCGTGATCGAGGTAGGCCTGCATCATCCAAGGCTACGTCGGCGCCCGGTCAGGGCTTTCCGATCATGAACACCGTGGCCGTGACGAACAGGACGGCCAACACCGCGGCGGTGGCGGCAACCAGGCGGCAGTCGCGGTCGAGGGTCCGGGCGACGCCCGGGTCGTCCCACTGCCCGGTGAGCTCGACCTGGATGCGACGCTCCCCGGGCCACAGCACGCCCTCAGCCAAAAGGGCGGCGCCCAGCCAGACCAGCAGCCCGACCACGACGAAGCCGTCGCCGGCGTGAAAGGCGCCCTGGCTCGCCTGGATCAGGGCGAAGCCGAACACCGGGACCCCGTACAAGGTGCGGCCCGCCCAGTTGACGCCGGGGCGGAAGTACCGCCGCACGCCGTCGGCGCCCGAGGCGCCCGGGCCCCGCCGGGCCCGGGCCGCCTGCACCCCGGTGGCGACCATGGTCCCGAAGCCCACGACGGCGCACAGGACGTGCAGCATGAGCAAGATGGTGTAGAGCGCGCCCGTGGGCACGCTGCGCAGGGCCCCTGCTGCGGCGTGAAGCCCCTGGCCGTGGATCGTCACGGGGCCATCGTCGCCGCCGGCCGCGCCACGGCGCCAGGAGGGTGGGGCCGGCAGCGTGAGGCCAGAAGGATCGGCCAGGGGGATCGGCCAGGCGGGTGGGGCCGGCCGGGTCGAGTCACCGCAGTGCGCGACATCGGTGCCGGTTCCGCCACGGCCCGTGCCGGGCCAACACAACTCCCGGCCAACACCCTGGTAAAGGTGTTTGAACCGGCGCCCGACGGGTCGAGAACACAACAGGTGGACATCAGACGAATGCCCGCGGCAGGCAGGTAGCGTGTAGGTGAGCAGATGCGTACGGATGGTGACCAAGCATTGCGATCCGAAGGACACGGTAAAGTTACTGATGGGTAATTAAGGGCTAGGCATGAAACGGTGCACGAAAACGGTGAGGGCAGACGGGGTGGGGACGGGCCGATGAATCAATTGCGGCTGGACCCGCTCACGGGCCGTTGGGTGGTCGTGAGCACCGACCGGTCGCACCGGCCCTTCTCTTTCGCCACCCCCGTGCAGGTCCAGGCCGACACCGCCCGACCGTGCCCGTTCTGCCCCGGCAACGAGGAGTCGGCGCCCCCCGCTCTGGAGACCTACGGGTCGAGCGGGCACTGGCTGGTCCGGGTGGTGCCCAACCTCTATCCCGCCTTCGAGGGTGACCACCCCTTCGTGGTCGAGAACCGCGGGCCCGTGTTCACCCAGGCCACCGCGGGTGGGATCCACGAAGTCCTCGTGTTGTCCCCCGAGCACGACAACGGCTGGGAGCACATCTCCGACGAGCAGGCCGTGCTCGTCATGGCCGCCATCCGAGACCGGATCGAGGAGCACTCGTCGGTGCCCGGCCTGCGCTACAGCCAAGCCATCGTCAACGCCGGACGGGAGGCGGGCGCCTCGATCGAGCACCCCCACGGGCAGCTCCTCGGGATGTCGTTCGTGCCCCGCGAGCTCGCCGAGGAGCAAGCCGGCTTCGCCCGGTTCGCGGGCCGGTGCCTGCTGTGCACGACCGTCGACGCCGAAGAGGACGCCGGATACCGCGTCGTCTATGCCAACGAGCGCGTCCTGGTGGTGTGCCCGTTCTGGAGCGGCAATCCCTACGAGATGCTGATCATCCCCCGCACACACGGACCGCATCTCCACCGGGCCACGCCCGCCGACCTCTCGGCGGTCGGTCGTTCGCTGCGCACCGTATTGGGCTCCCTCGTCGAGCGGCTGGGTGACATCTCGTACAACATCGTCTTCCACTCCGCCCCCTACCGCGCGCCCGAGCCCTACCACTGGCACGTGCACGTGTGGCCCAAGCTCACCACGGCGGCGGGATTCGAGGCCGGGACGGGCGTGCTCATCAACATCGTGCCGCCCGAGCAGGCCACCGAAGAGCTCAGGGTCGCCGTCCCCGCCTGAGCGGGCCACGCCCGGCCGAGCCGGGGAGGCGCACCGCCGGCGGAGCTAGCCCAGGAACACCCCGGCCACCTTGCCGTAGAGGTCGAGGTCGACCGTCTTCGACTTGGCCACCGCCGCGGCGATGGGGACCCGCACGATCTCGCCGCATTGCAGGGCGACCATCATCCCGTACGCCCCGTCGTGCACCGCTTCGACCGCGGCCACGCCGAACCGGGTGGCGAGGACCCGATCGAAGGCCGAAGGCGTCCCGCCGCGCTGGATATGCCCCAGGATCGTGACACGTGCCTCGAAGCCCGTGCGTCGCTCGATCTCCTCGGCCAGCCATGCACCCACACCACCGAGCCGGGCGTGCCCGAACTCGTCGACGGCCGTGCTCGACGAGACCGGGGAGTCCGAGCCTCGGTCCACGGGGACCGCACCCTCGGCGACGACCACGATCGACGAGAACTGGGCGCCCCGGTGCCGTCGCTGCAAGCGCCCGCACACGGCCTCGACGTCGAAGGGCACCTCGGGGACGAGGATCTCTGCCGCTCCCCCGGCGATGCCGGCGTGTGTGGCGATCCACCCGACGTGGCGTCCCATGACCTCGCACACGATCACGCGGTGGTGGGACTCCGCCGTGGTGTGCAGACGGTCGATGGCCTCGGTGGCGATCTGCACGGCCGTGTCGAACCCGAAGGTGACCTCGGTCTCCGACAGGTCGTTGTCGATGGTCTTGGGGACGCCGACGGCATTGACGCCGTGGGCCCCGAGGCGATTCGCCACGCCGAGGGTGTCCTCGCCGCCCACCGCCACCAGCACGTCCACCTGGCTCGCCAGGTTGGCGCGGACGCGCTCGGGGCCGTCGTCGACCGAGAACGGGTTGGTGCGCGAGGTACCCAGGATGGTGCCGCCGAGCGCCAGGATGTCGCGGCACCGCTCCACGTCGAGAGGCACGTGCTGGTCGTCGAGCACGCCCTTCCATCCGTCGAGGTACCCGACGACCTCGTCGCCGTGGCGGAGCACGGCGGTGAGCACCACGGCGCGGATGACGGCGTTGAGCCCCGGGCAGTCGCCGCCGCCGTTGAGGACACCTATGCGCATGGTCGGTCGAGTCCCCGAGGCCTAGTTGGAGCTCAGCCGGGCCTGGTGGACCGCGGCCCGGACGAGCTGGAACGAGGCTGTCAGGATGCGCAGCGCCTCGCGCCCGGGCGGGACGAGCCCGCTGATCCCGGGTACGCCGAGATAGCCGGCCAGCAGTGCCCGCCGGTTGCGCGCCACCCACGCATCGGCGAGCTCGCTCAGGCCGTCTTGGCCTGACGGGTCGCGTTCGTCGGCTGCGGATCTCGCCACGTGCTCGAGGGACCAGAGCATGTCGGCCACATCCGCGAGAGGCGACCGGTACACGGGAACGTCGCCGTCGGGCCCGGCCACCGCGCCCGCCAGGGACGGAGGGTTCCCGCCGGTGGCGAAGTCGACGACGTACCAACCCTGCTCGGTCCGACAGGTGCGTCCCAGGTGCAGATCGCCATGGGTGCGGATGGCCTGCGACGGGAACTGCAGCGCCCGCAGCTCGCGCAGAAGCTCCTCCACGTCGGGGCGCTCGAGCACGTGCGGCGACAACGGGCGCAGCGCGTCCTCGATCCCCCCCGCCCACCGGCCCACGTCACCGAGGCGACGGCCGAACGCCTTGTCGAGGCCGATGTGCATGCGCGCCGTCATGGTCCCGATGCGATGCGCTTCGGCCCCGAAATCACCGCCGGCGAGCTCGGGTGGCCCGCCCGAGGCGTAGAGGTCGCGCACCGACGTGAGTGCGAGGGCGTATCCCGACGATGCCCCGGCGAGGTACTCCTGCGCCACGCCGAGGTCGCGCCCGGCCCGTCGCCAGACGGCCAACGGTGCGGCCAGGTGGTTGAAGCCCACTTCGTCAAGGGCCAGGAACAGCTCGAGATCCGGGCGGGGCCCGTCGACGACCTCGTTGAAGACCGTGAAGGCGATGCGGTCGTCCATGGCGAGGGTCACCGACCCGCGGTCGTCGCGGAGGTGGCGCACGAGCGACGGCGGGACCACCTCGCCCGCCACCCGCTCGAGGAGCTGGGCGGCCACGGTCGCGTCACCGCGTGGCGTCGAACACCAGCACGTCCCCGTCCGCGTCGACGAGGACGCCGAGGACGGGGTCGTCGCCGTCGGGGATGAAATGGGCCTCGTCACCGGGAGATCGCAGCCCGAACGGAACGTGCACGACGCGGTCGTCGAGCTCCGCCACGACGTCGACGATGCCGGGCCGCCCCGGATCGAGCACCTCGGCGTCGAGGATGCGCACGGACGGCCCGGTGCCCGACGAGGCGGCTGCGGACCCACGACCGGCACCGACGTCGGCCTCGGCCTCGGCCTCGGCCCCGACATCGACATCGGCCCCGACATCGACGCCGACATCGACATCGACATCGACATCGTTCCAGTGCGGCCGCCGCGACGCGTAGACAGCCACGAGATCGGCGAGCGCGGCGCGGACGGAGTCCGACACCTCGATGACGCCCGCCTCCGACGGGGTCACGGACGGCCCCCCACGCCGGTCGGGTCCGACCCGGGGCCCTGCTCACCGGTGAGCTCGAACCAGTAGAAACCGTACGGCCCGAGGGTCACGCTGTAGGAACCGCTCCCCACGGGCGGGAACGGTATCCGGCCCAGGAGCTCGATGGGACTGCGATTGGCCCAGCGGGAGAGGTCCAGCTCCGCAGGCTGGGCAAATCTGCTCAGGTTGTGCACGCACAGCACGGGATTGTCGCTCCCGGCGCCCGGGCGCGCCCCCCGGCGCGATCGGCCGGTGCGGCGGGAACGGGCCCCCGGGGTTGCCTCGGGCTGAGGGCTCCTGACATAGGCCAGGATCGACGGGTTGGCACACGAGACCAGGTCGAAGGCCCCGGTGCCGAAGACGGGGAACTGCTTGCGGGTCTGGAGGATGTTGCGCAACCAGTGGAGGTGCGAGCTGGGGTTGCGCCGATGCGCTTCCACGTTCACGGCTTCGAACCCGTAGACCGGGTCCATGAGCGGTGGCAGGTAGAGCTGGGCGAAGTCGGCGCGACTGAACCCACCGTTGCGGTCGGGGCTCCACTGCATCGGTGTGCGCACCGAGTCGCGGTCTCCGAGGTAGACGTTGTCGCCCATGAGGATCTCGTCGCCGTAATAGATGACAGGGCTCCCCGGCAGCGAGAACAAGATGGCGTGGAGCAGCTCGGCGAGGCGGCGGTCGCCGTCGAGCAGCGGTGCGAGGCGACGGCCGATCCCCATGTGCCGGCGCATGCGGGGGTCCTTCACGTACTCCGCCACCATGTAGTCGCGCTCTTCTTCGGTGACCTTCTCGAGCGTGAGCTCGTCGTGGTTCCGGAGGAAGATCGCCCACTGGCAGTGGTCGGGGATCTCCGGCGTCTGGGCCAGGATCTCGGTGACGGGGAAGCGCTGCTCGCGGCGCACGGCCATGAACAGGCGCGGCATCAGGGGGAAGTGGAAGCACATGTGGCATTCGTCGCCGTTGCCGAAGTAGTCGACGAGGTCCGCCGGCCACTGGTTGGCTTCGGCGAGCAGTACCCGGTCCGGGTGCGCGGCGTCGACCTCCTTGCGCAGCTGGCGCAGCAGGGCATGGGTCTCGGGCAGGTTCTCCCCCGTCGAGCCGTCGCGCTGGAAGAGATAGGGGACCGCATCGAGACGGAACCCGTCGAGACCGAGGTCGAGCCAGAAGCGGACCACGCCGAACATGGCCTCGACCACGGCGGGATTCTCGTAGTTGAGGTCGGGCTGATGGGAGTAGAAACGGTGCCAGTAGTACTGCTGGCGCGTCTGGTCCCATGTCCAGTTGGACGTCTCCACGTCGACGAACACCACGCGCGCCTCGGGCCAGCGTTGGTCGTCGTCGTTCCAGACGTACCAGTCCGCCTTGGGATTGTCACGATCCGACCGGGACTCGATGAACCACGGATGTTGGTCGCTCGTGTGGTTCATGACGAGATCGGCGATCACCCTGATCCCGCGGCGGTGCGCATCGTCGAGGAACTCAACCAGGTCGTCGAGGAACCCGAGCTCGGCGTGCACGGTGAAGAAATCGCTGATGTCGTACCCACCGTCGCGCATGGGCGAGGGGTAGAAGGGCAAGAGCCACAGACAATCGACGCCGAGCCACTCGAGGTAGTCGAGCTTGGCCCGCAGGCCGGCCAGGTCGCCGATGCCATCCTCGTTGGAGTCGAAGAACCCGCGCGTGAGCACCTCGTAGAAGACGCCTCGGCGGTACCAGTCGGCTTCGCCTTTGGCCGGCAACGCGGTGGGACGGATCCCGGGGAGCCGCGGCCCGCTGCTGCGCCGTGTGGTGCTCGGGCTCGCGCTCACACCGCGCCCCCGCGGGGACCGGGCTGGACGCGGCACGGCCATGGTCTGCCCGGCCCCTCAGCGCCCGACGAAGCGGGCCCGACCGGGCCCGTGCTCGAGGAAGGAGGTGACACCGAGCGTGGCGTCCTCGGTGTCGAACACCGACACGAACGCGGCGGCCTCGAGGTCGAGCGCCGTGGCCAACGGTTCGTCAAGCCCGGCGTCGATGACCCGCTTGGCCGCCTCCAGTGCCACGAGCGGGCCGGCGGCCATGCCCGCCGCCAGCGCCACGGCCTCGTCCAGCACGCGGTCGCGGGGAACGACCCGGTCGGCGAGGCCGATCCGCAGGGCGTCCTCGGCGCCGAGATGGCGGCCGGTGTAGACGAGGTCCTTGGCCCGGCTCACCCCGACCAGGCGGGCCAGGCGTTGCGTGGCACCGCCCCCGGGGATGATGCCGAGGAGGATCTCGGGCTGCCCGACGCGGGCGTCTTCGGAGACGACCCGCAGGTCGCACGCCAGGGCGAGCTCGAGGCCGCCCCCGAGGGCATAGCCGGTGATCGCCGCGATCGTCACCCGGGGGAGCGCTTCGAGCGCCAGCGTCACGTCGTGGAACGCGTCGGCGACCCGCCGGGGGGTGCCGGGATCGGTGAACTCACCGACGTCGGCCCCCGCCGCGAAGAGGCGCGGGCCACCCCACAAGACGACGGCGCCGGGGGGGTCGGCGGCCAGCTCGGCCACCACGCCACGCAGCTGCCCGAGGAAGGCGACCGACAACACGTTCATCTTGGGCCGGTCCAGTGTGACCACGGCCACACCGTCGTCGCGCCGTTCGACGTGCACGGTCCCTCCGCCCGACCCTTGCGACGAGGGAGGGGCGGCGACCATGCGCGCACCGTACCCGACCGCACCGGGGGCGGCGTGCCATCACGGAGGGGCTCCCAGCACCGTTCCGGGTGATGGCGCGCTCGGGCGTGCTCGGGCGCTCGGGCCACGTCCGGCAGGTGGCGGCGAGGTCCGGGGCGGTCGGGGGCCGGAACAGTGGATGTCGGTCAGTCGGCGGTGGGGACCTTCCCGCCGTAGACCGCGTCGAGGAGGCGCTGCGCGGCGTCGTAAGGGTCGAGCCGGTGCTCGGCGACCGCGGCGGCCAATCCGGCGAACTCCCCGTCGGCACTGAGCCGATCGACCTCGCTGCGGATCCGGGCCGCCAGCACGATGCGGAACTCACGCTCGAGGCGCGCCGCCCGCCTGCGCTCGAGGGCGCCGTGCTCCTCGAGGTGTCGTTGGTGCCGGCCCAGCTCCTCCCACAGGGCGTCCACGCCGTCACCGGTGGAAGCCGTCGTCTCGAGCACCGGCGGGCGCCAGTCACCGGGCGCGGTGAGGTCGAGCATCTGCTCGAGGTCACGGCGCGTCTCTTTGGCCCCGGGCCGGTCCGCCTTGTTGATCACGAAGATGTCCGCCGTCTCGAGGAGCCCGGCCTTGTTGGCCTGGACGGCGTCTCCCCATTTCGGGTTCAGCACCACGATCGTGGTGTCGGTGGCCCCGGCCACCTCCACTTCGACCTGGCCGACCCCGACCGTCTCGATGAGCACCAGGGGAAATCCCGCCGCGGCGAGCACCCGGATGGCCTCGGGCACGGCCACGGCCAGACCGCCCAGGTGCCCCCGAGACGCCATCGACCGGATGAACACGCCGGTGTCGAGGGCGTGGTCCTGCATGCGGACGCGGTCTCCGAGGATGGCACCGCCGGTGAACGGCGACGAGGGGTCGACGGCGAGCACGCCCAACTGGGCCACCCCGTCGGCGCGTGCGGTGGCGATGAGCCGGTCGACGAGCGTGGACTTGCCCGCACCCGGGGGGCCCGTGATGCCCACGGTGCGGGCCTCCTCACCGCGGCGATAGGCCACGGAGGCCGCGGCCCGCCCCACGGGCCCGCCACTCTCGACCTGGGTCAGCAGGCGGGCCAGCGCCACCCGGTCCCCGGCGACCGCAGCATCGAGCAGCGTGGCGGGGTCGGCGGATCGCGACCGGCGGGGCCCGTGCTGACCCGGCCCGCCCGACGCCGGGCGCGCGATGAAGGAGAGGAGCCTGAAGGAGAGGAGATGGCAGGGGTCATCGCGGTGGCACGGAGCGTAGGCGTCCGGCGAGGGCTCAGGTCCGGGTCACGTCGGCGCCGAGGGAGCCCAGAGTGGCGGCGAGGTCCTCGTAGCCGCGGTCGATGTGCTGGGCGTCGGAAACCACGGTCTCGCCTTCGGCCACCATCCCGGCGAGGACGAGCGCGGCGCCGGCGCGCAGGTCGGGAGCGCGCACCGGAGCGCCCGAGAGGCGGCGCACGCCGCGCACCACGGCGTGGTGGCCTTCGGTGCGGATGTCGGCCCCCATGCGCCGCAGCTCGTCGACGTACCGGAAGCGACCGGAGAACAGGTTCTCGGTGACGATCCCGACCCCGTCGGCGATGCTCAGCATCGTGACCAGGAACGGCTTGTAGTCGGTGGCCACCCCCGGATACGGGAGCGTGGCCACGTCCACGCTGTGGAGCCGCCCACCCGACGCGACCCGGAGCCCCTCGGGTGCCGCGGTCACGGCCACCCCGATCTCTCCCACCTTGCGCAGGACCATGTCCATGTGGTCCGGGCGGGCGTCCTCGATCACGATCTCCCCCCCGGCCATGGCGACGGCCGACAACAGCGTGGCCGCCACCACACGGTCGGGGATCACACGGTGCGGGCCCGGTGCGGGACGGAGCTCGTCGACCCCCTCGACCTCGATGTGCGAGGTGCCGGCGCCGCGGATGCGCGCGCCCATCTGGGTCAGGAAGGCGGCGAGGTCCGACACCTCGGGCTCCCGAGCCGCGTTCTCGATCACGGTGGTGCCCTTGGCCAGCACGGCGGCCATGAGCACGTTGTCGGTGGCCGTGTGGCTCGGGTACTCGAAGACGATCCGCTGCCCCACCAGCCGGCCGACGGGCCACCCCGGCACCGAGCCCTCGATGTTGCCGTGCACCGTCTGGAACACCGCCCCCAGCGTCGACAGGCCGTGGAGGTGGATGTCGATCGGGCGGTTCCCGAAGTCGTCGCCACCCGGCAGCGACACACTGGCGCGACCCGACCGGGCCAGCAGCGGTCCGAGCACGACCACCGAGGCGCGCATCTTCTCGACGAGCTCGTAGGGCGCCTCGGGGACGAGGGTGTCGGGCGTGTCGATCACGAGGTCGGGCGGGGTGCCGTCGGCCCGGTCGGGGGCCCGGGCCACCTGCGCCCCGATGGCGCCGAGCACCTCGGCCATGATCTCGACGTCGACAATGCGCGGCACTCCCGCCAGCACGTGCCGGCCCGGCGCCAGCAGGCAGGCCGCCATCAGCTTGAGCGCGGAGTTCTTGGCGCCGCCGGCGGACACGGTCCCGTGCAACGGCCCTCCCGGTCGGACGACGAAGCGCACCATTAGGCCGGACCCGATCAGACGACCGGGTTCTCGGCCCACCGGCCGAAGACCGAGCCGAGCGCGCCCACGATCTCTCCCACGGTGGCATAGGCGCGCACGGCGTCGAGAATGGCGGGCATGAGGTTGACGTCGGTCGTCGCGGCGTCGGCCGCTACCGCGGCCAGCGTGGCATCCACGGCGCGCTGGTCCCGACGTTGGCGGACACCCGCCAGCCGCTTGCGCTGGGCCTCGTCCACTTCGGGCCCGATGTGCAAGGTGGGCGGCGCGGGCTCCTCGCTGCCCTCGGTGAAGTCGTTCACGCCCACCACGATGCGCCGGCCCGAGGCCACCTTGCGCTGGAAGACGTAGGCGGCGTCGGCGATCTCGCCCTGGAACCAGTTGTGCTCGATCCCGTGCAGGACCCCCTCGAGCATCGAGCCGCCCCCCCAGCCGTCGAGCCGGGCGAAGATCTCCTCGGCCTGGCGCTCGATCTCGTCGGTCAGGGACTCCACGAACCACGAGCCCCCCAGGGGGTCCGACACATTCGTGACCCCAGTCTCGTGAGCGATGACCTGTTGGGTCCGCAGCGCGATGCGGGCCGCCTTCTCGGTGGGCAGGGCCAGGACCTCGTCCATCGAGTTGGTGTGCAGGCTCTGGGTCCCGCCGAGCACGCCGGCCAGGGCCTCGATGGCGGTCCGGACGATGTTCACCTCGGGCTGCTGGGCGGTGAGCGAGACCCCGGCGGTCTGGGTGTGGAACCGGAGTTGCATCGAGCGCGGCGACGTCGCCCGGTAGCGCTCGGCCATCCAGCGGGCCCAGATGCGCCGCGCCGCGCGGTACTTGGCGATCTCCTCGAAGAAGTCGAGATGGGCGTTGAAGAAGAAGCTCAGCTGGGGCGCGAACTCGTCCACGGGGAGTCCCGCCGCCATGACGGCCTCGACGTAGGCGAACCCGTTAGCGAGCGTGAACGCCAACTCCTGGGCCGCCGTGGCTCCGGCCTCGCGGATGTGGTAGCCGGAGACCGACACGGGGTGGAACCTCGGCATCTCGGCGGCGCAGAAGCGCACGACGTCCACCACGAGTCGCATGGACGGCCGCGGCGGGAAGATGTACTCCTTCTGCGCCTGGTACTCCTTCAGGATGTCGTTCTGCAGCGTCCCCCCCAGGGCCCGGCGCGCCACGCCGGAGGCTTCGGCCGCGTCCACATACATGGCCATGAGGATGGGGGCCGGCGAGTTGATGGTCATCGACGTCGTCACCGAGCCGAGGTCGATCCCGGCGAAGAGGTCCTCGGCGTCGGCCAGGGTGTCGACGGCCACGCCGCAGCGACCCACCTCACCCTCGGTGAGCGGGTCGTCGGAGTCCCGGCCCATGAGGGTGGGGAGGTCGAACGCCACCGACAGTCCCCCGCTGCCGGCCCGCAGCAGCTCGCGGAAGCGCACGTTGGTGTCCTCGGCCGTGCCGAACCCGGCGAAGAGCCGCATGGTCCAGAGCTTCGAGCGGTACATCGACGCGTGCGGGCCGCGCGTGTAGGGCGCCGCACCGGGCCATCCCAGGCGCGCCGACACCTGGTCAACGGGCCAATCCGAGGGCCCGTACACCGGCTCCAGCACGATGCCCGACATCGTCTCGAAGTCCGCGTCGCGCAGCGTCGACGCGTCGTAGGCCTTCTGCCAGCGCGCCCGACCCTCGTCGAGGTCCTCGGGGGACGGGGTGCCCATGCCTCCAGCCTAACGGTCGTCGCTCACCATTCTCGGACTCACGGCACACGAGCACCGCGGCGCCGGTCCCGGCCGCGCTGGGGGAATCCCCTGGTCGCGACGGAAAATCGCGGTGAAATCCCGACGCGGGGGCCGCCGAGGTCGGACTGGGCGCGTTATGGTCGAGCCGTGACGCCCAACCCCCGCGCACCCGATCGCAACCTCGCCATGGAGCTGGTGCGCGTGACCGAGGCGGCCGCGATGGCCGCGGGGCGCTGGATGGGCCGGGGGGACAAAGAAGGCGCTGACGGGGCGGCCGTCCAAGCCATGCGGGTGGTCCTGCAGACCGTGGCCATGGACGGCGTGGTGGTGATCGGCGAGGGCGAGAAGGACCATGCGCCCATGCTCTACAACGGCGAGCGCATCGGCGACGGATCCCCTCCCCAGACCGACATCGCCGTCGACCCCGTCGACGGGACCAGTCTGACGGCACTGGGGCGCGCTGGCGCACTAGCGGTCATCGCCGTCTCGGACCGCGGCACCATGTTCAACCCCGGCCCGTGCGTGTACATGGAGAAGCTGGCGGTGGGACCCAAGGCGGTCGGGTCGGTGGACGTACGGCGGTCGCCGACCGAGAACCTCGAAGCCGTGGCCAAGGCACTCGGAAAGTCCCTCCGGGACGTCACCGTCGTCATCCTCGACCGGCCCCGCCACGGCGACCTCATCGAAGAGGTGCGCGTCAGCGGCGCCCGTATCAAGCTGATCTCCGACGGGGACGTGGCCGGTGCCATCTCGGCGGCCTGGCCCGACTCGGGAGTCGACGTCCTGTACGGGATCGGGGGCACGCCCGAGGGGGTGATCGCGGCCGCTGCGCTCAAGTGCATGGGTGGCGAGATGCAGGGCCGCCTGTTCCCCCGCGACGACGGCGAGCGCGCCGCGGCGGTCGCGGCCGGTTACGACCTCGAGTCGGTGCTGAGCACCGACGACCTCGTGAAGGGCGACAACTGCTTCTTCGCCGCCACCGCCGTCACCGATGGCGAACTGCTCCAGGGAGTGCGCTACGGCGACTACGGGGTGAGCACCCAGTCCCTCGTCATGCGCTCGCAATCGGGAACGGTGCGCTTCGTCAACGCGCGCCACGCCCTGCACAAGCTGCGCGAGTACAGCCAGGTCGAGTTCGGCTGAGGGCGGGGCACCACGGTGGGCACTCCCGGGGTCCGCTACCCCCTGCGCAACGCCGCTCCCGAGGAAGCGGCGCGTCTCGGGACGTTGCAGTCACTGCACGACGGGTCCACCATCAGGGCAATTCGAGCGTCTGGGCGTGGCGCCGGGATGGGCGTGTGCAGAGCTCGGCGCCGGGGCGGGATCGGTGGCGCGCTGGCTCTCGGACGCCGTCGGCGACGCCGGGTCGGTGACGGCCATCGACCGCGACACCACGCTGCTGGCGGACCTCGCGCAGCGTGGCAACGTCACGGTGGTCGAGGGCGATCTCATGACCATGGACTTCGGATCGTCGTGCTTCGACCTGGCCCACTCGCGCTCGGTGCTCATGCACCTCGATGACCCCGACACCGTGATCGATCATCTCGTCCCCGCCCTGCGGCCCGGGGCGGTCGTCCTGTTCGAGGAGACAGACGGCGCCCCGGCGCAGTACGCCGCGGCCACCGCCGATCTCCCGGCGCCGTTCTGCGACGTGCTCGTGCCCCTGGTGGCCGGCTGGACCTGGGCCCGCGGCCTGGCCGCCCGGCTCGAGGCCCTGGGCTTCGTCGACGTCCACGACGACGTGCGCGAAGACCTGCTCACGGGGGGCACACCCGGGGCCGCGTTCTGGCGCCAGACCCTCGAGACCATCCGGCCCCTCGTGACCGACGCGGCGCGCATGGAGTCACTCGGACGTGCCACCGTCGACGACCGCAGCTACGACGCCATGATCGAGCTCCTGGGCGACCCGTCGTTCGCCGTCCCCTTCGCCGCCCGCCACCGCGTGTCGGGCCGCCGCCCCTAGCTTCGGGCCTCGCCCGTCCCGGCCACCTCGAGGCGGACCTCCGCTCGGCGCTGGGCCCCCTCGGCCTCTCGCAGGGCCCGCTCCGACTCGGCGTCCTCGTCCCCCTCGCCGGAACCGGTCCGCGTCCCACCCAGCTCGGTGACCCGTTCCGTGGCCGCCTCGAGGGCGCGTCGCGCCCGATCGACGTCGATGTCCTCGGCCCGCTCCGCCACGGGGGACAGCACATTGATGTGGTCCCTTTCGACCTGGACGAACCCACCGTGCACGGCGGCGCGCTCCTCGGTCCCGTCCTCGCGTTGGAAGCGGACGGCTCCGGGCACGATGGCGCCGATGAGCGGGGTGTGGCCGGGCATGAAGGCCACGTCACCGCCGTCGGTGCGCATGAAGACCGCCTGCACCTCCTCCTCGAGGAGGATGCGCTCGGGCGTGATGAGACTGGTCGGGAAAGTGGCCATCGGTGCGCTACTTGCTCCCCGACTCGAGCGAGCGGGCCTTCTCGAGGACGGACTCGACTCCGCCCACGTTGAGGAAGGCCTGCTCGGGGACGTCATCGAGATCGCCGTTGAGCAGGACCTCGAACGACTCGACCGTCTCGGCGATGGGGACGGTCACGCCCTTCAGCCCGGTGAAGACCTCACCGACGTTGAACGGCTGGGAGAGGAAGCGTTGGATCTTCCGAGCCCGGTTCACGATCAGCCGGTCCTCTTCGGACAGCTCGTCGAGCCCGAGGATGGCGATGATGTCCTGGAGCTCGCGGTAGCGCTGCAGCACACCTTGGACCTTGCGGGCCACGTTGTAGTGCCGGTCCCCGACGATCTCGGGCGACAGGATGTTCGACGTCGAAGCCAGCGGGTCCACGGCCGGGTAGATCCCGAGCGAGGCGATCTGCCGCGACAGCTCGGTGGTGGCGTCGAGGTGGGTGAAGGTCGTGAACGGGGCCGGGTCGGTGTAGTCGTCGGCGGGCACGTACACGGCCTGCAGGGAGGTGATCGAACGGCCCCGTGTCGAGGTGATCCGCTCCTGGAGCTCGCCCATCTCGTCGGCCAGCGTGGGCTGGTAGCCCACGGCCGAAGGCATGCGGCCCAGCAGGGTGGACACCTCGGAGCCGGCCTGGACGAACCGGAAGATGTTGTCGATGAACAACAGCACGTCCTGGTTCTTCACGTCGCGGAAATACTCGGCCATGGTGAGCGCGGCCAGGCCGACGCGCAGGCGCACACCGGGCGGCTCGTCCATCTGCCCGTAGACGAGAGCCGCCTTCTCGATGACCCCCGACTCCTGCATCTCGAGCCACAGGTCGGTCCCCTCGCGGGTCCGCTCCCCCACCCCGGCGAACACCGACACACCACCGTAGTTGAGCGCCACCCGGTTGATCATCTCCTGGATGAGCACGGTCTTGCCCACCCCGGCCCCCCCGAACAGGCCGATCTTCCCGCCCTGCACGTAGGGCTCGAGGAGGTCGATGACCTTGATGCCCGTCTCGAACATGAGGGCGCGCGGCTCGAGCTGGTCGAATGCCGGCGAATCCCGGTGGATCTCCCAGTGGTCCTCGGCCTCACCGATGTCGTCGGTGTCGAGGGACTCGCCCAGCACGTTGAACACGTGGCCGAGGGTGGCGTCTCCCACCGGCACCGCCAATCCCCGACCCAGGTTGCGCACGGCCGTGCCCCGGTGCAGCCCGTCGGTCGCCTTCAGGCACACACAGCGGACACGGCCTTCACCGATCTGCTGGGCCACCTCGGCGGTGACGGTGACCTTCGTGCCCTCGAGGTCGAGGTCCATCTCGACCGCCATGTTGATCTCGGGCAACGCGTGCGGGGGAACTCGACGTCGACGACCGGTCCCGCGATGGCGACCACGCGCCCGTCGGGACGCTGTCCGTTGGCACTGGCGGAGGGCTCGGTGAGGGTGGATGTCATGGCTTCTCTGCTTCCTATTCGGTCTTGGCGACGGCGGCCTGGCGTAGGGCCTCGGCCCCGCCGACGATCTCCATGATCTCGGTGGTGATGGCGTCCTGACGGGCACGGTTCATGTCCCGGGTGAGGGTCTTGGCCAGCTCGTCGGCGTTCTCCGTCGCCGCCGCCATGGCCCGCTGCCGGGCCGTGTGCTCACTGGCGGCCGCCTCGAGCAGCGCCCCGAACAACGCCGACTCGACGTAGCGGGGCACGAGCTCCACCAGGAGATCGGGCGATTCCGGCTCGAATTCGGTATAGCCCTCGCGGTGCGGCGCCTCGGCGTCGTCGCCGTCGGTCTCCCTCTTGGGCTCGGGCAGGGGGAGGACCTGACGGGTCTCGACCACCTGGGTCCCCGCCGACAGGAACCGCGTCGAGACGACCAGCACCTGGTCGACCTCCTCGGCGAGGAACAACGGGGTGATGGCCTCGGCCACCCGCCGGGCGTCCTCGAAGGTGGGTCGGTCCGAGAAGCCGGTGAACGACTGCTCCAGGGGGAGCCGACGGAACCGGAAGTACGACTGCGCCTTTCGCCCCACGCTCACGAGCCGGTACTCGACCCCTTCGGCCTCGAGGCCCCGGGCCGTGCGCTCGGTGAGCCGCAGCACGTTGGCGTTGTAGGCACCGCACAGGCCGCGATCGGCGACGAGCGCCAGGACGAGGACGCGCTCGGGTGACTCGGGAACCCCGAGCATCCTTCCGGCCGCGTGCCCGGCATCGGCGGCGGCCTCGGCCAGGATCTCGGCGATGCCCTTGAGATAGGGGCGGAAGCCGGTCAGCCGGTTCTGGGCACGCACGATCTGCGACGCCGCGATCAGCTCGAAGGCGCGGGTGATCTTCTTGGTCGCCTGGACGGTGCGTATGCGTCGCCGTAGGACCTTTTCCTGGCCACCGGCCATGGGTCAGTCACCCTCCATCGCGACGAAGCTGTCCTTGAATGCCTGCAACGCCGATTTGAGCTCGGACTCTTCGGGCAACGCGCCGGAGCTGCGGATCGTGTCCAGGATCTCCGGATGGTTGGAGCGCATGAAGGCGACGAGCTCGGCCTCGAATCGGCGCACCTCCCCCACCGCCACGTCGTCGACCCAGCCGTTCGACCCGGCGTAGATCACGATGACCTGTTCCTCCACGGGCATCGGCGCGTTCTGGGACTGCTTCAGCAGCTCGGTGAGGCGATAGCCGCGGTCGAGCTGGGCCTGGGACACCTTGTCGAGCTCCGACCCGAACGTGGCGAACGCTTCGAGCTCGCGGAACTGGGCCAGGTCGATCTTGAGCGTGCCCGCCACCGACCGCATGGCCTTCACCTGGGCGGCGCCACCCACGCGCGACACCGAGATGCCCACGTTCATGGCCGGGCGCACCCCGGCGTAGAACAGCTCGGATTCGAGGTAGATCTGGCCGTCGGTGATGGAGATCACGTTGGTGGGGATGTAAGCGGAGACGTCCCCGCCTTTAGTCTCGATGATGGGCAGCGCCGTGAGCGACCCGCCCCCGCGTGCATCAGACAGCTTGGCGGCACGCTCGAGGAGCCGGCTGTGCAGGTAGAAGACGTCACCCGGGTAGGCCTCGCGACCAGGGGGTCGGCGCAGGAGGAGCGACATCTGGCGGTACGCCTCGGCCTGCTTCGACAGGTCGTCGTACACGATCAGGGCGTGCTCGCCGTTCTCCATCCAGTGCTGGCCCATGGCACACCCCGCGTACGGGGCGATGTACTTGAAGGGTGCGGACTCCGACGCCGGGGCGCTGACGACGACGGTGTAGTCCATGGCTTCGTGCGCGGCGAGGGTCGCCACCGTCTGCGCCACCGACGAGCCCTTCTGGCCGATGGCGACGTAGATGCACTTCACCCCCAGGCCCTTCTGGTTGAGGATGGTGTCGATGGCGACGGTGGTCTTCCCCGTCTTGCGGTCGCCGATGATCAGCTCGCGCTGGCCGCGCCCGATCGGGGTCATGGCGTCGATCGCCTTGATCCCGGTCTGGAGAGGCTCGCTGACGGGTTGGCGCGCCACGATGCCCGGAGCCTGGACCTCGAGGCGGCGGGTCTCCGACGAGGCGATGGTGCCTTTCCCGTCGATGGGCTCGCCCAGAGGGTTGACCACCCGGCCCAGCAGCGCGTCACCGACGGGCACGGACAGGATGCGCCCGGTGGCCCGGACGAGCTGTTCCTCCTCGATGTGCGCGTCGCTGCCCAGGACAACCGATCCCACGGTGTCCTCGTCGAGGTTCAGGGCGATGCCGAGGGTTCCGTCTTCGAATTCGAGAAGCTCGTTCACCGCCACCATGGGCAGCCCGCTGATGCGGGCGATGCCGTCTCCGACCTCCGTGACGCGTCCCACCTGTTCGGCCGCGACCTCGGGGGTGTAATCGTTGACGTGACGCTGCAGTGCAGCCGCGATCTCGTCGGCGTTGATGGTCAGTTCTGCCATCAGGTCTGTGCTCCTCGGGTTGCCCCCTCAAGGCTGAGGAGGTGCTCTTCCACTTGGTCAAGACGGCGCTGCGCGCTGGCATCGACGAGGAGATCGCCGATGTGGATTACGGCGCCGCCGAGAATGTCGGGTGCCGCCAGGACCTGCAGCTCCACCGGTTGGCTCGTCAGGCGCTGTAGCGCCTCGGCCAGGGCTCTGTGCTCGTCGGCGTCGAGTGGCAACCCGGTGTAGACCCGGGCGACCCGCCAGCCTCTGGCCCGCGCCGCCTGTTCGGCCAGCCAGTCGATCGAAGACGCCAGGTCGCGCACCCGGCCCTGGATCGAGGTACGGATGAGCCGGAGCGTCGCCGGCTGCACCTTGTCCCCGAGCAGATCACCGAGGATCTGCTCGCGGCGCTCGACGCGCACGGTGCTGTCGGACAGGACGCTGCGCAGCGCCGGACTCGACTCCACCACCCGGGCGAACCGGAAGAGCTCGTCCTCGATCTCCTCGAGCTGGGCCATGTCGATGATCGTTTCGAACACCGCGTCGGAGAACCCGGCCATGTACTCCCGCCACGCCGTACGACTCACGAGCGGTTCCTCGGCCCGCAGCTCGTCGGGATCGAGGTCGTGCATGTGACGGGCGAGTTCGTAGAGCTCGTGCAGCGCCGTCGGGAATTCCTCGACCCGACCGGTGGCGACGGCTCGCAGGACGATCTTGAGGGATAGCGCGTGCACGCGCTCGGAGAGGAGGTCCTCGAGCACCGCCTTGCGAGCCGATGCCGGCACGGCGAAGTCGGTCATCGCCACCGCCAGCTGGCTGGTCCGGGACACCAGGTGCGCGACCGCGTTCAGGTCCTCGGCGATCTGCTCACCGAGCGCGTCCCTGGCCTGGTCGACCAGGAGTGCCGTGGTGTACCCCCGAAGCGACTGGTGCACGCCCCGCCTTTCTTTCTCTTGCTTTCGCTTGCTCTTCGGGATCTTCGTGCTCTTCGCTCAGCCGGTCGGCGTGAGCACGTGGGTCAGTTCTGGGATCCGCCCGACGACGTCCCGACGGAGCCCTGCAGTGCGGCGACGGCTTCGTCGATCAAAGCGCGGTGGCTGGACTCGTCGATCTCTCGGCCCACGACCTGACGGGCCACGGAGATCACCAGCGCTCCGACCTTGGAGCTCACCTCGTCCACGGCTCGTTGGCGGGCCCCGGCGATCTCGGCATCGGCCCTCGCCACCAGGCGCTCGTACTCGATGCGGCCCCGCTCCTCGGCCTGGGCGTTGATCCGCTCGGCCGACCGGTTGGCCTGCGCCACGATGTCACGCGCCTGGCGCCGCGCTTCGTCGAGGGTCTCCTGGCGCTGCGCGTTGGCCTGTGCCGCTTCGACGCGCGCCGTCTCGGCCGCCTCGAGCGCAGTACCGATCTGCTCCTGGCGCTCCGCGAGGGCCTTGTTGAGCACGGGGAGCACGTAGCGCGCCAGGAATCCCAGCACGATCAGGAAGGCGATGACCTCGACGATGAGGGTCGCGTTGGGGATCAGGAAGTTGCTGCTGGCCATCATGATTCGTCAGCCTCTGTTCGGTTCGGTGGTCGGATCCGTCGGCGCGGGGAGTTGTGGTCTGCTGGCGCCGTCCGCGTCTCGACCGATGCGACCGAGCGTGGTCGGCCGCCGATGCCGGTCGGGTTCACCTCTGACGACACCTGCCCACACGGAACAGCTGCCCGCCTCGAGATCAGGGCCCACCCTTCTTGTAGAGCGAGAAGACGAAGAGGGCGGTGAAGGCCAGGTTGATGAAGTACATGGCCTCGACGAGGCCCACCGTCAGGAACATGATCGTGAACAGCCGACCCTGTGCCTCTGGTTGCCTGGCGACACCGGCAATCGTCTGGCTCCCCGCGAGGCCGTCGCCGATGGCGGCACCGACGGCCCCGCCGCCCATCAGCAGGCCACCGCCCACCATGGCGCCGGCGAGGCTGATCGCGTGGTCAAGCCCTGTGTCTGACATTGGTGATGCTCCTTTGGTGAGTGTCTATCGGGAGATCTGATGTCCGGCGATGAGCGTCATGCGTGCTCGGTGCTCATGGCCGAGTCGAAGTACAAGATGGTGAGGAGGGCGAAGATGAACGCCTGGATGGCCCCGATGGCCAGGTCGAAGGGCTTCCAGATCAGGTCCAGCAGGGGCGTGAAACCGTACCCGATGGGCACGTGGAAGATCGTCCACACACCGAGGGCGGCGATGAGCGCGAGCATGAGCCCGCCCGACAGCAGGTTGCCGAAGAGCCGGAGGGCCAGTGTGAGGGGCTTGGCGATCTCCTCCACTCCGTTGATGAAGGCGTTGACCGGGAACAGCACCTTGGGGAAGGGCTGGCTCACGTAGTGCTTCACGTAGCCGACGACGCCGCGGGACCGGATGGACGCGATGTGCACGGGCACGATGACGACGAGGGCCAGGGCCAGGGTGACGTTGATGTCGCTGGTGGGGGTGCCCAGCCATTCGATCTCGGAGCCGATGCCGAAGACCGAGAACCAGTTGGCCACCAAGATGAACACGAACAGCGCCAGCGCCAGGGGCACGACCGCCGCTCCCCGGGGTCCGATCGAGCCCTCGACCTGCTTGGTGATGGCCTCGACTCCCATCTCCCACGCCAGCTGCAGCTTCCCCGGCACCCCGCTGGTGGCCTTGGCCCGCAGGTAGAGGCCCATGCCGATGACGATGACCATGGCCACGCCCGTCGACCAGATGGTGTCGAGGTCCAGGCCGTCGCGTTGGACGTGGGTGCCGACGTTGATGTCCGCCGCCAGGAAGTGGACGAGCGCGATCACGCGTCCTCCTCGCCGTCCACGAGGGCAGTGCCGACGCTCGTGTCACCCATGAGGGGGTTGCGCAGCATCGTCACCACCACGTTGCCGAGCATCGAGAACTGGAAGAAGGCCAGGCCGATCAGCGTCCCGAAGCCCAGTGGCCGGACGAAGAAGGTGATGGCCAGGGCGACGACGCTGATGGCCCCGAGCCGCCCCAAGGTGTTGAACGCCAGCGGCCGGCGCTTGTTCTCCTCCGCCGATGCGGCCGCCTTGACCGTCGCACGCGAGATGAGCCGGAAGTTGACCAGAGCCAGCGACAGGCCCAGGCACACACCCAGTCCGACCAGCGCGTAGCCGGTGACCACCCCGAGGACCAGCGCGACGGCGCCGACGCACGCGGCGACAAACGCGGTCCGCCTGGCGACGACGGAGATCTGGGGGATGGAGAACTGCGAGAAGAGATTGACCATCATCGCGATGCACCGACCCGGGCCGGTGGAGCCGCTACAGCAGCTTTTTGAGCTGCCGCACCGTGCTCGCGACCGCGGCGGCGATGCCCAGCACGAGGCCGATCAGCGTGCCGATGGGGCTGCTGTTGAGCCAGGCGTCGATCGCCACCCCGAGCCCCAGCGGGATCCCGATCAACAGGGCCGTCGTCAAGCCGATGGCCATGAGGTCGAAGACCCTCGGCGGGGGCTTCTCCTCCACGTCCTCTCGCTCGGCGCGCGTCGGTCAGAGGGTAGGTGCCGTGCATTGCCTGGGCTGGCCCGAGGTCACTCGGTGTGCCCGGCGCTCGCACCGACAACCGTGGCCGGCAACCGTTCATCGGTACCGACGGGGAGCGGGAAGCGCACAGCACAATCTTCGCATCTGCCCCCTCAACGCGGCAAAACGAGCGCGAACCAGCAGCTATTTGCGCTCTGCAAGAGATCCGGGGGCGACGGGGGGTATCTCGCCCAGGAATTCGGCGTGCGCGGCCGGAGTCGCGACGGGTGGGAGCGCCGCATCCCCGGGCGCGACGGCGGTGCTCCCGATTCGCTCTCGCTCCCCGTTGCTCCCGACGGCACCGGGACGACCGCCGCCCGCGGCCGCCATCGGCGTCGGCGTCGGCGCGTGAGGTCCCGGCAGCGTGAGCTCGTGCTCGGGATCGACGTGCTCGTGCGCCGTCGACGACCCGTTGCCGTTCATGTCCTTGCGCAGGCCGGGATGGAACAGCGTGTACAGCGCCAGCCCGAGGACGATGACGCCGAAGGGGATCACGGCGTTCCCCTTCTTATCGAACAGGGGGTACAGGAGGAACGCGGACAGCACCGCCGTCCAGGCCCACAAGATGGCGACCGTGCGCCGGGGACCGTGGCCGAGGCGCAGGAGGCGGTGGTGCACGTGGTCCTTGTCGGGGGTGTGGAACCCCGTCCCCCTCGCCGTCCGGCGGATGAACGCGAACGCCATGTCGGCGATGGGTACCCCCAGGATGAACACGGGGATGAATAAGGGCGCGAAGAAGAAGTACGTCTGGCCGCTAACGTCGGCGGTCCTGCCGCCGATCAACATGGTCGACGCGGCCAGGAGCAGGCCCAGGAACAGCGCGCCGGCGTCGCCCATGAAGGCCCGGGCCGGGTGCAGGTTGTGGGGCAGGAACCCGATGCAGACCCCGAACGCCACCACCGCGATCAGAGGGCCCAGGTTGTCGGTGGGGAGATAGCCCAAGAAGACCAGCCGCAGGCCGTAGATGGCGAGGGCCCCCGAGGCGATGGCCACGATCCCGGTGGCCAGCCCGTCCAGGCCGTCGATGAGGTTGACGGCGTTGGCGATGACGATGACCCACAACGCCGTCAGGAGGGGGGTCACGTCCGGTGAGAGCACGAAGAAGCCGACAAAGGGGATCTTGAACTGGAACATCGTCACGCCGAGGAAGACGAACACCATCGCCGCGAGCACCTGCCCGGCCATCTTGGCCGGTGCCGACATCTCCCTCACGTCGTCGATGAATCCCACGACGAAAATGACCGCGGCCCCGAGGACCAGCCCGAGCGGCTCCGAGGACCCCGCGAACAAGCCATGCAGCTGACCCAGCTGGAAGGCCACCCCCATGGCGAGCAGGAAGGCCAGGAACATGGCGATGCCGCCCCCGTAGGGCGTCACGGTGGCGTGCACCCGGCGCTCGTCTGGTTCGACCACGAAGTGGGCGCGCATGGCGAGGCGACGGATCGGGAACATGGCCACGAAGGTGCCGAGGGCGGCCACCACCGCCACCACGACGTATGCCCCGAGGGGTGGCACGACCTCAGCGACCTCCGGCCGGGGTGCGCGCCGTGGCAGCGCGGGTGAGCCCGGGATACGGGGGGAACCCCTCGCACAGCTCGAGCACATCGGCCCGGATCTTGCGCAATGCCGCCTCGTCGTCGCGGTGGCGCAGGGCGCGACCGATCAGCGCCGCGACCCTGTCCATCTCGGCGGTCCCCATCCCCACCGTTGTCTGCGCGGCGGTGCCCAGGCGGAGCCCCGAGGTCACGAAGGGGGACCGGGGATCGTCGGGGATGGTGTTGCGGTTGAGCGTGATCCCGGCCCGGTCGAGGACCTCTTGGGCCTGCTTGCCGGTGAGATCGGCGTCGAAGGGCCGCAGGTCGACGAGGATGAGGTGGTTGTCGGTCCCCCCCGACACCAGCCTGAACCCCTCGGAGGCCAACGCCGCGGCGAGAGCCCGGGCGTTGCCGACCACATTGGCGGCGTAGTCGCGAAACGCCGGCAGCGACGCCTCACGGAACGCCACCGCCTTGGCCGCCACGACGTGCTCGAGGGGACCGCCTTGGAGGCCGGGGAAGACGGCGGAGTCGATCGCCTTGGCCAGGCCCTGACCGCACAGGATGGCGCCGCCCCGAGGTCCCCGCAACGTCTTGTGGGTCGTGAGGGTCACGACGTCGGCTACGCCCACGGGGTTCGGGTGCGCACCCCCGGCCACCAGTCCGGCTGGATGGGCGATGTCGAACATGAGCTGGGCACCCACCTCGTCGGCGATCTCGCGGAAGGGCCGGGCATCGATGAGCCGCGGATAGGCGGTGGCACCGGCGACGATGAGCTTGGGCCGCTCGCGCTTGGCGGCGTCGGCCACCTCGTCGAAGTCGATCGTCTCGCCCGGTGCTTCGGGGTCTCCCGAGGCGGGCGTGACGCCGTAGGAGACGAAGTGCCAGATCTTGCTCGTGATGCTCGCCGGCGACCCGTGGGTGAGGTGGCCGCCGTGGTCGAGGCTCATGGCCAGGACCGTGTCGCCGGGATTGAGCAAGGCCTGGTACACGGCCAGGTTGGCGTTGGCGCCGGCATGAGGCTGGACGTTGGCGTGCTCGGCACCGAACAGGGCCTTGGCCCGGTCTCGGGCGAGATTCTCCACCTCGTCGATGATCTGGTTCCCGCCGTAGTAGCGGCGGCCGGGGTATCCCTCGGCGTACTTGTTGGTCAGGACCGAGCCTGACGCGGCCAGCACGGCCGGGGAGGTGAAGTTCTCCGACGCGATGAGCTGCAGGGTCGTCGACTGGCGGTCGATCTCGTCCCCGAGCAGCGCCAGGACCTCAGGGTCCTCGACCAGCCATTCGTCGAAGGGGGACGACGCCCGGCCAGCGCCGTCTCGTGCCTCGGTCATCTCTGTCCTCTCTCGGCTCTCTCGCTCGACTCAGCGCGCATCAAGCACGGCGATCTCGCCGATGCGCTGCTCGTGACGGCCCCCCATCGGCGCCGTCGACAAGAACGTGTCGATGGCGTCTTTGGCGATCTCGTGTCCGATGATCCGCCCTCCCATGCACACCACGTTGGCATGGTTGTGCGCGCGCGCCAGCCGCGCCGTGGTGACGTCGTGGACGACGGCGGCGCGCACGCCCTGCACCTTGTTGGCGGCGATCGAGATGCCGATGCCCGTGCCGCAGGCGCACAAGCCCAGCTCGGCCCTCCCCTCGGTCACGGCGAGCCCGACGGCGGCCCCGAACTCGGGGTAGTCGACCTCGTGCTCGGAGTCGGTCCCGAGGTCCTCGATGTCGTGTCCTGCCTCGACCAGGTGGGCAGCCAGGAACTCCTTCAAGAGGTAGCCGGCGTGGTCGGATCCGACCGCGATACGCATGGCCGAAGCATACCGAGGGCCTCGCGCCGTCCCGGGGGCTCCCCGGGGGCCGAAAGCTACGCTCGCCGGGTGCCACTCGACCCCCACACCCCGGTGCTGGTCGGGGTGGGCCAGGTCACCGAGCGGCCCGACGCCGAGGCGACGATCACGCAGCGGGCCGAGCCGGTCGAGCTCATGGCCCGGGCCCTGCTCGCGGCGGCCGACGACAGCGGCTGCCCGGACGGGGGGCGCTCGCTCCTGGCCCGGGCCCAGTCGCTCCGGGTCATCCTGCCGTTGAGCTGGCGGTACCGGAACCCCGCGGCGATCGTGTCGGGACGGTTGGGCATCACTCCTCCCGAGCTGGCCCTCACCGCCATTGGCGGGAACAGCCCCCAGACCGTGGTGAACCTGGCGGCGACGCAGATCGCCGCCGGGGGGCTCGACGTGGCTCTGCTCACCGGGGCCGAGTGCATATTCACGCGGCTGGCCGCTCGACGGGACCCGGCCCGACCGGTGCTGGCATGGACGACGCAGGGCGAAGATACCCCGGCCCCGGTCATGCTCGGCTCCGATCGCGCCCCGGTCACCGAGGTCGAGGCCGCCCGTGGGCTCGACCGGCCGTTGCGCGTCTTTCCCCTGTTCGAGAACGCGCTGCGCGCCGAGGCAGGCGAATCGATCGACGAGCACCAAGGACGGGTGGCCGATCTGTGGGCGCGCTTCTCGACCGTGGCCGCCGCCAACCCCTACGCATGGTCGCGCCAGCCCCGATCCGCGGCAGGAGATCCGCTCCCCTGGGCCCTCCAACCGCATGGTGTCGTTTCCCTACCCCAAGTTGATGAACGCCAACGACCGGGTCGACCAGGGCGCGGCGCTGATCCTGTGCTCGGTGGGCGCGGCCCGCGCCGCGGGTGTGCCCGAGGGCCAGTGGGTCTTTCCCCTGTCGGGGGCCGACGCCCACGACCACTGGTTCCTCTCCCACCGTCAGGACCTGCGGTCCTCCCCTGCTATCGCCGAGGCCGGGCGGCGGGCGTTGTCGCTGGCCGGGGTCGGGATCGACGACATCGCCCACGTCGACCTCTACTCATGCTTCCCGTGCGCCGTGCAGATCGCGGCACGCGAGCTCGGCCTGGCCCTCGACGATCCGGGGCGGTCGCTCACGGTGACCGGCGGGCTGGGGTTCGCAGGGGGTCCCGGGAACAACTACGTCAGCCATTCGATCGCGACCATGGCGGCGCGGCTACGGGCCGATCCCGGCTCGATCGGGCTCGTCACGGGCTTGGGGTGGTACGCGACCAAGCACGCCGTCGGACTGTGGTCGACGACGCCACCGGTGGCGGGGTTCCGGCACGAGCGTCCGCAACCCTCGGTCGACCTGCTCCCCCAACGCACGCCGGCCGGGGACTACGAGGGCGACGCCACGATCGAGACCTACACCGTGGTGCACGATCGCGACGGACGGCCCGAGCTCGGGATCTTGGCCCTGCTCACTCCCGACCAGCGCCGCACCTGGGGCAACGTCACGGACCCCGACGACATGGCAGGGCTCATGGAGCAGGAGGGCTGTGGCCGCAAGGTGCGCCTCGGCGCCGGAGGTCGGGCCGAGCTCCGGTGACCGCGTGCGTGAGGAGGCCATCCCGGCCGGGCTCGGCGGTTGAATCCCGTCTGTTCGGCTGATTGGAGGTCAGCGGAGCGCCGCCCCTCGGCGCGCTAGATGTCCTCGATGCCGCTGAGGTCGACGCCCGCCGCTAGCAGCTGCGCCTCGAGGAGGGACCAGTCGTAGTAGTCGCGCCAGGAGCTGATCAGGCCTTCTTCGTTGAATTCGAAGATCCCGGCCACGGGAACCGCCATGGGGTTCTCGTTGATCACGAACCGATCGACTCGTTCGGTGAACACCGTGTCTCCCACCACCTCGAGCCTCTTGAACTCGAAGGAGAAGTCAGACGCGAACCCCGTTTGCAGCTCGAAGACGGGGTGGATCTCAGCCGGTCCCTTGGCCGCGTCGCGGTTGGCCTCGCTCCAGGTGCCATCCGGGGCGAAGAAGCTCGTGAGCTTGTCGGGATCGCGCTCGACCCATGCGCCGAAGAAGGCTCGGACTGTGGCGTCGTGGTCCACTGGCATCTGGTGTCCTTTCGTTCCACGTGATCCGCCCGGGACGTCACCCCGCGTGATCCTCCCACAATCGACCATGACCATGACCATGACCATGACCATGACCATGACCGAGACGATGCCTCACACCCCGGCGACCGACGCCACGTCCGCCCACGCCACGGCACCTTCCCGCAGGCACCGCACCTCGTCGTCGAGCACGGCCACCACCGTCGACACGGCGCCCAGACAGCGGCCGTCGTCGACCACGGTCACCGTCGACCCGAATGCCGCGGTGACGGCCGCGGCGTCGACGCACGGCGCGTCGCCGTGGATGTTCGCGCTCGTCGTCGCCAACGCGCCCACCTCGTCACACAGGGCGCGCGCCACGGCGTGGTCGGGGAGACGCAGCCCGATGGTGTCGGCATGGGCACCGAGGGCCCAGTCGAGCCCGGGGCGGCGAGGAACGACCACGGTCAGAGCCCCCGGCCAGAACACATCCACCAGCCGCCGGGCGACGATCGACAGTCCCCGTGGCCCGGCGAGCGCATCCGCTTGCTCGAACGAACCGACCAGCACGGGGAGGTCCAGCGTCTCAGGTCGGGCTTTCAGCGCGAACAGGGCCTCGATCGCACCGCGACGCGTCGGATCGACGGCCAGGCCGTACACGGTGTCGGTGGGAACGGCGACCACGCCCCCGGCCCGCAACGCGACCACGGCGTCGGCGAGCCGACGGTCGATCACCAGCCCGGCGACCGGGCGACGAGCACGCGCTGGCGCCCGGCGAGGTCGACCCGCACCCCGCCGTCCACGTACCCGAGGGTGGTGGCCCGGTCGAGCGCCGTCGCGGCCTGCGATGGCGCCATCTCGACGACGAGGCTCCCCCCGGGGGCGAGCCATCGGGGCGCCTCGGCCAGGATGACCTCGATGGCCTCGAAGCCGTCGGGCCCCGGAACCAGAGCGGCACGGGGCTCGTGATCGCGCACCACGGGGTCGAGCCCTTCCCAGTCCCGGCGCGAGACGTACGGAGGGTTGGCTACCACGAGGTTGATGTGCCCGGCGAGAGCACCGGGAAGGGCGCCGAACCACGAGCCCTCCGCCAGGCGCACGGCCGCCGCCGACGCCGGACTGCGCCGCGCCAACGCGTCGAGGTTCTGTCGGCACACGTCGAGCGCGTCAGCGGAGAGGTCCGTCGCCCACACCTCGAAGGGGGCGGGCGACGCGAATTCACACGCCAACGACAGGGCGATGACGCCCGATCCCGTCCCCAGGTCGACGGCCACCAATCGAGATGCACCGAGTCCACGGTCGGCCTCGGCCCGTCGCTTCTCGGCCCGTCGCTCCTGGGCCCGTAGCTCGTCGAGGGCCACGGAGACAACCTGTTCGGTCTCCGGTCGGGGGATGAGGACCCGCCGGTCGACGCGGACCTCGAGCGTCCGGAACGCCCACGAACCGAGCACGTGCTGGAGGGGCTCACCGGCCACACGTCGGTCGACCATGGCCCGAACCGCGTCGGACACCTCCGGGGCCAGGACCATGTCGGGGTCTGCCACCAGGTCGCTCGTGCTCAAGCCCGCAGCCGCGCCCACGATCCATCGCGACTCGAGCCGGGACCCGAGGGCAGCCGAAGCAGAGGCCAGAAGGGCTCGCACGCTCGAGGGCGCCAACGCCGCACCGATCTCCGTCATGTCCGGCGGGCGGCCGCCAGCGAGATCTCGCGCTCTCGTTCGTCGGCGAGGAGTGCGTCCACGAGCTCGTCGAGGTCTCCCTGCAGCACGCGATCGAGCTTGTGCAGCGTCAGCTTGACGCGATGGTCGGTGACGCGGTTCTCCTTGAAGTTGTAGGTCCGCATCTTCTCGGACCGACTTCCTCCCCCGACCTGGTTACGGCGCTGCTCCGACTGCTCGGCGGCGACACGGTCCTGCTCGAGCTTGAGCAGCCGGGCGCGGAGGACCTGCATGGCCCGGGCCCGGTTCTGGATCTGGCTCTTCTCGTCCTGCATGGAGACGACGATCCCGGTCGGGAGGTGCGTGATGCGCACCGCCGAGTCGGTGGTGTTCACGGACTGGCCTCCGGGCCCGGTCGAGCGGAACACGTCGACTCTGAGATCAGCCTGATCGATCGAAACCTCGACCTCGTCGGCTTCGGGAAGCACAAGCACCGTGGCGGTCGAGGTGTGGATCCGCCCCTGGGACTCGGTCACCGGCACCCGCTGGACGCGATGGGTCCCGCCCTCGTGCTTCAAGCGCGACCAGGCATCGGGGCCCTTCACGATGAACGTGACCTCGTTGAGGCCGTCACGGTCAGAGGGGTCCGAGGACAGGACTTCGAGACGCCATCCGTGCTGCTCGGCGTAGTGCCGGTACATCTCGAAGAGGTCCTTGGCGAAGAGATTCGCCTCCTCGCCCCCCTCGGCGCCACGGATCTCCACGATGACGTTGCGCCCCACGTTGGGGTCCTTGGGTATGAGCATGAGGCTGAGCTGCTCTTCGAGAGCGGCGATCTCCGACGTGGCCCGGTCGATCTCGTCGTGCAGGACCTCACGGTCGTCACCCGACGCCTCGCCCAGCATCTGATGGGCGGTGGCCAGGTTCTCCTGGGCTTGGCTCAGCTGTCGCGCCACGGTGAGCAGGGCTTCGAGGTCCTTGTGGCGCCGCGACGCCTCGCGCAGACGGGCCTGATCAGCGACGACGGCAGGATCGCCCAGGTCGTCGAGGACCGCCTGGTACTCCCGCTCCCACGCGGCCAGGCTCTCGGGATCCATGGGAGAAGGGTAGCGACGGTCCCGAACCCCACCGCCGTGGGGGCGGAGGGGACGGGTTCAGTCGGACGGGACCGGAAGTGCTCCGGGGTCAGGCGCGCTTGGAGCGCGCCGAGCCACGCGGCCCGTAGCGGCGCTGGAAGCGCTCGACCCGACCACCGGAGTCGACCAGCTTCTGCTTTCCGGTGAAGAAGGGGTGGCACTCGTTGCACAGCTCGGCGTTGAGCTCGGCCTTGGTGGAACGGGTCGCGAACGTGTTGCCGCAGGAGCAGCGCACGGTGGCGTCCACGTACGAGGGGTGGATGTCTGCCTTCATGATTCCTCCAGTCTACGGGAATCGCCGCCGGATCGAGCCGGGCGTCCTCTCCCGCCGGCCCGACATCGAGCGGCACTCACGCAGGCGTTGGGCCCTTGGCGATCTCGGCCAGGAACTCGTCGTTGCTCTTGGTGCTGCGGATCTTGTCCATGAGCAGCTCGAGCCCGGCGGCGGCGCTCCCGTCGGCAGCCAGCGCGTTGAGCACACGGCGCAGCTTCCAGACCTGCTGGAGCTGGCCCCGGTCGAAGAGGAGCTCCTCGTGCCGGGTGGAGCTGGCGTTGACGTCGATCGACGGGTACAGGCGCCGCTCGGCCAAGCGGCGGTCGAGGCGGAGCTCCATGTTGCCCGTGCCCTTGAACTCCTCGAAGATCACCTCGTCCATCTTCGAGCCCGTCTCCACCAGCGCGGTGGCGAGAATGGTGAGCGACCCACCCTCCTCGATGTTCCGAGCGGCACCGAAGAATCGCTTCGGCGGGTAGAGGGCGCCCGAGTCGACACCACCGGACATGATCCGGCCGCTGGCCGGCTGGGCCAGGTTGTACGCCCGGGCGAGCCGGGTGATGCCGTCGAGCACGATCACGACATCCCGGCCCAGCTCGACGAGCCTCTTGGCCCGATCGATCGTGAGCTCGGCGATGGCGGTGTGCTCGTCTGACGGGCGGTCGAAGGTGGATGCCACCACTTCGCCCTTGACCGAGCGGCGCATGTCCGTGACCTCTTCCGGTCGTTCGTCGACGAGAAGGACGATCAGGTGGACTTCGGGGTTGTTGGCCTCGATCGAGTGGGCGATCTGCTTGAGGATCGTCGTCTTCCCGGCCTTGGGGGGCGAGACGATCATCCCGCGTTGGCCCTTGCCGATGGGCGAGAGCAGGTCGATGATCCTCGTGGTCAATTCCGCCGACCCCGTCGTCTCCAGCCGGAGCCTCTCGTCGGGGAAGAGCGGCGTCAGGTCCTCGAACCGGGGACGGTTCCGGGCCTCCTCAGGCGCGAGACCGCTCACGGAGTCGATGCGGATGAGCGCGGGGAACTTCTCGTTCGACGCAGCTGGGCGGCACGCGCCCTCGACGAAGTCACCACGACGCATGGCGAATCGCCGCGCCTGGCTGATCGAGATGTAGACGTCCTTGGAGCTCGGAAGATACCCCTCGGCCCGGAGGAATCCGTACCCCTCGTCGCGCAGGTCGAGCAGACCGCTCACGGGGATCAACTCACCGGAGTACTGGGCTTCCTGCCCACCGCCCTGGAGCTCGCGCTCGCCACCACCGGTGCCCGGCGTCCGCTCGCGGCCCCGACGGCGACGACCCCGGCGGTTGCCCGGTTCGTTGGCGCTGCCCCCACCTTGCTGCATGTGCTGGCGGTTCTGGTTCTGGCTCGAGCCCCCGGCGGGACGGGGTCCCGCGGGCGCCCGGTCCGCAGACGAGCCGGCGTCGTCGCGTTCGGTCGAAGGTTGTCCGTCTGCGGCGTGCCCCTCGGTCTCGCCAGATTCACCGGCGTCGCCTGACGGTGACTTGGTGTCAACCTGGGATCCACCTGAGGACGTCGGGGAGAACGATCCGGACGTGACGGATGTCGAGTTGCCGTTGGTGCTGGCGCGTCCGGAGCCGTTGGTGGCGTCCCCATCGAGCTCGACGACGTCGGCCTCGCCGTCAGGAGTGGCGGAACGGCTGCTGCCACGGGCCCTCGTGGGCGCGGCAGAGCCGCCGTTGGCGCTGGCCTCGGTCACTTCGACCCCGGCGGCGCGCAGGATCTGGTCGATGATGTCGGCCTTCTTGCTACGCGAATTGGTGTCGAGCGACATCGCCTGGGCGATCGCCCGAAGCTCTTCGCGTTCTTTTCGTTCGAGTACGGACCGCTCGAGCTGTTGCTCTGCAGTCATCAGTCACCTCGCTAGGTTGCGTCCCCGCTTCGGCTGGTGAGCCCGGACGCCAAGGGACACGGAACAGAGGATAAAGGCGCTCGGCGCGATTTCACGTCAAGCCCCCGCCTCTCCAACAAGACATCGTCGGAGCACCCGCCTAGGCGACTCCGGCTTTCGAAGCCTGTCGCCCGCGACGCCCAGAGGATACTGGGGAGCGGCGGTGCACCTATCGTACCGGACACCGGGGCTCGAAGGCAACAACCCCTCGCCGGGTCGAATTGTTCCCGGCGGTCTCCGACGCCACGCCACCCCGGCCGACCCCGACCCCACGCGTGCGGACGTGCGAGCCCGGACGTGCGACCTCGGACAACCGACCTAGGGCTACAGACCCAAGGCCTCGAGGACGGCCGCGTAGTCAGCCTCGACGGTGGCCGGCACCGAGACCTGACTGATCGCCAAGTCGGGGTCCTTGAGGCCGTGGCCGGTCAAGACGCACACGACGGTCGAGCCCGTCGGAGCGCCCAGCTTCAGCAGGCCGGCGACCGACGCCGCCGACGCCGCCTCGCAGAAAACCGATTCTTCCGACGCCAAGAAGCGGTAGGCGCTGAGGATCTCTTCGTCGGTCACGGCCTCGATGGCCCCGCCGGACTCACTGGCTGCGGCCGTCGCCCCGTACCACGACGCCGGGTTCCCGATCCGGATGGCGGTGGCCACGGTGTCGGGGTGTTCGATGGGATGCCCCTCCACGATGGGAGCGGACCCCGCGGCTTGGAACCCGAACATGCGCGGGAGCTTCGACGCATGACCCGCTTCGCGATACTCGAGGTAACCGCGCCAGTAGGCGGTGATGTTCCCGGCGTTCCCGACCGGGATGCAGTGGACGTCGGGGGCGTCGCCCAACTCGTCGACAATTTCGAACGCCCCCGTCTTCTGCCCTTGGATGCGAAAGGGGTTCACGGAGTTCACGACGGTGACAGGGGCCTTCTCGCCGAGCCGGCGGACGATGGTGAGGGCCTCGTCGAAGTTGCCGCGCACCTGGAGCACCTTGGCTCCGTGCACCAGGGCCTGGGCCAGCTTCCCGAGAGCGATGTGACCCTCGGGGATGAGCACCGCACAGGTCATGCCGGCGCGCGCCGCATAGGCGGCGGCGGAGGCGGAGGTGTTCCCCGTCGACGCGCAGACGACGGCCTTGGCGCCGTCCTCGAGAGCCTTCGAGATCGCAAGGGTCATCCCGCGGTCCTTGAACGAGCCGGTGGGATTCTGTCCCTCGAGCTTCAACAACACACGTGCGCCGACGCGAGCAGACAGGCGGGGAGCCTCGAGCAGCGGGGTGCCACCCTCGAGGAGGGTCACCACCGGCGTGGCGCTCGTCACCGGGAGCAGGTCCCGGTACGTCTCGATGACTCCCGACCAACCCATCGTGGACTACGTCCCTTCCTCGTCGCCCATGACACGCAAGACCCCGCCGACATGGTCCACGACGTCGAGGCCCCGCAGGCCGGCGAGCGTGCGCTGCACGTCGCCCTCGCGAGCCACATGGGTGAGGAAGATCAGGCGTGCCTCGTCGCCCAGTCCCACTTGTTCCATCGACCTGATCGACACGCCGTTGTCACCGAACAGCTTGGCGACGGTGGCGAGGACACCGGGCCGGTCGGCCACGTCGATGTTCAGGTACCAGGCACAGCGCAGTTCGTCGGTGGGACGGAAATGCGGGCGCACGCGCGCGACGAAGCGGGCCGGGGCACCGGTCAGTACATGGTCCGCGGCGTCGATGAGGTCCCCGAGCACGGCCGACGCCGTCGGTCGCCCCCCGCGCCCTGGCCGTACAGCATGAGCTCGCCGGCGGCATCACCCTCGATGAACACGGCATTGAAGGCACCGCGCACCGACGCCAGAGGATGGGTGCGGGGCAACATGGCCGGATGCACCCGAACCGAGATCTCGGGCACGTCCCCGCCGACCCCGTCGTCTGAGGGCAGCCCTTCGGCAGCTGCTGTCCTCTCCATGACGGCAAGCAGCTTCACGACGTAGCCCAGACGGTCGGCGAACGAGATATCGACAGGGTCTACGGCGGAGATGCCTTCGCGAGGCACGTCGTCGGCAACCACGTCGCAGCGGAAGGCAAGGGCGGCGATGATGGCCGCCTTGGACGCGGCATCGTGTCCGTCCACATCCGCGCTCGGGTCACGCTCGGCATATCCCAAGCGCTGGGCCTCGGCCAGCGCTTCGTCGTACGAGACACCATCCTCGGACATCATCGTCAGGATGTAGTTCGTGGTGCCGTTGACGATGCCCATGACCCGATGGATGCGTTCGCCCGCGAGCGACTCTCGCAACGGGCGGATGAACGGGATCGCCCCGGCCACAGCCGCTTCGTAGAGGAGGTCCAGACCAGCGGCGGCCGCTTCCTCCGCCAGCACCGACCCGTGTGCAGCCAGGAGCTCCTTGTTGCCGGTGACCACCGACTTCCCCGCCGCCAGTGCCGCTTCGATAAGCCCGCGAGCAGGTTCCACCCCACCGATCAGCTCGACCACGACGTCCACCCGTGGATCGACGACCAGAGCCTTGGCGTCCCCCGTGATGAGCTCGGGCGGGACTTCAGGCCTCGGTCGAGACGGGTCTCCCACCGCGACCCCTACCAGCTCGAGGCGCACGCCCGATCGAGCGGCGATGGCATCGGCGTCCTCGAGCAAGAGCGCGACGAGGGCCCCGCCGACATTCCCGCAACCCAGGACGGCTACCCGGACCGCGGCCGCGTCCCGCCCCTCGCGGGGTCGGGCCACGACCGGGCCGCCGTCAGTCCTCGCCATTCGCTCACGCTACCGCCCGCCGACGATCCGCCTCGTCCGTCTGATGATCCGGGTCGGGCGATCGGGGACCCGACGAACAGGGGCGACCCCGCGGCGGGGCCGCACGCTCCGCCGCCGTCACCCGTCGAGGCGGGTGAGGTCCTCGTCGGTCTCGCGGCGCACCACCACTCGGGTATCGCCGTTCGAGACGAACACCACCGCGGGCCGGGGCACCTTGTTGTAGTTCGAGGCCATGGCGTAGCCGTATGCGCCGGTGACCGGCGTGGCCAGGATGTCGCCGACGGCGACGTCGGCGGGCAACCGGGCATCAGCCACGACGACGTCACCGGATTCGCAGTGCTTGCCGACGATCCTCGCCGGCCGGGGGCGGCTGGCCCCGGCGTCGCGCGGAAGGAAGGCCTCGTAGCCACTGCCATAGAGCACGGGTCTTGGGTTGTCGCTCATGCCGCCGTCGACGGCCACATACGTCCGAACACCCGGGACGTCCTTGATCGTCCCCACCCGGTACAGCGTCACCCCGGCCGCGGCGACGATCGAGCGTCCGGGCTCGGCGGTGATCACGGTGTCGGGCGGGATTCCCGATGTGAGGCACGCGTCGTGCACCGTCTGCGCCCATTGCGCCAGGGTGGGAGCACTCTCGCGGGCCACGTACGGCACGCCGAGACCCCCGCCCACGCAGAGCTCGCGCAACCCGAGCGGGGTGAAGAACGAGGCCAGCACCTCCACCTCTTGGGCGAAGGAGTCGACGCGGAACACCTGGCTTCCGATGTGGGCGTGGAGTCCCACCAGTTCGACGCCGGGCATGGTCCGGACCCGCGCCAACGCCTCGCTGGCGGCACCCGACACAAGCCCGAAGCCGAATTTTGAGTCCTCCTGCCCCGTCCGGACGAAGTCGTGCGTATGCGCCTCGACACCGGGCGTCACCCGGATCATCACGGCCTGCCGCGCCGTCCGCCTCGTCGAGGTCAGGCGCTCGAGCCGCTCGATCTCGTCGAACGAGTCGATGACGACCCGACCCACCCCCGCCTCGAG
Source organism: uncultured Acidimicrobiales bacterium (assembly GCA_963811775.1). Taxonomy (GTDB): domain Bacteria; phylum Actinomycetota; class Acidimicrobiia; order Acidimicrobiales; family UBA8190; genus Chersky-840. The sequence continues at coordinate 18,130 of CAWESO010000019.1, read as the reverse complement.
GGCGCGGACCAACTCGGGCTCCGACTTGTTGTTGCCGTGGAGGACCAGGCGCGCCGGGGGCACGCCGGCGGACAGCGCCACGTGCAGTTCCCCTCCCGTGGAGACGTCGAGCCACATCCCTTCCCCGTGGGCCAGCCTGGCCATGGCCTGGCACAAGAACGCCTTGGTGGCATAGGCGACGCCGTCGCCCCAGGCGGCCACCGCCTCGCGACAGCGCGCCCGGAGGTGCTCCTCGTCGTAGACGAAAAGCGGTGTCCCGAACCGCTCGGCCAGCTCGAGGACGCTCACACCCCCCACAGCCAGGCTCCCGTCGGACCGAAACTCGGCGGTCAGAGGGAGCAACGCGCGCCGCACCGGTCCTTCGTCGGGACGCAGCGCCGGGGGGCCGACGCTGTCCTCGGGGGACGCAGGGCCCCCGCCTGCGGTCGTGGCGCGATCGACCGCGTCTTCCATGGGCAAAGGGTACTCAGACCTGTCGCGGCGCCGACGCGCCGGGGCCGGGGCGCCCGCTACATCGAATCGGGTGCGCTCACCCCGAGGAGGCCGAGACCGATCCCGAGTCCCACCCGAGCCCCCTCGACGAGCCACAGGCGCGCCTGGGTCAGCTCGGCGTCGACCGTGTCGGCCAGCACGGGGCAGTCGTGGTAAAAGCCGTGAAACGCACCGGCCAGGCCGCGCACCCATCCCGTGACCTTGTGCGGAGCTCGATCACGGCCGGCATCGGCAACCACGTCGGGCAGCTCCTCGAGACACCGCAGCAGCTCGAGCTCCCGTTCGTGGACGAGAAGGGAGAGGCGGACGTCTGACAGGGGAAGCCGAGGGATGTCGCGCTCGGCGCGTCGACGCTCGATGGACGCGATGCGGGCGTGCGCGTACTGCACGTAGTAAACGGGGTTCTCCATCGACTGGCTGCGGACCAGGTCGAGGTCGAGGACCGATGACTGGTCGAGCGACGACATGAGCGAGAGCAGACGCGCCGCGTCCGCCCCGATGTCATCGATCAACTCATCGAGCTCGACGACGTTCCCGGCTCGCTTGGACATGCGACCGGCCTGCCCGCCTTGCACCAACGACACCATCTGCCCGATCTTCACCTCGAGCCGGCCCGGCTCGACGCCCATGGCCTCCACGCCGAGCATCAAGCTCTTCACCTGCCCGGCATGATCGGCACCGAAGATGTCGATGACCCGGTCGAACCCGCGGACCAGGAATTTGTCGCGGTGGTAGGCGAGGTCGCCGGCCAGGTACGTGGCGTCCCCGTTGGACTTGACGAGCACACGGTCGCGGTTGTCACCGAGTCTCGACGACCGGAACCACACCGCCCCCTCGTCCTCGTCGACGAGGCCTTTCGCAGCCAGGAGGTCGATCGTGGCGCGTAGCGCACCGCTCTCCTCCACCGACGCCTGGCTGTACCACTCGTCGAAGACGATGCCCATGCGCGTGAGCGTCGTCCTGATGCGATCGAGGATGTGCTCAGCCGCCCACCGGCCCGCCTCCTCCACGTCCTCGGGCCCTGCGTACTGCGCGGCGAGCTCCGAGACGTACTTGCCCTGGTAACCCCCCTCGGGAACCTCCGCGCCGCGCTTACGGGCAAGGAGGCTCTCTCCCAGGACCCGGATCTGTCCCCCGGTGTCATTGACGTAGTACTCGCGGTGCACCTCCCACCCGCAGCGGGCCATGACGCGGCCCATGGCGTCACCGTACGCACCCCACCACCCGTTGCCCACGTGCAGGGGGCCGGTGGGGTTGGCCGAGATGAATTCGATCTGGACCTTCTCGTGGCCTCCGATCTCGTTTCGGGCGTACTCCTGCTCTCCCTCGGTCACCACCTCGGTGAGCGTGTCGTGCAGCCAGCCCGGCGACAGGTGCAAGTTCACGAATCCCGGCCCGGCCACGTCGACCGACTGGAGATGGGGCGGAGGATCAGCCCGGAGCCGCTCGGCCAGTGTCTCGGCCAGCTGACGGGGGGGCTGGCCGAGCGCCTTGGCGTTGACAAGGGCGGCGTTCGTCGACCAGTCGCCGTGGTCACGGCGGGCGGGCCGCTCGAGATGGACCGTTGTTACGTCCACGTCGATGCCCATCGCGGACAGGGCCCGGCTCACAGCAGCGGCGATGACGGGGCGAGCGGCCATGGTCAGGCCGAGGATGGCGCGGCGAATCCCCTGACGCAATTGCCAGACGTCTCGAGGTGGTTCGCAGGCCCGAGCTTTCCTGGCCGCGGGCCGGGTGCCGGCGGATCGGGGCGGGAGGACGCAGAGGCGGGGACTACAGTTCGAGAGGGCCCTCTCGGCCGCGATCTGTGCTCGTGTCGACGGTCCTTTTCGATTTCGCCCTCGTAGCTCAGCGGATAGAGCACCGGCCTCCGGAGCCGGTGGCGCAGGTTCGAGTCCTGCCGAGGGCGCTGATAAACTGGCCCGGAAGCGGCGGTACGAGTCCAAGACCGTCCGGGGGTCGAAACGAGACGCTGAATCGCCCTCGCAAAGTTCGTCACCGAAGTGTCGGAGGGCGGCCGGATTGCCACCGGCCCGGTGTCCGTCGAGCAGGTCCTCACCCGCTGGCTTGACGCCCGGAAAGCACAGCTCTCGCCTTCGACGGTCGACCGGTACCGGGTCGCCATCAAGCTCGTCCCGGCTTCACTCAAGGGGATGCCCGTAGCAAAGCTTCGGGCCCACCACATCGAGGATCTCTACGCCGATCTGGTGGTTGCCGGACAATCCGGATCCTCGATCCGAAAGCTGCACCTGGGCAATGCGCCAGTCGATGGCCTGGGCGCACAAGCGAGGCCTCACCAGCCTGGTCGCTACGGACGGCGTCGACCTTCCTCCACTCGGCGCCAAGCAGACAAATCCCCCGCGGACGGAGGACGTGAGGAAGGTGGTCGAGACCCTCCTCGCCGAGGACCCGGACTGGGGAACCGTGATCGCTCTGATCGCCTGGACAGGCTGTCGCCGGGGAGAGGCATGCGGGCTCCGCTGGGATGACGTCGACCTCACCGGAAAAAGCATCCTCATCCATCGCTCAATAGTCGCCATTCCGGGAGGCGTAGCCGAGCGCGGTACCAAGACAGGAGATCAACGGCGGATCGCCGTCGGTCCGCGCATGATCAAGCTTCTGCGTGCACATCACAGGCGCTGCATCCGGCGAGCCCGGGCATGCGGCGCCAGCCTGGAACCCAGCGCGTACGTCTTCTCCCCGGACCCAGCGGGACGGCGGCCATACAACCCGTCCACCATCACCCGAACCTTTGTGTCAGCCTGCGACGCCGCTGGAGTCCCCCGGATGAGACTCCACGACCTGAGGCACCATTCGGCGACCACCCTCCTCAAGCAGGGAACCTCCGTCGGCGAGGTCATGGACAGGCACGGCTGGCGAAATGTCCAGATGGTGGACCGCTACCGCCACCTGCTGGAGGCCAAGGACCTGGCGGCCGCGAAGGCGCTGGAGAACGCATGACCGACAGCGGGGAGGTCATCGTTCTCAATCCCAGCTACTGGGCCAATGACGTCCCTCGGCTGGCTCACATCCTTCGGGGCCGGAGCCCCTCGCGAATCCCCAAGCCCGACGGCGGACCCGCCGACCCGGAGCCTTTGACCCTGGTCGACCCCGGGTACTGGGCTGCCCAACTCCGGGAACTTCAGGAGGTCCTCAGTTTCGCTTCGGGCGATTCGCGACCTGGGAGCGGTGGCGGCCGGTTTGGGGCTGGAGCCGCACCAGACGGCGGCCTAGAAAGGCTCACCCTCACCGTCGAGGAAGCGGCCAAAGTCCTGGGAATCAGCCGGGCTTTCGCCTACGAATCCGTCCGGCGTCAGGACCTCCCGTCGGTGAAGATCGGCCGGCGAATCCTGATTCCCAAGTCGGCTCTGGAACGCCTCCTCGATTCGGCGATGCCGCCAGAGCCGGAGGACCCAGACCCCTCGTAGGACGAAAATCGCGGGCGGCGTCAGCTCTGGACAGTGCCGCTGGCCAGCCCTCCTCCTTCGGTGCCGTTGCCTTTAGGCAGCGTGCCACGGCGACGCGCGGCGCAAGGCGGTCCGGGCCTCCACTGCGTTCCGGTTCTCCCGGAGAACAAGTCCTCTTCCCTTGCGCCACTCTTTCGCTCGCGGTCGGACGCTCCCGTCAACTTCACCCGAAGGAGTACGGGAATGGCCTACAGCGTCACCGATCTAGCCGAACTGATCCGCCACCACCTGGTTTTCGCCGAGCGAGACGAGGATCGGGCCATCGAGAATCTCCGCCGGTTCACCGCCAAGATCGGCCAGATGAGTCCTGGCTCCCTGAAAACCGACGCCGAATGGCTCTTCTGCGACCGGTGCGGGGCGACCGTCGACCTGGCCGTGCTCGCCTGGGACGGCTCGAACTTCACCGCCGACGGCGGCTTTTACTGCTCCAGTTGCCTGGGTGACGAGGAGCCGTAGGCCGGGTTGCTGATATCCGCAAGTCCGACCTCCTTGGCAAGACTTGCGAATATCCACATATCCATCCTAATCTGCTAGACTTGCGGATATGAGCAAGTCTGACCCCGCATCCGAACAGCCCTTCCGCCTCTACACTGCCGCCTCGATAGGCCCCGCCATCCGCCACTACCGGACCGAAGCCGGACTCACCCAAGCCGAGCTGGCAGACCGTGTAGGCCTTTCGGTCACGTACCTCTCCCGCCTGGAAAGCGGCCATGAGACCGAGCAGCTCCGACGGATTGTCGCCACTCTGAAGCAGCTCGGCGTGCGCATGAGCCTTCAGCACGCGGACTGGTAATGGCCACCGAACGGCTCGCGATCTGGATCTACGGCGCCAAGGCTGCCGTCATCGACGAAGAGCGCAGGCGGCTCCGGCTCCAGTACACGGAGGATGCCATCGAGCGGTTCCCCGCCGGTAGCCCCTTGCTCTCGCTAAACCTCCCGGTCACGACAGAACGGTTCGGGAACGGAATCGTGCGGCCATTCCTGGACGGGCTGCTCCCCGAAGGGGATCCACGGCGTGCCATCGCCGACGACCTCGGCCTCCGGGCCGACGACACCTTCGGTCTGATCCGGGCGCTTGGGCGTGACTGTGCCGGCGCGCTCGTCGTACAACCTGAAGAAGATCCGCCACCCCCGGAGGCGACCGTACTCACCGCCGATCCCTTGGACGAAGAGGAACTGGCCCAACTGGTCGACAGACTCCGTACCGTTCCTCTCGGTGTTGACCCACGAGTGAGGATCTCACTGGCTGGAGTTCAGGAGAAGCTCCTCCTCACTCGCCTGCCGGACGGCCGCTGGGGCAGGCCGGTGGACGGAACTCCGTCCACCCACATCCTCAAGCCCGAGATCCTCGGCTACCCGAACACGGTCAAAAACGAAGCCTTTTGCATGAGGCTGGCACGCCACCTCGGCTTACCTACGGCTGGGGTGGAGACAATCGAGGTCCAAGGCCGTCCCCTTATCGTCGTCTCCCGATACGACCGGATCGTCGACCCCTCAGGGACCGTGCACCGCATCCACCAGGAGGACTTCTGCCAGGCAACGGGAATGCCGCCTATTAAGAAGTACGAGGAAGACGGCGGCCCTTCACTACGCCGCATGGCTGGAATCCTCCAAGCTATTGACCCATCCTCGCTTGAGACCCTCCTCAAGGCGGTGACTTTCAACGTCGTGATCGGCAACGGCGATGCTCATGCCAAAAACTATTCCCTCCTACACGAAGAGTCCGGAGTCTTGCGACTAGCGCCGATCTATGACGTCATGTCTACGCTGTACTACCGCGACAACCGGCTCGCGATGTACATCGACAGCGTCCAACGAACCGATCGAGTGACGTTAGACGGCATCATCAACGAAGCCACCTCATGGGGCATCTCGCGAATCAGTGCAACGGAGATCCTCGAAACATTCTTGGCTAGGTTCCCTGTAGCTTTGCAAAGGGCTAAAGATGAGACCCACGATCTACCCGCCGAAATTCTCACGGTAGTGACGGAGCAATTGACTCACCTGAGTGACACGCCTTGACAACGTATCCCCTCGCTAGGAGATCGACGTACTCATCATCAACGCGCTTCACCATGACATCAGCACCAACAATCTGATCCGGAGTTCGCCATGAATCTGGCGCGGCGTAAGCCGTTCGCATGATCGCACGCCTGCATTTGAAGCAGTGTTGGCTCTGTGCTTGACTCTGAGGAAGTCAGCCTTCGAGTTGGAAGCCGCCGGTAGGCCGGTGTTGAGGCGTGTGGGGTCATGGCATGTGTCCTCGTTCCGCGTATCACCGGATCGTTCATTCGAAGTCGAGGCCTGCCAACACGGCCACCAACTGCAGTGAAGTTGATACGGAGACGCCCCCTTCGCGTCGGGCTACTGCCAGCCGGCGACCGTCCATCGTCAGTCTCGCTGTACTCGCAGTATCCGCCTCGGTTTTGGTTCCACTGGCTCTGCCCGCAGCCGCAAGTGCTCAGGCAGGTGTCGTAAGTAACTACACCGGCCCAGGAATCTCCGATCCGCAAGCCATCATCGCCGGTCCCGACGGCGCCTTGTGGTTCACGAACTACGGCAATAATTCCATCGGACGGATCACCACCGCTGGCGTCGTGAGCAACTACACCGGCGTCGGCATTTCCGAACCAGAGAGCATCACCGCCGGTCCCGACGGCGTCTTGTGGTTCACGAACTACGGCAATAATTCCATCGGACGGATGACCACCGATGGTGTCGTGAGCAACTACACCAATACTGACATCTCCCAACCGAAGGGCATCGCCACCGGCTCTGACGGCGCCCTCTGGTTCATAAACCACGATGGTGGCTCGATCGGGCGAATCACCACGGCCGGTGTCGTGAGCACCTACACCGTGCCGGGTGTCCCCGATCTAAACGGCATCACCGCTGGCCCCGACGGAGCCCTGTGGTTCACGAGCGGCGTCATCTATCAAAGCTTTATCGGACGGATCACTACGGCAGGGGTGGTGACCAAATACACCTCAGGCACCTTTCAACCATATGGCATTACGGCTGGACCCGACGGTGCCCTGTGGTTCGCCAACACCACCGGTGACTCATGCGATGACGGTTCTATAGCTCGAATGACTACTGCCGGGGTGGTAACCAACAGCTATACCGGAATCCCGTGCCTTTCTGATCCACTGAATATCACTGCTGGTGCGGACGGTGAGCTTTGGTTCACAAACGCGAGCAGCCCCTACCTCCAAAGCATCACGACGGATGGAGGCGTGACAAGCTACGACGCGGTCAGCGATTCCGTGGGGGGAATCACCAGTGGTCCCGATGGCTCGATGTGGTTTACGAGCAACGACTCCATTGGACGGATCACCACTACCGCTACAGTGAATCAACCCATGCTTACGTCTACAGCTACACCGACCGTCGCACTGGGGTCACCCATCTCCGACACTGCGACTCTCTCCAACGCAACTCCAGACGCCAGCGGCGGCCTCACCTTCACCGCGTATTCAGACTCCGGCTGTTCAAAGCCCGTCTTTACCTCCGCACCCTTCGTTGTCGACGGAAGCACCACGTCACCGACCGCTAGCTTCACTCCTCAGTCGCCTGGAACCTATTACTGGATTGCGAGTTACAGCGGGGATAGCCAGAATTCTCGCATTGCGAGCGCATGCGGACAGGCGGGTCAATCATCGATTGTGACGGACCAGTCCTACGCAATGGACGTTGGCGGGACTTGGGCCGGCTATGTTCTGACCGCCCCGTCCTCTAAGTCCATTGCAAGTTCTCAGATCATCGTGACGTCGCTAACGTGCTATCAAGCGGGTGAGTCTTCATCGTGGGTAGGTTTTGATGGCTACCCGAGCAGTAGTTCAACTGTGGAACAGGCTGGACTGAAAGAGAACTGTATCGCTAAGCATTCGAGGAAGAAGGTGACCTATGTCCCGCAATACTACGCTTGGTGGGAGCTATATAACTCGCACTATCTCGGCAAACGTGTAGCGGAACACAAAATCGGTCTAAAGGACGCTGGCCGTCGCCTGACACTCGTCCCGGGCGACAAGATAAATGTTCAAGTGGTCAGAGACGGGGGCTCGAAGGTGACCTTTTCCCTTTCGGCATATTCATCCGCCAATGCCCTCCTGGCTACGTGGACTGAAAGAAAGACCGCTGTATCTGCACCGTCGTATTCCAGCCTGGAATGCATCACCGAGGATCCGGCCAAGCTCGTAGCCGGAACGCCGATTCGTCAGCCCTTATCCGAGTTTGGTGTTGAGGTCTTTTCCGGATGTAGCGCGTTTGACAACCAGAGCGCCACGACGACGAGTTCCATAGTTCAGCTGACGATGTGGAACGATTCGACGGCGACGAGGATGGCTACTCCAAGCCAGATCGACTTCGATCCATCCACCGACCAGAAGCTGTTCTCGGTGGCATGGACAAATGATGGCAGCTAAGGAGTGTTGCGGCTGTACGACGTTCTCCATCCTTTGATGCGACAGCGCTTGCGTCTCCACTGGATGGTCAGAGGTGTCGTATCATTTCCCTCGTTGTATTAGCGATTTCTCCTTGAGGTATCAGGAATCTGGGCGTTGCATGCAAGTGGTGTTGAGGTGAAGGGCGCCAAAAGGTCGATCATGCCGATGAGCTGGCCCTTCTGACGGTCCTGGGCTGGCCTGAGTCCCGCTCCAACGGGCATCATCGGCCGTGGTCTTCTCACTTCTCTACCTCGGGCTGTGTTGGATCTTCGACCTGGTGACGGCACGACGCACCGAACGGGACAAGGACGTCGAGATCCTGGTGCTCCGCCATCAGGTGAAGATCCTCGAGCGACAACTCCATGGGCGTCTGCGGTACCGGCGGGCCGATCGTGCTTTGCTCGCCGCGTTGAGCCGACTGCTGTCCCGGGGCCGGTGGCAGGCGTTCCTCGTCACGCCCGAGACCCTGCTGCGCTGGCACCGAGAGGCAGCGAGGCGCAAGTGGCGGCGGTGGCGTCAACAGCGTCGTCCCGGCCGTCCGGCCCTCGATCCCGACGTTGTCGCCCTCATCGTCCGGCTCGGCACGGAGAACCGGAGCTGGGGCTGCGCGCGCGTCCAGGGCGAACTGAGGAAGCTCGGCATCCGGGTCTCTGCCACCTCGGTTCGCCGCGTGCTGCGCCGCCATCGGCTCGGGCCGGCTCCGAGAGGTGGACCCTCGTGGGCCCAGTTCCTGAGAGCACAGGCGGCCGGCATCCTGGCCACGGACTTCCTCAGCGTGGACACCGTCTTCTTCCAGCGGCTCTACGTTCTGTTCGTGATCGAGCTGGCCACCAGGAGAGTCCACATCCTCGGCGTGACGAAGCACCCGAGCGGCCCCTGGGTGACTCAAGTCGCCCGGAACCTGGTGGGCGACCTGGCAGAACAAGGTCATGTGTTCAGGTTCCTCATCCGTGATCGCGACACCAAATTCGTGGCCAGCTTCGATGAGGTCTTCGCTTCGGAAAGCATCGAGATTATCCGCACCCCGGTGCGGGCCCCTCGGGCCAACGCGTACGCCGAGCGCTGGGTGGACACGGCACGAAGCGAGTGTCCTGACCAGCTTCTGCTCGTCGGTCGTCGCCGTACAGAGTGTGTCCTGCGCACCTATGTACGTCACTACAACGAACAGCGTCCGCACCGTGGCATCGGCCTCGCCATACCGGTCACCAACGACCCTCCGGACGTCACTGTCCTTCCCACCCACATTGAACGTCGCGACGTCCTTGGGGGCCTCATCCACGAGTACTACCGAGCAGCTGCGTAATCGCCTCGACTTCCGGCACTCGAACGCGGCAAGCTATCGCGTCTTATCTGACCACGGTCGGCGCACATGATGATCAGACGGGCCTGCTCCGCTGCGCTCCGGCTTACGACACGGGTCGTGTCCTGACGTAGCCGTTGACAGTCCAGACGGTGACTCCGTCTCCCGAACCACTCGTCTGCAGTCATCGGGTCGATCGAGGTTTTGGCGTCCTTCACGTCAACCGGGAACAGAAGGTGTCCCAGATCTGCGAGGAGAACGTCGCCGGGGGTCGTCCTAAACGCCAGCCGGGTGACAGTCAGACCGAGGACCGACGAAACCTGGGCATGACCTCTTCACCGAACAGGCGGAGGCTCGCCATGATCTCCTCGTGCGGGATACGGCCGGCCTGGATCAGGCAGATGATCTGGTCGGCACCGATGTCGACATAGGCCTGAACCCCTTGTGCCACCTTGTCCGGCGTCCCGATGAGCGAGTACTCGTCGTTCATTGCGTCCTCGAGCGGGCGGAGGAACCGGGCCACGAATTCGGGATCGTTGGCGAGCTGACCGTAGTATTCGTAGCCGGCGACTTCCTTCCCGGCCCAAGGCGCGAAGAGCTTGGCAGTCTGCGCTCCATACCAGAGGGCGGCGACCGCGCCCATGTCGAGAGCCTTACGGGTATCCTCGGAGCAAAACATGAGCGTGGCCGGGGCCACAGCGTTGGTAACCACCTTGCCCACCTGCCTCGCCGGGTTGGCGATCCGCTGTTTGTAGCGCTTCAGTGAGTCGACCACATCACCGGGCGCCCCAACTCCGAAGGCGAGGACCCCAATGCCATAGTCCGCGGCCAGGTCGAACGACGATGGCTGAGTGCAGGCCATCCAGATCGGCGGATGGGGGTCTTGAACCGGCTTGGGCAGTACCGGCCGTTCGGGCATTGAGAAGTACTTGCCTTCGAACCCCGGGTAGGGGTTTTCCGTCCACATGCGGACAATCTCGGGCAATACCTCGTCGAGCATCGGCCGAGAGTCCTGCGGGTCGATGCCGAACCCACCGAGTTCGGCTTCGGTGATCGACCGGCCGACACCGAAGTCATAGCGACCCTTGCTCATGATGTCGAGGACTGCCGCCATCTCGGCCGAGCGAGCCGGGTGGTTGAAGGGCGGGGGAAGGAGCCGAACCCCGTTGCCAACACGGATCCGTCTGGTGTTCTGTGCTACCGCCGACAAGAACACTTCGGGTGCCGAGGAGATGGAGTAGCCCTCCAAGAAGTGGTGCTCAACCTCCCACACGTGCTCGAAGCCGAGTCCGTCGGCCAAACAGACCTGTTCAAGCGCCTGCCAGTAGGCGTCGGCCTCCGATGAGAAGCCGTCGAAGGGCGCCGGCCGGCAGATCTCATACACCAAGCCGAATTCGATCATTTGTTGGCCCGCTTTCTTCGATTGCAGCTTGAGCGAGGCCTAGTCTGTCCGAAAGTGTCAAGGTGGCGCACCCCAGACGCGGCAGCTCTGGGCCCCATAATGACGTCTCCGAAAGTGGCAGAACGCATCCCTGATCGCCGAGATCGGCTCGCCAGGAATTGATCTCCGGTACCGAACGCGTGCCCGTGACGTTTCCTCGAGTAGCTTGGATCGCTGGCAAAGTGACGATGCCAGCCCAAAGGCGGATGCGCTAATTAATTCCGCCTCCGATCGCCGGATCTGGCGTCTGTCACCGCGACAACGCTTGACCCAAACGGGGGCAGTCGTTACCGGTCGTGATTCGAACACGGCAAACCCGGGACTGCTCAACGACGCGGGTCCCGTGTCTGGATGGGCACAACCACGGCGTCTGGTTTGACGCTGGCTGGGAGCGTTTCTTGCGCGACGACGAGTGCCGGTTCGCCGAGGGCCAGGGCGGCGGCACCCGCCGTCATCGCCTCGTAGAGCGGACGGAGGGCCTCGGTGATCCGTGCCTCGTTGCCGGCGAGGGGTGTCGGGTCGAGTTGACGAAGAACCAGGTCGGGGGCTACGGCCAAGCGGGGTCGGATCTCGATGGCCGCCACGTCCTCATGCCGCCCCCACACGGATATCGGGTCCGCCAGCTGCCGCTCGGCGCGGCGCTCGGGGTCTGGCATGGGCCACCCGAATTGTCCGGCTTCGTAAACCTTGGTCGCCTCGGCCGGTTCGGAGCCGTCGGGACCGGCGCCGAAGTCCAAACCGCGCCGGCGCGCCCGTAGACCAGCGAGAAGTTCGGCCTTGCCCCGGCCGCGCCAGGCAAAGATGAGGAACGGGTCACGGTCAAAGGCTTCCGCCAACAGGAAGTAGACCGCTGCGATGTGCTTGCACGGGTTCTCCCAATCGGGGCAGGAGCACGCCGAGTCGAACCCGTCGGCCGAGGCCGGGAACAGCGAGCCCGCCGACCCGGCGAACGCCTCCTCGATCTCTTCGGGCATGTCGCCGGCCAGGAGCTTGGCCATGAAGACAGCGCTCGACGCCATGACCGCCTCGGCGGCATCCCATTCGACGGCCGTGAGCATGCGGGTCTCGATGAAGACCCGGTAGGGCTTGGTCCGCGAACCCTGGACCGACGCCGTGACTTGACCGGGGGCGACGTCCATGCTGAGCACTTGGCCGGTGCGGGCGTAGCGCTTGCCGCGCTGGAGGCGGCTGCCCATACCGAACGACTCGAGCACGGCGATGAACCGTAGCGACCACCAGGTGTCACCGATCCGGCCGCGTTGGCTGCGTGCCTGCAGCCCTCCTTCTACGGCGATCGGGGTGGACGGTGGTGGCCACCATGCATCGCCGCGGCGCCGGGACCGACTCGCAGGACGACGGGGGGGCATCAGTCGCCCCCCACGGCGTCGGCCGACAAGGCCACGACCTGGCGAAGTTGGTCGGTGGACATCTCGGTGATCCAGCCTTCACCGGTGCCGACGATCCGCTCGGCCAGGGCGCGCTTTGCCTCGATCATGTCGTCGATGCGCTCCTCGAGGGTCCCGCCGCACACGAACTTTCGCACCTGCACGTTGCGCCGTTGGCCGATACGAAAGGCCCGATCGGTCGCTTGGTTCTCGACCGCGGGATTCCACCACCGGTCGAAGTGCACGACATGGGTGGCTGCCGTCAGGTTCAGACCGGTGCCACCAGCCTTCAGCGACAGCAGGAACACCGGCGGGCCGTTGTCGCCCTGAAACCGCTCGACCATGGCATCGCGCGCCTTCTTCGACACCCCGCCGTGGAGCCACAGCACGTCGCACCCGAGATGACGGCGAAGATGGCGCTCGAGCAGGTTCCCCATCTCCGTGAACTGGGTGAACACGAGGGCGCGGTCGCCCTCGGCCACGGCCTCGTCGAGCACCTCGACGAGGCGGGCCAGCTTGCCCGACCGTCCCGGCAGCGACGAGCCGTCGGCCAGGAAGTGCGCCGGATGGTTGCACACCTGCTTGAGCTTCATCATGGTGGCGAGGACCAGGCCGCGGCGTTCGATGCCATCGGCTTGGTCGATCCTCGCCAGCATGTCATCGACGACGGCCTGGTAGAGACTGGCCTGCTCGCGGGTCAAGGTGCAGAACTCCTTCATCTCGAGCTTGTCGGGCAAGTCGGCGATGATCGACCGGTCGGTCTTCAGCCGGCGGAGCACGAACGGAGCGGTGACGCGGCGGAGGCGGGCTGCCGCCTCGTCGTCGCCATCGCGTTCGATCGGGAGGGCGAAGCGGTCGCGAAAGCCCTTTTCCGAGCCGAGCAAGCCGGGGTTGAGGAACTGCATGATCGACCACAGCTCGGTCAGGCGGTTCTCCACCGGGGTGCCGGTCATGGCGATCCGCCGTTGGGCCGGGATGGCCCTGACACTCTGGGTGGTTCGGGCCGCGCTGTTCTTTATCTGCTGCGCCTCGTCGAGGACCAAGCGCCACCACGCAACGGTGGCGAGGAGGTGCTGATCGCGCGCGGCGAGACCGTAGGTCGATAGCACCAGGTCAGCCTTGCCGGCCGTGCGGGTGAAGGCCTTGCCGTCGAGCCGATTCGGCCCGTGGTGGACATACACCGATAGGTCGGGGGCAAAGCGTGCTGTCTCTCGCTGCCAATTGCCGACGAGCGACATCGGGCACAGGACGAGGGTCGGTCCCGCCCACTGGCCGACGACAGGTAGCGCTGGCTTGGTCGCTCCCGATCGTCCTCGACGCGTCGGCGCCAAGGGGGCGCGTCGGGCGCGCTCATCGACCAACAGGGCGAGGAGCTGGGCCGTCTTCCCGAGGCCCATGTCGTCGGCCAGGCAAGCCCCGAGACCGAGGTCGCCGAGGAACGCCAGCCACCCGAGCCCGCGCTCTTGGTAGGGGCGCAGTTCGCCGACGAAGCCCTCGGGGGTGACCAGGGCCCGCAGCCGACGGTCCTCGGCACCGGCGAGAAGGTCCCCGAGCCACCCGTCTGCCTCCACGTCGGCAATGGGTAGGTCGCCGGCAGTCGGCTCGATCCCGAGGGCGCTGCGCATCACATCGCCGGCCGACATGGGGTTGACATCGACGCCCTTTCGTCCTACGGCAGCGATGGCGGCGGCGATGTCCTTTTCCCCCAGCTCCACCCACTGGCCCCGGATCCGTACGAGCGGTTGCTTGAGGCGCGCCAACGCGCGTAGCTCGGCCAGCCCGAGCTTGTCGTCACCGAGCACCGCCTCCCAGCTGATGTCGCACAAGCCATCGAGCCCGATGGCCGATGGTGATGACCCAGCCTTCGACGTGGTTCGAGCCTTGAGCCGGAGGCTCACACGCGCCCTGGAGGAGCGCCACCAAGGTGGGGCGAGCACCCCGAAGCCGGCCTGTTCGAGGATCGGCGCGCCGTCGCGGAGGAAGGCGAGAGCGCCAGCGCCGTCGGTCACCTGCGCGCAGGGCGTCGCCGAGGCCAGCGCGGCGCCCAGTGAGGGGACGAGCCGAGACGCACGACCCAGGCCTCGCAGGAGGTGCTCGTCGGGGTGCATCGCGTGGCGCTCCAAGGCCGTGAGCTCGGGCCCGTCGGCCCACACGCTCTCGGCGGAGACGAGCAAACTCGGATCATCGACCGCCTGAAGGGCGAACTCGATCCGCCATTCATCGATGGGTTGGCGTTGGGCGCCCGGGCGCCGCCGGCCGGGGAGCGGGGCAACACCGCCTTCGTGGACGCGATGTTCTTCTTCGGCCTCGGCCGGAGGCGGGACGATCCGGAAGCAGGTCCGTACCGGGTCCGTCTCCGTGTCCTGCGTGGCGTGCCAGGCGTGAAGCGCGTCGGCGAGGGCATGCAGCTCGTCGTCCCCGGCGTCGACAACTCCGTCGGGCGAACACAGAGCGGCCAGCCACGCATCGGCGGCGCCGGGCCTCGGTGAACGGCGCCGGCGGGCAGGGGGCATGGCGACAGGCGGGCGATCGGCCACGAAGCGCCGGACCAATGCGTCGGCCACGCTCCAGAGATAGGAGCGGAGGATCTCGTCCGGCGCCTCGGGGACCGGGGCGACGCCGGCATGATCGTGACCGGCATCGACGGTGGTCGCGGCCATGAACGACGGTGGAAGGGCCCACACCAGGGTCTCGATCCGGCCCCGATCGCGTGCGTCGATGAGCGGGCGCCAGCGGGCCCGCCAACCGTCGCCGGTGCGCTCCAGGGTGGGGAGCATGCGGCCGCGGGTGGACAGCTCGAGGATCATCTCCGCGGCACGCGCCGCGAATCGGAGGTCGGAGGCGAGGACGATGCCCGACGGGTCGGAGGGGGCCCCGGACGGGTTGGCCGCCGTCAACGCCAGCACGAAGTGTGCTGCTTCGGATGGCTCGAAGACGATCCCCGCGGTGGTCCATGCGGGGGGCGACGAAGGGGAAAGCGAGGACGCGGCGGCCGGGGAAGTGGCGAGGTCATCCTCGAGCCAGGGCGAGCCGATCGGCCCGCCGCCGACGGCAGGCAGCCCCAGGAAGAGCTCTTCCTCATGCGCCTTGACGACCAGGTCCTCTATGGCGATCCCTCCGAGCTCAGCGGCAGCGAGGCGGATGCCGTCGGCGCCGAGGGCGAAGGGGTGGGGTTCTGGGCGCCGCTGACGGGGTGGACGACCTCGGCGGGGCGGGGGCGTCCGGGGTCGAGCACCATCCTCGGCCCACAGAGCGAGGCCGCTGGCTCGGGCCAGCCACGCCGAGTGGAGAACGATCACCCAGGAATGATGCCTCGCCGAGGAAGCCGTACCGGTCATCGTGGATCTCGAGGTGGCCTGCCTGCTGGTAGGTGTCGGGCGGACTGCCAAGTACACCCGCACCCGGAGGGCCCCCTCAGGGCGCCCGGGAGACCATGTGCAGCCCGACCACGACGACGGACCCGTCGGCGACGACCCACCGCCGGCCGTGGATCATGGCTGGAGCGGGCGTGGCCTGAATCCAGACTGACTCACCACCCGGCGCGTGTGAGTACCGTCTTGCCGTGCCCGAGGAGTTGGTCCTCTACCAGCGATGCTGCGAGCGGATCGGCAGGGCGTGGCCGAACTTCGCCGAAGTCCGTCACCGACACCTTGTCCAGGGCGATCGCTTCGGCCGCATCCCCGAACGTGCCACCGAGGAGATCCTGCGCGAGGTGTTCACCTCGGTGCTCGACTGGCCGACTGAGCACGTCAACTGGCAGGTCGAACGCGCCGACATCGTCCTCACGAGCCCCGGGGTCAGGTGGATGGTGGTCGAGGCCAAGCGACCCGGCCTGCTCGCCTGGAACGAGCACGCCGTTCGTCGGGCCCTCGACCAGGCGCTCGGCTACGCCGCTAAACAGCACGTGCGGTGCGTGGCGATCAGCGATGGGCACATGCTCTACGCCGCCGACGTGGTCCACGGAGGACTCCGGGACCGCGTCTACGTAGCGCTCGACGGCTCCGAGGCCCCCGAAGACCTCTGGTGGCTGAGCGTCCACGGCATCTACCGCGCCCGACCTGAGGCCGAGGCGGCCGGGTTCCGGCTCCTGCCTGCCCCAGCCGCGCATGAAGGCCCTGAGCCGGTCGCGGACGGTGCGTTGCTCCATCCCAAGTACCACCGATCTGCGGCCTGCTTCGCCTATGTGGGCGACGCCGGCTCCCCAGCGACCTGGAAGTTGCCGTACCTCCTTGACGATGGCACCGTCGACCTGCGCCGGCTACCCATGGCCATATCGGCGATTCTGAAAACCTACCGCGGCGTTCGGGTCGGCGGGATTTCCGAAGGCGCCATTCCGGACGTGCTGCTTCGCCTAGCGCGGGCCGCTGCCGGAGCCGGGAAGCTGCCGGCGACGGTGCCCGACGATCCCTCCGACGTGTACGGGCTTCTTGCTTGCACCTTGGACCAGGAGGGCAGGTTTACGGATGCCTGGGCCTCCGGCCCATCGTCGTGAGGTCGAGCCACCAGGCTGAGGATTGAGAAGACGGTGGCAACTACCTCGGAAGGACACTTGGAGGCCCTTGAGTGGGCGGCCCGGTGGCCGGAGCGTTCGTGGGCTATCGAGGATTGCCGCCACGTGACCCGGCGGCTCGAGTCGGACCTGCTCGTGGCCGGGGAGGCCGTCGTGCGGGTGCCCACCCGACTCATGGCGGGCGCCCGGCGGGGTGGTCGGGAGCGGGGCAAGTCCGACCCCATCGATGCCCTCGCCGTCGCCCGTGCGGCGTTGCGAGAGCCGGGTCTGCCGGTCGCTCGGCTCGACGGCGAGGCCCGGGAGCTGCGTCTGCTCGTCGACCACCGCGACGACTTGGTCACCGAGCGCACCCGCATCCAGAGCCGGCTGCGTTGGCATCTCCACGAGCTGTTCCCTGACCTGCAGCTCCCGCCCAAGGCCCTGCGCCGCCAGCACGTACTCAACTCGCTCGAGACCCAGCTGGAGGATGGCGAGGGCACGGTGGCCCGCATCGCCCGCGAGCTGGTGGCGCGCTGCCGAGAGCTCACCGTCCGAGCCAACGAGCTCGAACGCGAGATCAGCCGCGTCGTCAAGCGTCTGGCGCCGAGCCTGCTGGCCATGGCTGGCTGCGGCGTACTCTCAGCCGCCAAGATCGTCGGCGAGGTCGCTGGTGCTGACCGATTCCGTTCCAAGGCTGCCTTCGCCCGTTGGAACGGGACCGCACCCATCCCGGTGTGGTCGGGCAACCCTGGCCCCCAACGTCTCAACCGTGGTGGCAACCGCCAGGTGAACGCCGCGCTGCACCGCATCGGCATCACGCAATGGCGTGGTGTGGGCTCGCAAGGACGCGCGTACGTCGAAGGGCGCATGCACAACGGGGACACCAAGACCGAAGCGCTGCGTCTGCTGCGGCGTCGACTCTCAGATGAGGTGTGGCGCCGACTGCGTGACGACCTTGCGGTTCCCTCGTCGGACATTCTTGGGCTGGCCGCTTGACATAGGAGCATCAAGGAGACCCGGTGAGCGTGTACCCGTTCATCGAGGCGGAGAAGGCTGAGCCGGAGGGCAACGTCGCCAAGGCGTGCCACCTGCTCGAGGTCTCCCGGTCCGC
>CAWESO010000018.1:0-123819 GCA_963811775.1 uncultured Acidimicrobiales bacterium | reverse complement strand
CGGCCCGTGGCCCGCTCCGTGATCACCGGCGGCGCCGTCGGCAGGGCGATGAGCCGAGCACGCTCGGACAGCAGACCAGCCTGCCGGGATGCGAAGTCCGGGTCGTCGAAGTTCAGGCTCCGCAGTTCGTTCTCGACCTCAGTGATGTCGTCAGCGTGATCGTCGCCCGGCACCGTGATCGTCTCGACGATCTCGACGTTCGTGAACGGTCCCGACCACTGCTCGCCTTCAGCCGTGGTTCCACCGGTGAACCACTGATCGACCCATGCCTCAATGTCGTCGAGCGGCACAGCGTTCGCACACCTCGACGGTTCCTGGTCCGTGCCCTTGCACCGGTAGTTGAACCCACCGGCCTTGCTCATGGCCTTGATCCGGTACATCGGGCCGTGACACTTCCCACAGCGCAGCACGCCCGTCAGCAGTGGCGTCTTCGACGTGATCTTGCCTCGGTGGCCCGTGGGGAGGTTGGCTTGCAGTTCGGCGAACTGGCCCGACGTGAGGATGCCGTCGAACCGGAGCACGGTCTGCCCACCCTCGTACCGGCGCCCCTTGAGAGCAGGGTTCCGCAGGATGTTGGCGACGCTGGTGGGTGACCACAGTTGGGAACCCGTGCGGCCTGCCACCTTGATCGCCCGGCCTGCCTGAGTCGGCCGTACGGGGTCTCCGTTGCCGTCTGTGGCCCCGTTGAGCCACCTGGCGATCGAGCGCAGCGTGTGGCCGTCGTTGGCCCTACTGACCATCTCACGGAGCACTGGCACGAGCGCAGGGACCGGCTCGATCGTCTTCGATCCCTTCTCGCCGACGGCACGGAACCCGAACGGTGGCTTGCCGACCAGTGCCTCCGCAGAGCGCAGAGAGGCCCGCTGATCGGCGACCCTCTTGCTGATGAGCCGTAGCTCGATCTCGGCCACACGAGACAGCACGTCCCACACGATCGGCCCGGAGAAGTCGTCGGGGTCCGGCGGCCACACGAGCGCCGGAGACAGGATGCGGATCACCTTGCCGTGGTCCTCAGCCCACGCTCGGAGGCTGTGTAGGTCCCTGGCGTTGCGGCCGAGCCTGTCGATGCTCGACGCCACGATCTCGTCGTACGAGGCGATCAGGGCCGTGTCGGTGAGCCACGGACCGAGGCTCGGCCGCTTCCACGGGGAGATGGCGCCGGACACGCCAGCGTCCTTCGAGACCGCCACGATGGTGCAGCCGTCCCGGCCGGTGGCCCACCTCTCGGCGGCCTCGTCGTCCCGCTCGATCCTGCTCTGTCCCTGCTCGGTCACCCTGGACAGCCGGGCGGCCACGAGTACCCGTGTGCTGGTCATGGGACCAGCCTAGCACCTTTACAGAGCGGTAGTTCTGTCGAGCGACGCCATGAAGGCACCGAGCGCGGTGACGACGAAGATCGTGGAGCTGCGAGGCCCCCCTGGTACCGCTGTCCCATGCGCTGCGCTGCGCCCGTCGAGAGTCGAGGATCTTGTCATGCAACCCACCCTACGCGATTGCATTTCATCATGCAACTCACTATCCTGGGTGCATGGAACGGAAGAGCTTCGCCGACATGGACTGCTCGGTGGCCCAGTGCCTCGAGGTCGTGGGCGAATGGTGGAGCATGCTCATCGTCCGGGACGTCTTCCTGGGTGTGCACCGTTTCGACGACTTCCAGAGACGACTCGGGATCTCACGCAACATCCTCCAGCAGCGCCTGGCCCGGCTCGTCGAGTTCGGGGTCCTGACCAAGGTGCCCTACTCCGAGCATCCCCTGCGCCACGACTACCGCCTCACCGACAAGGGGCGCGACCTGTGGCCGGTCCTGACCACCATGCGCCAGTGGGGTGACCGGTACGCCGCGCCCGCGGGCCCCCCGATGGAGGTCACCCACACGGCGTGCGGGAAGGCGTCCGAGGCGCACCTGGTGTGCGAATCATGTGGCGAGCCGCTCGGTCCGCGAGACGTCGTGGTCCGACCGCTCCGGGGGCACCGGGCCAGCGCGCCCGGGGTCGCGCCGTCCCACCGGCACTGACGCCCCGGTCGGACGGTTGGGCCAGGTGGGGCCCCTGGGACCTGCATGTTGCTCACTTAGTGTGATTTCTCTCTTACCCTAAGTAGTATCTTGGTCGCCGTGGTTCCCCCGACCGCCGGCCCGCGTGATGCCGAGACCATGGCCGGTGCGCGGCACGGCATGGCGTGGCGGGCCGCGGTCCTCCTCGGCGGTGGTGTCGCCGGCGTCATCGTCGCCCTGGCCCTGTCAGCCGCCTTCGCCGGTTCCGCCGACGCCGCTCCCCGGCCGGTGCCCGCGGTTCATCCGGCCGCCGACCTCGGCGTCGTGACGCACGGTGCCACCGCAGTCGCGACCCCGCTGGCCAGGCCGGTCGAAGGCGTGGTGGGTGCGGCGACGGGCGGGACCGTCGATCCGGCGAGCCCCGTGACGCCGGTGCGCACCGCGGTGCGCGGCGTGGCCCGGTCGCTCACGACGACCGTGCACCGCACCGCGGCTCCCGTGGTGCGGACCATCGAGACGAGCCTTCCGACCACATCGCCGATCCCGTCACCGGTTCCCGGGGGATCGGCCACGGCGGCCGCGCCCCCGGGTGTCGCATCGGGGCCGCTCTCCTCGGTCGTGTCGGGCGCGACCGTCGGGTCCGCCGCCGCGGCGTCGCCTCGGCCAGGGCCCGGCCCCGGGCCCCGGTCTCCACTGCGCTCACATCGTTCGCCGCTCCCACCGCTGACCGCCAACGACTCCGCCGAGCTCTCGCCGGCGGGGCAGGGAGGCAGCCCGTTCGGGGCCTTGGCACCGGCAGATTTCGTCCTCCCTGCGCTCGTCCTCGGGGCTTTGCTCCTGGCGCGCGAGAAGACACCGCTGCTCGTCTTCCACCCGAGGTACTCCCCTCCCGGTTAAGCGCTCCTGTTGCGCACGACGCGGCCAGATCGCCGCGACCACCCAACAGACAACGCGAAACCATCCAAAGGAGTACGTGACATGCATACCTTCACCACGCGCGCCCGGGCCATCGCCTTGAGCGCATCCCTGCTCGGGATCGCCGGAGCCGGCGCGGCATTGCTGTCCTCGACCGCACCCGCCTTCGCGGGCTCGTGCCCGAGCACCGTCGCCGCCTCACCCGTGGCACAACCCAACATCGGCACGCAGAAGAGCACCACGACGCCGGGCGCCAATGCCACCGGCTCGACGTCCACGCCGAGCGCTCCGGCACCGTCGTCGGGGACCGGCAGCGGCTCCCCCGGGAACGGGGCCACCGGCACCAACGGGGGCACCTCCTCGGGGTCGCCGTTGATCAACACCAACGCCCCCGTGAACGGTCCCGGCAGCGGGACGACCTCGGCCGGGTCGACGGCCACGGGCACGCTGGTCAACACCAACGCGCCCGTCCAGGCGCAGAACCCCACCGGCGGGACCTCCTCGTCGGCGTCGCCGTTGATCAACACCAACGCCCCCGTGAACGGTCCCGGCAGCGGGACGAGCTCGGGCGGGTCGACGGCCACGGGCACGCTGGTCAACACCAACGCGCCCGTCCAGGCGCAGAACCCCACCGGCGGGACCACCTCGTCGGCGTCGCCGTTGATCAACACCAACGCCCCCGTCGGCACGGGTAGCCCGATCGGGTAGCCCGCGGGCCGGTCCGGAAATCGGGCGACTCAGCCCGGCCGCACACCCCTGCCTCCGGCGCCGGGGGCAGGGGTGTGCCGGGCCTCACGAGAAGTACTCGACGATGACAGGGGGTTGACCGAGGGTCAGTCCTTGAGCTCGATCACGATCTCGCGATAGGGATCGAGGCCGGTATTGCGGGCCGTCTCGACCCCGCCGCGAGTCACGTAGACCGTGGCCCCCGGCACGACATCGGCTTCGAGGTACTCCCGGTACGGGCCTTGCGAATCGGGCTCGGGCACGACGGCGATGCGGTCCCCTGCCACCTGGACGAGAATGTGATCGAGGTCGTGTCGGTGGACGTCGCCTTCTTCTCCGGGCGCGAGCCGAACCTGCCAGATCCGCACCCGATCGTTCTCGAAGACGAGCTTGGTGCCCACATCTCCCAGAGCCCGCTCTGTGGTCATCGCACCGCCTTGGTTGCGCCCGCCGTGCCCGTGAGCGCCGCGAGAATGAACGTGACGAGATGGTTCGTTGCCCCCTCCGAGGGCCGCGATCGAGCGATGAGATGGGCGTGCAACGTCGCGAAGGTCAGCCGATACACCGCTTCAGCGTCCCGATCGACGTCGCCGCGTCGCAGACCCTGCAACGGCGGCCGCAGCAACGCCAGGAGTTGATCGATCGAGGCGCGGTGCTCCTCGGGGAACATCTCGGCCAATCGATCCTCGTTGGCGAGGAACGGCCGCGTCCGGGCAGCGGCGGTCTCGCTCGCCCCTTGGACCATGACCCCTTCGACCCAGGCGCGGATGGCCGCGGCGGGCGTGTCCGTCGAAGCCATGCGGTGCGCCAGATACTCGACCAGCCTCCGGCATCCGTCGTCGAGCACGGCCAACATGAGCTCGTCCTTGGAGCGGAAGTAGCGGTAGAAGGCCTGAGTCGAGAGCGCCGCCTCGTTGAGGATGTCGCGCAAGGGCGGGTCCACGCCCCCGGTGCGCTCGACAAGGGCGTAGGTGGCCTCGACGATCCTCTCCATCTCCTCGGCGTACTCGGCTTGGCGCTCGGCCACCGACCTCTCCACCGCACGTCGGGCCAGCGTCTCGGTCAGTCTCGGCATCGGCCCCTCGTCCGGTCGTGGCAGCACAGCGTTCCCCAACCTTAAGATCAGCGTTCTTCGCACGGCAAGAGAGGGCGATGCAGCGAGAACTCGTGATCGGCGACGTCTTCGCCAATGCCGCCGGGGCCGCCCCCGGCCGCGTGGCGGTGGCGATCGGGGGTCGGGCGCTCACCTTCGCCGAAGTGGACGGCGCCGCCAACCGGCTGGGACGGCTCTTGGGCGAGATGGGCGTGACCCGAGGCACCCGGGTGGCGGTCTGGTGCGACACCGCCCTCGAGATCGTCCCGCTGTTCGCCGCGCTGGCCAAGCTCGGCTCGCTGTTCGTCCCGCTGAACGCGGTGGTCCACGGGGACGAGGCGTCTGCGCTGGTGGCACAGGCCCAGCCCGAGCTCCTTGTCGTCGACGCCGCGCACCGTGGAGCAGCGTCGCCGTTGCCGGTCCCCGTCGCCGAGCTCGACGACCTGCTCGCACGGTCATCCGCCCACGCGGACGTGGCGCCGGACGCCGGACCGCTCGGCACGGATCCCCATGTCGCCTTCTTCACGAGCGGCAGCACGGGAACGCCCAAGGGCGTGGTCCTTTCTCATCGGGTCAACTATCTGCGGACCCAGGCCGGTGCGCTCCTCGAGCCCCGCGGTGCCATGGTCTGTCCGTATCCGCTCTTTCACATGGGGGCGTGGACGATCGCCCTGCAACAGTGGCAGGCCCGTGACACCGTCGTGCTCGTCGAACAGGCTTCCGCCGACGCCATCATCGAGGCGGTGGCACGCCACCACGCCACCCGTCTCAATTGCATCCCTGCCGTGTGGCGACGGATCATCGACTCCGTCGGCGGACTGGCCCCCGAGCGCTCACCTCTGGCCACGGTCCGGTTCGCCGACACCGGCACCTCGGCCACCCCGCTCGAGCTTCTCGAGTCCATCGCGAGCTGCGTACCCGCAGCCCATCTCCGGGTCTTCTACGGGTCGACCGAAGCGGGAAGCGTCACCGCGCTCGACCACGACCACTTTCGGGCCAAACCGGGCAGCTGCGGTGTTCCGGGGCCGGGGGTGGCCGTCCGCATCGCCGACGGGGAGCTGCAGGTGCAGAGCACCATGCTCTTCGACGGCTACCTCGACGACCCGGGGGCCACGGCGGACGCCTTCGCCGACGGGTGGTACCGCACGGGCGACCGCGCCGTAGCCGACGAAGAGGGCTATCTGACCATCGTCGGCCGCCTGCGTGACGTGATCCGCACCGGCGGGGAAGCCGTCGAGCCCGCTCGGGTCGAGGCGCTCCTCGCCACCCACCCCGGGGTACGGGAGGTGGCCGTCATCGGCATACCCGACCCGACCTGGGGTGAGGTGGTGTGCGCCGTGGTGGTACCGACCCCGGGCGGCGCGCCCCCGTCGTTGGAGGACCTGCGCGGCCACTGTCGGGGAATCCTCGCCCCGTTCCAGGAACCACGCCGGGTCGCGGTGGTGGAGGAGATCCCCCGGACGTCCACCACCGGGCAGGTGCAGCGGCGCTTGCTGGTGGAGCTTCTGACGTCCCGGCTCTGAATTGCAGAACAGCGTTCTTGCTTCATAAGATCAGAGTTCTTGACATCGACATCGGTGGAGCGAGAGCTCGTCATGACGGGCATCGGCGGCCAAGGTGTGCAGCTGGCGGCGAGCGTCCTCGCCGGGGCCGCCGTCGCCGAAGGGCGCGAGGTCCAGCTCTTCGGCAGCTACGGCGGCATGATGCGCGGTGGCGCCACCGAGGCGAGCATCGTCGTGGCGGACGGGCCCGTCGAAGCACCCCCCACAATCGGTGCGGCGTGGTCCGCCGTCGTCATGCACCGCGAGCACGCCGAACACGCTTTGGCCAGCGTGCGTCGCGACGGCGTGCTGCTGCTCAACGCCTCGGTGTTCGACGCCGACCTCGACCGGCCACCCCGGCACGTCCTGCGCGTTCGGGCCACCGACCTCGCCGTCGATGTCGGCAACGTCATGGCCGCCTCGATGGTCATGCTCGGCGCCTACGCCGCCGCCACCGGGCTCGTCGGCATGGACTCCTTGGTCGAGGCGGTGCGCTCCACACTGCCCGCATACCGGGCCCAGCACGTCGAGCTCAACCAGCGGGCGCTGCACGCCGGCGCCGGGGCGGTGCGGCCGATGGCGGTCCCGGCCTGGCCCGTCGGGAGCCTCCGGTGAGCACGATGACGACCCGGGGGACGGTCGTCATCGACGTCGACGCCTGCAAGGGGTGCAACCTCTGCATCGACGCGTGCCCGCCCGATGTTCTGGTCATGACCGTTCACGAGGTCAATGCCCGCGGCTACCGCTATCCGCAGCTCCTGCCGGGATGCACCGGCTGCAGGGCCTGTTCTCAGATCTGCCCCGACTTCGTCTTCCAGGTCTACAAGTACGACACACCCCGGGAGCTCGCGACGTGACCACCGTGGCTGGAGCGACGCGGCTCATGCAGGGAAGCGAAGCGCTGGCGGAAGCCATGATCGCGGCCGGGTGCCGGTTCTTCGCCGGCTACCCGATGACGCCGTTCACCGAGGTGCTCGAGCACATGGCCGAGAAGCTGCCCGCCGTGGGCGGGGTGTGCATGAACGCCGAGAGCGAGATCGAAGCCGTGGGGATGGCCTGGGGGGCGGCGGCCACCGGCACTCCGGCCGCCACCGGCTCGACGGGCCAGGGCCTCTCGCTCATGCAGGAGTCGCTGGCCGAGATCACCCTGGCCCGCCTACCGCTGGTCGTCCTCAACATGGCGAGGGCCCAGGGCGACTACTTCCAGGCCACTCGGGGCGGGGGGCACGGTGACTACCGCCATATCGTCCTCGCGCCCAAAGACGCGGGCGAAGCCGTCGCGTTGGTGACGCTCGCCTTCGACCTGAGCGAGCAATGGCGCAACCCCGTGGTCGTCATGGGCGACTACTACCTGGCCCACACGGCCCGGACCGTCGCCATCCCCCCTCCCCGGGTCCGCGCCGTCCCCGAGTGGGCCCTGTCGGGGTCGAGCGGCGGGAGCGGGCGGGCCAAGCTCGTGTCGTTCCTCGGCTCTTCCAAGCAACGCGACGATGTCGGCTACGACCTGTCGGACCACTACGCCGCCTGCGCCGCCGCGACCGCGGCGATGGCGGCCGGCGTCGTGCCTGTGGCCGAGGTCGACCGCCGGGCGGAGGACGAGGTCGTCGTCGTCGCCTTCGGGACGCCGGCGTTGTACGTCCGGGCCGCGGTGCAGCAGCTGCGATCCGAGGGCGCGCCGGTGGGTTGGGTGCGCCCGGTCACCCTGTTCCCCTTCCCCGCCGAGGCGGTGCGCCGGGCCGCGACGGGCGCCCGGCTCGTGGCCGTCTACGAGAACAACCAGGGGCAGATGGTCGACGACGTCCGCCTGTCGCTGGACGGACGCGTGCCGGTCGAATTCATGGGCGGCCTGAGCCTCGACAGCTCCGGTTTCGGGATCGCCCCCGATCTCGACGTCGCGGTCATGAAGGACCGCATCGCCGGTTTGGTGCGACGGTGACCGATCGGACCCGAATCCCGGTGGTCCGAAGCGACACGCCCCCCGCCCACGGCGCCCGCCTGGTCGACGACTTCACACCGGAGCTCATCGACGTCGGTGCCCATCATCTGTGCCCCGGGTGCGGCGAGCCCATCGCCATGCGCAGCGTCATGGAGGTGATCGCCGAGCTGGGCCTCGTGCAACGGACGATCGCCGTGTTCGGAATCGGTTGCTACACCGCGTTCTCCAACAACCTCGACGTGGAGGTGCTCCAAGCACTGCACGGGCGGGCTCCGTCCGTGGCGACAGGAGTCAAGCGCGCCCGCCCCGACACCATCGTCCTCACGGTGCAGGGCGACGGCGACATGGTGAGCGAGGGCCTGCAAGAAGTCATCCACACCGCGGCGCGCGGGGAGAACGTGACGTGCGTGATGCTCAACAACGGTGTCTTCGGCGAGACCGGGGGTCACATGACGGCCACAACCGTGCTCGGCCAGCGCACCAAGACGAGCCTGCAGGGACGCGATGCCGCCACCCACGGCCAGCCCATCCGCCTGGCGTCGCTCCTCGCCGCCGTCGACGGAGCCGCCTTCGTGGCCCGTGGCGCGGTGAACAACGCCGGGAACGTGGCTCGCACCAAGAGACTTCTGATCCGGGCCCTCGAGACACAAGCACAGGGCGCGGGCTTCTCTTTCGTCGAGATCCTCACCATGTGCCCGACCGGGTGGTTCATCGAGACGGAGGAGGCACCCGCCTACCTCCAGGACAACCTGGCGGCGGTGCATGCGCCTGGCATCGTGAAGGACGTCCTCGGGTCAACGCGCTGATCAACCCCGACGGCGCGTCAGGGACGGGCCAGCGCGCTGGGACGGTCGGGGTAGGCGCGCGTATCTCCACCACCAGCGCGTTCTCGACGGTGAAGACCTGGTAGAGCCGGTCGGGCTCCGCCGGTCGGGCTCCTTCGGCCCGGCGCCCCACGCTGAGGCCGAGCACCACGGCGTCGCGGTCGACCTCGACGCTCTCGACGTCGGCCCGCATCCCCTCGGCGAGCAGTCCGCGGAACCAGTCGAGGACCTGGGTGCGATGGGTGCAGTTTCCACTCCAGTGGACCTGCGGATCGAGGAGCGACCCGAGCAGGTCGAGGTCGAGGTGGCGAAAGGCGGCTTCGAGGTGCCGGGCCATCTCCGCCATGACGCCGGTACCGATCGATCCGGGCACCTCGGGCTCGTCGGACGGCAGGGGCGCGGTCGGTTCGTCGGGCGTGATGCCATAGTGGTGGAGGAGGTGGGCGACCGCCTCGCTGGGTGGCTTCTCCGAGACCCAGACGTCATGTCGGTCGGCACCCGCCTCGACGAGCAGTCTCACCGTCTCGATCCAGTCACCCGGTCGGCCGGACCGCTCGCCGCTGCCCACGGTGGCGAACGCCAACGGGGTGCCGTCGAAGCGGGCGTCGCGGGCGTCGACGTCGGCCCCGGCGCCGAGGAGCAGTCGGACCGTCGCCGCGTTGCCGTGGTAGGCGGCGGTGTGCAGGGGTTGCTCGCCGTACCGGCCCGCGCCGGGGGGGAAGCCGAGGTCGAGCATGAGCGCGACCGTCTCGGCCGGCCGGGAGGCCGCCGCATCGAAGATGGCCGCCCGGTCGTCATCGGTCATCCGGTCGCGGAGGTCGGGGCGCTCGGCCAACAGCGCCTCGGCGCCACGACGATCGGCCCGGATGCAGGCGCCGAGGAACCGGTCGACGTCGGTGCTCTCGCCACTGGCGCCGTGGTCTTGCAACCGGGCCACGACGTCCTGCTTGCCGGCCCGGACGGCCAGGCGCAGTGCCGACACGCCGTCGTCGTCGGTGGCGTCGGGGTCGGCTCCCGCGTCGAGGAGGGCGACCACTACCGGGAGCGACGCGTTGGCGGCGGCATCTGCCAACGCGTCGGTCGCCGCCGCGGGGGCGTCGCCACCGCTCGCCTCGAGGGCCCGCAGGAGCATCGCCATCGCCGCCGCGTTGTCGTGGAACACCGCCGCACCGACAGCCCAGGTCCCCGCCACCCGGGCGCCGTGGGCCAGCAGCAGGCCGAGGCACCGAGGGTCGCGGTGACCGACGGCCTCCCCGATGGGTTGGCCCGGGTCGGGGTTGGCCCCGGCCTCGAGGAGCATCTCGGTGACGAGCGGGTTGTCGACCTCCACCGCTCCCTTCAGGGCCGACCGGAAGAGGGAGCGCCCCCCGTCGTTGGTGTTGGGGCTGGCCCCGGCGTCGAGCAGCACACGCGCCACATTCGCCACTCCCGCCTGTCGTTCAGGCTCGATGTGGTGCCACCGGGAGTAGCAGGCGTAGAGCAGGGGCGGCCAGCCCCGGTCGTCGTCGACGGTCAGCGCCGAGTCGGGGTCGACAGCCAGCCTCTCGCGCACGGCCCCGGCATCGCCGAGCACCGCCGCGGCGAGCAGGCTCCGACCGGCGATGCCGGGACCGCCGCGCAACATGTCGCCGGCCTGGCGGGCGCGCCCCTCGATGGCGGCGGTCAGGAAGGTGGAGATCTCGCGCCGGGCACCAGCCTCGGCGTCGACAGCCGCTTTGAGCGTCGGCCAACTGGCGAAACCCAGTTCCCGTGCGATGACCACTTGGGCGGCGGCCAAGGGGGTGGCGGCGCCTGCGACCGGCCGCTGCTGGCGGGCGAATCGTTCCAGCGCCGCCGGGTCGCCGACACGGGCGCCGTCTCGCAGCTCCTTGGCTCGGCGCCGCAGCTGGTCGAGGTCGGGGTGCTCAGGAAGCGAAGTGGACATGGCGTCTCCCTCCGGCGCCTGCGGTCCGCTGCTCAGGCCGAGGAAGAGGCCACAACACTGATCCGTGGTGTTCGGAGGTGGACTCAGTCCTTCCCGCGGACCCGGCGGCACCCTCTCCGTGCCGGCCACGATCGTAGCGGTGAGGCTCAGCGTCCCGCCGCCGCCTCTCCACCGCAGCTCGAGACCAGGGAACATCCTGGACGCGAACAATGGCAGAGTGTCGCCGGTGAACACGCGCACGGTGCAGTTGGCAGACGTCGAGCTCGTCATCGCCGAATCGGGTCGGGGCGGGCAGCCCCTCCTGCTCCTGCACGGCTTCACGGGGGCCAAGGAGGACTTCACCGAGTGGTTCGATGCTCTGGCCGAGCTCGGCTGGCACGCCGTCGCTCCTGATCACCGAGGTCATGGTGAGAGCTCGAAGCCGACCGGTGTCGGGGCCTATTCCTTGTCCGTCCTGGCCCAAGACAGCATCGCCCTGGCCGAGGCGCTCGGGTGGCATCGCTACGCACTGCTCGGGCACTCGATGGGTGGCTTTGTGGCGCAGCTGGTCGCGTCGGCAGACCCCTCCCGGCTCCTCGGCCTCGTTCTCATGGACACGGGGCACGGGCCGGTTGAGGGCCTCGACCCCGAGCTCGTCGCCATGGCGGCGGGAATTGCCACCGGGACGGGTATGAACGCCTTGGCCGACCTCATGGAAAGCGTGGAGTCACCACTGGATACCGCGGCGCATCGTCGCGTCCTCGTGGAGCAGCCGGGATACGCGCAGTTCGAGGACCGCAAGCTCCGCTCGACGTCTCCGTATCTCTATGCGGCCATCGCGCAGGAGCTCCTCACGTGTGCGGATTCGCTCGAGTCTCTCGCCGCCATGGACCCACAGCCGTCGACGTTGGTCCTCGTGGGCGAGCAGGACGCTCCCTTTCTGCAATCGGCGAGACGCATGGCTGACGTCCTTCCCCGATCGACACTCGCCGTGATCGCCGATGCCGGCCATAGCCCGCAGTTCGAAAACCCAGACGGTTGGTGGACCGCCGTCTCCACGTTTCTGGAAGCGATCAGCTAGCTCGGAGCGACCTCGAGATCGAGGGGCGGGTACCGGCCACGACACGTCCGACCATCATGGGCGCGGCGTGCTGGCGTTCAATCCCGCCACGTTCTGGGCGGTCGATGAGATCTGCGTGAGGCGGATGCCCACCCTGACCGGCTTGGTGGCCATGGTGACGCCGCTCCCCGTCCCCAGCTGCCCGCTCCTGTTGTCTCCCCAGGCCCACAGCTGGCTCGAGCCGTCGATGGCGTAACTGGCGAACCCGCCCGAGCTG
Organism: uncultured Acidimicrobiales bacterium; assembly: GCA_963811775.1. Taxonomy (GTDB): domain Bacteria; phylum Actinomycetota; class Acidimicrobiia; order Acidimicrobiales; family UBA8190; genus Chersky-840. Next base: position 111,551 of record CAWESO010000018.1, on the reverse strand, counting down.
ACCTTGGCGAAGGTCACCCCCGCGGGCACCGCCACGCGCACGGGGACGTCCGAGCTGACCCTCGTGCCGTCGCCGAGCTGACCCCGGGCGTTGTCGCCCCAGGCCCACACCGAGCCGTCCGCCAGGATGGCGACGGTCTGGCCGTTCCTGGCTCCGCTGCCGCCCTGGAACACCTGGCGCGCCGCTGCGGGTAGCCCGACCTTCACGGGCACGTCGCTGTCGGTGGTGGTGCCGTTTCCGAGCTGACCGGCCGCGTTGTAACCCCAGTCGTAGTACTCGCCGTTGCTGAGCAGCGCCCCCGAACCCTCCCACGAGGAGGTGAGCGCTGTGACTCGCGCCGTGCTCGGCAGGCCGACGACGGGGACCGGCGTCGCGCTGTTCGCAGTGGAGCCCGTTCCGAGGACGCCGTACTGGCCGCTGCCGCAGGCAGAGACCGTGCCATTGGTGGAAAAGAGCGAGTGGGTGCGCGCGCCGGTGGCCAGCGTGACGTCGCTCAGCGGGAGCTCGCTCGGACGGAGATGGGTGAGACCCGACAGGCACAGGTCGCCGAAGGCGTTGAGGCCCCAACCCCACACATGTCCCCGCGAGTCGATGGCCAATGCGCCGTCGAAGGGCATGGGGTTCGCCAGTGTGACGATCCGGACACCGGCGGGAAACGCCACCCTGACGGCCCGGGTGGAATAAGCGGGGTCCGTCCCGTTGCCGAGCTCGCCGTAGTTGGCCACCCCCCAGGCCCACACGGCGCCGCTCGAGGTCAGCGCGTAGCCGTCGGAGTTCGATGTGGCGATCTGCACGACCTGACGGCCGACTCCCGAGATACGAGTGGGCCTGTCGAGCTGCAGCTGGCTGATGGCGCCCCGGTTCCCGACGACTCCGAACCGGTAGACGACGGTGCTGGAGCGCAGCTGCGACGGTGGGCTGGCGGATCCACACGCGCTGAGGACCAGGGCCGAGACGAGCACCAGGGCCGAGGCACGCCCGAGCCACCGGTGCGTGGTGGCGGCGGGCGGCATAGGGGAAGTATCGGGCGCCAGTGAACAAACTGTCAACTCAGTTTACAGTTTGCTAACATCTTGGGCGTGGCTCCGGAGATGCCTCCTTCGCATGGCGATACCGGAGGCGATCACTCGACCGGCCCGTCATCGACCGGGCCGTCATCGACCGGGCTCGGACCGGCGCTGCGGCGCGCCTGGCTCGGCTATCAGCTTCGTCTCGACACCGCCATGGCTGATGCGGGGTTCGGCGAGCGTCGATTCCCCGACGGGCGCGTGCTCCGGTTGTGCTCGGGCCAGGCCGGGGCGACGATCGCGGCCATCGGGCGCGAGCTCGGCATCACCCGCCAGGGCGCCAGCAAGGTGGTCGGGCACCTGCGCGACCGTGGCTACGTGACGGTCGCCGACTCGGCCACCAGCGGGAGGGAGAAGGCGGTCACCCTGACGTCGCGCGGGAACGACTACCTCCGTGCCCAGCGAGCGGCGGCTCGGGCGATCGACGGTGAGCTGCGCGCAGCCCTCGGAGCGGAGGGCTTCTCCAGCCTGTTCTCCTTGCTGGGCGCTCTCGACCACGGTGGGCCGGAGCGCATGCGTGCGTACCTTCGACGTTCGTCCGGTTTGTGAGATCCACTACGGCGGTGCGTGCGAGCCTGGCTCCCGACGACAAGTTATTCAAGAATCTTGACTACATCGTCGCCGGGACAAAGGAAGGTAGCCATGAACGAGCAACCGACAATCCTGGGCGAGTCGTTGCGCCGCGCCATCAACGCATCAAGTCTGCCCCCGGTCTGCGATCGAGCCGCCTTCCAGGTCGAACTGGACCGGCTGCGGGTTCGGGAAAAGGCCCACACCCGGGAAGGCGACGCCATCGCCGCGGCCCGACGGCGTCTCCCCATGCTCGAGGTCGACGCCAACCTCGAGCTGGTCGGGCCGGACGGGCCCCTCACCTTGCTCGAATCATTCGAAGGGCGTCGCCAGCTCATCGCCTACTACTTCATGTGGCACGACGGACACGCCGCCGCCGAGCAGTGCGAAGGATGCACGTGGGTCACCACTCAAGTCGCGGAGCTGTCCTACCTTCATTCCCGCGACATCACCTACGCGGTCTTCTGTCAGGGTCCCTTCGACGAGAGCATCCGCTATCACGACTTCATGGGCTGGGACATGCCGTGGTACTCAGCGCAGCCCTCCGTCGACGCGCTCCTCCTGGGGCGCCGAATCGGCATGATGCACATCGTCTGCTACGTGCGCGACGACGACCGCGTCTTCGAAACATATTGGACCACTGTCCGCGGCGTCGAGGCAATGGACTCCAGCTATGCGCTCATGGACCTCACCGTGTACGGACGCCAGGAGACGTGGGAAGACTCGCCCCCCGGCTGGCCACAACCGTGGCCAGTCGACGGTGCCGTGACCCGAACTAACGGACGGCCCACCGCCCAGTGGTCGCGACTCGAAGCTGGACGCTCTGACGACCTCACCGTTCGACCCTGACCGTTCGCTCGTTTCGCGCCGGACGGCACGTCACGACCCATGATCATCCCGGGGCGTCTGCGGTGTGAACCTGAGACTTCGGCTATGCCGGGTTTGGTGGCAATAGCCACCTCCGTGTCGCCCGGCCAGTCCCAGAACAGTCCGGATGGAGATCGCTCCATCAGCTCGTGCCGCACGTCGGCTTCGAACTCCTCGAGCCGGTCGGCAAACAGGTGCGGCGCGGCAAACGACATCGACAAGTAGTTGGCGAGAACTCCGTCGACGTCCTGGACGATGTCAGGGCGTCCGGGGGCGAAGACATGCCGTGGTCGGCCGAAGCGAGTCCGGCCGAGCGCGTCCTCCCACTTGTCCAGCGGCGGTAATGCGAACCCTTGCCCGGAGCGAGACAGGGAACCGAGATACCGACGGATCACGGTTCGGATCGCCTCGTGAGGGATCTCGGGGAGGCCCGGGCCTGGAGGCTTGGGGCGACCTTCGACGGTATGGGCCACGAGAACGATGCTCCCACCAGGTTCGAGGAGATCGTAGACAGACTCGGCGACGCGCTCCCGGTCTGTGCGGTGGAACGACTGGCCGAACGTGGCAACTCGGAACGTACCGAGATCGAGGGCCGGGAGCTCTTCGGCACGGGCCTGGATCCAGCTCACATTGATCACCTCTTCCCGGTTGGCGTGCCGGACTGCCTCGGTGAGCATGTCGGCGTCGGAGTCCAGGCCAATGGCCTCATCGACGAGCGGAGCCAGGTCGACCGTCACTACCCCTGGCCCGCAACCGACGTCAAGGAGTCGGCCGGTCCCGTCCAGCCCGCACTCCTCGGCAACCGTCTCTCTGAGCCGTCGGGAGTACGGGGTCGGCCCTTGAGGTAGAAGGGGGCGCTGCCCTTATAGAGGGTCGGGTCGTAGGACAGAGGTCCTGGGCCGCTCGCCACATGCCGACCATACCGATCCCAGCATGCGGATACGTCCTGCCCATCTCGACGGTTGGACTCCGGTGTGGCGCGGTGCCGCGCCCTCCCTCGCGTCGGAGACAGGGTCCTAAGCTCAGCATGGTGCAGTTCAGTCGGGAGCTACGCGACGAGGTGCGATCGGGCGACATCACGGTCTCGTACCGACTATGGCGTCTTCCGAAGGTGAAGGTCGGCGGCCGCTACCCGATTATCGACGCCCAGATCGAGGTCGACTCGATCGAGCTCGTTCCCTTCTCCTCGATCGACGCCGCCGACATTGCCCGCACCGGCGAGCGCGACCGAGAATCCATCCGCCGCCGCGCAGCCCACGCCGGTCCCGTCCACGACGACACACTGCTCTACCGGATTGAGTTCCACCTCGTCCCCTGACCGAGAGCCAAACCTAGGGAACCACCTCGTTCTTCGGCTTCGCGCTCCCTGACCACCACGGATTCCCACGGCGCTCGCCTCAGTGTCGAACGGCGTAGGTCGGATGGGTGACAAGCGATGCGGCACTCGCAGACACCACATTCAAGCTCGGTGGCGGCAGAGGGCCTCCGGTCAGCTCTTGCGGAAGCATGCCTGAGTGCGCCGGCTACTCGGCGTTCCACTGGAAGAAGCGGACGCCGATCAACCCACAGAAGACGATGTAGCCGGCTCAGACCGCGCGCGACCACCAATCGGTGCTGTCAAGGCCGCTGTCCACGGAGGGACCCTGCCCCCGACGACCTGGCTCGCTGCCGCCGTCCTCGGGACGCTCGTGGCGATGGCCGGGCTCACCCTCGTGCCAGCGAGGATCGGCGCCCGGCGACCGATCACCAAGATCCTCCAGTCCGAGGCGGCCTGAGAACATGTTGACCGAAGTCAGCGATTGTGGAGCCCTCCATCGAGATCATCGAGCTCCGCCTCGGCGCCTGACGCCAGAACGCGACGCGCTGCTCACGGATCCTGGAGCAGACCGAGGACGTTCCCGTCAGGATCGGTGAAGGTGGCCACCAGGCGCCCACCACCGACGTCGCGCGGCTGCTCCTTCACAGTGCCACCGGCGGCGGTCACCTCGGCCAGCTTGGCTCCGATGTCCGACACGTGCCAGTAGGTCACCGGGGACGTCATGTCCTGCGGTCCACGGCCCGGCACAAGCCCGATGTGCTGTCCGCCGGCATCGAAGCCGACGTAGTAGGCGGCGTCCGCCTGGGGCTCCAGGCCGAGCAACGCGGCGTACACCGCCTTGCTCTTGCCCACATCGGACACCGGAACCAGGACAGTCTTGATGCCCTCGGTGGAAGCGCCAATCATAATTCGCTCCTCAAGTCGTGGGTCAGGTCGACCCTTTGGATTCTGTCACGACTATGACGGCGCCAAACACGAAAATGTGACGTGAGGGAGCCGAGCCGAGCGCGTTGGCCCGAAATCCGTTATGCCGGCAGATCACTCTCCGCCCGCTCCGCCACCATGTGGGGGGCATACGAGGCGGGCCAGCGGCGGCCAGGAGCGGGAACGCAGCGACAGAGTGGTCAGCCATCCGAACCCGGATGCGATCGAGATCCGCTGGAAGATTCCGCCCTTGCCGGTAAATCGTGACGCGCCGCTGAACGCTTTGCCGAAGAGCAGGAGAGTGCCGACCATCACGATGCTCGAACCCACCGAGTAGCAGGCCCAACGATAGTCCCTGCTCCGTACGGCAGTGGCTGCGCTGACAAGGCCGGCAATGGGTATGCCGACAAAGACGGGGATGGCGCAGAGGTTGTGCAGGAGGCCTTCACGAGTCGGCGCCGGCCTGGCAGCGTCAGTGTCGTGCGACCTCCCCTCGTCAGATGTCCCCGGCGGGAAAGCGCCCACAGGGTCAGTGACGAACACGCCCGAGCCGATCAGACCAATGCCGACCCCTGCCACCAGCGCCGGGACGGCGCGGGGTCCGACGCTTCGCCGCGGAGACTGGCCCAGGCCTCGGGCGGCGCAGGAGTAGAGCACCCCGGCGACGATGAAGTTCACGCGCTGGGGCCACCCCTCACGACCAATCGCGAGCGAGCTCACCGGGAAACGCTGCCAGTCGTATCCCGCCCGCGTCGCCCCGATCGCCGTGAAGGCGCCTGCGAACACCGGCCCGGCCACGACTCCGCAGAGGAGCCGGGAACGACGCTGGCGTGACGCACGTTCGGCGGCCGACACGCGCCAAAGACTACGTGGCTGCCTTGTTGTTCATAGGGTGCCCAGTGCCGTGATATGCACTCGCGCCCGGGCAACTCGGCGGGCCGACCGTGGCCTGGAAAACGCCGAGTGGACATAGCGGTACGGATCCGTATCGTAAATTGAATTCAGATGGCTATCTCCGAGGGTTCTGCACCGCGGCTTCCCAGGGACTCGACCCCGGCACGTGGGCGGCCGCCCGATCCGACTCGCGAGGCCGCCATCCTGCAGGCCGCCCTCGAGGGATTGGCCGAGCACGGCTACGACCGACTCACCATGGACGAGATCGCGGCCCGCGCCCACGCCGGCAAGGGCGCCCTCTATCGACGCTGGTCGTCCAAGGCCGAGCTCGTCGTCGACGCGGCCATCGCCTGGCGCTCGGCGAGAACGCCCATTGCGCTTCCCGACACCGGTTCGGTCCGAGGAGACCTCGACGGAGCCCTGGCGACCATGCGGGAGTTGGACGAACAAGACCAGCCCGTGTTCGGGGTTGTCTTGGGCTTGGTCACCGCAGCTCAGCGTGACCCCGAGCTGGCCGCGCTCATCGACTCGAAGCTGCTCGAGGTGCCGAGACGCGCCCTGCGGGAGGTCTTCGATCGGGGTGTCAAAAGAGGCGAGATCCCGCCCGACAGGGACCTCAGCCTTGTCCCCGACATGATCCTCGGCCTCAACTTCGTTCGATCGGTGACGGGGAAGCCCCTCGACCGTCGCTTCGTCCGCCGGGTCTTCGACGATGTCGTCCTGCCGCTTGCACTGGGTCGCGACGCACCGGAGCACGACGCATAACGGGCCCCGGCAATCCCTGAAAGACTATAACGGTACGGAGTCGTGCCGAAATGTCAGGAGCCCCAGGGTGGACATTGCGATCGGGGTCGACCACGTGAGCAAACGGTTCGGCGCCACGTTGGCGCTCGATGACGTTTCGCTCGAGGTCGAGTCCGGACGGGTCCTGGCGCTGCTCGGCCCCAACGGTGCCGGCAAGACGACCCTGGTGCGGGTGCTCACGACGCTGCTGCAGCCCGACAGTGGGCGGGCCAGCGTCGGCGGTTTCGACGTCGGCAGAGATGCCAAGACCATCCGGACGATGATCGGGCTGGCCGGTCAGTACGCAACGGTCGACGAGCTCCTGACCGGGCGCGAGAACCTCGAGCTGGTCGGACTCCTCTATCACCCGGAAAAGAGCGAGTACGAACGTCGGGCCGAAGAGGCCATCGAACGGATGGCGCTCGTTGGAGCAGGCGACAAGCCGGTCAAGACCTACTCGGGGGGGATGAGGCGACGACTCGACCTCGCGGCCAGCCTGATCGGTCGACCACCGATCCTCTTCCTCGATGAACCAACCACGGGGCTCGACCCGCGCACGAGGAAGGACCTGTGGGTGCTCATCGAGGAGTTGGTGGCCGAGGGCGCCACCGTGCTGCTGACGACCCAGTACATGGAGGAGGCCGAGCATCTGGCGAACCGGATCGTCGTCATGGACGACGGGCACATCGTGGCCCAGGGCACCGCCGACGAGCTGAAGGACCACCTGGGCGGCAACGTCTTGGAGGTGCGCGTGGCGGACGGGCACGATCTCGACAGGGCCGCTGCCCTCATCTCCGGCCTGGTCAGTGCCATACCCCGGCTGGACCCTGATCTCAAGCAGATCAGTGCTCCCATCAAAGGCGGCGGCGCCAAAGTGCTGATCGCGGCGGGACGAGCCCTCGACGACGGCGCCATCGACGTGGAAGATCTGGGTATTCGCCGCCCCTCGCTCGACGACGTCTTCCTCTCCCTGACCGGCCACACCGCGACGTCCTCGGGCGAAGACACCGCACCGTCAGGAGCAGCAGATGACTGATCTCGCCGTCAAGCGCCCTCCAACCAGCGCGGCACCTCTCACAATCGGGCTCGCAATTCGCGACATGAAGGGCATCACGAAGCGCAATCTCCTCCGGATCATCCGGACGCCCCAGCTCCTCTTCATGACCCTCGTCCAACCGACGATCATCCTCCTGCTGTTCCGCTATGTGCTCGGCGGGGCCATCCATGTGCCGGGGGTCGACTACGTCGACTACGTCGTGCCGGGGATCTTTCTCGAAGCCGTGCTCATCGGGGGCATGACCACGGCCCTCGCCTTGGCCACCGATCTTCAGGCGGGGATGATCGACCGCTTCCGCAGCCTGCCCATGGCCCGCTCGGCCTTTCTCGCCGGGCGCACGATCGCCGACCTGTGTCGCGCCGTGCTGGCCCTGGTCTTCATCATCGGCCTGGGTCTTCTGGTGGGATTCCGCTTCCACAACAGCTTTGGCGCCTGCCTGGGCGGCGTCGCGCTGATCATCGGGTTCGGGTATGCCTTCACCTGGGTCTACGCCGCTATCGGATTGGCGGTGAAGGACCCTCAGACCGCCCAGATGACATCCATCTTGCCGATGTTCATCCTCTTCTTCGCCAGCTCCGCACTGGTCCCGGTGGCAACGATGCCGGGCTGGCTACAGCCCTTCGCCGAGAACCAACCGGCTTCGGTCACCATCAACTCCGTCCGGGTTTTGTTCGAAGGCGGGCCGGTGTACCACGACCTGTGGCAGGCGATGCTTTGGTGCGTCGGGATCTTTGTGGTCTTCCTGGTGACCTCGTTGAACCTCTATCGGAGAACGACGGCCTGACCCTTCGATCAGCGACCCGCCACCCAACATATGAAGGCTATGGACTTTCGGCCCTATGAGTTCGGCAAAGGTTGGTGGGAAGCTCGATCGCTACCGAGGAGGTCCAATGGCCATCACCGTCCGAGAGGTTCACGCCGTCGAGATCCTGGACTCACGCTCGCGTCCGACCGTGGCCGTCACGTTGACATCGCAAGACGGGACCGTGCTTCGGGCCGGCGTGCCGTCGGGTGCTTCGACGGGAACTCGCGAGGCGGTCGAGAGACGTGATGGTGATTCCGATCGGTTTGCTGGTCAAGGGGTGCTGGGCGCTGTCGCCAGCGTGAACGGTGAAGTCGCAGAAGCCTTGCGGGGTAGGACGTTCAAGAGCCTTGCCGAGCTGGACGCACTGCTCGTGGAGCTCGACGGAACCGAAAACAAGTCCCGCCTCGGGGCGAACGCGATCGTCGGCGTGTCGATGGCGGCAGCTCGGGCATTCGCAGCCGATGCCAAGGTCGCCTTGTGGCGGAGCTTCGCTGGAATTCTCGGTGCTCCCCGACTTCCCGTCCCCCACTTCAACGTGCTGAACGGCGGAGTCCACGCCCCCAACGAGCTGGACTTCCAAGAGTTCATGATCGCTCCGCTGGGGGCACCCAGCATTGCAGAGGCAGTGCGCGCCGGTTCCGAGGTGTACGGAGCGCTGCGGCGGCGCCTCGCAGGCGGGGGGTTTTCCACCGGACTCGGCGACGAAGGTGGGTTTGCCCCGGAGATCGCGACACCCGAAGAAGTTCTGGCGCTCTTGGTCGAGGCCATTGACGACGCCGGCTATCAACAGGGCCGGGACGGGATCGCCTTGGCGATGGATCCCGCGTCAAGCGAGTTCTACCGCGACGGCTCCTACCACGTCGCTGGCGAAGCGCTTTCCAGCGACGAGATGATCGAGCGCTACGCCGAGATGGTCGATCGCTTCCCGGTCTGGCTCCTAGAAGACGGCCTCGCCGAGTCGGATTGGGACGGCTGGGAGTGCCTCACGGCTCGCCTTGGTAACCGGGTGGAACTCGTCGGTGACGACATCTTCTGCACCAACCCCGAGATCATCGCCGAGGCGATCGTCCGTAAGGTCGCGAACGCGTCACTCATCAAGGTCAATCAGATCGGTACGGTCACCGAGACGCTCGAAGCGATGCGGGTCTGTCGCGACGCCGGCTACCCACAGTTCATCTCGCACCGTTCTGGCGAGACCGAGGACACCTTCATCGCCGATCTCGCGGTCGGGACGGGCTGCGGCCATATGAAGACCGGAGCGCCCGCGCGAGGCGAACGCGTGGCCAAATACAACCGCCTGATCGAGATCGAGGACACCGACCACCTGCCTTACGGCCTTGCCTGAAGCGGGTGCCCGATGCCACCCAGCGGAATCGGATTTGAGGTGTCATCGGGTCAAAAGGGTGTCGATGACGACGGCCATGAGCCTCTTCCGTGATCACAAGAGCACCAGTTCGGCGAGGTGGGCCAATGAGCTGTCTAGGTGATCAGGCGAGAACGGAGGGAACTGGCCCGGTCGGCGCGCCTCCTCGGGTACAGCCGACCAATCGTAAGAGAGCCTCACCTCGGTGTCGGACGCCCCGAGCGCAGCCAGGTCGTAGCGCCAGATCCAGCCACCGAATCGGATGTTGCCGTCGCCCGGGTCGTACCCCGGTTCCCAGGAGATGGCATGCGGCGGATCGAACACCTCGACCCGATTGACCATCTCGTAGTCCCGATTCGGATGGTTGGCGTGGTACATCGCCATCCGAAAGAGCTGCCCTGGTGCGCTGATCGGTTCCCTGTCGAGCGGTTCTCGGACCCAACCGGTCCCGTCGATTGCGGCGTGGCGGGCCGGATCCGCGAGGACTGCGAAGATGGTCTCAGCAGAGGCCTTGATCGTGATGGTAGCCGTCAGAATCTCGTTGGTCATGGCTGTCTCCCTCAGGTGGTGCCGGTCCTCAGCCGGCGGACGTGGTCTATCGGCGGATCGGGCCGGCCGGTCCCGCGTAGGTTCCGGATCCGACGAGTTCGAGGTCCTCGGTCGCGACGTCTCCGTCTGTTGCCCCGATGGCTACCGGTGGAACAAGCTGACCACCAACACCAACACCTTGTTCCAGGCGCCCTCGACGCAAGAAACCGCTTCGCCGCACGAGCATGACCGCACCGCCCGCCAAGAAGACAAGCATGGCGAACAAGAAGGAGTTGCCGACAAAGAGCTGCCAATGGTTCTGATGGAGCTCTGGCGCGTATTTGGTGACCTTCCATGACGTGGGCACCCACCAGATGGGAGCGGCTATGAACAGCACCGCCGTGAATCCGGCCAGCAATGGGCCTCGTCTCGGCCGGTCGGCTCCCGCGGCCAGCCAGATGATCACCGGCACCACCCACACCATGTGGTGGACCCAGGTGATGGGTGAGATGATCAGGCCAGTCGTGGCGCACACCAGAAGCCCGAGCACGATCGACGACCGCCGATCCGCCCATGCCGCGAGCGCCAACCCTCCGACACCGATCGCCACGAGCACCGGCACGAGCACCAAAGCGGAGACGGGACCGTGATGCAACCTCTGCAGAACGCTCGACAGATTCTGGTCGCTCGTATAGAGCAGCGCACCGGCGCGCTTGGAGTTGAGGATGTCCTTTGTCCAATAGGTCCATGAGTCGCCGGGGGTGATGAGGAAGGCGGCCGCCTCGCATGCGATGAACGTGATGACGGCGTAGAGGGCTCCTCGGGCACGACGCGTGATGATCAGGTACGGCACAAAGATGAGCGGGGTGAGCTTTATTGCCGCAGCGAGCCCGGTCGCCATCCCGAGCGGCAGTGTGCGTGAGCCGATCCTGCGATCCGTCGCCAGGTCCCAGGTGATGAGGAGGCAGAGAACAAGATTGATCTGGCCCAGGCCGACGGTGGTGAACACCGGGTTCAGCGCGAGTGCCGGGAGGAGCAACAGCAGCGCCCACTGCACCATCTGCTTGTGCTGGAGTCGCGGAACCACGATCCTGATCGACAGGTAGATGAGTGCCGCGAGAGCCACGATGTTCGTAACCGCCCACACGTACTGGAGGGACCAGATGCCGAGGCGCAGTCCAAAGAGCGCGAACACGAGCGCGGCGAAGGGCGTATAGGTGAAGAACAGACCGCTGTTCCCGAACTTCACCGAGTACAGATCCGGCAACAGAACGTGCTGGCCACCCATCCGGTAGACGTCGATGTCCACCTGGTAGTTGCGGAACGCCAGGTACAAGGAGAGGCCGACGGCGCCCGCGGCGGACAGAGCTGCAGGCAACCAGTGGCGAAGCGCTCCGCCAGATGCGCGCGGGGCGAAAGCTGCAATTGCGCTCATGGCAGCTCAGGCGTCAGATGTCCGACGAGGGCAGTGATGGATGCCTTCGGGAGGGAAGCCCTTTACGGGCTGGTCTGAGAGCATGACCCGATCTCCAATCATCCATGGCTCCTCCTGCCAGTGAGCGACGCGTTTGCGTGCCCACCACACCGTAAGAAGGACCAGTTCGGTTTTGAATGCGGCTAGCGGGCGTCACGTACTGGGGCTAGCCCCCTTTTCTAGCCGCGCCGCTGGAGGGGGCCTGACGCTCAGATGGCTGGGGCCGGTACGCGGCGCCAACGGGGCTCGCTGAACTGCCCGCCCACGTGGAGAGAGTGCTGCCTCGGTCAACGGCGAACGGTCCGAAATTTCGGTCGTGAAGCCGCCGCGAAGAGGGGCGGGCGCCACTCTGCATAGGGCACCGTGGGCAAAGGGTGAGCAAGACCCGGGAAGGGACCCCGATAAACAGCATCACCGACCCACGGGGCGAAAACGCGAAATTGCTGGCCAAGCCCCTGAAGTGCACGCGAATGGGCTGGTCAAGAGCCCAACAAGCGACCCCGCGTCCAACAACTCCGGTCGGGAACGACTGGCCCGGCCATACCCGCCGGTCTGACCATCCCGACCCGAAACGCGAGCCGTCCACCTCGATTGCTCGGCAATCTCCTAGGACAGGAGCTCGACGTACCCGTTGGCTCCATGCACGCGGATCCGCTCCCCATCCCGGATCAGCTGCGTGGCGCGCTCCACCCCCACGACCGCCGGCAAACCGTACTCCCGTGCGATCACCGCGCCGTGGGTCATGAGGCCACCCACCTCCGTCACCAGCCCCTTGATCGCGACGAACACCGGTGTCCAGCTGGGGTCGGTGTAGGCGGTGACCAGGATGTCGTCCGGTTCGAGATCGGCCTCGGCCATGTCCAGGATGACGCGTGCCCGTCCCTCGACGATCCCGGCGGATACGGGTAAGCCGACCAGCGCGCCGGCCGGAAGACCGACGCGCCGGTACGCTCCCGCGACCGCCTCGCCATCCGACGTGAGCACCCGGGGCGGCGTGAGCGCTTGATATGCGATGAACGCGTCCTTGCGCCGGCGGATGAGTTCGTCATCGACCCGCTGGGTGCGTACGACGTCGCCGAGCTCGTGGAGCGTGAGGTAGAAGACGTCCTCCCTCTCTCGGAGGACATGCGTCGCGACGAGGCGCTCGCCTTCTTCCAACAACGCCTCCTTGTAGACGAAGTAGCGGCTGACCATGCCGTACTTCGGATACTCCCTGTACCCGATGAAGGTCCGCACCCGGTCGATCTTTCGCTTGGTCTCGTCGGCCTTCTGCGCTCCGTCCGGCAAGGCCCGCACGCGCTCCAGCACTTCCTGTTCCTTCCTCCACGCCTCCTGCAACCCCTGTTCGAACCGCCGCTTGCCGGCGCCCGGCTCGAAGTTCTTGATGTTGCCGAGGATCACGGGGACGAGCGTGGTGGGGCGTTCGCCCCAGCGCGGCCTCGTGATGTCGATCTCACCGACACAGCGCATCCCGTACTTGTCGAGGAACGCCCGAATGGCGTCGCGCGCTTCCCGCCCGCCTGCGAGTCCGGCGATGCTGGTCAGGAAATCCTCGTCCCCCTCGAGGCGTTGGAGAAAGGCGACCACCTCCGGATGCGGCCGGATCGCATCGGCGACGTCCAGGAGCGCCAGCCCCATCTCTGACGTCACGTTGTTGGGGACGGACTGCGTGAGCGTGTCGGCCGCGTTCTTCTCTCCCAGCCACTCCTCCAGCCGGTCGCTGAGCCACCACGTTGCCTCCATCGCCGACATGAACGCCTGATGGCTCTGCGGATCGAAAAGGATCCGCCGCAGCTCCTGGATGTCCGCCAGGATGAAGTCGATCAGGGCCGGTCCGGACTTGGTTCGGATGTCTCGCTGCACCGCGTCGATGGACGCCTGCGTGCGCGCGATCAGCCCGGCGACGATGGCCGGATCGGTCTCGAGTGGTGGGGAGGCGGTACCAGTCGGCGCACTGACCTGACCCTCGTCCGGGAACGACGGGATGAAGTCGTCGCGTTCGAGGACGGTCTCCAGCGCGTCCCTGATCAACGGATCGCCCCTCCCCATGACTTCTAGGAGGCTTGCACGGCTGGCTGGGAACGCCAGGCGCTGGGTGACATCGACGAACAGCCTCCCGCCAGCCTCGTACATCAGCGGGAGAGCTGTCAGCTGCCACATGGAGATCCCCAGGGGCTTCATGGCGTCGGTCATCATCTGGCCATGACCGACCGAGACAAAGACGTGGTTCGCTCCGTCGTCCGTCATGGGAATGGGGAACAGGGAGGTGATCGGCCGGCTCTGGACGATGTGGAAGTCGTCATCGACCAGACACCATTCGATGTCCTGAGGGCATCCGAAGTGCGCTTCTATCCGCCGTCCCAGCTGCGCGAGCCGAACCACCTGCGCATCCGTCAGTGCTGGCCGCTCCTGGCGCGCCGGGTCGATCGCCTGTTCTTGCGTCCCACCAGCCGGCAGGGCGTGGATGGCAAGCCGCTTGGTGGCGACCGCCTTGGCGACGACCTCGCCGTCCCGCACTTTGTAGGCGTCCGCGTTCACCAGGCCTGAGACCAGGGCCTCGCCGAGGCCGAGGGTGGCCTCCAGGGAGGCGACCTTCCGGTTGGACGTGACGGGGTCGGCCGTGAAGAGGATGCCGGCAGCCTCGGGGAAGACCATCTGCTGCACGACCACGGCCATGTGGACCTTCCGGTGGTCGAAGCCGTTCCTCAGGCGGTAGGTCACGGCCCGCTCGGTGAAGAGGGAGGCCCAGCACCGGCTGATGTGCTGGAGGATCGCCGCCAGCCCCACGACGTTCAGGTACGTGTCCTGCTGGCCTGCGAAGGAGGCCGTCGGCAAGTCCTCTGCCGTCGCGCTGGAGCGGACGGCGTAACCGGCTTGCTCGCCGATCCGGGCGAGCGCGCCGGTGATCGCCGCCGCCAGATCGTCGGGGATGGCGATCCCTTCGAGGGTCCAGCGGATCTCCGCGCTGAGCGTGCGGATCGCTTCCCGGTCATCCGGGTTCAGGCGCGACATCCGATCGAGCCGTTCGTCGATCAACGGCGCGTCAGCCATGATGCGCCGGAAGGCGTCCACCGTCACGCAGAAGCCAGCCGGCACGCGGATGCCTTCGATCCGCGAAAGCTGCCCTAGGTGCGCGCCCTTGCCGCCGACGACCACGACCTGCGTCTGGTCGATCTCCTGGAAATCCAGCGCGTAGCTGCCCATCCGTCCACCTTCTCTTCGGGCCCCTCGGACCTCTTTCATTCGTACTGTCGGTCGCGCCGACCGCCTGTGTGTCAGCGTGTGCCGTGAAGTGTCAGCACACCAAAGGCACTTGCAGCAAGACCCCCACCTGCGTGTACTCTGGTAGTAGGGGACGAGTGGTCCGAGTTTCCGCCGCGCCACTCACCTGACCCCGGGCGATGAACTCGTATTGCGGCCCATCGAGGCCCTGACGGGAAACCCCGAGTGCCCTCGCCGTCCAACCGGGCTCCCTCCACGCGAGAAAGCCCCGAACCCTTTCGGATCCGGGACTTCCGCACACGCAACGGCGTCACTTCCGTGAACACCTGTTGGTGGGGTGTTCACGGAAGGGTCCTGCCTGGGCCGACGCACCCAGCTCGAGCTCAGATTCATACGCCGGCAGGCCCTATTTCATATGCCACACCGGACATTTGAGAGTCCCATCGGGCGGGAAAGCTCAGCTGGGCACGGCGGCGTCGCGCCCGAGGCCTGGCTCAGAGTCCGAACGCCTCAGTTACTTGCTTGGCCAGATCGTCCTCGGTCACCGTGGTATCAACCTCGATGGCGCGCGGGTCGAGGCGCTTCGTTTCGGCGTACAGGCGGTCCGTGAACATCCGGTCACGCTCGAGCAAAGTGCGCAGCGCCCTCTCCGGCTCGTCTGTTCTTCCAGCGATCGCCCACACTGAGCCCCGACTTTCGAGCGCTGCTTGGCGGAACTCGGGGGTCGGGAGAAGCCAGACGGCGTGACTGGGCACGGTCAGGAGGGGCTTCACGAGGTGTGGCAGCAGTCGGAAGCCCTCGGCGATCGTAGGAGGTCCCTCTGGGAGGCCGAGAAGGTCGTCGACGATCATGCCGAACCCTTCGCCCCGAAACCAGGGGAACGTCTCCAGCATGGTTTCCGGAGATCGGTTCAGCCATCGCTCGTTCATGTCCATGGCCATGAACCTGGGCAGGAACGGGCTGTTCTCGGGCGTGCTGCGGCCGGCATGGTCCACCATCACGTCGTCAGTCGCGTAGAGGCGCAGACCGTGTTGAGCGGCCACGCGACGGGCGATGGTCGACTTACATGAACCGCTTCCGCCACCGATCCAGTGGACGTGCCGGAGCTGTGCATGCAGGCCTGCTGCGACGGAATCGCTCGACATCATCACTAATGATGGTGCCCTGCTGGACCGAACGGGCCACGTGCCGAGCGCCGCAGCACCCGAAGATGTCTCCAGGGAGGCCGGCAGCCGTGTCTTCACCGATCCTGGCTCGGGCCGGTGCCTCGTGGACTGACCCGGAAGATGCCAATGGAGCAAACCGCCCAGAGACGCCAGAAAGTCCCGGACCCTTCCGGATCCGGGACTTCCGCAAACGCAACGGCGTCAATTCCGTGAACACCTATTGGGGGTGTTCACGGAAGGGCCCTGCCTGGGTCTTCACGCCGGGGTGGGGCTCTGTTTCATACGCCGGGGCCGCTTATTCCATACGCCCAACTGGGAACAAAGCCAGGCGCTTCAGGCAGCACGCGATGCCACTTGGTGGATTGCCTGGGCTATCTCGAATGGTCGAAGTGGTGCGCCACCGCCCCGAACGCCTCCTTGGGCTCCCAGGACATGTCCGGATAGACCATCCCGTGGCGCCCGCCGGGTAGGGACTTCACGAGCGACATCGAGTCCATGTCGAGGTCGTAGCGAGGGTCGTCGTCGGTGGTGGACTGGGGTGTCACGAAGGTCGACAGCAGGGCTCCGGCCACCCCTGCGCGTTTGAGTTCGTCGAGGGTCTCGGCAAGCTCGCGAGCCTGCATGGCCTCGTCACGCTGGAACGTCCCGTTCAGCCGCGGCCGGACGAAACGCCCGATCACCGGTAGCGCGTGGAGCGCCAACCGGGTGGTGTCGGTGACCCCGAACCCCAGAGCGCCCGAACTCTCAGCACCATGGTAGGTGCGCATCCCGAACTCGGTGACGATCACCGGCTTGCCCGTTGATGAGAAGGGTTGGAGCATCTCGACGTAGCGCTCCTTGGTACGGGCCTCGCGGTAGTGATCGACGCCCACGTAGTCGAAGGGTGCCCAGTCGACCTGCTCAAAGGGAAGCGAGGCGTAGATGAGGGCTCCATCGAACATGGCGCGCAATCTGGGGAGCAGGGCAGCCAGGTACGCATCGAGCAGGCCGTTGCCCAGCAGTGTCGGGTCTCGTTTGAGGCGTTGCAGGCGCCCGGTCACGCTCTTGCCGGCGATGATCCCCTGCATGAAGAGCGTGAGTTCGCTGCCGGCGACGAAGACCACGCGGCCCGGATGGGTCGCCTCCAGCGGGGCCGCCGCGTCGGCCGCAGCGACCAGCCGGGACGTCGTCTCCTCCGGCGAGTACTCGAAGTAGGCCGGAGAGAACCAGACCTCGAGCCCGAGCCCCAGGGCGACCTCGGTGACGGCGGTCATCCGCCGGATGCCGCTTCCCCCGATGCGCACGGCATTGGCGTGCAGGTCGTCCCGGATGATCTCGAGTTCGCGCCGCGCCACCGACATCTCGAGTGCCGTCCGTCGTGTCGAGATGGCATAGCCCGGGCCGCGGAATGTGGTCCCCGTGTCGTAGTGGACTCCCTGGTGCTGCACGTCGCCGCGATCCTCGCGCGCCAACGCCCCGAGACGTGTGGATCACGTCGTCGGGCCCGTCGGCATGACCTGATCGTGGGGCATCCAGCCAACGGAGCGCTCACCCTCACCGCCCCCACGCGACCTCGTCAGGCGCGAGAAAGTCCCGGACCCTCTCGGATCCGGGACTTCCGCAAACGCACGGCGTCACTTTCGTGAACACCTGATGGTGGCGGGGGGAGGATTTGAACCTCCGACCTTCGGGTTATGAGCCCCTTCGGGACCGTCCAGAGCCTCCGACGGCATCCGTGGTGGTCCGTCTTTGTCCACCTTCACCTGGACTTCTTTGGTAATCAACGCTCCGACCAGGACCGGGCTCATGACACTTCCGGGCCGCATCCATGGGATTTTCGTGGGATGGCTTTCAGTGCTCCGCACGAGCCACCAGCTGTTCGATCGTGGTCGACTCCCGTCGTCCGGCTCACCTCCCCCGGACGCCTGCGGTTGACCTGGGCACATCCACGCGGCCGGTTCGCACTGATTCGGTACTCAAAGCCGTAGACCGAACGTGCTCCGACGAATTCGGATCCAATACTACTCTTGACTAAGTCTAAAGTCAGATCTATTGTCTACGCTGTGATAAGTGGCGATCTCCAGGACTCGGCTGACGTACTCCGTCAGCACGGTGTTCAGGTGACAGCGCAGCGTCTGGCCGTTTTGCGCGTGGTGGCAGGCCGGCCGCATGCAACGACGGACGAGATCGAAGACCTCGTGAGGGCCGAGATCGGGGCCGTCTCTCGTCAGGCGGTCTACGACGCATTGAGCACCCTGACCGACAAAGGCCTCATCCGGCGGATCCAGCCGGCGCGCTCCCCTGCTCGCTACGAGGGTCGGGTTGACGACAACCATCACCATCTCGTCTGCCGCGGCTGTGGCGCCACGGTCGACGTCGATTGTGCAGTCGGGAAGAGGCCCTGCCTGAAGGCCGCCGAAGATCACGGGTACCTCATCGACGAGGCCGAAGTTATCTACTGGGGCGTCTGCCCAAACTGCCAGAAGGCCGCAGGGCCAACGGGAGACACACGATCAACAAGATGAGTAGAGAGGGAGCACCATGACTAACGACGATGCCGGGACAACGACCACCACTTCGGAGGAGACGGCGCCTGCTGCCACCTGCCCGGTCATGAGCCACCCCCAAGCGGCCACCGGATCGACGGCGAACCAACACTGGTGGCCGGACCAGCTCAACCTGAGGCCGCTCGGCAAGAACACACCAGTGATCGATCCGATGGGTCAGGAGTTCGACTACGCGGCGGAGTTCGCGAGCCTCGACCTCGCGGCGGTGAAGGCCGACATCGTCGAGGTGATGACCACTTCCCAGGCATGGTGGCCAGCGGACTACGGTCACTACGGACCGCTCTTCATCCGGATGGCCTGGCACAGCGCCGGCACCTATCGCATTCATGACGGCCGAGGCGGTGCCGGCTCGGGCACGCAGCGATTCGCCCCCCTCAACAGCTGGCCCGACAACGCGAACCTCGACAAGGCACGGCGCCTGCTCTGGCCTGTCAAGCAGAGATACGGTCGCAAGATCTCGTGGGCCGACCTGATGATCCTCGCTGGGAACTGCGCCCTCGAGTCGATGGGTTTCAAGACATTCGGCTTCGGCGGTGGCCGGGTGGACGTGTGGGAACCGGAGGAGGACATCTACTGGGGACCGGAAGACACCTGGCTCGGCGACGAGCGCTACAGCGGAGATCGCCAGCTCATGGATCCCCTCGGTGCCGTGCAGATGGGACTGATCTACGTGAACCCCGAGGGACCGAACGGCAATCCCGACCCTGTAGCCGCGGCCCGGGACATTCGAGAGACATTCGCTCGCATGGCCATGAACGACGAGGAGACGGTGGCGCTCATCGCCGGCGGACACACCTTCGGGAAGACCCATGGGGCCGCCGACGGGAACAAGTACGTGGGCCGGGAGCCCGAGGGTGCTCCTATCGAGGAGCAGGGTCTGGGTTGGAGGAACACCTTTGGCACCGGCAAGGGCGACGACACGATCACGAGCGGGTTGGAGGTCATCTGGACGACCGACCCGGTGAGGTGGGACAACGGCTTCTTTGACAACCTGTTCGGCTACGAGTGGGAGCTGACGAAGAGCCCGGCCGGCGCTCACCAGTGGCGACCCACCGATCGGGCGGCGGACGACACCGTGCCGGACGCTCACGACTCGTCGAAGCGGCACGCGCCGATGATGCTCACGACCGACCTGTCGCTCCGGTTCGATCCGATCTACGAGCCGATCTCTCGTCGGTTCCACGAGCACCCCGACGAGTTCGCCGACGCATTCGCGAGGGCTTGGTTCAAACTCACGCATCGCGACATGGGACCCGTCTCGCGGTATCTCGGTCCGGAGGTTCCCGCCGAGCAGTTGATATGGCAGGACCCGGTTCCCACCGTCGACCACCGCCTGATCGACGAGCAGGACATCTCGTCGCTCAAGAGCACGATCATCGGATCCGGCCTGTCCATCTCCCAGCTGGTCTCGACCGCCTGGGCCTCCGCATCGACGTTCCGGGATAGCGACAAGCGCGGCGGAGCCAACGGGGCGCGCATCCGTCTCTTGCCCCAGAAGGACTGGGAAGTCAATGACCCAGCCGAACTGGCTCATGTGCTGCAGACCCTCGTAGCGATCCAGGAGGACTTCAACGCCTCGCAGACCGGCGGGAAGAAAGTCTCCCTCGCCGATCTGATCGTTCTCGGTGGCTGCGCCGCTATCGAGCAGGCGGCCAAGAACGCCGGGCACGAAGTACAGGTTCCGTTCTCGCCAGGGCGCACCGACGCATCACAAGAGCAGACGGATGTCGATACCCTCGCTGTACTCGAACCGACAGCTGATGGGTTTCGCAACTACATCCGAAGCGGCGACAAGCGCCGGCCCAAGGCGCTGCTGATCGACCGGGCGAGCCTGCTCGGCTTGACGGCTCCGGAGATGACGGTGCTTATCGGCGGCCTTCGCGTCCTCAACGCAAATGCAGCGCGGACCCATCACGGTGTCCTCACCCACCGACCGGAGACGCTCACCAGCGACTTCTTCGTGAACCTCCTCGATATGGGAATCGAGTGGCACGGGTCTTCAGTCGAACACACCTACGAGGGACGCGACCGTGGAACGGGTGAGGTCAAATGGACTGGGACCAGTGTCGACCTCGTCTTCGGCTCGAACTCCCAGCTCCGAGCCATCGCCGAGGTCTACGCTTCGGACGACGCTCGGCAGAAGTTCATTGAGGACTTCGGGAATGCGTGGGTCAAGGTCATGAACCTGGATCGCTTCGATCTTTCCTGATGTCGGCCCACACGCCGGTTCTCGCTTTCCAGGCACGCACGAACGCTTCGTGGTGCCGACGACGATTGTGGGAGTGAATGGCTCAGGGTCACAAGACAAGGCTCTTGCTTGTAGCAACCCCTGGTGGAAAAAGCCTTCCCACGTGTCAGGGATCGTGTGGGAAAGCGATCGGGTCGGCTCCTTCAACTCGTCGATGACGTCGGTGACGTGTCCCATGGGCATCAGGTGAAGATGATCTCCCCGCCGGCTGCCTTCTCGTAGAACTCGCCTACCGTGATGATGTCCTCGATCTGGTCGATGAAATCGTCCTTGGTGAACCCGAACAGGTCGACCGAGGCCCTACAGGCGTACATTCCGGCTCCGGTGTCCGCGATCATCTCCAGGAACTCGGGGATGGAGGGGATGTCAAACTCCTCCATCTTCTTCTCCAACATGTGGGTGGCGATGGCCGACATGCCCGGCAGTCCACCGAGCATGGTGGCGATGTGCATGCCGGGGTTGCCGACGGTGGCGACCTTGATGTGCTCGAAGCGCTTCTTATGGATGGCATCGAGACCGAAGAAGGTGAAGAACAGGTTGGCCTCGATCCCCTCTGCCCGGGCCCCGTTGGCCATGATCAGCCCGGGGTAGACGCCCTCGAGGGATCCCTTGGAGATGATGATGGAGACCTTCTCGATGGTGTCGGCCATGGCTCAGTCCCTTCAGTTGGTCACGGTCAGATGCAGCCGCGGGGCTTCGGGATCCCGGCGATCTTGGCGGCGATCTTGGCCGGGCCCTTGGGAAACAGCTGGTAGAGCTCTTTGATGGAGACACCAGAGGTCTTGCCCAGGACCCGCACCGTGGGGCCGGTGTCCTTCTCGAGGTATTCGGCCCGCATGAAGCGGATGACTTGCCAGTGGGCGTCGGTCACCGGGTCGATGCCTTCGTGGCGGGCGAGCTCGGGCACCATGTCCTCGGTCCACTGCTCGGGATGGACGAAGAAGCCTTCGTCGTTGAGCTCAACGTCGGTGGAGGCGATCGTCGTAATCGACATCGGTCAGTCCTTTCTTGTGCCGCTTTTCGCGGCGGGTGTCTTGCCGGCGGTCGGCATGGCCGAGCCGACGCCGGGGATGTCGCGGCCGGGCAGCAGGCTGTGCCAGTAGAACCACTGGAACATGAGCTTTCCGAGGTGGTTGAGCCGGGACTCTTTCAGAAGCGGCAGCCCTACACCCGTCGGGAAGTGACCCGGCAAGGGCTCGGTGTCGTAGTTGAAGTCGATGAGCAGCGCCTTATGGAAGCCGGACTCGATGAAGCAGTTAGTGTGTCCGTCGAACCCCAGCTCCAACGCCTCGCCGTCGAGATGCCGCTTGATGTTCTCGACGAGCGTCTCACCCTCGAAGTGGGTAACCGACCCCGCCTTCGATGCAGGCACGTTGGCGGCGTCGCCGATAACGAAGATGTTGGGTGCCGCCTTGGACTGGAGCGTGTGCTCGTCAGTCGGCACGAAGTTCAACTCGTCACCGAGCCCTGGCGAGCGGCCCACGTACGGCCCTCCCCCGTGCAGGGGGACGACGACGGCGATGTCGAAACCCACCTCACGACCGTCGTAGGCGGTGAGTTTGCCGTTGGTGCCTTCGACCTCCCCGGTGTTGAACTCCGTCACCACTTCCACGCCTTTGTTGGCCAGCATCCCGCCCAGCTGTGCCGACGCGACCGGCTTGGTGAACGCGCCATCCAAGGGGGTCACGTAGGTCAGCTCGACCCGGTCGTGGATGCCGCGCTCACGGAAATACCAGTCGGCCAGGAAACAGAACTCGAGCGGCGCCACCGGGCACTTGATGGGCATGTCGACCACGTTCACGACCAGCCGGCCGCCGTCGAAAGTGGCCAGCGCCGCCTCCAGCGCGCCAGCACCCTCGGGCGTATAAAAGGTGAAGACCTTGTCCATCCAGCCGGGCCCGGTCATCCCTTCGGTTTCCTCGGGTACCAGCACGGCGCCGGTGGCGACGACGAGCACGTCGTACCCCAGGACGGAGCCGTCGCTGAGGTGCACTTCGTCGGACTCGATGTCGACGTGGTCGATGGCGCACTCTTGAAACACGATGCCGTCGTGGAGCTGACGGGCCCGCGGCCGGACGATGTCCTCCGGATGCGTCAGCCCGAACGGGACGAACAGCAAGCCGGGCTGGTAGACGTGGCGGTCGTCCTGATCGACCACCGTGATGTCCATGGCCGCCGGCGGATACATGCGACGGAGCCGATTGGCGGTCAGTGTCCCTCCGGTGCCTCCGCCCAGGATCACGACACGATGTGCCATTGCCCCTGACTCTACCGGGATGGAGGGCGAGCCAGCAGGGACGAAAGCCCCATTCGCCGCTTCGGTCACTTCGACCGGCGTGCCTCGGCGCTCCCTCTACCCTAGGTGAGGCCGAGGAGCGCCACGAGGTCGCGCAGCACTTGGCCGCCAGCCTGCTTGGCGAATGTCAAGGCCTTGGGGACGTCGAAGTCGTCGAGCAGCGCCAGCGCCACCTCGTGCTCGGCCACATCACGATCGCCCGACTCGGCGCCATAGCGCCACAGGCTCTCCAGCTCCCCTGAGGCCCCCTCGAGGCCGGCCTCGTCAAACTCCCAGGACTCGGCCCACGGCCGCGAAAGGATCAGCAGTCGCAGCGCACCGGGCGGGAACCGGTCGAGCACGTCGTGGACATACACGAGGTTGCCCGAGGACTTGGCCATCTTCTCCCCGTCGACGAGCACACTGCCGACGGGCATCCAGGCTCGCGCGAAAGGCCGCACTCCCGTGTAGGCCTCGGCCTGAACTACCTGGTACGCATGATGAGGGAAGGTGAGATCGGCACCCCCGACGTGAAGGTCCACCGTTGGCCCGAACGTCGCCAGCGACATGGCGGTGCACTCGGCATGCCATCCGGGACGCCCCGAGCCCCAGGGGCTAGGCCAGGCCGGCTCGTCACCCACTGAGCGCTGCCAGAGCGCGGCGTCAAGCGCGTCGGCTTTGTCCGGGTCGTCGGGGTGCCCTCCCTGTTCACGGGCGAGTTCGATAGCTTGATCTCGGTCCAAGCCCGCGGAAGCCACGGTCTCGGCGCCGCAGAAGTACACCGAACCGTTTCGCTCGTAGGCCGCGTCGCTGGCTAGCAGTTCTTGGGTCAGTGCGATGACCTCGTCGACGTAGTCGCGGCTGCGCGGCTCAAAGGTGGGGCGAATGACCCCGAGGGCGTCCATGTCGTGCTCAAACCGGTAGGTCTCCTGGGTGGCCAGCGATCGCCAAGCCACGCCGTCACGTTGGGCCTGGAGGAGGAGGTGGTCGTCCACGTCGGTCACGTTGCGGCACACCTCGACCGACGCGCCGGCCAGCCGCAGCACGCGGGCGGCGACGTCAGCCCACACGAATGTCGCTGCATGACCAACGTGGGTCGTCTCGTACGGCGTGATGCCACAGACGTACATTCGGGCCCGACCCAGGATAGTCAGGCGGGTTCCGCCGACGCGGACGACTGGCGCCAGACCGAGGCTCGCGTGGGCATTCATCTTCTTGGCAGCGGTATTGGACTCGGCCGGTGACACCGAAGACGGCATCTCGGATGACCACTCCCGCCATGCCAGCGCGTCAAGGCGCCCCTCAGCCATGACCGTAACCTCCCTTGCTGCCTCCCCACGCTACGAGGCCGACGATCCATCCACTAGAGGCGATGGTCCTGGGTCTGCCGGGAGGCACACGCAACTCGAGGTAGCGACAATATCCTTGACCCGTAGGTCTTCTTGAACCGCACGCAGTCGCCGCTGAGCTAGCGACCAGTAACCAGGTCAGCACCGGCTTCGAACGTAGCCCACACTCGGCCTCATTCCTGACCTACCCTGCGACGGAGCGTGCCAGCGTGTAGGCGGCTACTGCTACAAGCAACGTGGCAAACCAACGGATGAGGGTCGAGGACGGCGCACGGCTCGCTAGATGGTTCCCGGTCAGAGCACCGGCGAGTCCCGCAACAGTAAATGGCACTGCGACCCGCCAGTCGACTCCCGTCGTTGCCAACCGTGTGGCGAGTGCCGAGCCCGAGTTGATGGCGATGACAAGGAGCGACGTTCCAACGGCAATCGGCATCTCGAAGCGCAAGGCGAGGACGAGGGCGGGGACGATGATGAATCCGCCGCCAACTCCGAAGAAGCCGGTCATGAAACCAACCACCGTCCCCGCGGCAATGACACCCGCCACAAGCGACACCGTTTCTCTGCGAGTTCGTTGGCCGGTCATGCGTCGTGGCGTCACCACCGTGGCCAGTGCCGGATCAGGCGTGACAGATTCGACTCGTACGGCGGAGACAGAGGTCGATGCGGACGCTTTCGCCAGGCCACGATCCCGGACACGGGCGGAAGCCCACATCCGCCACGCGGCGATCACCATGACCCCGGAGAAGGCGACGAGCAGGACCTGGGGATCGACCGCCCGATTCAGGCGCGAGCCGAGCAGCGATCCGGCGACTCCGGCGAGTCCAAACCAGAGGCCTGCGCCCACCCGGACGCGTCCGGCCCGCAGGTGCCCGACCATGCCGCCGAGAGCGGTGACGCCGACGATGACGAGCGAGGTCGTGACCGCCGATTTGGGCTCAAGCCCGACGACGTAGACGAGGGCGGGAACCGCAAGGATCGAACCGCCACCGCCGAGTGCTCCGAGAGCGGCCCCGATGAGAAGGCCGAGGGGCAGGGTGAGGAGGAGCCTCACACAACCCTTCCCTTCCTCCCGCCGGCTGCTTCGAGGGGCAGGCCAGCGTTTGCCCAGGCACGCATCCCGCCGTCAAGGTTGACGGCGTCGAAGCCCGAGCGCAGGAGCAGGGCGGTTGCCCGGGAGGAACGGTGACCGGAGCGGCAGATGACGACCAGTCGCCGGTCTCGGGGAAGGCTGTCGCGCCGGCTGGCGACATCGCCGAGCGGAACGTGACGGGCACCGGGGGCGTGGCCGGCCTTCCATTCGTCGACCTCGCGTACGTCAAGCAGCACGGCGCCGCCGCGCTTGAGGTCACTCGCCTCCTCAGGCCCGACGCCTGTCGGTCCGCCCATCAGCTTCTGTAGCCAGCCCACGACTGCCTCCTCCGGTGTCCAGCCCGGCCCACGATTCGATACCCGATGGGGTACTATCTGGAATATACCCCCTGGGGTATCTGTTGGGAATCGCGAGACCGCCAGCCGGGGCGGCAGAGTACCGACGGAGGAGAGTCCATGTACCGAGATCTCGAAGCTGCTGAGCTCGCCGCTCGGCTGGGGACTACGAACGAGCCCTTCGTGGTGGACGTACGGGAACCTCGTGAGTTCGCTGCGTGGTCGATCCCGTCGGCGGTAAACATTCCACTCGGTGAGCTGACCGCACGCGCCTTGGAAGTGCCGGAGGACCGTGAAGTGGTGAGTGTGTGCGCGTCCGGGAGCCGTTCATCGGAAGCGGCCGAGTTGCTCAGCCGCACCGGCCGGCGGGTGGCGAACCTGGCCGGCGGGATGGCCGCTTGGGGCATGGTCTACGACGCCGTGACCGTGGAGATGGAGAACGTGCGCGTCGTGCAGGTGCGCCGTCGTGGCAAGGGATGCCTGTCTTACCTGGTAGGGGCAGGCAACGAGTCATTCGTCGTCGACCCGTCGGCGGACATCGGAGTCTACGTGCGTCTCGCGGACGAGCACGGCTGGAGCATCTCGCGGGTGTTCGATACTCATCTGCACGCGGACCACCTGAGTGGGGCACGGGCGCTCTGCGAGGCGACCGGCGCATCGTTGCACCTCAATCCGGCAGACACCTTCGACTTCTCCTATCTGCCGCTCGGCGACGGGGACCGGTTTGACCTCCCAGATGGCGTGAGCTTTCAGGTCAGCGCCATGCACACGCCGGGACATACCCGCGGGTCCACGGTCTACATCGTGGCCGATCAAGTGCTCTTGTCCGGTGACACCCTGTTCGTCGAGAGCGTCGGGCGTCCCGACCTCGCCGACCGGGCCGAGGAGTTCGCTCACGACCTGTATCGCTCCCTTCATGACAAGGTGCTGGCTCTTCCCGGCGAGACGCTTGTGCTCCCAGCTCACTATGGGGACCAGGTTGTCGTGCGGCCCGACCAGCCGGTCGGCGCGACCCTCGATGAGCTTCGCCAGGCGCTCGCACCTCTGTCGTACGACGAGGACGCATTCGTATCGTGGGCGACCGCCCATTCGGTAGCACGACCCCCCAACTACGTCGAGATCGTCGAAGCGAACATGGGTCGGGCGTCGCGCCCGTTGGCTTCACTGCGTGAGCTTGAGATCGGACCGAACCGCTGCGCGGTCTCGGCATAAGGAGGATCTACAATGCAACTTCCCGATGAGGTCGTCGATGGCGTGCGCAAGCGACTGCGCCGCATCGCCGGTCAGGTGCAGGGTGTCGAGCGGATGCTCGACGAGGGCCGTGAGTGTCGCGACGTCGTGACCCAGATCTCTGCCGCGACCAAGGCGCTCGAACAGGCAGGATTCCAGCTCGTGGCTGCGGGACTCACGTACTGCATCGAGAATCCCGAGGATGCCGAGGCGGATGGGTATCCGCTCGACGTTGTGCAGAAGATGTTCATGAAGCTCGCCTGAGAGGAGTGACTACCGTGACCGTGCGTTCGCTTCACAAGGTGGTCGACCGACCCATGGCCCAGGTCGAGCCGGCGGTGCGCGAGGCCCTGGCGGGACAGGGATTCGGCGTGCTCACCGAGATCGACGTGGCTGCGACCTTCAAGGCCAAGCTCGGCATCGACGGCCCAGCCCTCAAGATCCTTGGTGCCTGCAACCCGACCCTGGCGCATCAGGCGTTGGAGATCGACCCGTCGGTTGCTCTTCTGCTCCCGTGCAACGTTGTGCTTCGTGCCGACGGAGCCAGAACGCAGATCTCCATCGCCGATCCGCGAACGCTCATGCCCGGCCCGGAGTTGGCAGCGCTCGCCGCCGATGCGGTGTCGCGACTCACCGCCGCGCTGGATGCGGTGTGACTCAGATCGGATCGCCGAAGGCTGAACTCCGTCTCTTCCCAGAATGATGTCTGTGCCACCGAGCCCTCTACCGCGGTCCGAGTACGAGGCGATCTACGCGAGGATCCCGAGGCTCACGGTGGAGGTCGTGATTGTCTCATCGGACGGGGTCCTTCTCGCTCGTCGCCAGACGGGGCCGTGCGCCGGTCTCTGGCATATCCCGGGCGGCACAGTGCGCTTCGGCGAAGCCTTGACCGAGGCTGTCCAACGGGTGGCGAAGCAGGAACTCGGCGTGGAGGTCACGATCGATGACCTGCTCGGATACATCGAGTACCCCAGCCACCTCGCACGAGGGCTGGACTGGCCGGTCGGTATTACGTTCCGCGTTCAGCTGAGGCCGTCATCAGCGGATCAATTTCGACCCACACCTGACGCCGTCGCTTGGTTCGCCACTCTGCCCGAGGATATGCATGACGAGCAAAAGGTCTTCCTTAGAGGCCGCGCGGATTGGTGACGAGTCCTCTGACCAGGAAGTTCACCGCGCTGAGAGTAGTGACCATCCACCGGTCGTGGTGGTGGCCCCGAGAGACTTGGGGTGCTGCCCAAAAGACCAACGACCAAGTGGAGGTTCCCACTATCATGCGCGCGCTCGTTCCCGAAGTGGTTGATGCCGTCTGGGCTGCTGCGGTGCACCGCTCGATCCCCGACCTGCCGGATTCGACCATCCGCTCGGTTGCCATCGACCGAGCGCTCGCCGATCGGATCTGCTTCGAGGTGATGCTCGTCCGCCTGGTGACGGGGTGCTCCTGGGAGGACGCCGAGCGGCTCTGCAGAACAAGGTTTCGGACACCACGATGCGGGCGCGGCGAGACGAGTGGATCGACGGCCGGCGTGTTCGACGCGTTGGAAGAAGAGGCGCAGCGCGCCTACGACAAGATCATCGGTCTCGATCTCTCCGACACCTCGGTCGACGGCTCCTTGCACAAAAGCCCTTGTGGGGGTGAGGGAACGGGGAAGAATCCCACCGACCGGGCGAAGCTCGGATGGAAGTGGTCGATCCTCACCGACAGAAACGGCATCCCGATCGGCGTGGACCGTCGACGGCGCCAATCGCAACGACTCGGTCATGTTGGCTCCGACGCTCGACGACGTGGCAAAGCGCGGCCTGCTCTCCGACATCGAGACGCTCTACCTCGACCGGGGCTACGACTCAGAAGCGACCCGCACCCGACTTTCCGAGCGCGCCATCGACGACGCCGTCATTGCTAAGAAGCGCAGGAAGGGAGCGGCGAAGGGCAAGAACCCCCAACCGATGGGAATGCGCTGGCCGGTCGAACGCACCAACTCGTGGCTTTCGAACTTCGGGCAGCTCCGCCGGAACACTGATCGCAAGTCCATTCACCGGCTCACTCAGTTGTCGCTGGCAGTCGTATTGCTGCTCACGGCCAAGCTCATCGACTGGAGGAATCGCTGGTCACCGTGTTCGATCCCTATCCGCTGAGCCTCTTAGCACTCACGATCTGGCGGGCTGATCGTCCAATGCCCTACTCGATGCCGGCTGGCGCAGTCGTGGCACGGGTCACTGGGGGCGACATCCTCCAGTGGCACGGATAGCGTCGCGACCGTGGGCTTCTACCGAGAGCAGGTCCTTCCCCGCCTGGTGGACCGGGCATGTGGCACTGCCGC
The DNA here is from genome assembly GCA_963811775.1 of uncultured Acidimicrobiales bacterium. Taxonomy (GTDB): domain Bacteria; phylum Actinomycetota; class Acidimicrobiia; order Acidimicrobiales; family UBA8190; genus Chersky-840. Next base: position 82,119 of record CAWESO010000018.1, on the reverse strand, counting down.
TCTGCGACTCTGGCGCGCCGAGGTGACGGAGGCTCTGGCGGGCCGGGTCGTCGAGATCGGGTTTGGCTCGGGCCTCAATGTTGAGCACTATCCACCGGAAGTGGAAAAGGTATTGGCAGTCGAACCCGCCGCGCTCGCACGGCGGTTGGCCCTCAAGCGGATCACAGCCAGCGGGACACCCGTTGAGCACATCGGTCTTGATGGCCAGGCGATCCCGCTCGACGACGCCAGCTGTGACGCCGCGCTCTCCACGTTCACGCTCTGCACCGTCCCCGATCCCGCCAAAGTTCTGTCGGAACTCCGTCGGGTGCTCCGGACGGGAGGTCGCTTCCATTTCCTCGAACACGGACTCTCTCCTGACGCTTCTGTGGCCCGGTGGCAGCACCGACTCGACCCGTGGCAGCGCCGGCTGGCAGATGGCTGCCATCTCACACGGGATGCTCCGGCTCTCGTCGCCGACGCCGGCTTCGTGATCGAGCGGATCGAGCGGCGCTACGCAAAGGGACCGAAACCGTGGAGCTGGTTCACCCTCGGCGTGGCGGCAAATCCGGCTAATCCAAGGTGATTCCGGGCGAAGTGCGTCGTCCGGCCTAGGGGACCAAGCGGCCGCGATTCGACCAGGTCGAAATCAGCAAGCATTAGCGCAGTTCGACGTCGGGACGCGATCGCGGCCTTCTTGCGGGCAGCGGCCGGGGGCGGCATCAAACCGCCGCTGCCGACCTCTCGACGGAGGCCTGACCGCGACGTGATTGGCCAGGAGGTGACCGGAAGGTCATTCCTCTCAGCTCGCCCCCGGGTCGGAGGTGGTGAACTCTTCGAACGCCGCCCACGCCCGCGGCCCGTAGACGGTCGCGGTCCCACCGTCCATGAGGAGCGCCACCGAGAGAGCCTCGGCGACCTCTTCCGGCGTAGCCCCCTGCCGAGCGGCCGACTTGGCGTGGTAGGCAATGCAGCCGTCGCACTGTTTCACGACCGCGATGGCGAGGGCCATCAGCTCCTTGATCCGTGCCGACAGCACGCCATCGGCGACAGCGGCGTCATGGAGATGGGAGAACCCGGCCCATGCCTCCGGGGCGGCCTTCCGCAAGGAGCGTGTCGAGCTGCGAAGCTCTTCGATGACCTCGTGTGCGTTCGTCATGCCTCACCTCTGTCGTATGCCCTCTTTAGGTACAACACGTCCCCACCTTCGGTTATGCCCCCCGGGGTATCGCATTTGTGGTGCGATGGGGGAATGACACCGGGCCGGTGGTCGTTGTAGAGTATACCCCAGGGGGTATCAAGGAGGAGAGAGCCCAATGGCCACGGTGACTGTTACCAAAGAGGACTTCGACACAGTGGTGAGCAGCAAGGACATCGTACTGGTCGACTTCTGGGCGTCGTGGTGTGGGCCCTGCCGGGCGTTCGCCCCGGTCTTCGAGAAGGCCTCGGACACTCACTCGGATCTGGTGTTCGCCAAGGTCGACACCGAAGCCGAGCAGGAATTGGCCGCTGCTTTCGACATCATGTCGATCCCGACCCTCATGATCCTGCGCGACAAGGTGATCGTCTACAGGGAGGCCGGAGCACTCCCGGCTCCTGCGTTGGACGAGTTGATCGGGAAGGTACGTGACCTCGACATGGACGCGATCCATCGCCGCATCGCTGAGTCCAACGTCGCGATATGACCTCTCGGCGTCCCAAAGCCGCAGGTGGCGATGCGACGCTGGACGCTGTTGGGCTGCCCTCGGTGGTCGCGGTGTGCGCCCACCCCGACGACGAGTCCTTCGGCTTGGGCGCGGTCATCGCTAGCCTGACGGCCGCCGGAATATCGACCGCTGTGCTCAGCTTTACGCACGGCGAGGCGTCAACCCTGCATGGGTCGCCAGGTGACCTTGGTGTCGTCCGGGCCGCCGAGCTTGCTGCCGCCGCCGATGCACTCACGGTCAGCGATGTGCGGCTACTGGATCACGCCGATGGGAGTCTCGACTGCGTCGACCTCGACGTGCTGGTTGACGACATCGTTCGATATGTCCGCGCGGTTGGTGCTCATGGGCTCCTTGTCTTCGATCTCGGTGGAATCACGGGACACCGCGACCATCAGCGGGCAACAGAGGCGGCGTTGCGTGCAGGTGAGTTACTTGATCTGCCGGTGATTGCATGGTCGATTCCCGCTTCGGTGGCCGATTCTCTCAATGCCGCCTTCGGCACCTGCTTCGCTGGCCGCGGCGAGAATGAAGTCGACATCGTGCTTCGGGTCGATCGCTCTCTTCAGCATCGCGCCATCGCTCTCCATGCAAGCCAGGCTACGGACAATCCCGTGCTCTGGCGCCGGCTGGAGCTCATGGGCGATACCGAATGGTTGCGGTGGCTCCGGGCGCCATCTGCCACCTAACTCGAAGGGAACATCTCAGGTCAGGATCGGTGAGCGCGAACCAGGACATCGATGGCTGTCGCCTCGCCCTCCGAGGTGGAGACCGGACGGCGGACACGCTCCGCTCTCTCGATCGTAAGTACCGAGCCGATATCGCCGACAACGTCCTCGGGCCCATAGAGAACAGCGGGATTCTGTGGACCGCCGGTTCCCTCGGAGAGATTCAACATGTCATGACCCACCACGAGCATGGTCCCGCCCGGAGCCACTGATTTTGCCATCCGCGCAAAGACGCTGTGCCGAATATCGCCTGGCAAATGCAGGTACATGACAACGACCAGGTCATAGGTATTCGGTGGCTCCCATGTGGTGAGGTCACCCTGCACCCACTCCACCATCACACCACTCTCCACTGCCAACCGGTGCGCCTTTTCAAGACCAACAGGGGAGAAATCGACCCCGACCACCTGCCACCCGTTTTGCGCGAGCCAGATGGCGTTTCGACCCTCACCGCACGCCACGTCCAGAGCGGTCCCAGGCTTCAAACCCGTCGCCTCGTCCACGAGAAACCGGTTGGGGCCAGCGCCCCACACCAGTTCGGTGGCCCGGTACCGCTCATCCCACCCTTGCCGGTCCAGCGTGCTCACCGTCGTGTCCCGTCACCTGGGATGTGTGGGCTGCCGACACCCGAACGAGCCTTGCTCATGATCTGTGAGCACCACGGATGGGAGCGTGGAACAGAGGAGCGACGAGGCAGAGACCTGCCGATCCGGCGATGAGGGGCACGAGACCGACAACAGCCAGAGCCAGCCAGCCACCACCGAGGACGACACCCGCGGCGATGAGGGCAACGCCAAGGACTGCCCTGATACTTCTTCCCATGGACGTCTGCATAAAGCGCACCAGTTCCCTCACGTACCTCCTATATACCCCCAGGGGTATAGTGTACAACTCCGCCCGGGCGGCGTCTATTCCTCGAACGCGACGAGCCCGCAACGCGACGTAGACCAAGCCGACCAGCACTGGGATCTCGATGAGCTGTCAGACGACCTCTGCAAAGCCGGTCCGCTTGCCACGCGTCATTCCGAATCCCTTCCTTGTCCCGCAGAGCGCCGCTAGGCACCGAGGATGCGGTAGAGAACAAAGGCGATGCCAGAGGCGACGAGGAACCAACCAAACGCTTGTTTCAGGCCGCTGTTGGTGACCCGTTGGGCGAGTCGCCCGCTCAGGACGCTCGTTGGGACAGCGCCGAGCGCGAATGCACCGGCAACAGTCCAGTTGATGTGCCCGAGGGCAGCGTGAACAACGAGGATCGGCAGGCTGAGGACGGAGATGACGAGAAGACTCGTTCCGGCAGCCTGACGCATGTCGAGACCAAAAATGAGCAGGTACATCGGGACGAGCAGAAACCCTCCACCGTTGGCGAGGAGCCCAGAGAAGAGCCCGAGGGCAGCTGAGGCAGCGACGAGAATCAGGCGGTTCTTGCGGCGGATCATGCCTGCAGCCTGCAATGTCTCGGCAATGGGCCTGAGGATGCGGATTCCGACAATCGTGAGGACCATGCCGGAGGCGACAAGCAGTGCAGAGCCACCAATTGCCTGGGAAAGGAATGCACCACCGATAGCCGCCGGCACGCTGCCGAGCAGGGTCCAGCCTGCCGCGCGAGGTCGAGCCTCACCGTTTTGCAGATAGGGAACCGCGGCACCGAGAGCGGCCGGGATCGTGGCTGGCAGCGGGGACGCGACTGCGAGCAGCCCGGGAACGCCGAGCACGGCGAGCAGCGGCGTGGCAATCGAGGAGCCGCCAACACCGAACAGTCCGACCAGCAGCCCGATCACCGCTCCGGCAGCAACGAAGACGGGCCATGGTGCGGTGAAAAGAACAGCCACCATGCGCTACGGCCCTTCTGCACCTGTGGGGCGGTGAGCAGCAGCGCTCCTGCCAGATTGTCTGAGCAAAGTGAGCGAGTTCCGGGAGCAGCCTCGGATCATTTCTCGCTCTCCACACGCTCGATGCTCCCATCCCTGTCCCCACACTGCGGAGTACCCACAGCTGTGCCTCACTACAGGAGGGGGCGAGGACCAATCCCGATCGGGCCATCATCCCCAGCCGCTAGCTCGTGGGGTTGGCGACCTGGGGACAAACGTCCTGACCTCCAGCGCCGCTGCGTTTCTACCGACTCTTCTACCGGACGGCCGGTTGACCGCCGGAGAGGAGATCAGACCTATGAGGGGCTATGTGGTGCAGAAGGGCAGCCGCTTCTATGCGGTGATCTACGAGGGGGTCGACGCGCTTTCCGGCCGGGAACGGCGGCGCTGGCACCCCGCAGGTGAGAGCCGCCGGGAGGCAGAACTCCTGGCGGCGCGGCTCGCCGCAACCTTCTCGGCCGTGGCTCGTCAGCCGGGCCCGACGCTCGCCACGTACTTGCTGCGCCAGTGGCTGCCCGCCAAGAAGATGAACCTCCGGCCAAGCACTTGGGACGGCTATCGACGGCTGATCGAGCTTCATGTGGTGCCACGCCTTGGGGCCGTCTCGCTGCGCCGGCTTCGCGCCGAGCAGTTGGAGGCACTCTACGCCGAGCTGCTCGCCACCGGTCGCCGAAATGGTCGCGGCGGACTGGATCCGAAGAGCGTGCTCGAAGTCCACGTCGTCCTGCGCAAGGCGCTAGCCGACGCACGGCGACGTGGCCTTGTCGTCCACAACGTCGCCGACGACGCCGAGGCTCCCAAACGCCGCCGGCCAAACGCGCCCCTTCGGGCCTGGAACGTGGAGCAATTGCAGGCGTTTCTGGCAGTCGCCAGGAACAAGCGTCTGTTCCCTGCCTATTGGTTGGCGGCAACCACCGGCATGCGACGTTCCGAGCTCCTTGGCCTGCGCTGGGGTGATATCGACCTGGGCGCGGGACGACTCTCGATCGGCCGGGCGCTCGTCTCGGTGAGCTACGTGCTCCACGATTCCCCGGGCAAGACCCGCATGTCTCGACGCGCCGTCGACCTCGACGCGCTGACCATCGAGGTCCTGCGTGCCTGGCGAGTCCGTCGGGAGGACGAATCCGATTCGCCTGTCGGAGATGACGACTACGTCTTCGCCACACCGACGGGCGAGCCGATCCACCCGGACAACTTCTCCAAGTCCTTCGACCGGATCGTGGCGTCGGCCAGCGTGCCCCGACTACGTCTTCACGATCTCAGGCACACGCACGCCTCGCTGTTGCTCAAAGAGCGGGTCCCGATCAAGGTTGTGAGCGAACGTCTCGGCCATTCCACACCCAGCTTCACGATGGCCACCTACCAGCACGTGCTTCCGGGCATGCAGGCCGACGCCGCACGGGTCTTCGCCGGACTCATCACTTCTACCGGCTTCAACCCGGTAGAAGGGTCGGTAGAAGGCCTCTCGGCGCGGTGAAGTCCTCACCAGAAGGGTGCTCTGACCTGGACTTACTAGTGGCGGGGGGAGGATTTGAACCTCCGACCTTCGGGTTATGAGCCCGACGAGCTACCAGACTGCTCCACCCCGCGTCGTTCCCCTCAGATTAGCACCCGAGCCGAAGCCCGGTCCCACGGCTACCGCCTCGACGTCCCCGTGACGGCCCCCCGCAACGCCACGCTGTTGGGGACGGTCGTGCTCGTCGAGGTCGACGTGGCCGTCGACTTGGGCGTGGTCACCTTGGGGGTCGCCGTCTTCGAGGAGCTCGAGGTCCCGGCCGACGCCTGCTGCAGCTGCTGGAGCACGCCCTGCAGGGTGGAGATGTCGGTGCCGTACGCGGCGAAGTTGCCGCTCTTCAGGTCGGTCTGGGCCTGCTGGAACTCCGTGTTGGCCTGCGCGATGAGGTTCTGGACGTGCTGGGACACCGTGGAAGGCCCGGTCGGCGTCGGCGCCGACGGTGTGCTCTGCCCCGGCAACGACACGTTGAACAGATCGTGCAGCGCCAGGGGCAGGGTGGTGTCGAACGCCACCTTGCTCTGTCCCGTCGGGCCGCTGTAGACGACGATGTAATAGTCGAGCTTGGGGAACGGGTTGCGCGCCGACTGGACGTAGAACGGCCGGAAGTACAGCATCGAGTCGCCGACCGGGACCACCTGCAAGGTGCCGAGTTGGACACTCGAGCCGTTCTGGTTGAGCAGGCTGATCTGCGACGAGATGGCCTGGGTGGCCGAGATGTCGGCATCGATGAGGGCGGGCCCGTCGATGGGCGGCGTCTGGAACACGGTGAGCTTGCCGTACTGGCTGGGGTCGGAACCCGCCACGATGAAGCCCGACATGGTCTGGATCTGGTCCCCCTTGGACACCGGGACGAAGGCGTCGACCAGGTTGTAGGACTGCCGGGTCTGCCCCGGAACCTGGAACAGCTCGTAGATGGGGGACATCCGGGTGACCTGGCCCGGTCCCGTCGCCACGCCCTGCGCGTTCGTCGACTGGGTGGTGGGCAGCGCCTGGTTGGGCGAGCCCGCTCCCGCGCTCTGCGAGACGTTCCAGGCGTTGGTGGCGTTGTAGAAGGAGAGGGGCCTGGTCAGGTGGTACCGGCCGTAGGTGGCGGCCTGCACCGACAGCAGGTCCTCGGGGTAGCGCAGATGGGCACGCAGCCCCGCCGACATCTGCGACACCGGCTTGAACATGCCGGGGAACACCTTCTCCCACGTCTGGAGGATGGGGTCCTTCGACCTGGTCAGCCCGGTCACGTCGTAGAAGGTCATCTTGCCCGAGTAGGCGTTCACGACCACCTTGACCGAGTTCCGGACGTAGTTGATGTTCTGGTTCAACCCGCTGTTGGAGGGGAGCGACGACGTGTCGATGTTCTGCGAGTAGGGGTAGTTGTCACTGGTGGTGTAGGCGTCGAGGATCCAGTAGATCTGCCCACCGGCGAGCACGGGATAGGGGTCCGAGTCGTAGCTCAGGAAGGGCGCGGCCTTCTGTGCCATCTGGGTGATGTCGCGTACGAACATGAGCCTCGAGTGCGAGGTCACGAGATCCGACACGAGAAGGTTGAAGTCGCCGAACCGGATGGCGAAGGCCGCCTTCACGAGGAAGTTCTTGAGCTGCACGCCGCCGGTCCCGTTGTACGTGCTCTGGGCGGGGTTCCCCGAGTTGGTCGCGGCGGGATAGTCGATCTCGGGCTGGTTCGTGTCCCCGAGGACGTAGTCGACGTCGCCCCCGAAGGGGTTGTTGAGCCCGAAGTACACCCGGGGCTGCGAGATCTGGGGGGCGCCGGGCGAGGAGACGGGGGGAACCTGGGAGATCGCGAACGCCGGTTGGCCGTTGTTGGACTGGTTCGACGGCGCCAGGATCATGGCGTAGCCGTGGGTGTACTGCAGGTGGGTGTTGACCCACCCTTGCGCGGGGAGGTCGTTGTCGTTGACCTGCCGGACGCCGACCACCATGGGCTGGAGGCTGCCGTTGACCTTGTAGCGGTCGATGGCGAGGGTGTTGAACGAGTAATAGGACTTCGTGGCCTGGAGCTTCGTGAAGGTGGCGCCGGTCAACGTGGGGTCCCAGAGCTGCACGTTGTTGAGCGTCGCCTGGTTGGCGACGACCTGGGACGGCGTCAAGGTCTGGGTGCCCTTGAACGTCGCCCTCGTGACGTTGTTGATGCCGATGGCGTCGCGGGTGGCGTCGATGTTGCGGGCGATGTAGGGCTGCTCGAGGCTGTTCTGGGCCGGGGTCACCTTGACTGCCTGCACGATGGCCGGGTAGATGGCCCCCACCACGACGGCCACGAAGGCCCACAGACCCACCCCCAACACGGGCAGCGCCCACCCCCGGCGCCGGATGTTGATGAGGAGGATCACCGCGGCGAGGAGCGAGATCCAGATGAGCAGTGTCAGCGCCGGCAGGCGGGCGTGCACGTCGGTGTACCCGGCTCCCTGCACGAAGCCGTTCTGGGACAGGTCGAGGTTGTAGCGGGCTAGGACGTACCCGGCCGCCTTCACGAGAGCCATGCAGGCGAGGAGCACCGACAGGTGCACCTTGACCTGGGCGGCGACGCTGGGTGTGCCCGACTGCACCCGGATCCCGCCGTTGAGGTAGTGGGCGATGACCGTGAAGATCGCCACCACGACCAGCGTGACGAAGGCCCAGCTCACCATGAAGGACAGGAACGGGAGCTTGAAGACGAAGAACCCGACGTTCTTGTGGAACTGCGGGTCGGTGGCGTCGAACGAGCCGCCGTTGGTGAAGAGCAGGTAGTTACGCCACTGCCCGAGCGCACCCGTCGCCGCGATGAGGGCGATCACGACGGACACGAGGCTGCGCACGAGCACGGCGCGCGGCGCCACGCGCTGCTGGTAGCGGCGCACCAACTCGTCTTCGGGCCCGAGGGCCAGCTCGCTCGGGGCCAGCCTGTCGACCACGGCGAGGTTGACCCACATGAGCACGAAGAAGATCGCGGCGAAGCCGAAGAACAGCTCCGCCTTGACCTCGAACAGGCGCCGCCACACGCCGCTCAGGCTGACGGAGCCGAACCACAGGTAGTCGGTGTAGAACGTCGCCAGCGTCCGCAGTGACGCCAGGATCACGACGAGCACCACGACGGCGACGACCACCCACAATCTTCCCCGCCTGACGGCGCGGCGCGGTCGGCGCGGCAGATCCTGCGGGGTGCGCACGGCGCCGCAGCTTAGGCGTTCGCCGGAACGAGGAGGCAGCGGCAGCCGGCGTGTGCCGGCGGGTGCCGATGTCCCGTGGGGAACTCCTCGGGCGACGCCACCGCTCCCGCCAAGGCGTTGTCGTCACAGTCCGGGCACTGCGCAACGTCGTCGTCGACGACCCAACGCAACATGGTGCCTACAGGTACGGCTCCCAGTGCGGCCCGGGCGAACGCGAACACCGTACGGTCGCCGGCCAGACGCTCGGTGCGCGCGCCCTTCCATTCACGGAAGGCGGCGCCCACCAATTCCACCAAGGCGGACTCGTCGCCTTCCTCCACCGACGGGCCCGCATCCTCGAGCCGTCGACGCAGCGGGGTCACGATCTCAGACGCGAGGGACGCGGCGACGTCGTCGACGCCCGCGGCGTCGTCGGCCTTGCCGCCGGCGAAGGTGGCCCCGGCGGCGGCCGCTTCCTGCAGCTGAGGACCGGCCACCTGCACGTAGCGCTGGGCGTGCTCGTCCTCGGAGGGGAGGACCCCCGGCGCCCACCCGCCCTTGGCTCGGAGCCGGTCGAGGATGTCGTTCTGGTCGTCCTGCAGCGCCCGCTTGAGCCGGCGGGCGAGGTTGGCCACGAGGGGGTTGAGCACCGCGTCGCGCCGCACCACGGCCGGATCGAGGATCCGCACCATCTCGTCGACCTCGACCTCGACCTCGATCTCGGCGGTGCCGGTCGCGCCGGCGGTGTCGGGGGTCTTTGCTCCTGGCCCCGACGGTCCCTCGGCGCCCGATGGACCTGGCCGTGCGACCGGTGCCGCCGACGCCGGACCCCGCTCGGGCTTCGGTGCTCGTTCGGCCGTCTTCTTGTTGCCCTTGGGGGCGGTCGAGGCCCCGCTCCCGGCTCCGCCCGCTCCATCCGGGGTCCCGGCGGAGCCCGAGGAGGCCGATCGGGCCTCGGACGCCGGCGTCGCCGTCGCCGTGGCGGGGAGGATCCGAACGCTCTCGATGACCTCGTCGGAGACCGGGGAGGACGACACCGCGCCCGGCGGGGCCGGCCCTTCGTCGGGGGCGGGCTGGGCGCCGGCCTCGGCGCGCAGACGGGCGAACAACTCCTCCACCGACTGGCGGGTGTCGGGCTCGGTGCCCGAATCGGCGGCGAAGTCGACCGGCGTGTCGCCGTCGTCGGCGCTCGCTCCGGCGTCGGCCAGCTCGGCCAGTTCCTCCTGCGCGACCTGTCGCCCGGCCACCTCGGCCGCCAGCCGGGCTTCGTCCTCGGCCCGGAAGAGCTCGTCGGTGATGGTGTCCACGGCGTTGCGGACGTCGCCGATCGTCTCGGCCAGGCGCTCGCGCCCGGCTCGCAACTGCTCGATCTGGCTGTGGAGCACGCGCCGGCGACGGGTGAGATCGGCGAGCACCTTGGCGCGCAGCTCCTGTGCCTCTTGCACCATGGCGCGGCACTCGGCACGCGTCTGGGTCACGAGCGCCTCGGCTTCGAGCTTGGCCCCCTCCACCCGGGAGGTCGCCTCGTCATGGGCCCGCCGCAGCAGCTCCGTGGCCGCGGCGTCGGCTTCGGCCGAGCGGTCGTGCGCGTGCTGCTCGGTGTGGCGCTTCAGGGCCTCGGCCTCTTCCTGGGCCTGGGCCCGCAGCCGGGCCGCGTCGTTCTCGGCCTTCCCCACCAGATCGGCGGCGGCCTCGTGGGCCGAGCGCAGCACCCGCGCCGTCTCGAGCCCGAGCGATGCGGTCAGGGTGGCCTCGTCGAGGACGGGGTTCTCGGCCCGGTGCTCGGCTTCGCCCAGGGCCCGGCGCAGGTCCTGCTCCCGGTCGGATGCCGCCGACAGCTCTCGGGCCACGTGCTCGAGGAAGGACCGGACCTCGGCCGGGTCGAATCCCCGGCGCGTGGTGCCGAAGGTGTGGCGGGCCACCTCGTCGGGATGCAGACGCGAGGAAGTCGAGATCGTGACCCGCTCCTCTGGCATGGCCCAGAGCCTACGACGCGCCGTGCAGGCGGGCGTAATAAGGCACGGTGCGTCGAGACGGGCCTGCTAACTCCACGGCGAGGCCTGCCAGTCGGTGGGCACGCTGTGGCCGGCGGGGCCCGGCGGCGGGCCCTTGGCGGCGGGCCCGAGCCTCCCCCCGATGTGCGCCAGGTCCTTCAGGGCCTGGCTGAGCGTCGACACGGCGAGCACCTTCAGATGCGGCCCGGCGACCGACTTGGCCACGGCGAGCTCGGGCGGGGGGACGAGGAAGAGGGTGGCACCGGCATCGTTGACGGCCACGGTCTTCTGCTGCACACCACCGACGTCGCCGATGGTCCCGTCGGGCCGGATCGTCCCCGTGGCGGCCACGATGTGTCCCCCGGTGAGGTGGCCGCCCCCCAGCGTGTTGAGGATCCCGAGGGTCCACGCCAAGCCGGCCGAGGGGCCGCCGATCTGGTCGCTGTTGATCCGCACCGGGAACGGGAAGTCGTACTCCGGTTGCGTCCCCATCGCCGCGATCGGCGCGGCGGGGTCCCCGATCCCGAGGAAGGCCACCTGCTGGTGGTCCTCGGTGATCGATCCGAGGCGGACGGTGACATCGTGACCGGGCGTGGGATGGGCGATGGTGCCGACCCGCACCGTGATCGAGTCACCGGGGTGATGGGCGCGCACCGCGTTCTGCAACGCCACCGGGTTCGTGGTGGGCACACCGTCGATGGAGGTCACGACCTCGCCGACCTGCAGCGTGTGCCACGCCGGTGAGCCCGGGTCGATGACGTAGATGGTCACCCCGGCATCGCGCTCGGGGATGGCGTAGCCCAGCTGGCGCAGCGCCACCGACGTGGCCGTCATCTGCGACTCGGCCATGTCGACGACGCCCTGGGCGTCGAACTCGCTCTGGGGGAGGTTGGCGGTGACCTCGACGGTGGGGACGATGGTGTTGGCCGCGTCAGGGAAGATCTCTTCCCAGTAGTACTCCAGGTAGTGCAGCGACTGGACCCCCACGTCGGTGAGCAGGACCTTGCCGACGACGGCATGGTTGCGCGCCGCGGGCACGATGATGAGGCTTGACACCGGGAGGGCGTCGCCGGGGACGAGCTCGGTGTAGGGGGCCGTGATGAGCGACGTGGCGATCACGAACCCCGCCACCAGGATCAACACCCCCACCACCACGACCGGCCAGCGCCGACGGCGCTCGGGGGTCGGGGGGGCGGTCGGCGGTACCGTGTATTGGGGGATCGACATGGGGAAGGGCGATTCAGGAGATCACCAGCCTGCCACGGCCGGGTCCCCTCCTCGGGGCGCCCCTCTGCGCGCCGCGGTGCTCGCCGGCCACGAAGGCGACGTGCGGCGCGCCATCGGGCTCGCCACGCACCCCGACGCCGCGGTGCGCGCCGCCGCGTTCGGGGCGCTCGAGCGCATGGGCGCGCTGGCCACGCCGGCGCTCGTCGCGGCCGTCGCCGACCCCGCCCCGGCCGTCCGCCGCCGGGCGTGCGCGCTCGCGGCGCGCCGTTTCGGGACCGACGGGACCGACGGGGCCGAGGACGAGGTCCTCGACGCCGTGGTGCGGGCCGTCTCGACCGACCCCGACCCCGCCGTGGTGGAGTGCGCGGCGTGGGCCCTCGGCGAGGCGGGGCCCGACGCCGGGGCAGCGGCGGTCGGGGCGCTGCGGCGCGTCGTGAGCACCCATGACGACCCGCTGTGTCGCGAGGCCGCCGTCGCCGCGCTGGGTGCGGTGGGCGACCCTGTGGCCCTGGACACGGTGCTCGAGGCCCTCGAGGACAAACCGGCGGTGCGACGCCGCGCCACCATCGCCCTCGCCGCCTTCGACGACCCGCGCGTCGACGTGGCCCTGCGGCGGTGCCTCGAGGACCGCGACTGGCAGGTGCGCCAAGCCGCCGAGGACCTGCTCGGGCGGCCCTGACCCCGACGCCGTGGCGCGTCGTGCCGGCGGTTCAGGCGTCAGCGGCGACGAACAACTTGCGCAGCTTGTCGAAGGACTCGAGACACTGTCCGGCGCCGAGGGCCACGCACTCGAGCGGCGTGTCGACGAGGTGGACAGGCACGGCGGTCTCGTTGGCCAGGCGTCGGGCCATGCCTCGCAGCAACGCTCCACCCCCCACGAGGTGGATGCCCTGGAAGATGATGTCCTGGGCGAGCTCGGGGGGCGCGCCGCCCAGGCAGTCCACCGCGGCGGTGATGATCTGGCGCACCTGGTCCTCGACCGCGCCGCGCAGCTCTCCGGGGGAGAGCACCACGGTCTTGGGCATGCCCGTCATGAGCTCTCGGCCGCGCACCTCGGCCTTGACCTCGTCGTGGTAGGGCGCGGCGGACCCGATCGCCAGCTTGATCTCCTCGGCCGTGCGCTCGCCGATGGCCACGCCGTGCTCGCGCCGGACGTAGGTCTGGATGGCCGCGTCGATGTCGAAGCCGCCACATCGGATGGCCTCGGACGCGACGACGCCCCCGAGTGAGATGACCGCGGTCTCCGACGTGCCGCCGCCCACGTCCACCACCATGTTGCCGATGGGCTCGTGGATCGAGAGCCCGGCGCCGATGGCGGCCGCCATGGGTTGCTCGATGAGGTACGCGGCCGACGCCCCGGCGCGATGCGTCGCTTCCTTCACGGCGCGGCGCTCCACGCTCGTGATGGCCGACGGGACGCAGATGAGCACGCGGGGACGGTTGATGCGAGAGACGCCGCACCGCTGCAACAGGAGACGGATCATCCGCTCGGTGATGTCGAAGTCGGTGATGGCACCCTGGCGCAGTGGTCGGACGGCCACGATGTACCCCGGCGTGCGCCCGATCATCTGCCAGGCGTCCTGTCCCATGGCCAGGACCTCTTGTGTCCTCGTGTTGAGGGCGATGACGGTCGGCTCGTTGAGCACGATGCCCTTGCCCCTCGCGTACACGAGGGTGTTGGCCGTGCCGAGGTCGATGGCGAGGTCCCTAGCCACGTCGACCCGCTCGCACAGGGCCATGCTACGGGTAACCACTCAGGCACGCCTCGGCCCACACGTCGTGCCGGCGCGACGTCCCTCGAGCGGAACCCGCCAGTAATCTCGGGCTCGATGGAACACGGGGGGATCACCGGGGGAGGCAATCCCGACGACCCCGACGGCATCGGCAACGAGGCGGGCGTCCCCCAGCGTGGTTGGCTGTCCCCCGAAGACCGGTTGTGGCGCCACCCGTCGGAGGTGTCGGGCTTCGGCCTGCCCCGCTCGCTGTCCGCCGGAGGGCCGGGGTCCGGGCGCCGTGAGCGGCGCCTCGCCCGCCGGTCGGCGCTGGCGGCCGGTGTCGTGGGCGTGGCCGCCCTGACCGCCACCCTGGCCGTGGTGCTCACCTTCGTGGACTCCAAAGGGACCACGGTCGCGTCCAAGACCGGCGCGTCGGGCCGGATCGACGCCGTCCCGGCCTCGACGACGTCGCTCACGTCGATGCCCGTCGTCGGCCACGACGTCATGCAGCTGATCGCCGCGGTCCGGCCCTCGCTCGTGGGCCTCGAGCCTCTGGGAGCCGACGGCCCGACGTCGATGACCGGGGTGGTGCTGCCCGGGGGCGAGCTCGTGGTGACAGCGGCCTCGGCCGTGGCGGGCGCGTCCCGACTCGACGTGGTGACCGCCACCGGCAAACGCCTGCGTGGCCAGGTGGTGGGATCGGACGCGCGTTCGGGCGTGGCGGTCATCAGCACCACCGGTGGCCTCCCGCCGGCCACGTTCGCCGACGAGGACGTCAAGCCGAGTGACATCGACATCGTGGCCTGCCTGTGCGCGCAGGCCCCGGCGTCGGCCCTCTCCGATGCGCCCGCGGCGGCCGCGGTGGGAATGGTCCAGGAGGTCGGGACGAGCGTCGACGTCGACGGCGGGACCGACCTCGTCAACGCCATCGAGGCGGAGATGCCCCTCGGGCCGACGTCATGGGGCGGCGTGCTGCTCGACAGCCACGGCCGCGTCCTGGGCATCCTCGACGGCCAGATGAGCGCGGGTGGCGACACCATCGGGTTGTTCGTGCCGTCACCGCTGGCCGAAGGCGTGGCCCTCGAGCTGGCCAAGGACCATCACGTGAACCACGGGTGGCTCGGCGTGAACTGTGCCGACGGCTCGACGCCCGGGGCTGAGCTGACGACGATCCTCCCCGGGGGCCCGGCGGCGAAGGCGGGGCTCGAGGCCGGCGACGTCGTGGTCGCCGTCGACGCCCACGCCGTGGACTCCGCCGCCGATCTCCAGGAGCGTCTCTACACCGTGTCCCCCGGCGCCCCGGTCCAACTCGAGGTGGCGCGGCGGGGGGGACCCGGGTCGTCACCGTGCGCCTGGCGGGGTCACCCGAGGGCTGATTCCTCCGGATTCCACCGGCGCCGGCGCGCCCGTGACCAGGCGCCCGCCGGACCGACGGCGGCGCCCGCCGCCCTACGATGACATGGTGGCATTCCCGGGCCCGGGCGCGGGCGGCAATTTCCTGGAGCAGATCCTCGGGGACCTCCTCCAGCTCATGGGCGGCTCGTCCTCGGGTGGGGCGCGCGTGGACCTGGCCCGCACCCTCGCCCAGGGTGTGGCGAGCGGTGGTGAGCCCGAGCGCAACGTCGACCCCGTCGATCGGATGAAGTTCGAGGAGCTGGCCCGTATCGCCGAGCTCCACGTGGCCGAGCTCACCGGCCTGCCCATCACGCCCACGGGGGCGACCATCGAGATCGCCGCGGTCTCCCCCGGCGCGTGGGCGTGGCAGACCGTGGAGGACTGGCGCTTCCTGCTCGAGGCGATGACCGAGCCGTCCCAGCCGGGGACCGGCGCCCCCGGCCCCGCCAGCGCGGGGTCCGCCCCGGGTGACACCGGGACGCCGGGCGCGGCCGGCGGCGACGCGCCGGGCCGGGGCAAGGGCACGCTCGGGTACGTCGACACCTCGGGCGGCGCTGACATGCCCGCCGACTTCGACCCCGACTTCGACCCCGACATCGAGGCCTCGGAGCAGGGGCCCGCCGACCTCCTGGCTCGGTGGATGGCGACGATGGGCCCGATGCTGGCCGCCATGCAGCTCGGCTCCGCGATCGGGCACCTGGCCCGCACCACCATGGGCGCCTACGAGCTCCCCATCCCGCGCACCGGGCCCCGCCTGCTCGTCGTGCCGGCCAACGTCACCCGGTTCGCCGAGGACTGGAGCCTCACGCCCGACGAGGTGCGGCTGTGGGTGTGCCTGCGCGAGCTCACGGCCCACGCCGTGCTGGCGCGCCCGCACGTGGCGGAGCGCCTCCACGAGCTCCTGGTGGGCGTGGTGCTCGGCATGGCCGAGGAGACGAGCGGCCTCGTCGACCAGCTCCAGGGCTTCGACCTCACCCAACCCGAGTCGCTGCAGAACCTGCTGGGCGACCCGACGGCGTTGATGAGCCTCGAGCAGTCCCCGGCCCGCCGGCGCGCCGCCGAGGACCTGCTGGCCGTGGTGACGGCGCTGCTCGGCTACGTCGAGCACATCCTCGACCTGGCCGCCACGCGCCTGCTCGGCGGACGGGGGGCGATCGCCGAGGCGTGGCGCCGCCGGCAGGTCGACCGGGAGAGCGCGGACCGCGCCGCCGAGCTCATGCTCGGCCTCGACCTCGGACCGGCCCAGATCGACCGGGGACACGCCTTTGTGCGCGGCGTCTTCGAACGGGCCGGCGACGCCGGGCTGGCCCGGCTGTGGTCGAGCCGCCACACGCTGCCGACACCGGCCGAGATCGACGCGCCGGGGCTGTGGCTGGAACGGATCGACCTGCCCGATCCCGACGCTGACCGCTGACCCTGATCGCTGAGCACTGACCCTGGTCGTCGACGCCTGTCGTTGACGCCTGACCCCCGGGCGCGCTCAGGCGGGTGTGGCCGCCTCGGGGGCGTCGTCGGATTCGGAGACCGGGACCGCCTCGTCCTCGGGGAGACCGAGGTCCCACTCGAGCTGGAGGTTCTCGCGCTCGGCGTCGCGCACGACGCGTTCGCGGTTGCGCCGGAATTGGGGGTCGTGGGGGGGCAGCAGGGTCAGGCGGGCGAGCGAGCGGTCCCGGAAGGGGTCGATGACCGACGCCTCGCCGTAGGTCGACTGCACCTCCCAGTGCGGCGCCACCGGGCCCAGGTACACGACCCGCACGTGGCCACGGGGCGGCTGGGGCTCCTCGATTTCCTCGATCTCCTCGGCCACCGCGCCTCCTCGTTGTCGGCGTCCAGACTAACTGGTGACGGATCTGGCCCCGCCCGCCGTATGCACGGTGGCAAACGCCACCCGCACACGCATCCCCGGGACGTCCCCACGGGGCCACCGGTCATGCCAACACCATGACCGGTGGCCATCCCGGGGATGCGACACGGGGTCGACACCGTTCGGGGGCGGGGGTCCAGGGGCAGGGGTCGGGCACGCGGATCGGGGGGATGAGCTGGACCGATCCGCACCGAGACCCCGCTGGTAGTGTGACCGCGGCATCGGAGGCGCCATGGAAAACGAATGGATGGCCCGGGGCACCTGTCGCGACATGGACCCCGCCGTGTTCTTCCCGAGCGACGGCATCGGCGTCCAGGAGGCCCAGAAGACCTGCGCCGAATGCCCCGTGAAAGAGCCCTGCCTCGAGTACGCCCTGGAGAACCGGGTGGACCACGGCGTCTGGGGCGGGACCTCCGAGCGCGAGCGTCGCCGCATCCTGCGCCGGCGCCGGATCTCGAGCCTGCAGGCCAGTCGCAACTGAGCCCCGGCACGCCGGCGCCCCCCTTCCCTTCCTTCCCCGCACCGTCCGCCGCGCCCGACGAGGGGGAGCGCGGGAGCCCGCCGTGACCCGTTCGGGCGCCGCGGCACTGCTCGAGTGCGTGGTCAACGTGAGCGAGGGCAGCGACGCCGGCGTCGTGGGTGCCATCGCCCTGGCCGGGGGCGACGCCGTGCTGGACGTGCACAGCGACCCCGACCACAACCGCTCGGTGCTGACCCTGGCCGGCCCCGGCCCCGACCTCGAGACCGCCGTGCAGTCGGTGGCCCGGGCGACGCTCGAGCTCATCGACCTCCGCCACCACGACGGGGTGCACCCCCGGCTGGGGGCGCTCGACGTCGTCCCCTTCGTGGCCCTCGGCCCCGGCGGGGTCCCCGACCCCCTCGGCGGCGACCTGACCCCGGCCCTCGAGGCCCGGGACCGCTTCGCGGCCTGGGCCGGGGCCGAGCTGGCGCTCCCCTGCTTCGTCTACGGGCCCGAGCGGACCCTGCCCGAGGTGCGGCGGGAGGCGTTTGCCACGCTGGGACCGGACACGGGGCCACCCCGACCCCGACCCGGCGCCGGGGCGTGCGCGGTGGGGGCCCGTCCGGTGCTGGTGGCCTACAACCTGTGGCTCACCACGCCCGAGCTGCCCGTGGCCCGGGCCCTGGCCGCGGCCGTCCGGGGCCCACAGGTGCGGGCGCTGGGGCTGGCGGTGGGAGGCGGCACCCAGGTGTCGTGCAACCTGGTCGACCCCCTCCGGTACGGGCCGGCCCAGCTCTACGACGCCGTGGCCCGGCTGGCCGGCGACGCCGGCACCGAGGTGGCCCGGGCCGAGCTCGTCGGGCTCGTGCCCGCGGCGGTGGTGGACGCCGTGGGCCCCGGCCGCCGGCGGGCCCTGGACCTCGCCGCCGAGCGCACCATCGAGGCGCGCCTGGCGCAACGAGGCCGACGCTGAACGCGCCGGCGGTCCGGCACGCGCCCCCGGTGCGTCAGAGGTGGCCGCGGGACCCCGGGCTCGCCGGGGACCGCGGGCCGGCGCTCAGGAAGCCGACGCCGTGGCCGACGCTCGGCGGCTCATGGCGCGGGCCCGGCGCAGACGCCGGCGCTCGCGCTCGGAGAGTCCGCCCCAGATCCCGAACTTCTCCCCGTTGGCGAGCGCGTACTCGAGACAGTCCTCGCGCACGACGCAGCCTCGGCAGACCTCCTTCGCCTCACGCGTGGATGCACCACGCTCCGGGAAGAACAGGTCTGGATCGACTCCCATGCAGTTGGCCCTCGACTGCCAGTCGCGGTCCTGGCGACCCCACAACAGTGAAACTGCGTCCACCGGGTACGCCTCCCCTCACCATCTAAGTGGCATATTTGTAGTTACAGCCGTGTGATAACAGCTGTGTCATCATGGTGGATCGCTTCTGGGGGCGCAAGGGGCAATATCGGGACCGGCACGGCCCGACCTCGGCGTACCGTCGACGCAGCGTGACGTGGCCGTGGTCACACACCGCCGTCGCAGGGGACAGAGCGTGGCGCGATCGACACGATCTGCAGAACATGCGGTCCGATCCGCCGTTATCCACAGGGTGATGGGCCCGGCAGAACGCGGGGAGGTGACGCGCAGGCGGTTACGCGCCGCGGCGAGTGGCCGAACGAACGGTGCGGCGATGCTCGAGGAAATCGACGAGGACGTAGTCGCCGAGCGTCTCGGGCGTGGTGAAAAAGGCCCGGCCCCGGTTGAGTTTCGTCATCTGCTCGACGAATCCCTGCAGTGAGCGGTTGGCGTCGAGCATGAACGTGTTGATGGTGATGCCCGCCCGGGTACAGCGCACCACCTCGGTCAGCGTGACGCGCACCGTCTCGGCCGTGGGTGGGTAGCTGAAGGAGACGTCGTAGCCACCGGCGTGGTCGGGGACGATGTGGGCGGTGGGCTCGCCGTCGGTGATCATGATGATCTGCTTGGTCCCGGCGCGGTGCGCCAGCATGCGCCGCGCCAGCATGAGCCCGTGTTGCATGTTCGTGCCGTAGACATAGTCCCACGACACCTCGGGAAGGTCCTGCGGCTTGATCTCGCGAGCCACCTCGGAGAAACCCACCAGTCCGAGGAAGTCGCGCGGGAAGCGCGTCGAGATGAGGGTGTGCAGCGCGATGGCGACCTTCTTCGCGGCCAGGAAGTTGTCGCGCATCGGCATCGACAGTGAGAGGTCGACCATGAGCACGGTCGAGGCCTGGGTCATGTGCTCGGTGCGCGAGATCTCGAAGTCCTCGGGCGCGAGATGCACGGGCGTGCCCGCGCCGGCGCGCGTCACGGCGTTGTGCATGGTGCGCTGGATGTCGAGGGTGAAGGGGTCGCCGAAC
Organism: uncultured Acidimicrobiales bacterium; assembly: GCA_963811775.1. GTDB lineage: Bacteria > Actinomycetota > Acidimicrobiia > Acidimicrobiales > UBA8190 > Chersky-840. The sequence continues at coordinate 62,166 of CAWESO010000018.1, read as the reverse complement.
TCGTAGGGCTTGGTCTGGCCCTCGGGCTCGTGGCCCGTGCCCAGGTAGGTGTTGCGGTGCCCCCCGAGGCGGTCCTTGGCGAGCTTGGAGAACAGGTCGCTCAGGGCCTGCTGCCCGATGCGCCGGATGCCGAGGGCGGTGAGCTCGTAGCGACCCTCGCGCTGCTCGATGAGGCCGGCCTCCTCGAGCTGCTTGGCCAGGCGGGCCAGGGCCTCGAGCGAGCGGGCCCCGTCCTCGCCCAGGTACTTGGCCACCTCGTCGAGGTCCACCTCGGCCAGCGCCCCGGGGGAGGTGGCCGAGCGCAGGAACTGCTCGAGCTGGTCCATCTCGCCCAGCCGGCGGGCCGAGGCCGCCGCGTCGGCCAGGCCCATCGGGTCCGAGCCGCTGTAGGAGTAGCGCCGTCCCCACCCGGCCCCGGGCACGGCCTGGCGCAGGTTCTCGGCCAGGCGGTCCATCTGCCAGCGCAGGTCCATGTCCTCGAACAGCGACGCGGCCAGGGCCTGGAGCTGGGCCCGCTGCTCGGGCGACATGGAGTCGAGGGCGGCCTGGACCGCGGCCATCTGCGCCGCGAACTCCTCGAGCAGCTCGTCGAGGGTCTGGGGGTTCCCGGGGAAGAAATCCCCGAAGGACTCCATGAACGACTCGAAGGACGGGTCGAGGTCCGCGCCCGCCTGGCGCTGCTCCATCATGCGGTTGAGGGCGTCGAGCATCTGCCGGACCCGTTCGAGCTGCTCGGGGTCGGGGTTCGTCATCGCCTCGGACATCTGGTCGAAGAAGCTCTTGGCGATCTCCTGGCGCAGCTTCTCGAGGAGCTCCTCGAAGTGCTCGCGCGCCTCGGAGGAGACGAAGTCGTAGTTCTGCAGGCCCCGGACCCGGCCGGCCAGGTCGGGGGGGAGCATCTCAAGCTCGATGCTGCGCTCGGCCACGACGTCGTCGGTGACCTCCTGGCGACGCTCGTCGCCGGACTGGCGGGCGTCGTCGGCCAGGGCCTGGAGCCCTTCTCGCTCCTCGGCCACCACGTCGTCGAGCTCCTCGGCGATCTCCTGGAACGCCCCGCCCAGCTCCCCGCTGTCGAGCTCCTCCTGGCGCCGCTGGCGCAGGCGCTCCATGAGCTCGCGCAGGCCCTGGACCTGCTCGCCGTCGGGGCGCTCGAAGCCCGAGGTGAGCAGGCGCCGGAGCGCCGCGTCGGGGTCGCCGTGGTAGAGCAGGTCGTCGGCGAGCTCGGAGAACAGCGCGTCGATCTCGTCCTCGAAGCCGGTCTGGGTGCCGTCCCAGCGCCGGTAGTCCCACCGGCGCGTCACGACGGGCCCGCCCCCGCGGCCCGGTGCCCGGGTCCGCGGCGCGCCGGGCTCACCCCCGGCCCCGGTAGGTGGCCTTGGCCCCGGCCGCCTCTTTGTTGAGGCGCTTGGTCAGGTGCAGGCCCTCGAGGATGAACTCGGCCGCGGCGGCCACCGCGCCGGGCGTCTCCACCCCGGCCAGGGCGAGCACGGGGCCCTCGAGCGTGGGCACCTCGGCCAGGACCTCGGCGTAGGCGGTGGCGGGCAGGTCGTCACCGGCGTGGACCACCCGGGCCTCGTCGAAGGCGTTCACGATCGGCCCGAGCTGCTCGGTGGGGCAGCGGCGCCGGAACACCGTGAGCACCGCGGCCGACACGAGGCCCTGCAGGATGCGCTCCTCGCGGCCTTCCTCGAGCGCCTCGATCTCGATCTTCCCCTGGGTGGAGGAGACAAGGGCGCCGAGGTCGCTGATGCGGGGCACGGCGTCGGACTCACCCAGGCGCAGCGAGCGGCGCAGGGCGTTGGCCGACATCGTCTCGTAGTTCGAGATGCTCAGGCGCACCGACACGCCCGAGCGCTGGTTGACGTGCGGGGACTGCCGGGCCAGCTGGGACATCTCGGCCACGATCTCGGCCATGAAGTCGGGGACCTCCACGGTGGGGCCGCCCTCGACGTGCATGGGGGGGCGGGCCTCCTGGCGGACGATGGCCAGCTCGGTGTCGGTGTCCTCGGGGTAGTGCGTGCGGATCTGGGCGCCGAAGCGGTCCTTCAGGGGCGTGATGATCCGACCCCGGTTGGTGTAGTCCTCGGGGTTGGCCGTCGCCACCAGCACCACGTCGAGAGGCAGTCGGAGCGTGAAGCCGCGGATCTGCACGTCGCGCTCCTCGAGCACGTTCAGCAGGCCCACCTGGATCCGCTCGGCCAGGTCGGGGAGCTCGTTGATGGCGAAGATGCCCCGGTTCGACCGGGGGACGAGGCCGTAGTGCAGGGTCAGCTCGTCCGACAGGTACCGGCCCTCGGCGATCTTGATGGGGTCGACCTCGCCGATCAGGTCCGAGATCGAGGTATCGGGGGTGGCGAGCTTCTCCGAGAACCGCAGGTCCCGGTGCACCCACGCCAGCGGGGTGGCGTCCCCCTCCTCGGCCACGAGGTCGCGGGCCCGGCGCGACACCGGGAAGTAGGGGTCGTCGCGGATCTCGGACCCCGCCACCACCGGCAGCCACTCGTCGAGGAGGGCGGTGAGCGAGCGCACCAGGCGCGTCTTGGCCTGGCCCCGCTCGCCCAGGAGGATGACGTCGTGCCCGGCCAACAGGGCGTTCTCGAGCTGGGGCAGCACGGTGTCGTCGAAGCCCAGGACCCCTTCCACCAGGGGCTGGCCCTTGGCGATCCGGGCCGCGGCGTTACGGCGGAGCTCCTCGTGCACCGGCGTCGACTCCCACCCCGAGGCGCGCAGCTTGCCGAGGGTGGAGGGAAGGTCGGACGGGGGGTCGGGAGGGATGGTCGCGCTCATGGCGCCGAGCCTAGGCCCGCGCGCCGCGCCGGTCGGCAGCGCCCGAATGGGCCTCAGGTGGGGGCCTCGCGCCCCGGGGTTCGTCGGTGACGGTGCGCACATCGGCGGGTATTGCGCCCCACCCCCTCTGGAGTGGAAAGATGATGAGCCGTCAGAGCCCGGGAGCGCCGCAGCACCGCATCGGAGGGTGTCCGATGGCGGCGGAACCGGGCCGGTGCGAAGTGTCAGGGGTGGCCGCGTGCGCCGTCAGGTGGAGGACGAGGAGGACGACGAGCGCGTGAGTACGACACTCCAGGATCTGAAGCCCGTTCCCGTCGAGCTGGGCGGGGTGCGGGGCGGTCCCGACGTCCGCACGCTGCGGCGCGACGGGTGGTGGCGGAGCCCGGCGGCCACCGTGGCCTTCCTCACCGTGGTGGTGGTGTACGCCACCTGGGCGGTCTTCCAGAACTCCCACTTCTTCGTGGGGCCCCTCAAGCACCGAGACCTCATCTCGCCCCTGTACTCGCCGTGCATCACCGCCAACTGCGGCAGCGTCACCGGGGGATGGAAGATCTCGTGGTGGCGGGTGTCGCCCGGGTTGCTGGCGCTCACCATTCCCGGCGGGTTCCGGGCCACCTGTTACTACTACCGCAAGGCCTACTACCGGGGCTTCTGGCAGTCCCCGCCGGGCTGTGCGGTGTCGGACGGCCACGCCCGCTACACCGGCGAGACCCGCTTCCCGCTCATCCTCCAGAACCTGCACCGCTACTTCTTCGTCCTGGCCCTGATCTTCAACGTCATCCTCACCATCGACGCCGTCATGGCCTTCCGGCTCCCCGGTGAGGGCGGCATCGGCGTGAGCGTGGGCACGCTCGTGCTCGTGGCCAACGCCGCCTTGCTGTGGCTGTACTCGGCCTCGTGCCACGCCTGTCGGCATCTGTGCGGGGGGCAGGTCAACGAGTTCTCCAAGCACCCCCTCCGCTACCGGCTGTGGAAGCTCACCACGCCGCTCAACGCCCGGCACATGCAGATCGCGTGGGCCAGCCTGGCCATGGTGGCCTTCGCCGACCTCTACGTCCGGCTCGTGGCGAGCGGCGTGTTCTCCGACCCCAAGATCTTCTGAGCGCGGCGATGCCCGACACCGCCAGCTCAGAATTGGAGACCCACGACTACGACGTCGTCGTCATCGGCGCCGGCGGCGCCGGGCTGCGCGCCGCCATCGAGGCCCGCGAGCGCGGGCAGCGCACCGCGCTCGTGTGCAAGTCCCTGCTCGGCAAGGCCCACACCGTCATGGCCGAGGGCGGGGCCGCCGCGGCCATGGGCAACGTGTGGCCCGAGGACAACTGGAAGGTGCACTTCCGCGACACCATGCGCGGCGGCAAGATGCTCAACAACTGGCGCATGGCCCAGCTCCACGCCCAGGAGGCCCCCGACCGCATCTACGAGCTCGAGCGGTGGGGGGCGCTGTTCGACCGGACCAAGGACGGGCGCATCCTCCAGCGCGACTTCGGCGGCCACCGCTACGCCCGCCTCGCCCACGTGGGTGACCGCACCGGGCTCGAGCTGATCCGCACCCTGCAACAGCGCGTCATCACCCTGGACGTCGACGTGTTCATGGAGTGCAAGATCCTCCGGTTGCTCAAAGACGGCGACGGCACGGTCAGCACCGCCGTGGGCTACTGGCGACCCTCGGGCGCGATGGTCAGCTTCACGGCCAAGGCCTTCGTGCTCGCCACGGGCAGCATCGGCAAGTCGTGGCTGTACACGTCGAACTCCTGGGAGTCGACCGGCGACGGCCACGCCATGGCGGCGTGGGCCGGGGCCGACCTGATCGACATGGAGTCGGTGCAGTTCCACCCCACCGGCATGGTGTGGCCGCTGTCGGTGCGCGGCATCCTCGTGACCGAGGGCGTGCGCGGCGACGGTGGGGTGCTGCGCAACTCCGAGGGCAAGCGCTTCATGTTCGACTACATCCCCCCCATGTTCGCGGCCGAGACCGCCGACACCGAGGAGGAGGCGGACCGCTGGTACGACGACCACACCAACAACCGCCGGCCCCCCGAGCTGCTGCCGCGCGACGAGGTGGCGCGCTCGATCAACTCCGAGGTGAAGGCGGGGCGCGGCGGGCCCCACGGCGGGGTCTTCCTCGACATCGCCACCCGGCGCAGCGCCGATGAGATCCGCCGGCGCCTACCCTCGATGTACCACCAGTTCAAGGAGCTGGCCGGCGTGGACATCACGGCCCAGTCCATGGAGGTGGGGCCGACCTGCCACTACATGATGGGCGGGGTGCGCGTCGACGCCGAGACCGAGCAGTCGACGGTCCCGGGCCTCTTCGCCGCGGGCGAGGTGGCCGGCGGCCTGCACGGGGCCAACCGCCTGGGCGGAAACTCGCTGTCGGACCTCCTCGTGTTCGGGCGCCGGGCCGGGATGGCCGCGGCCGAGTTCGCGAAGGGCCGTGCGAAGGCGTCGGGCGCGGACCGAGCCGAGGTGGTGGCCGTGGTGGCCGAGGCCGAGGCCCCCCTGGGGCGCGCCTCGGGGGAGAGCCCCTACGACCTGCAGCACTCGCTCCAGCAGATGATGCAGGACCTCGTGGGCATCATCCGCACCGAGTCCGAGCTGCGCAAGGCGCTCGACGAGCTCGACACGCTGAGCGAGAAGGCGAAGAACCTGTCGGTGCGGGGCGGGCGCGCCTACAACCCGGGCTGGAACCTCGCCACCGACCTCCCGGCCATGCTCACGACGTCGCGACTGGTGACCAAGGGTGCGCTCGAACGACGCGAGAGCCGGGGCGGCCACACCCGTGAGGACTTCCCCAAGCCCGACCCCGAGCTGGGCAAGGTCAACCTGGTGCAGCGCATCGACGCCGAGGGCCGGTACACGCTCGAGCCCGAGCCGCTCCTCGAGATGCCGCCGGAGCTGAAGGAGCTCTTCGAGGAGGATGCGCACTGATGGCCGACGTGACGATGCGGGTGTGGCGCGGTGACGAGGAGGGGGGTGCGTTCACCGAGTACGTGGTGCCCGCGGTGGAGGGCGAGGTCGTCCTGGACGTGATCCACCGCATCCAGGCCGGGCCCGCACCCGACCTGGCCTGTCGCTGGAACTGCAAGGCGGGCAAGTGCGGTTCGTGCTCGGCCGAGATCAACGGCCTGCCCAAGCTGATGTGCATGACGCGCATGGACGTGCTGCCCGAGGGCGAGCCCGTGGTGGTGGCGCCCATGCGCACGTTCCCCATCATCCGCGACCTCGTCACCGACGTGTCGTTCAACTACGCGATGGCCCGGCAGGTGCCCCCCCTGAAGCCCCGCCCGCCCGAGGCCGACGGCACCTACCGCATGCAGCAGATCGACATCGAGCGCGGCCAGGAATTCCGCAAGTGCATCGAGTGCTTCATGTGCCAGGACGTGTGCCACGTCATCCGGGACCACGAGGAGAACAAGGCCTCCTACGCCGGGCCGCGGATGTTCATCCGCTTCATGGAGCTCGAATCGCATCCGCTCGACACCGACGACCGACGCGAGCTGCTGCGCCAGCGCATGGGACTGGGCATGTGCAACATCACCAAGTGCTGCACCGAGGTGTGCCCCGAGCACATCAAGATCACCGACAACGCCATCATCCCGTTGAAGGAGCGGGTCGTGGACTCCTCCTACGACCCCGTGGCGTGGCTCGGTCGCAAGATCCTGCGCCGCACCAAGCGCAGCGCCCTCGACGCCGCCCTCGAGGCGCCCGGGCAGTACGCCCCCACCCGCCAGGAGCTCGCGCCGTCGGTCGCCTCGTCGGGCCGTTCCGCATCGCCTGCACCGTCCGCACCGTCCGCACCGTCCGCCGGGACGGCGTCGGGCACCGACGCCGACTGAGTGCCCTCGTCGACGGGCGCGCCTCGCCCGTGACCCGGTTCCTGAGCCCGGACTGGGTCGAGGCGTTCAACGCGGCGCTGGCCGACGTGGAGCTGTCCCCGCCCGGGCCCGAGGCCGGCCTGGCGGTGCGGGACGGCCGCTTCAGCATGGGCCAGGTGGTGACCGGCGGCCCCGACGGGGAGGTGCACACCACCTTCCGGGTCGAGGACCGACGCGTCACCATGACCGCCGGCGAGTCCGACGACGCCGAGGTGACCATCCGCCTGACCTGGGATGACGCCGTCGCCATGGCGGGCGGCGCGCTCGCCCCGGGCGAGGCCATCGCGGCGGGGCGGGTGCGCGTGCGCGGCGACCTGGCGGTCCTGGCCGAGGCGCAGACCGTGCTCGGGGTGGTCCAACCCCACCTCCAGGAGCTCCGTGATCGCACGGAGTACTGAGGGCGGTCTCCCCGGTATTGACGGCGATCTCACCGGGTACTTCGGACCCTGCCGGGCTACAGTCGGACGGTGAGGAAGGGCTCCCGAGGGAGCCATCGAGGGGAGGTTCCATGACCGTGCCCGGCGTGTTGGACGACCAGGCCCTCCGTCGCTACCGCGAGTTGCTCGACGCGGAGGATGCCGCATTCGACGAGTTGGAGCATGCCTACGAGGAGGGCGATCGGACCCACTTCGAAGCCGACCTGTCGGCCTGGCGCCAGTCCCTGGCACGAAAGCTGGCCTACCTCCAGCGCATGGGCATCGACATCCCCCAGCCGGCGGTGTCCCTCACGGTCTGAGGCACACCGGCCGTCGCGTCGCGCCGGCCGCTGCGTCCGAACCCGAGCATCTCCGCCCGACGGCGCGCGCCGGGCGTGACGGGCGGTTCAGCCCAGGAGGTCGCGCACCGCGGCGCGCTCGGACTCGAGCTCCTCGGTCGTGACGCGGATGCGATCGCGCGCGAAGTCGCTGTGATCGAGGCCCTCGACCACGGACCACGCCGAGCCGTCGGACCGGACGGGGAACCCGAAGACGAGGCCCTCGGGCGCGCCGTACTCGCCGTGGGAGACCACGGCCAACGAGGCCCAGTCATCGGCGGCGGTCGGCGTCACGATGCTGCGCACCGAGTCGACCACGGCGTTGGCGGCCGACGCCGCCGAGGACGCGCCGCGCGCCTCGATGATCTGCGCGCCGCGCTGCTGGACGGTGGTGATGAACTCGCCCTGGAGCCAGGCGGTGTCGCCGATCACCTCGGGCGCGGGCTTCGCGCCGATCCGGGCGTTCTCGAAATCGGGGAACTGCGTGGACGAGTGGTTGCCCCAGATGGCCATGCCCGTCACCGAGGACACCGGCACGCCGGCCTTGCGGGCCAGCAGGCTCTGGGCCCGGTTCTGGTCGAGGCGGGTCATGGCGCAGAAGCGGTCGTCGGGGATCTCCGGCGCGTGGGCCCGGGCGATGAGGCAGTTCGTGTTGCAGGGGTTGCCGACCACCACGACCCGCACGTCCGACGCGCCGTGCGCGGCGATGGCCTCACCCTGCGGCCCGAAGATCCCGCCGTTGATGGTGAGCAGGTCGTTGCGCTCCATGCCCGCCTTGCGGGGGATCGACCCCACGAGCAGCGCCCACGACGTCCCGTCGAAGGCGGCCTTGGCGTCGGAGGTGGGCTCGATCCCGGCCAGGAGCGGGAAGGCGCAGTCGTCGAGCTCCATGACCACCCCGGCCAGGGCGCCCATGGCCGGCTCGATCTCGAGCAGGCGCAGCACCACGGGCTGGTCGGGGCCGAGCATCTGGCCCGACGCGATGCGGAACAGCAGCGAGTAGCCGATCTGCCCGGCGGCGCCGGTGACGGTGACGTGGACGGGGGCTTTCGTCTGCGACATGGCCGTGGAGGCTACCGGCTGTCAGAGGCGGTCGACGATGGCCGCCGCGAACTCCGAGCACTTGACCTCGGTGGCGCCGTCCATGAGGCGGGCGAAGTCGTAGGTGACGATCTTCTCGGCGATGGTGGCCTCGAGGGCCCGCACGATGTCGTCGGCCGCCTCGGTCCACCCCAGGTGCTCGAACATGAGGACACCGGACAGGATCAACGATCCGGGGTTGACCTTGTCGAGCCCGGCGTACTTGGGGGCCGTGCCGTGCGTCGCCTCGAACACGCCGTGACCGGTCACGTAGTTGATGTTCCCGCCGGGCGCGATCCCGATGCCGCCCACCTGGGCGGCCAGGGCGTCGGAGAGGTAGTCGCCGTTGAGGTTGGTCGTGGCGATCACGTCGAAGTCCTCGGGGCGGGTGAGCACCTGCTGGAGGGTGATATCGGCGATGGCGTCCTTCACGAGCACCTTCGACCCGGGATCGCCGCCGCAGTCGTCCCAGCCCACCGCCACGTCGGCGAACTCGTCGCGCACGAGGTCGTAGCCCCAGTTGCGGAAGGCACCCTCGGTGAATTTCTGGATGTTGCCCTTGTGCACGAGCGTCACGCTCTTGCGGTCGTGGCTCAGGGCGTACTCGATGGCGGCTCGCACCAGGCGCTTGGAGCCGAGCTCGGAGATGGGCTTGATCCCGATGCCCGACTGGGGCCGGATCTCCCACCCCAGCTCGTCGCGGAGGAAGGCGGCCAGCCGGTCCGCCTCGGGGGTGCCGGCCTGGACCTCGAGCCCGGCGTAGACGTCCTCGGTGTTCTCCCGGAAGATGACCATGTCGACCTTCTCGGGATGGCGCACCGGGGAGGGGACCCCGGTGAACCAGCGCACGGGGCGCAGGCACACGTAGAGGTCGAGGATCTGGCGCAGGGCCACGTTGAGCGAGCGGATCCCGCCGCCCACCGGCGTGGTGAGCGGCCCCTTGATGCCGATGAGGTGGTCGCGGAAGGCCTCGGTGGTGGCCTCGGGCAGCCAGTCGCCGGTCTCCTTGAAGGCCTTCTCCCCCGCCAGGACCTCCTTCCACGCCACCGTGCGCCCGTGCTTAGCCGCGGCCGCGTCGAAGACGAGGCGGGAGGCGGGCCAGATGTCGATGCCGGTGCCGTCGCCCTCGATGAAGGGGATGATGGGCTCGTCGGGGACCTGGAGGGTCCCGTCGGGACTCATGGTGATGCGCTGGGCCATGTCGAGCGAGCCTACCGGGGGCCGGCCAGGCCCCCTTTACGCGTTGGCCGACAAGCCCAGCGCGGCGTAGATCTCGCGGGTGGCGCTGGAACGGTTGAGCGTGTAGAAGTGCAGGCCCGGCGCGCCCGCGTCGAGCAGCTTCTCGCACAGCTCCGTGGCCATGGCCACCCCGGCCTGGCGCACGGCCTCGTCCCCGCCGCGCGCCGCGGCCTCCTCGAGGCGGGCCACGGCCCAGTCCGGCAGGGCCGCACCCATCTCGGCCATGCGGGGCACCGAGCGCAGGGCGGTCACGGGCATGATCCCGGGCAGGATCGGCGTGTGCACCCCGCGGTCGGCCATGTCCTGCACCAGGCCGGCGTACTGATCGGCTTCGAAGAAGAATTGGGTCACGGCGAAGTCGGCCAGGCGAAGCTTCACGGCCAGGAGGTCGCGGTCCGACTGCATGTCCGGGGACGACGGGTGGCCGGCGGGGTGGGCGGCGACGCCGATCGAGGGCATCCCGATGGCCCGGGCCAGCTCGACGAGCTCCACCGCGTGCAGCAGCTCGCCCACCCCGGCCTCGGGGTCCGTCGGGGGGTCGCCGCCCAGGGCCATGAGGTTCTCCACCCCGGCCTTGCGGAACGAGGCCAGGATCTCCACGAGCTCCAGCCGGGTGTGGGCGACGCAGATGAGGTGCGCCATCGGCGTGAGGGTGGTGGTGCGCAGCATGCCGGCCACGAGGTCGTGGGTGCGCTGGCGCGACTCGCGCCCGCCCCGGTAGGTCACCGACACGAACGAGGGCGCCAGGGGCTCGAGGTCGCGCAGGGTGCGGACCAAGGTGGCCTGCTCGGCGTCGTTCTTGGGCGGGAAGAATTCGAAGGAGTAGGTGGGACCTCGCTCGAGCATCTCCGATATCAAGGCCATGACCAGGTCATCCTAGTGCCGACCCACTGGCTAGGCCCGGGGCGCTTCCCGGTGGTTTTCCACGCCCCGTTCGGCGGCCCGTAGCGCGTTGCGCAGGAGCATGGCCCGCGTCATGGGGCCCACACCCCCGATCCGGGGGGTGATCCAACCCGCCACCTCGGCCACGGACTCGTCGACGTCGGAGAGGACCCGGCGGCCCTCCCACGTCGTCCCCGCGCCCACCACCGCGGCCCCGGGTTTCACCATGTCGGGGGTGACCAGTCCGGGCGAGCCGGCCGCGGCCACCACGACATCGGCGCGCCGCACGTACTCGGCGAGGTCGGGCACCCCCGTGTGGACCACGGTGACCGCGGCGTTGCACCCCGGGCGCTTGAGCGCCAGCAGCAGCGCCAGGGGCCGGCCGATGGTGATGCCCCGGCCGATCACCACGACGTGGCGCCCCTCCACCGGGACGTCATAGGCGTGGAGGAGCTCGACGATGCCCGCCGGCGTGCACGGCAGCGGTCCGGGCGTCCCCATCACCAGGCGCCCGAGGTTCACCGGGTGCAGCCCGTCGACGTCCTTGGCGTCGTCGACGGCGAGGAGGGCGGCCTCCTCGTCGAGGCCCTTGGGCAGGGGGAGCTGGACGAGATAGGCGTGGACGGCGGGATCGGCGTTGAAGCGGTCGATGACCGCCTCGAGCTCTTCCTGGGTGGTCTCGGCGGGCAGGTGGGCGTGCACCGAGGCCATGCCGACGGCCTCGCAGTCGGCGTGCTTCAAGGCCACGTAGCGCTCGCTGGGCGTGTCGTCACCCACCAGGATCGTGCCGAGCCCGGGGCGCACGCCCTCGGACACGAGCCGCGCCACGCGGTCGGTGATCTCGCCTCGAATGCGCGCCGCGAGGGCTTCGCCGTCGAGGAGCCGCGCCGTCACCGGGTCTCGCTCAGTGCCGGAAGTGGCGCTCGCCGGTGAGCACCATGGCGATGCCCGCCTCGTCCGCCGCGGCCACGATCTCGCCGTCTTTGACCGACCCCCCGGGCTGGACCACGGCCGCCACCCCGGCCGCGGCGAGCACGTCGAGGCCGTCGCGAAACGGGAAGAATGCGTCGCTGGCCGCGGCGCCACCCCGGGCCCGGTCGCCCGCCTTGTCCACCGCGAGCTGGGCCGCCTCCACCCGGCTCTGCTGGCCCGCGCCCACGCCGAGGGCCTGGCCGCCCGCGGTCACGACGATGGCGTTGGACGACGTCCGGGCGCACACCCGCCAGGCCAGCTCGATGTCGCGCCACTGGTCGTCGGTGGGGGCCGCCTTCGTGGGCACCTGCCAATCCGACCGGGTGCTGCGAAGGCGGTCGGCGTCCTGGACGAGGAATCCGCCCCCCAGGCTGCGCAGCTCGAGCCCGCTGGCGCTGTGCGGTGGCGCTTCGAGCAGGCGCGTGGCCTTGCGCCGGGCCACGAGGACCGCGATGGCGGCGGGGTCGAACGACGGAGCCACGATCACGTCCGCCTGGGGTCCTTCGGCGACGGTGCGCGCCACCTCCTCGGTGCACGGGCCCCCCAGGGCCACGACGCCACCGAAGGCGGAGACGGGGTCGCATTCCAACGCGCGCCGGTAGGCCTCGGCCAGCGACGGCGCCAGCGCGGCGCCGCACGGGTTGGCATGCTTGATGATGGCCACGGCGCTGTCGCGCTCGGCGGCGAGCTCGGCCACGAGGCGCCAGGCCGCGTCGGTGTCGAACAGGTTCAGGTACGACAGCGCCGATCCGGCGTGCTGGACCACGCCATCCCACCAACTCGATCGGCCGGCGTCGCAGTAGCGGGCGCCGCGCTGGTGGGGGTTCTCGCCGTAGCGGAGCTCGGCGGCGCGCTCGAGGGCGAGGTGCAGCGTGGGGGGCAGCAGCTCGGGCTCCCCGCCGGCACCTCCGACGTCGAACCACCCCACGATGGCGGCGTCGTAGGCGGCGGTGTGGGCGAAGGCGGCGCGCGCCAGACGGCGGCGGGTCTCGGTCGACAGCGAGCCCGCGGCGCGCAGCTCGGCCAGCACGACCTCGTAGTCGGCGGGGTCGACGACCACGCCCACCGAGGCGTGGTTCTTGGCCGCGGCCCGCACCATGGTGGGGCCCCCGATGTCGATCAGCTCCACGGAGGGATCGGACGTGAAGGGATAGAGGTTGCACACCACGAGGTCGATGGGCTCGATGTCGTGCGCCTCGAGGTCGGCGAGGTGCCCGGGGTTGGCGCGGTCGGCCAGGATGCCACCGTGCACCTTGGGGTGAAGCGTCTTCACCCGACCCCCGAGCATCTCGGGGGCGCCGGTGACCCGGGCCACCTCGGTGACGGGGATGCCCGCCTCTGTCAATGCCGCCGCCGTCTTGCCGCTGGCGATGAGCTCCCACCCCAGCTCGGAGAGCCCGTGGGCGAGGTCGAGGAGGCCGGCCTTGTCGTACACCGAGAGCAGCGCCCTCATGAGCGCCCGCCCCCACCGTGCCGGCACGCGGCCGTGTGGTGCATCTCGGAACCAGGGCCGGGGCGGGATCTCACCGCCCCGACATTAGATGGGCCGTGCGGGCGCGCCGGCACCGCCCGCCCGCCGGGTCGATCAGCCCGCGACCGGTTCCCCGGCCATGCCCACGATGGGCGCGTCGAGGTGCATGGTCCCCATCGAGCCCTCGTACGTGGCGTCGCCGAAGGAGAAGATGCCCCCGTCCTTGCCGACCATCCAGTAGCCCTTGCCCGTGGGCGAGCCGGTCATGCCCACCACCGGCGCGTCGAGGTGCATGGTCCCCATCGAGCCCTCGTAGGTGGCGTCGCCGAAGGCGAACACCCCGCCGTCGGCGCCGACCATCCAGTAGCCCTTGCCCGTGGGCGTGGCCGCGATCCCCACGATGGGGGCGTCGAGGTGCATGGTGCCCATCGAGCCCTCGAACTTGGCGTCGCCGAAGGCGAACACCCCGCCGTCGGCGCCGACCATCCAGTAGCCCTTGCCCGTGGGCGTGGCCGCGATGCCCACGATGGGGGCGTCGAGGTGCATGGTGCCCATCGAGCCCTCGTAGGTGGCGGTGCCGAAGGAGAAGATGCCGCCGTCGGAGCCCACTTCCCAGTAGCCCTTGCCCGTGGGCGTGGCCGCGATCCCCACGATGGGGGCGTCGAGGTGCATGGTGCCCATCGAGCCCTCGTAGGTGGCGTCGCCGAAGGAGAAGATGCCGCCGTCGGCGCCCACTTCCCAGTAACCCTTGCCCGTGGGCGTGGCCGCGATCCCCACGATGGGGGCGTCGAGGTGCATGGTGCCCATCGAGCCCTCGTAGGTGGCGGTGCCGAAGGAGAAGATGCCGCCGTCGGAGCCCACTTCCCAGTAACCCATGCCCGTGGGCGCCGGTGGCGGGCACCCCTGTCCGGCGGTGTACGACACCGACACGACACCGTTCCCGGCGCGCGAGGCGTCGGTGATCTGCGCCCCCGCCGGCCCGAAGTTGGCGCCGCCACCACCGCCGGCGCCACTGGCGGTATCACCCGCGCCGCCGCCTCCGCCGCCGAAGTACCCACCGCCGCCGCCGCCGCCACCGTCGGCGTCGCTCCCACCGGTGCCGCCGGAGGCTCCGCTGCCGGTCGACCCGTCGCCGATCGCGTCCGACTCGGTGCCGCCCGCGCCGGCCGCGCTCACGGTCCCGGGCTGGCCTCCCTGGCCGGTCGCGAACCCCGAGGCGCCCGCCGTTCCGGCGGTGGCCGAAGCGCCCGCGGCGCCACCCGCACCGCCGGGCCCACCACCACCGCCACCACCGCCGCCTCCGGCCACGATGGCCCGGTTGGCGAGGGCGATCCCTCCGATACGCACGTCGGAGGCGCCGCCGCCGCCGGCTCCGGCCGCACCTGCTCCCGTGCCGCCGTTGGCGCCCCCGCCGGAACCGCCGGCGCCGAACGACACCGTCCCGCCGCCGTTGGCGCCCACGCCACCCACGTTGATCTGGACCGCGGAGCCGACCGTCACCGCCACCGTCGCCACCACCTCACCGCCGAGGCCGCCCGCTCCTCCCGCGCCGGAGAAGGTCCCACCCACCCCTCCCTGCGCGCCGGAGACGTCGAACGTCGCCTGGCACACGCCGGCGGGGACGCTCCACGTCGATGCCCCGACGGTCGAGAACATGACGACGGTGGGAGCCGTGGCCGCCGCACCACTCTCGGCGCCGGTCACCATCCCGCCGACCACCAGGGCGACGATGCCCGCCACCGGGAGCAGGCGGCGCCCGACCGAGATGCCCGCACGAGAGGAACGGTGTGACAGCGACACGATTTCGACCTCCGGGCCGTTTGGCGACGGCGGGTGACCTTACCCGTGGCGCGTGCCACGCCGAGGGACCCTCGCGGTCCGTCTCCTCAGTGCGCCTCGTGGCGCGCCAGACGACGCCACGTCCGCGGGGAGCCCGTTCAGCGCGGTGCGGACGCGCTGTCGGTCTGTGACCGGATGTACTCCTTCAAGATGCGCGGGTAGAGCTGGCGCTCGCAGCGCTTGATCCGCTCGTGCAGGGACGCCACCGTGTCGCCGGGGAGGACGGGCACCTCCTGCTGGGCGAGCACCGGTCCGGCGTCGGTCTCCACCGACGCGATGTGCACGGTGCAGCCGGTCACCGACACGCCCGCCGCCAGCGCGTCCTCCACGGCGTGCCACCCGGGGAAGGCGGGGAGCAGAGCGGGGTGGGTGTTGAGGATCCGTCCCGGAAAGGCGTCGAACAGCGGCCGGGCGAAGACGGTGCCGAAGCCCGCCATGGCCACGACCTCCACGTCGTGCGACGCCAGGACGTCCACCACACGGCGGGTGAATGCGAAGCGGTCGAAGCCCGCACCGAACCCGCCGTAGTCCTGACGGTCAACGAGCTCGGCGGCGATACCCGCCTTCGACGCGATCTCGAGGGCGCGGCACGCGCGGTCGGCGAGGACCACGTCCACGGGCACGCCCTGGTCGAGCATGGACTCGAGGATGGTCCCCGTCCCCGACACGAGCACCGCCACGCGCACGCCGGTCACGCTACCAGCGGTCGATCTCCGCTCCGCCGGGCTCAGTCGAGGGACTTGACGATCTCCACCATGCGTTCGCCGGCCTCGGTCGGATTGAGCGCGACGGTGGCGCCGGCCTCGGCCAGGGCCGCCATCTTGGCCTGGGCCGTGCCCTGGGAGCCCGAGATGATCGCTCCGGCGTGGCCCATCTTGCGTCCGGGCGGGGCGGTCACGCCGGCGATGTAACAGACCACGGGCTTCGACATGTGGTCCTTGATGAACAGGGCCGCTTCCTCCTCGGCCGAGCCGCCGATCTCCCCGATCATCATCACGGCGCGGGTGTCGGGGTCCGCCTCGAAGGCGGCGAGGCAGTCGATGAAGCTCATGCCCGGCACGGGGTCACCGCCGATGCCCACGCACGTGGTCTGGCCCACCTTCTGCTGGGACAACTCGTGCAGCGCCTGGTAGGTGAGCGTCCCCGACCGGCTCACGATGCCCACGGGACCGCCGGGCAGGGCGATGTCCCCCGACGTGATGCCGATGTTGCACTTGCCCGGTGAGATGACCCCGGGACAGTTGGGCCCGAGCAGCCGGACGCCGGGGTGGTCGCGCCGCAACACGTTGTAGAAGAGCGCCTCGTCCTGGGCCGGGATGCCCTCGGTGATGCACACGATGAAGCTGATCCCGGACTTCGCCGCTTCGAGGATGGCCCCGGCCGCACCCTTGGGCGGGACGACCACGAACGACGCGTCGGCCCCGGTGGCGGCGACGGCGTCGGCCACGCTGTCGAAGATGGGGACGCCGTCCACGTCCGTGCCGCCCTTGCCGGGGGTGACACCCCCCACGACCTGCGTGCCGTAGTCGCGGTTGCGCAGCCCGTGGAAACGGCCCTGGCTCCCGGTCAGGCCTTGGACGATGACCTTGGTGTTCTCGTCGACGAAGATGCTCACTTGTCTCCTCCTGCCAGCGCCACGGCGCGGCGTGCGGCGCCGAGCATGGTCTCGTCCACGAGCAATCGGTCCGACAGATGCGCGGTGAGGATCTCGTGGCCCGCCTCGGCGTTCGTGCCGTCGAGCCGCAGCACGATGGGCGAGCGCAGCTCGACGCGCCCCAGGGCCTCGACGATCCCGTTGGCCACCTCGTCGCAGCGGGTGATGCCCCCGAAGATGTTCACGAAGATCGACCGCACGGCGGGGTCGGTGTTGATGACCTCCAGGGCGGCGGCCATGACATCGGCGTTGGCGCCGCCCCCGATGTCGAGGAAATTGGCGGCGGTGCCACCAACCTGGGTCACGACGTCCAACGTGCTCATGGCGAGCCCCGCCCCGTTGGCGATGATGCCGACCGACCCCGACAGGCCGATGTAATTGAGACCTTTCTCCTTGGCCAGCATTTCACGCTCGTCGGTGATGTCGGTCCCGGCGAACTGCTCCCACTCCGAGTGCCGGAAAGCGGCGTTGTCGTCCAACGTGACCTTGGCGTCCAGCGCGTGCACGCGGCCGTCGGGCGTGAGGATGAGGGGATTGATCTCGGCCAGGTCGCAGTCGCCCTCGACGTAGCAGCGGTACAGCGCCACCAGCAGCTCGGCCGCCCCGGGCCGGGCCTCGGGGTCGAGGCCGGCCTCGTCCACCACATGGCGTGCCGCGTCGAGCGACAACCCGTCGACCGGGTCCACGTGCAGCTTGGCGATGGCATCGGGATCGGTCGCGGCCACTTCTTCGATCTCCACGCCGCCCTTGGCCGACACCATGCACAGGTGGAGCTTGGCGGCGCGGTCGAGGGTGAAGCTGGCGTAGTACTCGCGGGCGATGTCCGAGGCGTGCTCCACCCACAACCGGTTGACGACGTGCCCGTGGATGTCCATGCCCAAGATGGCCCCGGCGTGGGTGCGCACCTCGGCCGCGTCGTTGGCGAGCTTGATGCCCCCCGCCTTGCCCCGGCCTCCCACCTTCACCTGGGCCTTGACCACCACCGGGTAACCCGCCGCGTCGGCCTGGGCCACGGCCTCGTCCACCGTGTCGGCGACGCCGCCGGGCGACGTGGGGATGCCGTAGCGGGCGAAGTACTGCTTGCCCTGGTACTCGTAGAGATCCACCGGTGCTCCTTGCTCCTCTCCGCCGCCTGTCCGGCCGGCGCCCGTGCGCTCGCGTCACTGCGTGGTGTCGTGCGTGGTGTCGTGCTTGGTCCGTGGGGTCGTGCCGGCCGGCTCAGCCTCCGGCGGTGGCCTCCTCGCGCCCGTCGAGGGCGTCGGCCAGCCAGTGCACCATGGTGTCGAGCGAGGCGCCGGGGGTGAACACCGCCGCCACCCCCAGGTCCTTCAGGGCCGGGATGTCCGCCTCGGGGATGATCCCCCCCACGATGACGAGCACGTCGTCTAGGCCCTGCTCGCGCAGGCCGTCGACCACCCGGGGCACGAGGGTGAGGTGCGCGCCCGACAGGAGCGACAGCCCCACGGCGTCGGCGTCCTCCTGGACGACGGCCTGCACCACCTGCTCGGGGGTCTGGTGCAGCCCGGTGTAGATCACCTCGAACCCGGCGTCGCGAAAGGCGCGGGCGATGACCTTCGCACCTCGGTCGTGGCCGTCGAGCCCGGGCTTGGCCACCACGACCCGATAAGGACGCTTCATCGGGCACCGAGTGTAGGCATCTGGGCCTGAGGCGGCGCCAGACGGCCTGTTTCGGCCGAAGATAGGGCGCGGGGCCATGGTAGCGTCGGGTTCGGCCACAAGCGGGTGGCAGCCCCAGTGCTCTCGGCCCGTCGGCCCCGACAAATATGGTCCGCGCCGTCACCAGCCAGCGGGAAGGGCAGCCCGAGCCGCCCGGTCCCGGAACGGCATCCTCGACGCGGTGGTCGGGGCTGCTGCGCATCGCCAGGCCGCGCCACTGGGTGAAGAACCTCCTCGTTTTCGCTGCGCCGGGCGCGGCGGGCGTCCTCTCCCACGGCACGGTGGCGGCCCACGCCGCGGGCGCCTTCGGCGTCTTCTGCCTGGCCGCGTCGGGCACGTACTTCGTCAACGACACCTTCGACGTCGAGGCCGACCGTCATCACCCGGTCAAGCGCCTGCGGCCCATCGCCGCGGGCGTCGTGCCCGCCGGTCTGGCCCTCGTGGTGGGGGCGGTGCTCATGGCGGGGTCCCTGGGCCTCGCCTTCGCGCTGGCCGGGAGCCATCTGGTCGTGGTGGTGGCCGTCTACGTGGCGGTGACCACGGCGTACTCGATGCGCCTGAAGCACGAGCCCGTGGTCGACCTGGCCTGCGTCTCGACGGGGTTCGTGCTGCGGGCCATCGCCGGGGGCGTCGCCTGCGGGGTGCCCCTGTCGGACTGGTTCATCATCGTGTCGTCGTTCGGGGCGTTGCTGATCGTCACCGGCAAGCGCAGCGCCGAGCACGCCGAGCTCGGCGAGCTCCGCGGCGTGCACCGCCCGACGCTGGACGCGTATCCCGAGGCGTTCTTGCGGTCGGTGCGCCTGCTCGCCGCGTCGGTGACCGTGACCGCCTACTGCCTGTGGGCCTTCGAGCGCTCGAGCCAGATCGGGCGCGGCCACCACCCCATCTGGTTCGAGCTGTCGATCGTGCCGTTCGTGGTGGCCATCTTGCACGTGGAGCTCCGCTTCGCCCGGGGCCTGGGCGGCGCTCCCGAGGAGATGGCCCTGCAGGACCGCATGCTGCAGCTGCTCGGGGTGCTGTGGGTGGCCCTGGTCGCCATCGGCATCTACGCGTGACAGGGAACGGCCCGCACCCGCCGCTGTCGCCGAGCACCCGTCGCTCCCTCACGGGATGGGGGCGGACGGCACCGACGGTGGCAGAGCTCACCCCGGTGCGCTCGGGTGAGGACGTCGACCGGGTCCTGTCGGCCGCCGCCGCCGACGGGCGCGGCGTGGTGGCGCGCGGCCTGGCCCGGTCGTACGGGGACGCAGCCCAGTGCGCCGGGGGCGTCGTGGTCGATCTCACCGGGCTCGACACCGTGTTCGAGGCCGATCTCGACGCCGGGCTCGTGCGCGTCGGGGCGGGGGCGAGCCTCGACGCGCTCGATGCGCGCCTTCGTGCCGCGCGGCTGGTTCGTCCCGGTGACGCCGGGGACCCGCTACGTCACCGTCGGGGGGGCCATCGCCGCGGACATCCACGGCAAGAACCATCACCGCGACGGCTCGTTCTGCTCGCACGTCGAGCGCCTGTCGCTCGCCACCCCGGCGGGCCGGGTCGAGCTCTCGGCCCAGAGCGATCCCGACCTCTTCTGGGCCACGGCCGGTGGCATGGGGCTGACCGGGATCGTGGTGGACGCCACGCTGCGGATGCGACGGGTCGAGACCGCCACCATGGTGGTCGACACCGAGCGAGCGCAGAACCTCGACGACTGCATCGCCCGCATGGCCGCCGGCGACAGCCGGTACGCGTACTCGGTGGCCTGGATCGACTGCCTCACCCGCGGGCCCCGGATGGGCCGGGCCGTCCTCGGCCGCGCCGATCACGCCCGGATCGAGGACCTTCCCCGGTCCGCACGCGCAACGGGCCCTGCACTTCGACCCGCTCGTCCGGGCCCGGGTGCCCGTCACCGCGCCGTCGGGGCTGTTCAACGCCGTGACCGTGGCGGCGTTCAACGAGCTGTGGTTCCGAAAGGCCCCGCGCGCCCGCAACGGGCAGCTCCAGGGCATCGCCACCTACTTCCACCCGCTCGACGGCGTGGGCGACTGGAACCGCATGTACGGCCCCCTGGGCCTCGTGCAGCACCAGTGCGTCGTCCCGGTGGGGGCCGAGGACGCCCTGCGCGCCGTGCTCGACGCGCCTCAGCGAGAGCCGCCAGGCCTCGTTCCTGGCCGTGCTGAAACGGTTCGGTCCCGCCAACCCCGGCCCGCTGTCGTTCCCGCTCGAGGGGTGGACGTTGGCGGTCGACTTCCCCGCCGGCGTCGACGCGCTCGGTCCCCTCCTCGACGCGCTCGACGACATCGTGGCCGACGCCGGGGGGCGCGTCTACCTGGCCAAGGACTCCCGCCTCCGACCCGAGACGCTCGAGACCATGTATCCCCGCCTGCCGCAGTGGCGCGCCGTGCGGGAGCGGGTCGACCCCGCCGGCGTGCTCGTCTCGGACCTGGCGCGTCGACTCGGCCTCGTGCATGGGCCCGCGCCCGTGCCGCGCCGTCGGACGCGGTCGAGCCGGGCCAGACCCACGTCGAAGGCCACCTCGAAGGCCACCTCGAAGGCCACGTCCAAGGCCACCTCGAAGGCCACGTCGAAAGCCACCTCGAAGGCCGCGTCGAAAGCCACCTCGAAGGCCGCGTCCAAGGCCGCGTCACGATCCACGTCCAGGCCCAGGAAAGGTACGACGACATGAACGGTTCCCGGTGAACGACGCCATGGGGATGCCCCAGACGGCGGTGGTGGTGGGAGGGACCTCCGACATCGCCCGGGCCGTGCTGCGCGCCCTGGTGGCGCGCCGGCTGCGGCACATCGTGCTCGTGGGCCGCGACGCCACCGCGCTCGAGGCGGCCGCCCACGAGCTCCGGGAACTGGGCGCACCCGAGGTCGACACCATGACCTTGGATGTCACCGACGTGAGCGCCATCCCGGCGGTGGTGGCCGAGGCCTCGACCCGGCTGGGCCAGGTGGACCTGGTCCTGGTGGCGACCGGCGTGCTCGGGGACCAGGCCGCCGACGAGGACGACCCCGACGCCGTCGCCCGCGTGCTGAGCACCAACACCACGGGCCCGGCCGCGGTCATGGCGTCGTGCGCGGCCGTGCTGCGCAACCAGGGCCACGGCCGCCTGGTCGTGCTGTCGTCGGTGGCGGGCGTGCGGGTGCGACGGGCGAACTACCTCTACGGCGCGTCCAAGGCCGGGCTCGACGCCTTCGCCCAGGGGATGGCCGAGGCCCTGCGGGGATCGGGGGCGTCGCTCATGATCGTCCGCCCCGGCTGGGTGGCCACCCGCATGACCGCCGGGCGCGCGCCGGCCCCGTTCGCCACCACCGCCAATGCCGTGGCCGCCGACGTGGTGGCGGGCCTGGGGCGATCGGCGGCCGTGGTGTGGTCGCCGGCGCCGCTGCGGCTCGTGTTCGCCGTCATGCGCCTGCTGCCCGGCGCGCTGTGGCGCCGGCTCCCGGGCTGAGCCCGCGCTCGGGCGTCGGCCCGACGGCGAACGGTCAGGCCCGTCGGGCGCTCATGTTCAGACGGACGTAGTCGATGACCGGCTCCGGCAGCGCTGCGGCCACCGCGGCCAGGAACCGGGCCCGCTCGTCGGGGGCCATGCCCTCCACGTGGGTGCGGAGGCACACCGTCTCGAGATAGGTCTCGAGCTCCTCGCCCTCGGCCAGGCGGGTGGGCTCGGGGTGCGTCCACACCTCGACGTCCTCGAACCCGGCCCGGTGCAACCGGGCCCGGGTGTCCTCGGGTGTGGCGTAGTACCACGCCCCCGTGCGCTCGGACCCCGTGGACCGGACGGCCTCGATGAGACGGGCGATGTTCCCCGCCGCGCCGCACTGGGCGGCGAGCGCGGCTCCGGGGCGCATCACCGCGGCGAGGTTGGCGAAGAGCCGGTCATGGTCGAGCACCCAGTGGAAGGTGGCCGTGGACAGCACGGCGTCGACCGGGGCGTCGTCGCCGAGGGCGTGCGGTGACAACTCCAGGAGGTCACCTTCGACGAACCGCACCCGCCCCGCCGCGCCCGCCAGGCGCTTGCGGGCCTCGGCGAGCATCGAGGGCGCGGCGTCGTAGGCCACGACGCGACCGGCCGGCAGCCGGGCCAGCAACATCTCGGTGACGCGGCCGCTGCCGGCCCCCGCGTCGAGGACGGTCTCGTCCCCCCGCAGGTCGAGGCGGGCCAGGACCTCGGCCCCCCAGCGCGTCATCGGGTCGGCGATGCGGTCGTAGGTCGCCGCGTCCCAGTCGCGCCCGACCGGTTCGGCGCCACCCGACGGGGTCACGGTCGTGGCGTCGTGCCGTTGCGCCACTCGGCCATCTTGGGCAGGCGGCTCTTACGTCCCGGGACGCGCCCGACCGGTGCGGCCGCGGTCGGGGCACGACGGCGCGCCGGCGGGGGTGAGCCGACGGTGGCGGCGGGCTCGGCGTCGCCCCACGGATCGGGGTCGTGGAAGTCATCGGCCCAGTGCGCGGCGGTGTCGGTGGTGCCGGCCGCTTCGTCGACCCCCTCCCAGTCGTCGCCGTCGTGGCCCCCGGCCACGCCCACGCGCCGGCGCGACCACGACAGGGCGCGGCAGCGGGTCGGGGCGCTTGGTCCACGACGAGCCCACGTCGCGCACCAGCTCGGCGGGGAGCTCGGACAGGAAGCGGCTCGGGACGGCGTGGCTGGTGGAACCCCACAGCGTCCGGCTCCAGGCGTGGGTCACGTACAACTGGCGGCGGGCCCGGGTGATCCCCACGTAGCAGAGGCGGCGCTCCTCTTCGAGCTGCAGGGGGTCCTCGAGGGCGCGCATGTGGGGGAAGACGCCGTCCTCGAGACCCACGAGGAACACGGCGGGGAACTCGAGGCCCTTGGCGGTGTGCAACGTCATGAGCGACACCCGCTGCGCCGAGGCGTCGAGCTCGTCGCTGTCGGACACGAGCGCCACGGACTCGAGGAACTCGTCGAGGGAGTCGTACTCCTCGGCCGCTCCGGCCAGCTCGGCGATGTTCTCCATGCGACCGTGGGCTTCGACGGTGTCCTCGGCCTCGAGCAGGGCCCGATACCCGGTGCGCTCCGCCACGGTCTCGACGACGACCCCGGGCCCGGCGCCGCGCTCGACCATGCGCCGCAATTCCTCGAGCAGCGCGTGCAGCTCGGCGGCACCCTTCACGGCCTTGCCGGTCACCCCGGCCTCCGCGGCGTGCTCGAGGGCGTCGATGAACGAGCACTCATTGGCGCGCGCCCACTGCACCAGGCGGTCGACCGAGGCGTCCCCGATCCCCCGGCGCGGCACGTTCACGATGCGGCGGGCCGACACCTCGTCGGAGGGGTTGCCGAGGAGATGCACGTAGGCGAGGAGGTCCTTGATCTCGCGCCGGTCGTAGAAGCGCGTCCCCCCACCACCTTGTAGGGGATGGCGGCGCGCACGAGCTCCTCCTCCAACGCCCGGCTCTGGGCGTTGGTGCGGTAGAAGACGGCGACGTCTCCGTAGTCGATGCCGTCGAACTCGCGCAGCCGGCCGATCTCGGTGGTCACCCAGGCCGCCTCGTCGTACTCGTCCTCGGCCCGGTAGCGCACGATCGGGCCACCGCCTTCGCCGTCGGTCCACAGTTCCTTGGGCACGCGGGTGACGTTGTTGGCGATGACGGCGTTGGCGGCGGCGAGGATCGTCTTCGTCGACCGGTAGTTCTGTTCCAGGGGGATGACCGCTGCATCGGGGAAGGCCTCTTCGAATTCGAAGATGTTGCGGATGTCCGCACCGCGCCACCCGAAGATCGACTGGTCGCTGTCACCCACCACGCACACGTTGTGGTGCTGGGCGGCGAGCATGAGCACGATCTCGTTCTGGGCCCGGTTGGTGTCCTGGAACTCGTCGACGAGGATGTGCTTGAAGCGGGTGCGGTAGGAGTCGAGGACGTCGGGCGCCTGCTGGAACAGCCGGACCGTGAGCAGCAGGAGGTCGTCGAAGTCCATGGCCGACGCGGCCTGCAGTCGCCGCTCGTACTCCTGGTAGACGTCCGCGATACGCCGCTCGAAGACCGAGCGCGCCCCCTCGGCGTAGTCCGCCGCCCCGTGCAGCTCGGACTTCGCCGCCGAGATGGCGCCCTGCACCCCTCGGGCCGGGAGCTTCTTGGCGTCGATGTTGAGGTCCCGCAGGATGTGCTCGACCAGCCGGCGCGAGTCGGAGTCGTCGTAGATGGTGAACGACTTGCGGTACCCGAGGCGCTCGGCGTGGGCCCGCAGCATCCGCACGCAGGCGGCGTGGAACGTCGACACCCACATGCGCTGGGCCACGGGCCCGATGAGCCCCACCAGCCGGTCCCGCATCTCGCCCGCGGCCTTGTTGGTGAAGGTGATGGCCAGGATCTCCCACGGTGTGGCGTCCCCGGTGGCGATGAGGTGCGCGACGCGATGGGTCAGCACACGCGTCTTGCCCGATCCCGCTCCTGCCACCACGAGCAGCGGGGTGCCACGGTGCACGACGGCGCGGCGCTGGGGGTCGTTCAGGCCCTCGAGAAGCTCGTCGGGCGTGGGCAGGTCGTCGGTCCAGCGCGGCCGGCGGACCGGCGCGGCCGGCGCCTCGTCGCCGCGCTCAGAGGTGTCGAAGCCCTCGAACTCGTCGACGTCGTCGAACGAGCCGAGCCGGGGTCGGGGCGCGCCGGGCACGCTCACTCCCATTCAATGGTGCCGGGCGGTTTCGACGTGATGTCGAGGGCCACCCGGTTCACGCCGTCGACCTCGTTGATGATGCGCGACGACAGGCGTTCGAGCAGGTCGTAGGGGAGCCGGGCCCAATCGGCGGTCATGGCGTCGTCGGAGGTGACGGCGCGGATGACGACCGGGTAGGCGTAGGTCCGCTCGTCCCCCATGACGCCGACGGTGCGCACGGCGGGGAGCACGGCGAAGCTCTGCCACAGCTGCCGGTACAGCCCGGCCCGGCGGATCTCCTCGATGACGATGGCATCGGCGGCGCGCAGGATCTCGGCCCGCTCGGGCGTGACCTCGCCGATGATACGCACGGCCAGGCCCGGACCGGGGAAGGGCTGGCGCCACACGATCTCCTCGGGGAGCCCGAGCTCCTCGCCGACGGCGCGCACCTCGTCCTTGAACAGTGGGCGCAGGGGCTCGACCAGCGCGAACGACATGTCCTCGGGCAGCCCGCCCACGTTGTGATGCGACTTGATCGTGGCCGCGTCCCCCGTGCCCGACTCGATGATGTCGGGGTACAGCGTGCCCTGCACGAGGAAGCGGGCGTCGTTGACGTCGGCCGCCACCTCTTCGAACACGCGGATGAACGTCTCGCCGATGGCCTTGCGCTTGGCCTCGGGCTCGGTGACGCCCTCGAGGACGCCGAAGAACCGGTCGGCGGCCTTCACGTGGATGAGGTCCATGTGGAACTGCCGGCGGAAGGTCTCTTCGACCTGGTCGGCCTCTCCCGAGCGCATGAGCCCGGTGTCGACGAACACGCAGGTGAGCTGGTCGCCGATGGCGCGGTGGACGAGCGCGGCGGCCACGGCCGAGTCGACGCCCCCCGACAGGGCGCACAGCACGCGGGCGTCGGACACCTGGTCCCGCACGGCGTGCAGCGCCGATTCGATGATGTTGGTGTGGGTCCACAAGGGGCGGGCCCCGCACACGTCGAAGAGGAACCGCTCGAGGAGCTCCTGGCCCCGCTCGGTGTGCACCACCTCGGGGTGGAACTGGACGCCGTAGATGTGGCGCTCGCCGTCGCTGAGCACGGCCACCGGGGCCTCGGGCGTCGACGCGTTGGCCACGAAACCGTCGGGCACCTCGGTGATGGAGTCGGCGTGGCTCATCCACACGTCCGCGGGCCCCTGGGGCGGCCAGTCGGCGAACAGCGGCGAGGTGGTGGTGCGGGTCAGCGCGGTGCGCCCGTACTCGCCGCGCCCGGTGCGCGCCACCGTGCCGCCGAGTTGCTGGGTGAGCAGCTGGGCCCCGTAACAGATGCCCAGGATGGGGACCCCCGAGGAGTAGATGCCGGGGTCGACCGCCGGCGCCCAGTCGGCGTAGACCGACTTCGGCCCCCCCGACAGGATGATGCCCTTGGGCTGGCGGGCCAACAGCTCCGCCGCGGGGGTGTCGAACCGGACGATCTCGGAGTAGACGCGCGCCTCGCGCACCCGCCGGGCGATGAGCTGCGCGTACTGCGCGCCGAAGTCGACGACGAGAACGGTGTCGGGAACGTCAGTCACTGCGAAGCCGGAGCGGGGCGCGAGGCGGGAACCGGCCGTCGCTCAGTGCCCCATCCCCACTCCCTGGGAGCGCTGCAGCGCCTTCCCCTCGGTCTGCAGTGCGGGGGCCACCATCACCTCGGCCTTCTGGAATTCCTTGACCGTCTCGTACCCGCACGTCGCCATGGCGGTGCGCAGGGCGCCGAAGAGGTTCATGCGGCCGTCGTTCTCGTGGGCCGGGCCGAGCAGGATCTCGGTGAGCGTGCCCCGCACCGTGGTGCGGACGCGCGCGCCGTGCGGCAGCGTGGGGTGGAACGTGGCCATGCCCCAGTGGAAGCCGCGCGCCGGTGCCTCTTCGGCCGACGACAGGGGCGAGCCGAGCATCACCGCGTCGGCGCCGCAGGCGATGGCCTTGGCGATGTCCCCACCGCGGCTCATGCCCCCGTCCGCGATGACATGCACGTAGACACCGGTCTCGTCGAGGTGCCGCATGCGGGCCCCGGCCACGTCGGCGATGGCGGTGGCCTGGGGCACCCCCAGCCCGAGCACGCCCCGCGTGGTGCAGGCGTTGCCCGGCCCCACGCCGACGAGCACGCCCACCGCCCCGGTGCGCATGAGGTGCAGTGCGGCCTGGTACGAGGCGCAGCCACCCACGATGACGGGCAGGTCGAAGGCGCGGATGAACTTCTTCAGGTTGAGCGGCTCCACCGTCTTCGACACGTGCTCGGCCGACACGACGGTCCCCTGGATGACGAGCATGTCCAGCTCCCCGGCCAAAATGGCGGGTGCGAGGCCCGTGGTGCGCTGGGGCGTGACCGACGCGCACGACACCACCCCCGCCGACTTGATCTCGCGGATCCGCTCCGTGACCAGCTCGGGGTTGATGGGCTCCAGGTACATCTGCTGCATCCGGGCCGTGGCCTTGTCGTCGTCGAGCTTGGAGATCTCCTCGAGCAGCGGCTCGGGGTCCTCGTAGCGCGTCCACAGCCCTTCGAGGTTCAGCACGGCCAGGCCGCCCAGCCGACCGATCTCGATCGCCGTCCTCGGGCTCACCACGCCGTCCATGGCGGCCGCCATGAGCGGGAGGTCGAAGCGGAAGGCGTCGATCTCCCAGGAGATGTCGACGTCCTCGGGGTCGCGGGTCCGACGACTGGGCACGATGGCGATGTCGTCGAAGCCGTAGGCACGACGGCCCGATTTGTAGATGCCGATCTCGATCTCAGCCACCTGGCCGCCTCCTGCCGTCGGTCGTTGCACCCGCCTTCGCCCGTGGCGTTCCTCCACGATACCGTCCGGCACCGACCGCCCCGCGCCCGGCCGCGCCCATGTGCGACCGGCGCGGCGCGTGGGGAGCGCGGCGGCGCGAAGGCCCTGGTGGGGCGCGCCCGCCGGGCCGCTCAGACGTTGAGGACGAGGCGCAGCAGCTCGACCAGCATGCGGGCGGTGGCACCCCACACCGTGTCGTGGGGCAGCTCGAAGAACCACACCGGGAACGAGCCGTCGTCACCGGCGTCGGCCACCGGCATCGGACGCCCCGGCACGATCCAGCGTTCCTCGCGGAACACCCCGTCGGCCAGGAGCTCGGCGAGCGATACGTCGAAGACGTGCTCCACCTCGTGGGGGTTGGCCACGAGGTCCGGGGCGTGGGCGAGGACGGCCACCACCGGGGTGATGCGGGCCGTCGAGGAGAAGGTCACGAGGGGGGTGAGACGTCCCACCGCCTCCACCGCCACCGGGTCGAGCCCGACTTCCTCGGCGGCTTCGCGCCGGGCCCCGGCTTCGGGGTCCTCCCCGTCGTCGAGCCGGCCGCCGGGGAAGCTGACCTCCCCGGTGTGGGTGCGGAGGTGGGCGGCGCGCCGGGTCAGGACCACCCGTGTCTCGCCGTCGCGCTCGAACAGCGCCACCAGCACGGCGGCGGGGGCGCCGGTGTCGGGGAACCCGTCGAAGATGACGCGCTGGGCGGCGGCGAGCTCGCGGTGGTACGCCTCCACCGCAGCGCGCACCCGGGCCAGGTCGAGGCCCCGGCGGCGCTCGGGGGCGAGCGCGGCCCACGGGGCCGGCGCGCCGGCGTAGGCCAGGGCGGGGCGCGGGATGACCTGGCGCCCCTCGGGGGGGAACTCTCCGGGGGGAACTCCCCGGGCCGGCCCGGGGACCCGTCGGCGGTGTCAGCGGGGCCCGGCATCGGCTGCACGCTACCGGCGGCCCCCACGACGAACGGCCGGACCCCGAGGGCCCGGCCGTGTCGTCACGGAAACCAATGCCCGCGGTGGCGGGCCGGGAACCGCTACATCATCCCCATTCCACCCATGCCACCCATGCCGCCGCCCATGCCACCCATGGCGGCGGCGGCCGCGGCGGCGTCGACCTTCTCGGGCTTGTCCGCCACGACGGCCTCGGTCGTCAGCAACAGCGCGGCGACCGACGCCGCGTTCTGCAGGGCCGAGCGCGTCACCTTGGCGGGGTCGATGACGCCCGCCTTGACGAGGTCCTCGAAGTTCCCGGTGGCGGCGTTGAGCCCGACGGCCCCCGACTCGCTCTCCACCTGGCGGACGACGACCGCGCCCTCGAGGCCGGCGTTGATGGCGATCCACTTGAGAGGCTCGTCGAGCGCGTGGGCCACGATGCGCGCACCGGTGGCCTCGTCGCCGTCGAGGGTCTTGGCCAGCTTCTCGACCGCGGCACGGCTCCGGACGAGGGCGACGCCGCCCCCGGCCACGATGCCTTCCTCGATCGCGGCGCGCGTCGCCGACAGCGCGTCCTCGATGCGGTGCTTCTTCTCCTTGAGCTCCACCTCGGTGGCCGCACCCACGCGCACCACGGCCACGCCCCCGGCCAGCTTGGCCAGGCGCTCCTGGAGCTTCTCGCGGTCCCAGTCCGAGTCGGTGTCCTCGATCTCACGCTTGATCTGCGCGATGCGGCCCTTCACGTCGGCATCGGCCCCGGCCCCGTCGACGACGGTGGTGTCGTCCTTGGTGACGATGACCCGGCGGGCGTGGCCCAGGAGGTCGATGGTGGCGTTCTCGAGCTTCAGGCCGATCTCCTCGGAGATCACCTGCGCCCCGGTGAGCACGGCCAGGTCCTGGAGCATCGCCTTGCGGCGGTCGCCGAAGCCCGGCGCCTTGACCGCCAGTGACGTGAAGGTCCCCCGGATCTTGTTGACGACCAGCGTGGCCAGGGCCTCGCCCTCGACGTCCTCGGCGATCAGCAGCAACGGCTTGCCCGTCTGCATGACCTTCTCGAGCACGGGCACGAGGTCGTGCACGGCGCTGATCTTCTGGTTGGCGATGAGGATCAGCGGGTCCTCGAGGATGGCCTCTTGGCGCTCGGGGTCGGTCACGAAGTACGGCGACAGATAGCCCTTGTCGAACTGCATGCCCTCGGTGAACTCGAGCTCGAGCCCGAAGGTGTTCGACTCCTCCACCGTGACCGTGCCGTCCTTGCCCACCTTGTCGATGGCCTCGGCCAGCACCTCACCGATCGACGCGTCGGCCGCCGAGATCGACGCCACCTGCGCGATCTCGTGGCGGGAGTCGATCTCCTTGGACTGCTTCTTGATGGCGCCGACAACCGCCTCGACCGCCTTCTCGATGCCGCGCTTGAGCGACATGGGGCTGGCCCCGGCGGCCACGTTGCGCAGTCCCTCGTGGATGAGCGCCTGCGCCAGCACCGTCGCCGTCGTCGTCCCGTCCCCGGCCACGTCGTTGGTCTTGGTGGCGACCTCTTTGACCAGCTGGGCACCCATGTTCTCGAACGGGTCCTCCAGCTCCACCTCGCGGGCGATGGTGACGCCGTCGTTGGTGATCGTGGGGGCGCCGAACTTCTTGTCGATGACGACGTTGCGACCCTTCGGCCCCAACGTCACCTTCACGGTGTCGGCGAGCTTGGCCACGCCGGCTTCGAGGCCACGGCGCGCTGCTTCATCGAACTTCAGGATCTTCGACATGACGTGGCGCCCTACTTCTTGGAGATCTTGGCGAGCACGTCACGGCTCGAAAGGATGAGGAGGTCCTCGCCCTCGAAGGTGATCTCGGTGCCGCCGTACTTGGAGTAGACGACGGTGTCACCCGCCGCGACGTCGACAGGCACGAGCTCGCCGGTGTTCTCGGCACGGCGGCCGGGGCCGGTGGCGATCACCTCACCTTGCTGGGGCTTCTCCTTGGCGGTGTCGGGGATCACGAGCCCGGAGGCGGTGGTCTCTTCCGATTCGCCGGGGCGGACAACGATCCGGTCCTCGAGGGGGTGGAGCTTCATGGCAGGTGAGCCTCCTGTAGGCACTTAGCACTCGAACCTTGCGAGTGCTAACGATAGCGGGCGCCGCGCCCCCGGCAACCGGGCCCCCAACGCCGGTGCCCGGGCGCTCACCCGAAGAGGGGCAGGCGGAGATTGGGGTCCGCCGCGGCGTCGAGCGGCGTGGGACCGTTGTGCTCGAGCTGCCACCACCCCGCCGCGGCGATCATGGCCGCGTTGTCGGTGCACGTGGCCATGCTGGGGAGATGGGCCGGGAGCCCGAGCCCGGCGCACATCCCGGCCAGGGCGGCGCGCAGGGCCCCGTTGGCGGCCACGCCCCCGGCCAGGCACACCCCCCGGGCTCCGACCGCCCGGGCGGCGCGCTGCGCCTTGGCCACGAGCACGTCCACCACGGCCTGCTGGAACGAGGCGGCCACGTCGCGATTCGAGGCCTCGGGGTGGCGGCGCACGGCGTGGACCACCGCCGTCTTGAGCCCGCTGAAGGAGAAATCGAGGCCCTCGCCCATCATGGCCCGGGGGAAGGCGAAGGCGCCGGGGTCGCCCTCTGCCGCGGCGCGCTCGATGACCGGCCCCCCGGGGTAGCCGAGGCCGAGGAACCGGGCCACCTTGTCGAAGGCCTCCCCGGCGGCGTCGTCGACGGTCTGGCCCAGGAGGCGGTAGCGGCCGGGGCCTTCCATCGACACGAGCAGGGTGTGGCCGCCCGACACGAGGAGGACGACCACGGGCCACTCGATGCCCGGGTCCTCGAGCAAGGCGGCGAAGAGATGGCCCTCGAGGTGGTTCACCCCCACGAAGGGGATGCCCCACGCCAGCGCCAGGGCCTTGGCCTCGCTCACCCCGACGAGCAGCGAGCCGATCAGCCCGGGGCCGACGGTGACGGCGACGGCGTCGAGATCCCCCCCGGCGAGCCCAGCGCGACCGAGCGCCTCTCTGATCACCGGGGTCAACAGCTCGAGGTGCGCCCGGCCCGCCAGCTCGGGAACCACGCCGCCGTACAGGGCGTGCAGGTCGACCTGGCTGGACACCACCGACGACAACACCTGCGTGCCGCCGGCCACGACGGCCGCGGCCGTGTCGTCGCACGACGTCTCGATGCCGAGCACGAGCCCACCGGGCCGGGTCATGGCGCCGACCGCAGCCGGGCGTCGATCTCCGCCAGGCGCCGGGCGTAGTCGGCGGTGTCGACGTCGCGGGCCCACATGATGATGGCGTCCTCGCCGGTCTCGGCGTAGTAGTTGGGGCGCACACCCACGGGCGCGAAGCCGAAGCGCTGGTAGAGCGCCTGCGCGGCGGTGTTCGACACCCTGACCTCGAGCGTCAGGTGGCGAACGCCCAGGGTCGGGGCGGCGCGCGCCTGGTCGAGGAGCAGCACGGTCCCGATGCCGCGGCGGTGCCACGCCGGGTCGACGGTGAGGGTGGTGATGTGCCCGTCCTCCTCCACCACCATGAGCCCGCTGAAGCCGACCAGGAGGGGGCCGATGGTCGCCACCGTGTAGCGACGCGACCGACGCTGGGAGATCTCGGACAGAAAGACCGTCGACGTCCACGGCTGCGGGTAGTTCGCCTCTTCGATCTGGACCACGGTGCGCAGGTGGCGCCGCAGCAGGGGCGCGATCCGCACGGCGTCGGCCACGCTGTGCCAGCCGGGCCCCGGGGCGTCGGGTTCCCGGGGCCCGTCCTCGGCGTCCCACGTCGGCACCATCAGCGCTCCGCCGTCGTGCGCCGGACCCGGGTCTCCCAGTTGATCCGGGTCTCCGCGTCGCGCAGGTAGTGCGGGAGGGCGGCGGCGTCGTCGGTCGTCCGCCCCGCGCCGGCCGCGGCCACCACCAGCTCGCCCAGCACGGCCGGAGGAGGGAAGTCGAGGGAGGCGCCGGCCACCACCACCCCGGGCACCGCGCCGAGCAGCGCCTGGTAGCGACGGGCCCCGTTGCCCGCCACCACGACGGGCTCGCCGAGCTCCCCGAGCTCGGCGGCCAGCGCCTCGGGGGTCCGTCGCCCCTCGTCCTGCTCCCACACCAACCCGGCGGGGGTGGACCGCACGCGGGCCACGAAGACCTCGCCGCGCCGGGCATCGACCACCGGGACGACGAGGGTGCCGGGCGCGACGCCCGACGACACCACGGCGTGGGCCAGCACCTCGAGACTGCTCACGGTGACGAGCGGCTTGCCCAGCGCGAATGACAGGGCCTTGGCCGTCCCCACCCCGACGCGCAGCCCCGTGAAGAGCCCGGGGCCCACGTCCACACCGACGGCGTCGAGCTCGGACAGCGCGACCCCCGCCCGCCGGCACACGAAGTCGATGGCGGGGGCGATCGACTCGGCGTGCCGCCGTCCACGCGACACCGTGGCGCAGGCGAGCACGCCGGCCTCGTCGGCCAGCGCCACCCCGGCCAGCTCCGTCGCCGATTCCACGGCGAGGACCATCACGGGGCGCCCCAGCCCGAGAGCAGGCGCGCCAGCCCGGGGTAGCGCGCCGCCCAGCGCTCGGTCACGGTGAGGGTCACGGTGCGCTGGTCGTCGTCGGGGCCCGGCTCCAGGCGCACCGACATGGCGTCGGCGCCGAGGACGGGCGCGGCCACCTCACCCCACTCCACCACGGCCACCGCCCCGTCCTCGACCAGCTCGCCGATGGCGAGGTCGGCGATCTCGCCGGTGTGCTCGAGGCGGTAGAGATCGGCGTGGAGAAAGGCCCGCACCGGCGGGGCGGCCTCGTCCCCGGAGTCCGGCCCGGGCGCGGGGTCGGCCGGGGGCGGGCACGGATAGGTCCGCACCAGCGTGAAGGTGGGGCTCGTGACCGGATCGGCCACCCCGAGGCCCATCCCGATCCCCTGGGCCAGGGTGGTCTTGCCCGCCCCGAGCTCACCGGTGAGGAACACGACGTCGCCGGGACGGAGCCCGCGGGCCAGCGCGGCGCCGAGGGCGCGGGTGTCGTGCTCGGACGCGGTGCGCAGCCGCACCGGGGCGAGGTCCCCGGCGCCCGCGCTCACGGGCGGTCGCCGGCCAGGAGGAGCTTGGCCCGGACGAAGTCGGCGCGCATCTCCGCCACCACCTCGGCCCCGCCGCGCAGTCCGGCGGCGGGGTGGTACGTGGGGACGATGTGGCCGGCGCCGAAGGGATAGGCGCGGCCGCGCAGGCGGCGGATGCCTTCGGTCGTGTCCAGCAGCAGCCGGGTGGCGAAGTTCCCCAGGGTGACCACGACACGGGGCGCGATGAGCGCCAGCTGGGCGTCGAGGTACGGACGGCACGAGGCGATCTCGTCGGGAAGGGGGTCGCGGTTGCCGGGGGGCCGGCACTTCACGACGTTGGCGATGTAGCACTGGCTGCGCTCGAGCCCGATCTCCTGGTGCAGGAGCTTGTCGAGCAGCTTGCCGGACCGGCCCACGAAGGGCTCCCCGGCGAGGTCCTCCTCGCGCCCGGGGCCCTCACCGACGAACATGAGCGCGGCGGCGGGGTCGCCCACGCCGAAGACGACCTGGGTCCGGCCCGAGGCCAGCGCGCAGCGCGTGCAGGCCATGGCCTCGGTCTGGAGCTCGGCCAAGGTGCCCACCGCGGCATGGTATCGCCCGATGGCCCCACGCCGTCCGGCGATGTCAGCCCAGCTTGGCGGCGAACTCCTCGAGCAACCGGGCGAATTCGTGTCGCCGTTCGAGCATGGGCATGTGCCCGCAGCGGGGCAGTTCCACCAACTCCGAGCGCGCCAGCGCGCCGGCGGTGCGCGCCGCGTGGCGAGGCGGCGTGAGGCGGTCATTGGAGCCCACCACCACGAGCACCGGGAGGTCGAGCGTCCCGAGCCACTTCGACAGGTCGAAGAGGGCGATTCCCGGGAGCAGGTCGGCCATGGTCGTGGCCGACGTCGCCAGGTGGAGCCGCTCGACGAAGCGCACCTGGACGGGCGAGGCGTCGGCGCCGAACCCCAGGCGCGTCAGCCACCACCGCACGTCCGGCGACGCCAGGGTCCGCACGCCCCACCGGTCGGCCAGCCCCATGGCCCGTCCCGACACCGGCCCCGCCACGCGGGCCACCCCCCCGAACCCGGGCAGGCGCGTGAAGGGCCCGGCGGTGGTGGAGACGAGCGCCATGCCCGCCACGCGGCGACGGAACTGCGCGGCGGGGAGGTCGTGGGCGAGCTGCAGCGCCACCATGCCACCCATCGAGTGCCCGACGACGAGGGCATGCTCCACGTCGAGCGCGTCGAGCACGGTCCGCACGTCCATGGCCATGCGTCGCATGGCGGACGAGCCCTGTTGCGACAGCGAGGCGCGGGCCTCGGCCCGGACCTCGTCGACGAGGCCGCGCTCGGCCTCGTCCACGGAGAAGCGGTCCGTGCCGGGAACCGAGGCCCCGTGCCCCCGCAGGTCGAGGGCGATGACCCGATGGTGCCCGGCGAGGTCGCGCAGCTGGTGCACCCACAAGGCCGAGCTCAGCATGAACCCGTGGAGCAGGACGACCGGTGGACCGGTGCCGCGCTCGATGACATGGAGACGGCCCCCGTCGTCGACGTCGACGGTGTGCTCGACGCAGTCGTCGGGGACGGTGAGCCCCTCGGCCGCGATCTCGTCGTCGGTGGAGCGCGAGCGCGCCACGAGCCGGTGCTGGGCCGCCCACCCCGCCGCCAGCGCGGCACCGGTGCCGGCGGCCACGCCCCGCACCACCCGGCTCCGGTACAGCGGGCGCGTGTCGCTCATGGTTGAACCTCCGGGTCCACGACCAGACGCGGCACGCGCGGCCGGATCCCGCAGAACACCTCGTGCGGGATGGTGTCGAGCACCTCGGCCCAGTCCGACGCGCGAAGGGCGTCGTCACCCTGCTCGCCGATGAGCACCACGTCGTCGCCGGCGGCCACGTCGTCGTCGGGACCGCAGTCCACCACGATCTGGTCCATCGTGACCATGCCCGCCAACCGCCGGCGCCGGCCCCCGATCAGGACCGTCCCGCCTCCGGTGAAGTAGCGCCGGGGGACGCCATCGGCGTACCCGAGGGGAACCGTCGCCAGCGTCGAGGTGCGGGCCAGCTCGAGGTGGCGGCCGTAGGAGGGGCGCTGGCCGGCCCGGGCGCGGCGCACCATCGCCACCTGGGCGTGCAGCGACAGCACGGGGCGCAGGGCGGCGGCGCCGGTGGACTCCATGATGCGGGCCGACACGTCGTCGAGCGTCGGGAAGGGCGGGGCCCCGTACAGCGCGATGCCGCACCGGACGAGGTCGAAGCGCGCTGCGGGGTAGGCGATGGCCCCGGCGGAGTTCGCGGCGTGGAGCATCGGTGGCACGTAGCCCGCGGCGCGCAACGCGTCGCGCGCCTGGGTCAGGAGCCGGACCTGCCCGTCGGTGAAGGCGCGGTCCTCGTCACGCACACCGTCGGCCACGGGGAAATGGGTCCACAGCGCGGCGAAGCGAAGCGACGACTCCGCCGCCACCGCCGCGACCACCCCGAGCAGGTCGTCGGGATCCGCGCCGGCGCGATGCATGCCGGTGTCCACCTTGACGTGCACGTCGGTGATCACGCCGGCTCGCCGCGAGGCCTGGGCGGCGGCGGCCACGGCGGGGCGCGTGTACAGGGCCAGGGTGAGCCCGTGGCCCACGACGTCGGCCATGGCCTCGGGCCGGGGCTCGGCCAGGACGAGCACGGGGGCGCCGATGCCGCCGTCGCGCAGCTCCCTGCCCTCCTCCGCCGTCGCCACCGCCAGCCAGCTGGCCCCGCCCTCGAGCGCGGCCCGCGCCACGGGGAGCGCCCCGTGCCCGTAGGCGTCGGCTTTCACCACGGCGCACAGCGCGGCGGGCGCGGCGATGCGCGCCAGCAGCGCGGCGTTGTGACGGACCGCCCCGACGTCGATCTCGGCCCACACCGGGCGCGACCCGAGACCGTCGGGTGTCACGTCCGGCCGGCGCGAGGCGGCACCGCTCATGCGCGGCGCATCCCCGACAGCCACGTGCCGAGCAGGTCGGCCAGGTCCTGGGCCACGAGGCCCTCGGCCGGACCGAGCGCGGCGGCGCGCCCGTGGACGTGCGCGGCCAGCGCGGCGGCGCGGTGCGGGTCCACGCCCCGGGCGATGAAGGCGCCGATGGCCCCCGACAGGACGTCGCCGGTCCCGGCCGTGGCCAGGCGGGGCGAGCCCGCCGTGGCCAGCAGCACCGACCCAGCCGGGTCGCACACCACGGTCGTCGGCCCCTTGAGCAGCACCACCGCCCCGCAGCGCGCCGCCAGCGCGGTCGCCGCCGCCATGCGGTCGGACCCGGGAGGGCTTCCCGCCAACCGGGCGAACTCGCCGTCGTGGGGGGTGAGCACCACGGCCCGGCCCCGGGCGCCGGGCTCCCCCCCGCCCGCGCCGGCGTCGGCGCCCGACACCACGGCCGCGATGGCGTCGCCGGTCCCGAGGGCGTACAGGCCGTCGGCGTCGACGACGGTCGGCATCGTGGCGGCGGCGACGGCGGCCCGCACCTGCGCCACGGTCGTCTCGGCCCGGCCCAGGCCGGGCCCGACCACGAGGGCCCGGCACCGCTGCGCCATGGTGAGCGCGTCGGAGGACCAGCCCGTCTCGGGGAGGGCGGCACCGACGGCCTCGCCGGCGGGGAGTTCGGCCGGGTCGGCACCGGGGATGCCCAGGCGGACCATGCCCGCACCGGCGCGGTAGGCGGCGTGGGCGCACAACCCCGCCGCACCGGTCATGCCCGGAGACCCGGCCACCACCGCCACCGCCGACTGCCACTTGTGCGCGTCACGGGGCCGGGGGGCGAGGAGGCGCGGGACGTCGGCGTCCTCGACGACCCACATGCGGGCCCCGCTCACGTCGAGGCCGATGTCGGCCACCTCGACGCGTCCGGCCAGCAGGGACCCGTCGCCCTGGAGGAGCCCGGGCTTGAGCGCCGCGAACGTCACGGTCACATCGGCGCGCAACGGCTCGCCGCACGCCTCGCCGGTGTCGCCGTTGACACCGCTCGGGATGTCCACGGCGAGGACGGGCACGCCGGCGGGGACGGCCGGGGCCCGGTAGGTACCGCGGAACCCCGTCCCGTAGGCGGCGTCGACGACGAGGTCGACCGCACCGACCGGGCCGATGCGATCGGGCGCGTCACCGGCGTCGAGGACCGACACCCGGGCCCCGCGGCGGCGCAGGCGCGTGGCCGCCACCCGGCCGTCGGCGCCGTTGTTGCCCTTGCCGCACACGATCACCACGTGCCGCCCGTAGGCGCCGCCCAGCATGCGCACGGCCCAGGTCGCCACGGCCGTCCCGGCGCGGGTCACGAGCGTCTCCTCCGAGACACGTCTCAGCGCCTCGGCGTCCACGGCGCGCATCTCCTCCACGCGCAGCACGGGCTTCACGGCGCCACCTCGTCCCCGTCGGGGCGCGGCGCGTCGGCCCGCCCTTCGGCGACCACGGTGGCGACGGCGATGCTCTCGGTGTGGGTGAGCGACACGTGCCACCGGGACACGCCGCGGCCGAGGCTCAGCGCCGCGGCCCGCCCCGACAGGGACAGGCCCGGTTCGCCGTTCTCGGCCCGCACCACCTCGACGTCACGGAACCCCGCCGCGCCCACCCCCACGCCGAGCGCCTTCAGCACCGCCTCCTTGGCGGCGAAGCGCACCGCCAGGCGGGGGCCGGGGTCACGGCTGCGCTCGGCGTAGGCCCGCTCGGTCTCGGTGAACAGACGGTCCACCATGGCGGGGCGGCGCGCCAGGACCCGGCGGAACCGGGCCACGTCGACGGCGTCGACGCCGATGCCACAGACGCCCCCCACGCCGACGAGGCTGCGGGGAGCGGTCACTCCACCGTGACGGTCTTGGCCAGGTTGCGGGGACGGTCGACGTTGTGCCCGTGCAGACGGGCGATGTGGTACGCCAGGAGCTGGAGGGGCACCACGTCGAGCACGGGCGCGAACAGCGGGTGCGTCTTCGGGACCCAGAGGACCTCGTCGGCCTGGGCCGCGGTGTCCTCGTCCCCCTCGTTGGCCACCAGCACCACCGTCGCACCCCGGGCCCGCACCTCGGCCACGTTGCCCATCATCTTCTCCCACAGATGGGTGCGGGTGGCCACGCCGACGACGACGGTGCCCGGGACGATCAGGGCGATCGGCCCGTGCTTGAGCTCGCCGGCGGGGTATCCCTCGGCCCGGACATAGGAGATCTCCTTGAGCTTGAGCGCCCCCTCGAGGGCGACGGGGAACCCGACGTGGCGCCCCAGGAAGAAGAAGTCGCGCGTGTCGGTGAA
Organism: uncultured Acidimicrobiales bacterium; assembly: GCA_963811775.1. Taxonomy (GTDB): domain Bacteria; phylum Actinomycetota; class Acidimicrobiia; order Acidimicrobiales; family UBA8190; genus Chersky-840. The sequence goes on along the minus strand of CAWESO010000018.1, from coordinate 23,345 downwards.
CTTGGCGGCGACCGAGGCGACCTCGGCGTCGCGCTCGGGCGCCAGGGTCCGCTCCACGAGCTCGGGCAGCCGGGCCAGGTCCGCGAACAGCACGCGGGCGTCGGCGGGGTCGGCGAAGCCGCGCAGCTGGGCCAGGTAGAGGGCGAGCAACTCGAGCGCCACGATCTGGGTCAGGTGCGTCTTCGTGGCGGCCACGCCCACCTCGGGGCCGGCCCGGGTGTAGAGCACCCCGTCGGCGTCGCGCGCCATCGACGAGTCGACGACGTTGGAGATGACCATGATCTTCGCCCCCCACTGGCGCGCCTCGCGCATGGCCTGGAGGGTGTCGATGGTCTCGCCCGACTGGCTCACCCCCACCACGAGGGTTCGCTCGTCGAGCACCGGGTCGCGGTAGCGGAACTCCGACGCGATGTCGATCTCGGTGGGGAGCCGGGCCAGGCGCTCGATGGCGTACTTGGCCACCATGCCGGCGTGGTAGCTCGACCCGCACGCCACCACGAAGACCTTGTCGACCTGGCGCAGCTCGTCGTCGGTGATACGGAACTCGTCGAGCTCGACAGAACCGTCGGGACGCAGCCGGCCGAGCAGGGTGTCGGCGATGGCCCGGGGCTGCTCGTGGATCTCCTTGCCCATGAAGTCGGGGTAGCCCCCCTTCTCGGCCGCCTCGAGGTCCCAGTCGACGTGGAGCTCGGTGGGCTCGACCTCTTTGCCCTGCAGGGTCGTGACGCGCGATCGACCCGGGGCGAAGCACCACCACCTGGTCGTCGTCGAGCACCCAGAAGCGGCGCGTCCGGCCCAGCAGCGCCGGGATGTCCGAGGCGAGCAGCGCCTCACCCTGATCCCCGTCCCCCATGCCGATGATGAGCGGTGACACGCGCCGGCCGGCCACGATCGTCCCGGGCTCGGCGGCGGAGATGACCGCCAGGGCGAAGGCGCCGCGCACCTCGCGCAGGGTGGCGCGCACCGCGTCGGCCAGCGACACCCCGCCCGAGAGCTCGCGCTCCACGAGGTGGGCGATGACCTCGGTGTCGGTGTCGGTCACGAACGAGTGCCCCTCGTCGCGCAGCTCCTGGGCCAGCTCGCGCCAGTTCTCGATGATGCCGTTGTGGACGACGGCGAGGTCTCCGCTGCAGTCGAGGATGGGGTGGGCGTTGGCTTCGGTGGGGTGGCCGTGCGTGGCCCACCGGGTGTGGCCGATGCCCGCCGACACCGCGCTCGGGCCCTCTTCGACGACCTTGCGGAGGTCCTCGAGCGAGCGCGTGCCGGTGGCGGCCCGGGCCCGCCACAGGGTGCCCCCGGACTGCAGAGCCACCCCGGCCGAGTCATAGCCCCGGTACTCGAGACGCTCGAGGCCCTGGAGCAGGACGTCCAGGACCTCGTCACCGCCGGTGGCGCCGATGATGCCGCACATAGGCCCTCAGGCTAATGGCACCCGATCGCCAAGTTCGGCCTGGCGAGGCTCCAGGCGCAGCGACGGCGAGGCGCGACGGCGCTACTCGGAGGAGCCCGGGCGCACCAGGGCCCGCTCCACCACGGCGCACAGCCGGTCGGCGGCCGCCCGGGCCTGCGCCTCGTCCTCGGCCTCCACCATGACCCGCACGAGGGGCTCGGTGCCGCTGGCCCGCAGGAGCACGCGCCCGTGTCCGCCCAGCTCCGTCTCCACCGCGTCCACCTCGGACAGCACCTCGGGGGCGGCCACGGCGCGCGCCGGCTCGGGCGCGGCGACGTTGAGGAGCACCTGGGGCAGGCGCCGCATGGAGCGGGGGGCGAGCTCGGCCAGGGGCGTGCCCAGTCGCTTCACCAGGTCGAGCAGCAAGATACCGGTGAGCACGCCGTCCCCGGTCGTGGCCAGCTCCCGGAACACGATGTGCCCGGACTGCTCGCCCCCGAGGGTCAGGCCGTCGGCGTTGAGCGCTTCGAGCACGTAGCGGTCCCCGACCTGCGTCTCGCGCACGGTGATGTCGCGCCCGGCCATGGCCAGGCGGAACCCGAGGTTGGTCATGACCGTCACCACGACGGTGTTGCCGGCCAGGGCACCGCGCTCGGCCAGGTCGGTGGCGAACAACGACAGCAGCTCGTCCCCCGTGGCCAGCGCGCCGCGTGTGGTCGACGGCGAGAAGCCGATCGGCGTCCCCGTCGAGGGCGAGGCCGACGTCCGCACCGCTCGCCACGACCTCGGCCGCCAGGGTCTCGGGATGGGTGGAGCCGCACCCGTCGTTGATGTTGGACCCGTCGGGGTCCACGGCGATGGCGCGCACGTCCGCGCCCAGGCGCCGGAGCACCTCGGGCGCGACCACGGACGCGGCGCCGTTGGCACAGTCGACCACGACGCGCAGGCCGGTGAGGTCGCGCCCCTCGAGCACCTGGGCCAGGTGCTCGATGTAGCGGTCCCGCCCGTCGGGCTCGGCCCACAACCGGCCGACGCCGTGGCCGACCGGGGGCCGCGACGCGACCCCGGCGGCGTCGAGCACACGGCCGAGCTCGTCCTCGATGGCGAGCTCGGTGGCGTCGGAGAGCTTCAGCCCCCCCGCCGCGAAGAGCTTGACCCCGTTGTCGGAGAAGGGGTTGTGCGACGCCGAGACCACCGCGGCCGGACAGCCGCGTTGCGCGGCGAGCCAGGCCACGCCCGGAGTGGGAAGGACGCCGACGTCGACGACATCCGCACCCTCGCTCGCCATCCCGGCCGACAACGCGGCCTGGAGCAAGGGGCCCGAGCGCCGCGTGTCGCGGCCGACGAGGAAGCACGTCTCGGGCAGGGCCCGGGCCGCGGCACGGCCCAGCGCCATGACCAGCTCGGCACCCAACTCGGCGTTGGCGACTCCACGGATGCCGTCGGTGCCGAAGCGCAGCCCCACGACCGGCTACCGCTTGGAGTACTGCGGTGCCTTGCGCGCCTTCTTGAGGCCGTACTTCTTGCTCTCCTTCTCGCGGGCGTCGCGGGTGAGCAGACCGGCCTTCTTGAGGATGGAGCGCAACTCGGGGTTGAGCTCGACCAGCGAGCGCGTGATCCCGAGACGCATGGCGCCGGCCTGTCCCGACACGCCCCCGCCGGCGATGGTGGCGTCGATGTCGTATCCCTCGGTGAGGCTCGTGACCCGCAGGGGCTCGGTCACGACCATGCGATGGGTGGCGGAGCTGAAGTAGTCGTCGAAGGTCCGCTTGTTGATGGTGATCTTGCCCTCGCCGGTGCGGACCCTGACGCGTGCCACCGCCGCCTTGCGTCGCCCCGTGGTCTGGCACAGCGGCTTTCCGAGCTTGACCTTCGTCGTCACGTTCTGGGTTCCTGTCTCTTCGAGAGGCGGGGTGTGGCCGCGGCGGGCCGGTTCACGACCGGGCCCGAGCGCCGGGCACCTCGAGGGGTTGCGGTTGCTGGGCCTGGTGGGGATGGTCGGCGCCGGCGTAGACCTTCAGCTTGCCGAGCTGCTGCCGGCCGAGGCGGGTGCGCGGCAGCATGCCCCGCACGGCGCGGCGCACGACCTCCTCGGGTCGCTCCGTCAGCAGGTCGCCGTAGCGCTTCTTGGTCAGGCCACCGGGATAGCCGCTGTGGTGGTACACGAACTTCTTGTCGGACTTGTCCGAGGTGAGCACGACCTTGGCCGCGTTCACCACGACGATGTGATCACCGGTGTCGACGTGCGGGGCGAAGATCGGCTTGTGCTTGCCGCGCAGGCGTGAGGCCACCTCGGTGGCCAACCGGCCGAGCACCAGGCCCTCGGCGTCGATGACGTGCCAGGACCGGGTGATGTCGTCAGCTTTGGGCGAAAAGGTGCGCACGCAGAGATCCTCGTCTTGTGTCCCGGGCCCCGACGGGCGGCCACGGCGCCGGCTGGTCCGGGTGACCGACCCACGGCGACCCGTGCACGCAGGCAATTCCTGCACCGAGCCGCCGGACTACGTTAGGCGCTGCGCCGGGCCCCGGCAAGCTGCCTGGGCCCCCCGGCGGCGGGGCGGGGGACCGGGGGGTCACTCGTCGTAATCCACGCCGACCAGGCACAATCCCTGCGGCGGGGCGATGACCCCGCCCGCCTTGGACCGGTCGCCGCTCTGCAGGAGCCAGTTGACGTCCGACGCCCGTCGCCGGCCCCGCCCGACCTCGACGAGGGTCCCCACGACCGAGCGGACCATCTGGTGGCAGAACGACGTCGCCGCGATGTCGAACCGGAGCAGGCGGGCGTCGGGGCCGAGCTCCCCGGGGCGCAGGGAGACGTCGACGAAGCGGGCGTCGAGGACGCGGCGCACGATGGGCGCCTCGGGTGCGGTCCCGGGCACACGGCGGCAGAAGGCCCGGAAGTCGTGCTCGCCGAGGAGCGCATCCGCCGCGCTCGCCATGGCCCGGAGGTCGAGGGGGCCGGGCACGTGCCAGGACACCGGGGCGAGGAGCGGGTCCGGGGTGTGGTCCTCCAGGATGAGGTAGCGGTAGCGCCGCGCCCGGGCCGAGCGCCGGGCGTCGAAGCCCGGCGCGGCGGCCACCGCGGAGCGGACCGCGACGGCGGGCTTGAGGAGGGTGTTGACCGACCGCACGAGCCGGGCCGTGTCCACGCCGTCGCGCACGTCGACGTGGACGACCTGGCCCCGGGCGTGGACCCCGGCATCGGTGCGCCCCGCGCACACGAGCTCGACGGGGTGGCCCACGACCACGGCGATGGCCTCGGCCAGCTCCCCCGCCACCGTGCGTTGGCCGGGCTGGAGGGCGAAGCCCCGGAACCCCGCCCCGTCGTAGGAGACGACGAGGCACAGGCGCGTGGTGAGGGCGGGGGCGGACTCGGCGGGCGACGGGCCCGCGGTCGCGGCCGGCTCGTCGTCCCGAGGGGCGTCGGCGGCAGCGGGGTCGGGCCGGGCCGTGATCGACCCCACCCCGGCGGCGCCCTCGGGGGCGACCGGGAGGTCGGGGTCGAACAGGGTCAAACCAGTTCGATGCGCGCCATGGGCGCGCTGTCGCCCAGTCGCGGGCCGAGCTTCAGGATGCGGGTGTAGCCGCCGGGCCGGTCCGAGTAGCGGGGCGCGATCTCCGCGAAGAGCTTGTGCGCCATGTCCTTGTCCCTGATCAGCGCCACGACGTTGCGGTGGCGGTGGACGCCGCCTTTCACCGCGGCGGTGATGCACTTCTCCGCCACCGGCCGCAGCGCCTTCGCCTTGGCCTCGGTCGTCACGAGCGATTCCGCGGCGATGAGCGACGCCACCAGGTTACCCAGCATGGCTTTCTGGTGGGCGGCGTCACCACCCAGTCGACGGCCCCTCCGGGGCGTGGCGCGCATGGCGGGCTCAGTCCTTGACCCGGAGCGACAGGCCCCGCTCGTCGAGACGCTGGATCACCTCGTCGAGAGACTTCTGGCCGAAGTTGGTGATGGCCAGGAGGTCCTCGGCGGTGCGCTCCACGAGCTCACCGATGGTGTTGACCTGGGCGCGCTTGAGGCAGTTGCGGGGCCGCTCGGACAGGTCGAGGTCCTCGATGGCGAGGTCGAGGTCGGGTGAGCCGCTGCTGGAGGTGCCCACCTCGCCCAGCTCCAGGCCCTGGGGCTCGTCCTCGAGGTCGGCCACCAGCCCCACGAGCGCGCGCAGGGTGTCGCCGGCCGAGGCGAGCGCCTCGCGCGGCGACAGGGAGCCGTCGGTCTCGATGTCGAGGACGAGGCGGTCGAAGTCGGTCGACTGCTCGACCCGCACCGGCTCGACGGAGAAGGCCACGCGCCGGACCGGCGAGAAGATCGAGTCCACGGGGATCACGCCGATGGTGGTGGAGCGCTTGTTGCGCTCGGCCGAGGCGTAGCCGCGGCCGCGCTCCACCGTGACGTCGATGGCCAGGCGGCCCTTACCGTTGAGCGTGGCGATGTGGAGATCCGGGTTGAGGACCTCGGCGTCCGCGGTGAGCTGCAGGTCGCCGGCGGAGACGTCTCCGGGACCGCGCTTGTCGCAGCGCAGCGTCAGCGCCTCGTCGGCGTGCACCCGCAGGACGACGTCCTTCAGGTTCAAGATGATGTCGGTGACGTCCTCTTTCACGCCGGGGAGCGTCGTGAACTCGTGAAGGGCGTCGTCGAAGCGGACCTGGGTCACCGCCGCGCCGGGGATCGACGACAGCAGGGTGCGGCGCAACGAGTTTCCGAGCGTGTGGCCGAAACCGGGCTCGAGGGGGCTCACGGCGAACCGCTGGCGGTTCCCCTCTTCCTCGCCGATGGCCTCGACGGTGGGGCGCTGGATGATGAGCATGCGACTGGCTCCTGGGTGGGGTCGGGGGTGAGTGTCTGGGACTCGGAGTGGGGCTCGGGCTACTTGGAGTAGAGCTCGACGATGAGCGATTCACGCACCGGCTCGTCGATGTGCTCGCGCTCGGGCAGCACCGTCACGCGGACCTGGGTGCGGCCTTCGCCGGCCTCGAGCCACAACGGCAGGGGGCGATCCAGGGTGTCGAGGTTGCGGCGCACGAAGTAGAGCTCCTTCGACGAAGGCTTCAGCGTCACCACGTCGCCCTGGCGCACCCGGTAGCTCGGGATCGTCACCCGCTTGCCGTTCACGAGGATGTGCCCGTGGCGCACCAGCTGGCGGGCCTGGGCCCGGCTGGCGCCCCAGGTGGCCCGGAACGTCACGTTGTCCAGCCGCAGCTCGAGCAGGCGCAGGAGGTTCTCCCCCGTGATGCCGGGCTGGCGGCTCGCTTCGGCGTAGAGGTTGCGGAACTGCCGCTCGAGCAGCCCGTAGATGCGACGGGCCTTCTGCTTCTCGCGCAGCTGGGCCAGGTACTCCGACCCCTGGCGCATCCGGTCGCGCCCGTGCTCACCGGGCGGGTAGGCGCGGCTGTGGCGGTCGGTGACCGCCTCGCTGACCGGGCACTTGAGCGAGTAGCAGCGCTCGCCCTTCAAGAACAGCTTGGTCCGCTCGCGCCGGCACAGCCGGCAGACGGGACCCGTGTAACGCGCCATTGCGGTGGTGCTCCTTCCGTTCCCGCTAGACCCGGCGCCGCTTCTTGGGGCGGCAGCCGTTGTGCGGGATGGGGGTGACGTCCTTGATGCCGGCGACCTCGATGCCGACGGCGGCCAGTGAGCGGATGGCGGTCTCGCGGCCCGAGCCCGGGCCCCGCACCAACACGTCCACCTTGCGCACGCCGTGTTCCATGGCGCGCCGGGCGGCCTGCTCGGCGGCGAGCTGGGCCGCGAACGGCGTGGACTTGCGCGAGCCCTTGAAGCCCACGTTGCCCGCCGAGGCCCACGCCAACACGTTCCCGTCGTGATCCGAGATCGAGATGATGGTGTTGTTGAACGAACTCTTGATGTGGGCCACCCCGTAGGCGATGTTCTTGCGCTCGCGCTTGCGGGGGCGGCGGACGGCGGCCGCCTTGGTGGTGGACTTGGCTGCTTTGGGCGTCTTGGCCATCAGTGCTTCCGAACCTTCTTCTTGCCGGCCACGGTCTTCTTGGGGCCCTTGCGGGTCCGGGCGTTGGTGTGGGTGCGCTGGCCGTGGACGGGCAGGCCCTTGCGGTGGCGCACGCCCTCGTAGCAGCCGATCTCCATCTTGCGCTTGATGTCCTGGGCGATGTCGCGCCGGAGGTCACCTTCGACCTTGAAGTTGGCGTCGATGTAGGAGCGGAGGCGGACGACCTCGTCGTCGGTGAGGTCCCGGACGCGGGTGTCGGCGTTGAGGTCGGTCGCGGCGATGGTCTGCTGCGCGCGGGTGCGGCCGATGCCGAAGATGTAGGTGAGCGATATCTCCAACCGCTTCTCGCGGGGGATGTCCACACCTGAGATCCGTGCCACTTGTGTCGCCGCTCCTCTCGTCCTGGTCCGTCGGTGGGCCGGGCTCAGCCCTGGCGCTGCTTGTGCCGGGGGTTCTCGCAGATCACCATGACCACGCCGTTGCGGCGGATGACCTTGCACTTCTCACAGATGGCCTTGACGCTCGGTCGTACCTTCATCGCTGTCTTCCCTGCCTCGAACCCGTCACCGGCCTGCCCGTTGCCTGCCGTGCCTACTTGTAGCGGTACGTGATGCGCCCACGGCTCAAGTCGTAGGGGGTGATCTCCACCTGCACGCGGTCACCGGGGAGGATCCGGATCCGGTGCATGCGCATCTTGCCGGAGCTGTGCGCAAGCACCTTGTGGCCGTTCTCGAGCTCGACCCGGAACATCGCGTTCGGGAGAGGCTCGACAACCGTCCCCTCGAGCACGATCGCATCCTCTTTGGGCTTGGGCAGGTGACTCCTCCTCGTTTCTCTTCGAACTGGCAACGCCGCGCACCGCGACACCCGTTACCGGGATCGCCCGACCGGACCCGAGGACCCGGTTGCGACGGCGGTGAGTCGGCCCCTCAACCGAGGCGGAAGGGGGCTTCCCCTCGGCGAGCCGACCTACCAGCATAGCCCCCCTGCCGGGTTCCGGCCAGGGCGTCATGGCTGGCCAGGACCAGGCCCGGACCGCCCGGGCCTCGACGCCCTCAGGGGAGGGTGAGGACCTCGGGCCCGTTGTCGGTGACGGCGATGGAATGCTCGAAGTGGGCCGAGAGCCTGCCATCGGCGGTGACGACGCTCCATTCGTCCTCGAGCACGCGGGTGGCGGGCCCCCCGGCGTTGACCATGGGCTCGACCGCGAACACCATCCCCGGCTTGAGCATGGGCCCGCCCTGGCCGGGCCAGTAGTTGGGCACCTGGGGCTCTTCGTGCATAGCGGTCCCGATGGCGTGGCCCACGTACTCCCGGACGACCGAGAAGCCGGCCCCCTCGGCCACGGCCTGGACGGCCCGGCCCACCTCGTGGAGGCGGTTGCCGTTGCGCAGCTGCTCGATCCCGGCCCACAGGCTGCGCTCGGTGACCTCGATGAGGCGGGCGGCCTCGGCCGAGACCTCCCCGATGGCCATGGTGAACGCGGCGTCGCCGTGATAGCCCTCGATGATCGCCCCGCAGTCGATGGACAAGATGTCGCCCTCGACCAGGACGTAGCTCCCGGGGATGCCGTGGACGATCATGTCGTTGGGGGACGTGCAGATCACCGCCGGGTACCCCCGGTAGTGCAGGAAGTTGGACTTGGCGCCCCGGCGGTCGAGCACGTCACGGGCCACGGCGTCGAGCTCGGCCGTGGTCACGCCGGGCTTGGCCGCGGCCCGGGTGGCCTCGTGCATCTCGGCCACGACGCGCCCGGCCCGGCGCATCTTGGCGATCTCCTCGTCGGTCCGTCTCATCGGGACTTCCCCCGGCCCCGCCCGTCCTCGACGGCGCGGATGACCCGACGGAGCACAGCGTCGGGCGACCCCACGCCGCTGACCTTAGCGAGCTGGTTCCGGGACTCGTACCACTCGATGAGCGGCGCCGTCTGCCGTTCGTAGAGCTCCAAGCGGCGCCGGATGGCCTCCTCGGTGTCGTCCTCGCGCTGGATGACCTCGCCCCCGCACACGTCGCAGGTCCAATTGACCTTGGGCGGGGTGGACACGGAGTAGTTGGCCCCGCAGTCCGTGCACACCCGGCGACTGGCCAGGCGGCGCAGGGCCTGGGCGGTGGGCACCTCGATGTCCACGGTCAGATCCAGGGCGTCGGGGGCGAGGAGGGCGGCCACGGACTGGGCCTGGTGGGTGGTGCGGGGGCAGCCGTCGAGGATGAAGCCGCGGGCCTTGGCGTCGGGCTCGGCCAGGCGCTCGGCCACCATCTCGATGATGAGGTCGTCGCCGAGGAGCTCGCCGTTCTCCATGGTCTCGCGGACCTTGAGGCCCAGGGCGGAGCCCGTCTTCACCGCGGCGCGCAGCATGTCGCCGGTGGAGATATGGGGGACCACGTAGTGGTGCGACAGGCGCACGCACTGGGTTCCTTTGCCGGCCCCCTGCTTCCCGAGGACCACGAGCCTGACGCCGGGTACCACCGTCAGCTACTTGAGGAAACCCTCGTAGTTCCGCATCATGAGCTGGCTGTCGATCTGGCGCATCGTCTCGAGCGATACGCCCACGGCAATCAGCAGGGTCGTCCCGTAGAACGGGTAGCCCTGGATGTTCCACAGCGCCATGAGCAGCGACGGCAGTACGGCCACGATGGCCAGGTACAAGCCTCCGGGAACAGTGATGCGGTTGAGGATGCGCGCCAGATAGCGCTCGGTGGGCGGGCCGGGCCGGATGCCGGGGATGTACCCGCCCTGCTTGCGGATGATGTCGGCCTGCTGGTGCGGGTCGAACGCCACGTAGACGTAGAAGAAGGTGAAGGCGAAGATGAGCACGCCGTAGGAGACGACGTAGAGCAGGCTGGTGGGGGTGATGTGGTTGTTCACGAACGTGCGGAACCCCGTCCAGGGGATGATGTTGGCCAGCAGCACGGGGATGTAGAGCAGCGAGTTGGCGAAGATGATCGGGATGACACCGGACTGGTTGACCTTGAGCGGGATGTAGGTCGACGACCCCCCGTACTGCCGCCGGCCCACCACGCGCTTGGCGAAGGTCACCGGGATGCGCCGCTGGCCCTGCTCCATGAAGACCACGACGACCAGCAGCACCAGGGTGACCGCCACGATGACCCCGAACTTGAGGCTGCCGCCCTGGGTGAGCACGGCGGTGCCGCCGGCCGGGATGCCCGCGGTGACGTTGGCGAAGATGATGATGGACATGCCGTTGCCGATGCCGCGCTGGGTGATGAGCTCGCCCAGCCACATGACGAAGGCGGTGCCCGCCGTCAGGGTCAGGCAGATGAAGCCCCCCTTCCACAGCGAGAAGTTGGGGATCAGGTCGACGTTCTTCGTGCCGAGCAGCCCGCCGCCGCCGTTGTGGAAGACGTAGACGAGGCCCGCCGACTGCAACAGCGCCAGCCCGATGGTCAGGTACCGCGTGGTCTGGGTCAGCTTCTTCTGTCCGACCGCGCCCTGGTCGCGCCATTCCTCGAGCTTGGGGATCACCGTGGAGAGCAGCTGGATGATGATCGAGCTCGTGATGTAGGGCATGATCCCCAGCCCGAACAGGGCCATGCGCAGCAGCCCGCCGCCGGAGAAGAGGTTGAGGAACCCGAGGATGCCGGCCTGCTTGGCCGACGCCTCGAGCGCCTGGACCTGCTTGATGGAGATGAACGGGACGATGAGGTTCGCGCCGAGCTGGTAGAGCCCGATGATGAGCAGTGTGAAGAGAACCTTGTTGCGCAGGTCAGGGACCTTGAAGATGTTCTTCAAGCTCGAGAGCAACGCCCCATCCTCCTCGCTGCGCCAGTACCCGGGAGTACGAGGCTACCGGTTGGTGAGCGCGTTGCCCCGCGCCGGCGGACGGCCGTGGCCGAAGGGCATGGGCAGGATCTCGACGCTGCCGCCGGCGGCCTCGATCGCGGCGCGGGCCGAGGCCGAGGCGGCGTGGACCTGCACCCGCAGGGCGCGGTGCAGCTCTCCCCGTCCGAGCACCTTGACCAGGGCACCCTTGCGCACGCGGCCGACCGCGCTGAGGGTGGCCGGGGTGGCCTCGTCCCCGGGGAACGCGTCGAGGGTGTCGAGGTTCACCACCGCGTACTCCACCCGGAACGGGTTGTGGAATCCCTTGAGCTTCGGGATCCGCTGGGCCAGCTGCAACTGGCCACCCTCGAAGCCCGGCGGCACGTTGCCGCGCGCGCCGGTGCCCTTCGTGCCCCGGCCTGCGGTCTTGCCGCCCTTGCCGGCGATGCCTCGTCCCACTCGTCGCTTGGGACGGTTCGAGCCCGCCGGCGGGCGCAGGTCGTGGAGTTTCATCGGGTCTCCTTGATGGCGCGGCGGGCGCGTGTCGGGGCGGCGGGCGCGTCGTCGGGGATCACAATGCCGTGCGAGGCGCGTCGGGCCTTGAGGGCGAGGGCGGCGCGCTGGCGCTGGTCGGTGGCCTCGTCGTCGCCGGCGCTCTCCACCGTGACGAGGTGCGGCACGCGCGCCAACATGCCCCGCACGTCGGGGCGGTCCGGGAGCACCCGGCTCCGGCCCACGCCGCGCAGGCCCAGGGCGCGCAGCGTGCCCCGGTGCTTGGGCTTGGTGCTGATGCCCGAGCGCACCTGGGTCACCCGCAGGTGCCCGGACGAGCCGTCCCCGCCCGCGGCGGATGCCTTGGCCGCGCTCACGTCGGGACCTCCTGGAAGAGGTCCGCGGCACGCTGGCGCTCGCGGTACGCGCGCAGCACCCCGCCCGGCACGCACTGATCGGCGGGCAGGCCCCGCAGACGGGCCACGTCCTCGGGCCGCTTCAGCGACTTCAACCCGGCGATGGTGGCGTGGGCGACGTTGATGCCGTTGGACGAGCCCAGGGACTTGCACAAGATGTCGTGGATGCCCGCCATCTCGAGAATGGCGCGCGCCGCCCCGCCGGCGATGACGCCGGTACCGGGCGAGGCCGGCTTGAGCATGACGCGCCCCGCGCCGGCGACGCCGATCACGGGGTGGGTGATGGTCGAACCAGCCAGGGGCACGTCGAACATGTTCTTGCGGGCTTCCTCGATGCCCTTCTGCACGGCCAGGCCGGCTTCCTTGGCCTTGCCGTACCCGAGGCCCACGCGTCCGTTGCCGTCGCCCACCACCATGAGGGCGGTGAACGAGAACCGACGGCCGCCCTGGACGACCTTGGCGACCCGGTTCACCCGGATGGTGCGCTCTTCGAATTGTCCGTCGAGCATCAGAACTCCAGTCCTCCCTCGCGGGCCGCGTCGGCCAGTGCCGCCACTCGCCCGTGGTACCGGAAGCCCCCGCGGTCGAAGACGACCTGGGTCACCCCCGCTGACTTCGCCCGGTCGGCGACCAGCTTGCCCACCGCGGTGGCCGCCGCCACGTTGCCTCCGGTGGCGCCGCGCAGCGACGCCTCCACCGTGCTCGCCGCGGCCAGCGTCCGGCCCGCCGTGTCGTCGATGACCTGCGCCGAGATGTGGCGCCCGGAGCGGAACACGGCCAGTCGGGGGCGCGCCGGGGTCCCCGCCACGAGCTTGCGCACCCGGGCGTGACGCCTGATCCGCAGAGTGCGCTTGCGCGCGGCAGCGGTCGGCATGGCTACTTGGCCGCCTTGCCGGCCTTGCGAATCACGCGTTCGCCGGCGTAGCGGATCCCCTTGCCCTTGTAGGGCTCGGGCTTGCGGAGCTTTCGAATGTCTGCAGCCACCTGGCCGACCTTCTCTTTGTCGATGCCCTTCACGACGATGCGCGTGGGCGTGGGGACCTCGAAGATAACCCCGTCAGGGGCGTCCACCTTCACCGGGTGGGAGAAACCGAGGGCGAGCTCGAGCGACGACGGGCCGCGAGCGATGGCCCGGTAGCCCACGCCCACGATCTCGAGGTCCTTCGAGAACCCGGCGGTGACCCCGGTCACCATGTTGGCGACGAGCGAGCGGGTGAGCCCGTGCAGGGCGCGGTTCTGGCGCTGGTCGTCGGGACGCTCGACGACGAGGGCCGACTCCTCGTGGCGCACGGTGATGGCGCCGGGCAGGTTCCGGGTCAGGGTCCCCTGGGGACCGGCCACGGTGACGACCTGCTCGTCCAGGGTGACGGTCACCCCGCCGGGGACGGTGATGGGGGCGCGGCCGACGCGAGACATCAGCGGACCTCCTCGGTGCAGCGCACGACAGGCCTCTCACCACACATAACAGAGGACCTCCCCGCCGACTCGCTTTTGCCGCGCCTCGCGGTCGGTCATGAGCCCGTGGCTGGTGGACACCACCGCCACCCCCATGCCGCCCAGGACGCGAGGCAGCCGGTCGGCGCGCGCGTAGATGCGCAGCCCCGGGCGAGAGACACGCTTGAGGCCCGAGATGGTGCGGGAGCGGTCGGGCGCGTACTTGAGCTGGATGTCGAGCACGCTGCCCGGCCCGGTCCCGGACTCGGCCACCTCGAACCCGGCGATGTACCCCTCGCGCTGGAGGATCACAGCCAGTGATTCCTTCAGCTTCGAGCTCGGCATCTTGACGTTGTCATGCATAGCCGTGTTGGCGTTGCGGATGCGGGTGAGCATGTCGGCCACAGGGTCGGTCATCGTCATGAGCGCGTTCCCCCCTTCACCAGCTCGCCTTGGTGACACCGGGGATCTCCCCCGAGTGCACCATGACGCGCAGGCAGATACGACAGAGGCCGAACTTGCGCAGCACCGCACGCGGCCGGCCGCAGCGCCGGCACCTGGTGTAGGCCCGCACCTTGAATTTGGGCGTCCGCTGTTGCTTCTCGATCAATGCCTTCTTGGCCATGGGGCTAGACGATCTCCTGCCTGAATGGAAAGCCGAAGGCGACGAGGAAGGCACGGCCCTCCGCGTCGTTCTGGGCGGTGATGCAGATGGTGATGTCCATGCCGCGCACCACGTCGACACGGTCGTAGTCGATCTCGGGGAAGATGAGCTGCTCGGTGACCCCGAAGGTGTAATTCCCGTGGCCGTCGAACGAGTTCGGCGACAGGCCGCGGAAGTCGCGGATCCGGGGGATGGCGATCGAGATGAGCCGGTCGAGGAACTCCCAGGCCCGGTCGCCCCGCAGCGTCACCTTGGCGCCGATGGGCATGCCCTCACGGAGCTTGAACGCCGCGATCGACTGCCGGGCCCGGGTCACCACGGGCTTCTGCCCCGTGATCAGCTCGAGATCCCGGACGGCCCCGTCGACGAGCGACGGCTGCTGGGTGGCCTTGCCCACACCCATGTTGATCACGACCTTCTCCAGTCGTGGGACCTGCATGATGTTGGGCAGGCCCAGCTGCTGCTGGAGCTCGCCTCGCAGGGTCTCGTCGAAGCGCACCTTGAGCCGGGGACGGGCCCGGGTGGCGGTGTCGGTCATGACAGATCCGTCCCGCACTTGCGGCAGACGCGGACCTTCCGTCCCGTCTCGTCGAGGCGGATGCCGATGCGGGTGGGCCCGCACGCCGGGCAGACGATGGCGACGGCGGAGACGGGCATGGGCATGTCCTTGTCGATGATCCCGCCCTGCATGGTGGCGCCCCGGGGCTTGGTGTGCTTCTTGGCCATGTTGGCGCCGTCCACGATGACCTTGCCCTGCTCGGGCAGGGCCACCATGACCTGGCCGCGCTTGCCCCGGTGCTTGCCCGAGAGCACCTGCACCGTGTCACCTTTTCGAATTCGCATCACAACACCTCCGGGGCCAGCGACACGATGCGCATGAACCTCTTGTCACGCAGCTCGCGCCCCACGGGCCCGAAGATCCGGGTCCCCCGTGGTTGCTGCTGATCGTTGATGAGCACCGCGGCGTTCTCGTCGAACCGGATGTAGCTGCCGTCGGGGCGCCGCGTCTCCTTGGCGGTGCGAACCACCACGCACTTGACGACCTCGCCCTTCTTGACCGCGGCACCCGGAATGGCGTCCTTGACGGTGGCCACGAAGATGTCGCCGATCCCCGCGTAGCGGCGCCGCGAGCCGCCCAGGACCTTGATGCACAGCACCGTCCGGGCGCCGGAGTTGTCGGCCACCTTGAGGCGTGACTCCTGCTGGATCACCGGGCACGCTCCACGACTTCGGTGACACGCCACCGCTTGAGCTTCGACAGGGGACGGGTCTCGGTCACCCGCACCCGGTCGCCTACCTTGGCGTCGTTCTCGGCGTCATGGGCATAGAGCTTGCGGGTGCGCTGCACCGTCTTGCCGTAGCGGGAGTGGCGGACGCGCTCGGTGACGGCGACGACCACGGTGGCCTGCATCTTGTCCGAGACGACCAGCCCCTCGCGCGTCTTGCGACTGCGCCGCGGCTCGGCCCCCGGTGCCTCTTGCTCGGCCATCACTCGTTCTCCTCGTCAGCATCGGCGTCGTCGACCTGGTCGACCGCATCGACGTCGACCAAGTCGTCGACCTCGTCCACGTCGTCGACCTCGTCGGCAACCTCGTCGACCTTCTTCGCTCGTGACGCCCTGGGCTTGCGGACCACGGGCTCCTCGTCCTCGGTGTCGAGCTCCTCGACGGGGCGGCGTCGTGACGGACGGGGGTTGACCACAGGCCCGGCGTCACGTCCCTCGGCCAGCGCGATCTCCCGGTCCCGCAGGATGGTGAGGACACGGGCCACGTCCTTGCGCACGATCGACAGGCGCACGATGTTGTCGAGCTGGCCGGTGGCGAGCTGGAAGCGGAGGTTGAGCAACTCCCGGCGGTACTCCGACAGCCGGTTGTCGAGCTCCTCGTCGTCGAGCTCTCGCAGTTCAGCAGCGTTGGGCATCGACTACACCTCCACCTCGGGCGCGCCGTGCGTGCCCGGGCGCACCACGAAACGCGCCTTGAAGGGGAGCTTCTGGATGGCGCGCTCCATGGCTTCGCGGGCCAGGTCGCGATCCACCCCGGCCAGCTCGAACAGGATGCGGCCGGGCCGGACCACCGCCACCCAGTGCTCGGGGTTGCCCTTGCCCGAGCCCATGCGGGTCTCGGCCGGCTTCTGCGTGACGGGCTTGTCGGGGAAGACCCGGATCCACACCTTGCCGCCTCGCTTGACGTGGCGGGTCATGGCGATTCGGGCGGCTTCGATCTGGCGCTGGGTGATCCACGCCGGCTCGAGGGCTTGGATGCCGAAGTCGCCGAAGTTGATCGTCGCCGCGCCCTTGGCCAGGCCGTTGAGCCGCCCGCGGTGCTGCTTGCGGTGCTTGACCTTGCGGGGCATGAGCATCAGTCGGACTCCTTGCGAAAGTGAGGCGTCTCGTGGTGCTCGTTGCGCGTGCGCCGCTCGATCTCCTCTTCCTCGGCCAGCAGGCGCTCGAAGTCGTCCCCGCCCGCCGGCGCCGCCCCGGGGAGCGGCGCGGCTGCGGTTTCGACGGCGTCCCCGGCCGTGGCGTCGGCCAACGTCGCCCCGGCGTCGGTGCCGTCGAGGCCGTCGGCCTCCTCGGGCGAGTCGGGTGCGGTGACCACGCTGCCTGGCTCGCCTTGCTCGGCGCGGCGGCGGCCGCCACCGGCGGTCACGAGACGGCGGGGGCCCGACTGCCCCGAGGTCTCGCCGGCGGCCATGGCCGCCTCGCGAGAGATCTTGTCCTCGGAGGAGAGCTTGTAGGGCAGGATGTCGCCCTTGTAGATCCACACCTTGACGCCGATGCGACCGAAGGTGGTGCGGGCCTCGCGAAATCCATAGTCGATGTCGGCGCGCAGCGTGTGGAGCGGTACTCGGCCTTCGCGGTATCCCTCACGTCGGGCCATCTCCGAACCGCCCAGCCGTCCCGCGCACTGCACGCGCACGCCCAGCGCACCGGCCTTGGTCACGGTCTGCATGGCGCGCTTCATGGCCCGGCGGAACGCCACCCTCCGAGTCAGCTGGTCGGCGATGCTCTGGGCGATGAGGGCGGCGTCGAGCTCGGGCTGCTTGATCTCCTGGATGTTGAGCTGGATGCGGTTGCGCAGCCCGGTGATGTCCTCGAGCTTCTTCTTGAGGCGGTCCGCCTCCGAGCCGCGGCGACCGATGACGATGCCGGGCCGGGCCGTGTGGATGTCGACGCGCAGGCGGTCGCGCGTCCGCTCGATCTCGATCCGGCTCACCGCGGCGGACTCGAGCTGCGACATGAGGTAGTCGCGGATCTTCCAGTCCTCGATGATGAAGTCCTGGTAGTTGCGCTCCTCGAACCAGCGCGACTTCCAGTCGGTGGTCACGCCGAGGCGGAACCCGTAGGGA
Source organism: uncultured Acidimicrobiales bacterium (assembly GCA_963811775.1). GTDB lineage: Bacteria > Actinomycetota > Acidimicrobiia > Acidimicrobiales > UBA8190 > Chersky-840. The sequence continues at coordinate 5,848 of CAWESO010000018.1, read as the reverse complement.
TTGACCTTCTGGCCCATGGCTCAGCCCTTCTCCTCGTCGCCCGCGGCGCCGGCGTCGCTTTCGTGCTCGTCCCCGCTGTCCTTGGCTTTCCGGGCGCGGGTGCGACGGGGCTTGGGGGCGGGCGGTGCCTCGTCCCCGTCCTCGGTCTCGGTTTCGACCACCACGTCGGGGGTACCGTCGGCGACGGCCTCGGCCGCCGCGTCACCGTCGTCCTGCAACCACGCTGGCTCTTCGAATTGGGCCTCGTCACCGCCGGCGTCTTGGCCGTCGACCGCGTCGACAGAATCGTCGGTGACATCGTCGACCGTCTCCGACGACGGGACGTCGACGTCTTGGGCCTCCTCGACCGCGGACACATCGGTGGCGGCGGTGCCGGCCGTGTCCCCCTCACCGCGGCGCGACGCGGCTACCCGGCGAGAGCGCAGGCCGGCGGTCTCGGTGGCCTGGCGGGCCCGGCGGCGCTGGAGCCGCTCCTCGGGCAGTCGGCTCACGATCACCGTGATGTGGCACGTGCGCTTGCGGATCCGGGTGGCCCGACCCCGGGCCCGGGGCCGCCACCGCTTGAGGGTGGTGCCCTCGTCCGCGTAGCAGGCCGACACATAGAGCTCGTCGGGGTCGAGCTGGTCGTTGTTGCGGGCATTGGCCACCGCCGACGCCAGCACCTTGCCGATCACCCGGGCGGCCTCGCGCGGCGTGGCGGCCAGAATCTCCTCGGCCCGATCGGCGTCGCGCCCACGGATCAGGTCGAGGACCTCGCGCGCCTTGTACGCCGACATCCGGTAGTGCCGGAGGACCGCCCGGGTCCCCGCCACTTCGTTGGTCTTCACGCCGGGCATGTCATCGCCTCGCCGAGCGTTCCTGGCCGGCGTGGTAGCGGAAGGTCCGCGTCATGGCGAACTCTCCCAGCTTGTGGCCCACCATGGACTCGGTGATGTAGACGGGGACGTGCTTGCGCCCGTCGTGCACGGCGATGGTGTGGCCCACCATGTCGGGGATGATCGTGGAGCGTCGCGACCAGGTCTTGATGACACGCTTTTCGTTGGTGGCGTTGAGGGCGTCCACCTTCTTGAGCAGGTGGTCGTCCACGAAGGGCCCCTTCTTGAGGCTACGCGGCATGGGGCAGTGCTCCTTCGGTTCCGGTCATCGCCGTGCGCCGCGGCTTCGGCGGCGGCGCACGATCATCTGGTCGGACGGCTTGTGGCGCGTCCGGGTACGGCCCTCGGGCTTGCCCCACGGCGACACCGGGTGCCGGCCGCCCGAGGACTTGCCCTCCCCACCACCGAGGGGGTGGTCGACGGGGTTCATGGCGACGCCCCTGGTCTGGGGGCGCACACCCTTCCACCGGTTGCGGCCGGCCTTGCCGATCGAGATCAACTCGGCTTCGGCGTTGCCGACCTCGCCCAGGGTGCCCCGGCAGTCGATCGGCACCCGGCGCATCTCGGTCGAGGGCAGCCGGAGGGTGGCGAACTGCCCCTCCTTGGCCACGAGTTGGGCGCTCATTCCCGCCCCGCGGGCGAGCTTGCCCCCTTGGCCGGGACGCAGCTCGATGTTGTGCACGGTCGAGCCCACCGGGATGTAGCGCAGCGGGAGCGCATTGCCGGGCCGGATCTCGGACCCCTGGCCACTGGCGAGCACGTCGCCCACCTTCACCTGGGCGGGGGCGAGGATGTAGCGCTTCTCGCCGTCGTAGTAGTGCAGCAGCGCGATGCGGGCGTTTCGGTTCGGGTCGTACTCGATGGCGGCGACCTTGGCGGGCACGCCGTCCTTGTCCCGCTTGAAGTCGACGAGGCGGTACTGCTGCTTGTGGCCGCTGCCGCGATGGCGCGCCGTCTTGCGGCCGTAGCTGTTGCGGCCCCCGGTCCCGGGCTTGGGGACGACGAGGGACCGCTCGGGCTTGGACCGCGTGATCTCGGAGAAGTCCGAGACGGTCTGGAAGCGGCGACCGGCGCTGGTGGGCTTGCGCTTACGCAAGGGCATCGGGGGCGACCTCTCAGCTCTTCTCGAACAGGTCGATCTTGTCGCCACTGGCGAGCGTGACGATGGCGCGCTTGGTGTTCGAACGGGACCCGATGGTGTTGGTCTTGCGGTTCCGGCGTGTCTTGCCCTTGCGGTTCAGCGTGTTGACGTTCTTCACCCGGACACCGAAGGCCTGCTCGACGGCGTGGCGGACGTCGACCTTGGTGGCGTCCGACGCGACCACGAAGATGTAGGCGCCGTCCTCCATGAGGGCGTAGGACTTCTCCGACACGACGGGGCGCACCAGGACCTGCTCGGCGTTCTTCATTGCGCGCTCCCCTCGACCTCGTCGGCGTCGTCGCCCTCGGCGCCGCTGTCCACGACCTCGGGCTCGGGCCCGGTGGCGGCGCCCTTGCTCTGCGGGGCGCGGCGGGCCTTCTTCGCCGCGGCGGCCTTGGCGGGTGCGGCGGTGGTCTCCCCCGGCAGCGTGGCGTCGGTGAAGACGACCCAGTCGCTCTTGAGCACGTCGTAGGCGTTGAGCTCGGCGCCCTGGATGGTCTGGATGCGGCCCAGGTTGGCGAAGGAGCGATCGGGGATGCCGTCCTCGGGGGTGAGCACGACGAGCACGCGGCCCTCGAGGCCGAGCGCGGCGAGGGCCGTCACGGCGTCCTTGGTGCGCGGCGCCGGGAACGACCACTCGTCGACGAGCACGATCTTGCCCTCCGCGGCGCGGTCCGACAGAGCGGAGTTCAGGGCGAGGCGGATCATCTTCTTCGGGGTGCGCTGGTGGTACGAGCGGGGCTTCGGGCCGAGGGCCACGCCACCGCCCGACCACTGCGGGGAGCGGATCGATCCCTGGCGTGCCCGGCCCGTCCCCTTCTGGCGGAAGGGCTTGGCGCCGCCGCCGCGCACCTCGGCCCTGGTGCGCGTCGACTGGGTGCCGGCCCGGGCCGCGGCCAGCTGGGCCGTGATGACCTGGTGGAGGACGGCCTTGTGGGGCTCGATCCCGAAGATCTGGGGGTCGAGGGTCACGGTGTCGAGCACGGTGCCGTCGATGCTCCGGCGCTCCACGGTGCGGTGCTCGGGCTCGGGCCGCTCGCGGCGGCGCTGCGAGGCCTCGACGACGGGGGTCACGGTGGCGCTGGTCATGCCGGGCTCCCGCCGTTCGGGCCCTTGACGGTGTTGCGCAGGACGACCATGCCCCCGCGTGGGCCCGGTACCGCCCCCCGCACGAGGATGAGCTCACGCTCGGCGTCGGCCTGGACGACCTCGAGGTTGAGGGTGGTGACCTGGTGCCCGCCCATGCGACCGGCCATGCGCGTGCCCTTGAAGACCCGGGCGGGGGTGGCGCAGGCGCCGATCGATCCCGGCGAGCGGTGCTTCTTGTGGTTGCCGTGAGCGGCGCCCTGGCCCTTGAAGTTGTGGCGCTTCATGGCGCCGGTGAACCCCTTGCCCTTGGACACGGCGATGGCGTCGACCCGCTCGCCCGCGCTCATGACGTCGGCGGTGAGCCGCTGGCCGACCTCGTACCCGCTGGCGTCGTCGAGCCGGAGCTCGACGAGGTGCCGGCCCGGCTCGACCCCCGCGGCGGAGAAGTGGCCCTGCTCGGGCTTGGTCAGCGTCGAGGAGCGCTGGACCCCCCAGGTGACCTGCAGGGCGGAGTACCCCTCGCGTTCGGGCGTCTTCACCTGCACCACGCGCAGGGGCGCGATCTTCAGGACCGTCACCGGGATGGCGCGGTTGTTCTCGTCCCAGACCTGGGTCATGCCGACCTTCTCGCCGACGATCGCCTTGGTCGCCACGGTGGATGGGTCCCTTCCGTCTTGCTGCTGGAGCGGCCGCACACGCGCGACACGCCTGGTTTCTTCGGCGCCGTCACCGGCGCCCGGTTCGCATGCCAACGCTCCGCCCGGGGTCCCGAGCGGAGCGTCGCCAGGTTTTGCCCCGAGGTCCCTACCGCACATGACGGAAGGCGCTCGGAGACGTCGAAACGGCTACGGGCCCGAAATCGGCCCGACCTGCGACGTTACACCATTGGTGCCGGGGCCTGCCAGACGCAATTCACCCCGGGGAAGGGGTGCGACGGCACCCCCGGCGGGGGGGCGGTGGACTCAGACGTTCTGGATCTTGATCTCGATGTCGACACCGGCGGGGAGGTCCAACCGCTGGAGGGAGTCCACCGTCTTCGGCGTGTGCTCGACGATGTCGACCAACCGCTTGTGCACCTGCATCTCGAAGTGCTCCCGGCTGTCTTTGTACTTGTGCGGGGAGCGGATCACCGTGTAGCGGTGGCGTTCGGTCGGCAGCGGGACGGGCCCTTGCACCTTGGCCTGGGTCCGCAGGACGGTCTGGACGATCTTCTCGGTCGACTGGTCGAGGATCTCATGGTCGTAGGCCTTCAGCCTGATCCGGATCTTCTGGCGCGATGCGTCTGGCACTGTGGCTCCCGATTCCCTTCTCGCCGCGCCCTGATCCCTACTTGAGGATCTTTGTGACTCGGCCGGATCCCACCGTGCGGCCACCCTCGCGGATGGCGAACAGCAGGCCCTCGTCCATGGCGATGGGCTTCTGGAGCTCGACGGTCATCTCGGTGTTGTCCCCGGGCATGACCATCTCGGTGCCCTCGGGCAGCGTGATCGAGCCGGTGACGTCGGTGGTCCGGAAGTAGAACTGGGGCCGGTAGTTGTTGAAGAACGGCTTGTGGCGCCCGCCCTCCTCCTTGGTCAGCACGTACACGTTGGCCTCGAAGTTGGTGTGGGGCGTGATGGACCCCGGCTTGGCCAGGACCTGGCCCCGCTCGACGTCCTCTTTCTTCGTCCCCCGCAGGAGGGCGCCGATGTTGTCGCCGGCCCGGCCCTCGTCGAGGAGCTTGCGGAACATCTCCACCCCGGTGACGACGGTCTTCTGTGTGGGGCGCAGCCCGACGATCTCGATCTCCTCGCCCACCTTGACCTGGCCCTGCTCCACCTTGCCGGTGACGACGGTGCCTCGGCCGGTGATGGACATGACGTCCTCGATGGGCATGAGGAAGGGGCGGTCGATGGGGCGCTCGGGCTCGGGGATGAACTCGTCCACGGCGTTCATGAGCTCGAGGATCTTGGGGGTCCACTCGGGGTCGCCCTCGAGGGCCTTCAGGGCGCTGACCCGGATCACCGGCACGTCGTCGCCGGGGAACCCGTACTGGGTCAGCAGCTCGCGGACCTCGAGCTCGACGAGGTCGAGGAGCTCCTCGTCGTCGACCAAGTCCGCCTTGTTGAGGGCGACGACGATCGACGGCACACCCACCTGGCGGGCGAGCAGCACGTGCTCACGCGTCTGGGGCATGGGCCCGTCGGCGGCGGAGACGACCAGGATGGCGCCGTCCACCTGGGCGGCGCCGGTGATCATGTTCTTGATGTAGTCGGCGTGGCCAGGCATGTCGACGTGCGCGTAGTGGCGCTTCTCGGTCTCGTACTCGACGTGCGCGATCGAGATCGTGATGCCGCGCTGCTTCTCTTCGGGCGCCTTGTCGATCTGGTCGAAGGGGGTGAAGGCGACGTTGGGGTTCGCCTCCGACAGCACCTTCGTGATGGCCGCGGTGAGCGTGGTCTTGCCGTGGTCGATGTGCCCCATCGTGCCGACGTTGACGTGGGGCTTCGAGCGCTCGAACTTCTTCTTGGCCATGACTGTTGCTCCGGCTCCCTGATCTCCGGCGGCACCTTCTCGGGACCGCCTGCTTCTGGTGTCTTTTTGATCTTCTGTGCTGCGTGGCGAACTGCGCCGCCGTACCGCCTGGCGACCTTGGTGCGAGCGCCTCTACTCGCCGCGTGCCCGGGCCACGATCTCACGAGCGATCGAGTCGGGGACCTCGTGGTATGCGCTGAATTGCATGGTGTACGTGGCCCGGCCCTGG
>CAWESO010000017.1:0-168350 GCA_963811775.1 uncultured Acidimicrobiales bacterium | reverse complement strand
ACACCTTGAGTTACGGAAATGCTGGTTACGGCTGTGGTGCCGCAAACACTGCCCACGACCACAACGCCTTCGAGCGATGGTGGTGGATGAGTGGGTCAGCCCGATTAGTTCCTCCGGCACGCTTGGCGCCGTTGGTCTTGTCTGGCCTTTTCGGCAGGCACGGCAGTACCACACATTGCCGTAGGGGTTGGCCGAAGCCATGGCCTTGGAGTTGCAGGCGCGGTAGCTCGATGAATTTCTGCGTAGATAGGCAGCGTCCAGACGTGGCTGATTCTCCTCGTCGGCGTGGTGGGGGCGGCGTTGCCGCCGCCGCCGTGGAAACGTTCGTGGTCATGACTCCTGCTTCCGATAGACCAAGACGCCGTTGACATCATGGGTGGGAACGAGGCCGGCGAGTTTGATGACTTGCTGCCGGTCTACGAAGCGTCCCCGGCCGACCTCTCGCCGGACAAAGTGCGTAGACATCGTCACGCGTATCACCCCGCACTCCGCGGCGAGCAGGTTGGCGATACGCCGGGGCTTTCGTTGTGTGCGTCGCCGTGTCACCTGTACGTCCCACACATTGACTGCCGTCCGTCAGATGCGCGCCGGTTTGCGGCAAAGGCCGACAGCGGCAGGGGTTTGCTCGACGTGGCGCAGAGCCAGACAGGGACGCTGGGATGTTCAATGACAACAGCGATCGAGGCGAGAGGCATTGGCGCGTCGCTGTGAACGGCGCCGCCCTCTGCTGCGGACTCAGCTTCGACCACTGCGTCCTCGGTGGCGGCCCGGTCGGTGTCGGCGTATGGAGAGCTGGGCGCCCAGTGAGCAGCGAGGGCGGTCATGCGAACCCGGCCCGGCTTCAGCGCCAGAAATCTTCGCGCCTTGCCTTCGACTCTTTCAAATGCTCGACAAGGTTCTCCCGGGTGTGCCATCTGCGCCAACGAAAACCAGTACCCACCAGGGTCGTGCCGGTCGCAGGCAAGGCGCACGACCACGTCTTCGGGCTGGGTGATGGTGAGTGGAATGCGGCCTGTCTTGCCATCCAGGGAGTGCATCGTGGTGGGCAGGCGCTTGGAGCGCTTCGTAGAACATTCCATTCGGAACTGAAGGTTCTTCATGCGGCTTCTCCCTCGATACACAGCGGGTTGATCTCCCAGTGCGTTGATGTCTTGGCGTCCGCTTGGTCTGTCGCCGTCCTGACATACCCGCACTCGGAGAGTCGCCCCAGGGCGCTATGGGCGTGGCGACGGGCCACGTCTTGGAACGCGCTATGTCCCGAGTCGTAACCTCGGACGGGCCGCGCCCCATGCAACCAACGGAGAACACTCTCGGCGTCTTGTGTGTTGGCATCAGTGCCAGCGACGCCGAACGCATGAGTGTATGAGAAATGTGGTACTCACTGATTTCGATGGCGGCTTCCATCGTTGCAACAGACACCTGGCCGGCGAGAGCGCCGGCCGCGGCGACGTGGAGCACGAGGGCCAACCTTCCCACCTGGCCAGCGATACTCCTTTGATCCCCAACCAGCGAGCACGTCAGCACCGAGGTCCCCGACTCCAGGCTTCAACCGCGGCTCCAGTTTGAGCTGCCACTCCCGAAAGGCGCTTTGAGCGCCACGACTGAGTGAGAGGACGATCGGCTCGTCCTCGACGCCATAGGCTGCGCCGGCCAAGCCGGTCAGCAACTCGCTCCATGCCTGGCCGTCGGCGGGGAACACGGGGGACGGTCAACGCAGCGAGAGCCGACGTTGGACTCCGGCCAGGCAAAGAGGAATCGTTGCGGCAGTCCTCTGCCCATCTTGTCGGCGTCACGTAGGAAGCCGCGTGCGACTCGACGGCTGCACCATGAGCGACATCACCACCGACGCACGGGGGATGTAGCGGTTTCTGTCTCCGACCCGATCCGCTGTGTACGAACAGCCGTCCCATCCGGCGAGGTAGATGCCAATGTTGCTCTTACCGTTGCCCTGGTACCGGGACATCAGCTCGAAACACTCACCGCCTTCGTCCACCACGAAACCGATGCGGCCGCGATTCTCAGCGAGGATGCTCACCAGGGCTTCGGGTGTGCCGTCCTGTACTAACAGGCGAGGCATAGTCGGTGCGTCGGCGTCCCCCATCTCCTTTCTGCCGTCTGTGCGGCAGCCCAGTTCCCAGCGTCGGTTGACCTCGTCCTCTCGGCCTTGAGGAACGCCAGCCTCGCCTCCGCCTTGCGGACCTTCGGCTCGGCCTCCATCCGGCGGTTCTGCTCGATGAGGTCCAGCGGACGGCGTAGAGCATGGATGAGGCCCGTCTTCGCCTCACCCGGCGCCGGCGATGCCACACAAAGAGAGCCCGCGGCGGGTTGCCGCCAGCTCGGACCCAGCTCGATCTCCACGGCGCCCACGACTGCCGTCGCAACACATCCAAGGGCGGTGAGAGCGGCGAGGTCGACGGGCGTACCCAGGTTGTCGGCTGTTCCTTCGGTGATGTCCCGCACAACGGGTGGCAGGGCCTTGACCGGAAAGGGTGTCCTGGCTACGTTTTCCGAGAGCGGACCTGGAGGCAACCATCCCGACGCATCGGGTACAGCGGTAGTCTGGGCCGTGGGTCGACGGCGTCGGTGAATGCAGCACGGCGCTGTCCTTCGTGGTGTGGTTCATGCCGGCACCTTGCCCGTGAGCGCGCATAGCTGGCGCGCCGGGAGGCTCTTGAACAAATCAGACAGACCAACCTTCCCTTGGTACTGACGTGTGTGGTTTCGGGCTGCCACGGATGGTCGTTGGCGCATCTGTCTTCGGTGGCGTGTGGCGCGGGGCATACGGATCACCTTCGTATCCCGTGTCTGATTCGAGCCTTTGCCGTGTTGCAGATGCGGCAGTAGTGGGTGCCTTCTGCGTAAGGATGGCCCTTCTTGCACGTCGTAGAGCGAGTGCGGGAATGAGGCCGGCGCTCGAGTTATGGACGGCTCAACAACTAGGTCCCTCCCACGGCGATGACACAGTCCGGATGTCGCATAGGTGGCCGACGTCGCAGCGATCGGGGATCTCCATGGACGAGCTGCCGGTACGTGAACCTGTGGACGCCCTCCGAGGCGCCCATCGACTCGATGTAGCCGATGGTTTCTTGCTCGTGTAGCCCTTCCACAACAAACATGGCCCCAACTCGGGATGCCGTGGCGGCACAGGGCCGATCTCGGTCATTGCATGGAACCGCTCGATGGCGGGGATCGGTGGAACGCCCGCGGCGCCGCGGTGGCGGCGGGGAGGCCGAGGACGTCGCTGCCGGGGTTTGGGCGGGGATCGGTGCCCACGCTCCAGGACGACTTGGTGATGGGGGCGTGAGCCCTCCTCACCGCAGCCGCGCTTGATCCGAGCGTCAGGAGAAATGGGTCCAACGAACAGAACAACCGACACGCGGGCAGGTTCTCGTTGTGGCCGGCAACCTTGAGCAGTCCACGGCCTCGCACGAGAGCGTCCATCCACTTCCAGTGCCCGTCAGGGCCACTGGGTCACCTTCGCCAGAAAGCGGTCCAGTACGGGACGGGAGGGATTGCCGCCGAGCTGAATACAGCCCTTGGCTGGCCCGGGCTTGCGGGGCTTATCGCCCAGGTCGCCCTTTGATGTCCTGAATAAGGGGTCTTCACTCCCGCAGGGCGGGATGCCGCCCCTTTGCCCTGGTCAGCGGTTGTGCGACGGACACAGGCGCCGGGTCGCATTTGGGAACTGCTACACTCGCAGACAGCGAGGTAGTCATTGTTGTGGTGGAGGGTCGCCTGTCCGGGCGGCCCTTTGCTATTTCAGTGTGGGCTTTCATTGTTGTATGGGCTTTCTCAACGTCGGCCTCCCTTCCGACGTGCTCGTGGTTCGGTGGGCTGATTAGGTCGTCATGCGCTCTCCGCGCAGTGCTGCCGCCTCAGCGCGCCAAGGGGAAGGACGACGGCCCGCACTGGCGTCCAGTTCTCGAAACTGAGCGCACCCTCTGCGGCGAGCTGCCGCTCGATCTCGCGGATTGCCGCTTGCAACTGCAAGCCGAGAATGACGCCGGGGCGGGTCACACCGGCCTCCCATGCCGTAACGTCATCGCCGCCGCATCCAAGGTCGACGCCGAGAGAGTCCCGACTGATTCCCGCCTGGCCTCGCAATCGCTGGAAGTAGCCGGCATCGAGCATCTCTCGCAGATCCAGGAGCGCGTGGGAAGCGGCGAGGAGCACATCCGTTGCTTCTGGGTTGCTCATGGCGTCAGCCGACCAGGGCCGTGGAGTCGGCGGTCGGAATCTGCTCCAGTTCGCGGAGCAGGGCCGCGTACCTGATGGCGACTTCGGTCCGCGGGAGGTTCCGATGCGTCTCCCATTGGTCGAGCGCTTGGGTCGATACGCCGAGAGCGTCAGCCACGTCTGACCGGCTGAGATGCGCCCGCTCCCTAATGCGGCGCGGCTCAGGGCCGCTGAGCAGCTCCCGGAGCCTGGCGACTTCGAGGATGGTGGTGGAGGTCATGCTGGCAGCTCCTTGACGCGGCCCCGGGCGGGGAGATAGTCTGTGAAAACCTGGGTTGTTTGTACCCAGGCTTGCGGTTCGCATTCAGCCGTCCGTGATGCGTCGCGGAGGGGGTACGGCGAACCCCGCTCAGGGGCCTGCTTGGGGCTGCAAACGTCCCGGCTCAAGGCCGGCTGGAGCCGGCCGTGGCTGCCGGCGATCAGGCGTCGACGTACTGTCGGGACCCCTGATGGCGCTCAAGGTAGACCGCCGCCTTTTGCAAGCAGAGGAACCCTTCGTGGAACGGCCGAGGTACCCGGCCGCCCCTCGCAGGAGGGCCGGGTCGTCGTGGAACCCCTGGAGGCCGAGGTTGCAGCGATGGCACACGGCGCCCCGCAGGCATTTGCCGCACTCCGGCTGCGAGTCGCAGCAGGCGTGGTCGTGATCCAAGTCCAGTTCGGCCTCGGCTCCACAGATGTCGCAGACGCCGGGAGCCATCATCTCCCGAAGCCGGTCCACAGTGATGCCGTGTCGCCAGGCCCGACCGCTGTCCCCCGACTCGGGGATGGCCGCCTCCTGCTCCCGTGCGAATGCCGGGTAGGCCAGCTCTAGCGTTATCCCGCCTCAGCGGCGAGATCGGTCGCGAGTCGATGACCTCTTGGATAGCGAGGACGGAGTGCCGGCCATGATGGATCAGGTGCAGCCGGCCGTCCTTCACGTACTCGTACAACGTGGTTCGCCCACAGGCCAACATGGTGGCGGCCTGAGCGAGCGAGATGAAGTGCACTCCCCCCCGAGGTTGCCCATGGGTGCTGTTTGTATCGCCCCGTGGTGGCAGCCAGGAGGGGGTACACCTCATAGTCCGCGTGTAGGCCGCGGGGGCCGATGTCGTGGCCGTTCAGCCGGCGGGTGGACAAGCGTCTGACCTGCGGGTTCGTGTCGTGGGTGTTCGCAGTTGTCGTGCCTGGCAGCCTTCACACGGCTGAGGTCGAGGGTTCGAGTCCCCCTGCGCCCACTCACTCACTCACTCCCCTGCGCCCACTCGTTGTCGAAAACACAACGTTTCCTCTGGTCAGAGGCCACTTCTCGTGTCCCATCGCTCCGGTAGGATCGTTTCCTATTCAAACCCTCCAGCGTCCGTTTAGGACCGGCGTCAACCAGGCAGTTCTTCCTGGATCCATTCGGAAAAGCTGTCGCGAATACCGTGTGGTTTCCGTCGCGAAGCGTCATACAGACCCCTACGGGCATGTATCGAATGGTCGGGGTCGGGGCACGTCAGTCTCCCACCGGGAACGGCCAGGAGGCTGATGACAGGCCTCCGTCTTCTTTCCAGGGTGATCGATTGAGAGCAGATCGGGTCGCCTCGCCGGTGGTGCCATGCCTGGAGTCGGGACCTTCGCCTCTACCAGTCTCGGCGCTCATCAGGACCTACTGGCGTGATGCCGCTTGACCGAGCTGGGATGGAGATCCTCGACGCCGACGAATGCCTGGGCCTATTGCGCACGGTGCAGGTGGGCCGTGTGGCGTGTCATCGGGGGCGATCCCGACGATTCTTCCGGTCAACTTCGCTGTCCTCGATACCTCAGTGGTCTTCCGCACTGGCGACGGCACCAAGCTCGACGCAGCGGTCCGCAATGCCGTCGTGGCCTTCGAGGCCGACGCGATCCACTCGATATTCGAGTCGGGGTGGAGCGTCGTGGTTGTCGGTGTGGCTGAGGAGGTGCACGATCCCACGGAGATCGACCAAGTCACACAGATGGGTCTTCGACCGTGGGCACCCGGATCGCGTTCGCATCTCATCAAAATCAACCCGACGATCGTTTCCGGCCGACGAATTATGGCCGATGGACAAGTCTGATCCGAAGCCATGGCACCGACCAGACCAGCCGGGACCGACCCTTGTCGCGGATACGGCTTGGGTCGCAACTGGGCAGGGGTGACCAGAACGAGGCCCATTGAGGATGGGCGCTGTCCGGGTAATGGCGCATGGATTCATGGCGGGGCTCGCTTTCTCTCCCCGCTTTCCGACAAGACGGGTCCTTTGGCCCTGTCCCATCCTCTTCTGATGGCCCACGCTGGAGAGACGTGGTACGGACGTTTCGCGTCGTGGAGGAGTGGCGATGGACATCTTTATGGCTAGCACGGCTTCGGGGACGGCTCCCGCCCTGGTCCAGAGACTTCAGGCCCACGGCCACGCGGTGCACAGTTGTCGCAGCAGCCACGAGCCGCACGACGTCTCATGCGCCGCGTTGCGTGGGATTGCGTGCCCACTCGATGCGCAACCGGTAGACGTGGCGGTGGGTGTCGGTCCCGAATTCAGTGTTGATCGTCTCGGTGATGGCGAGGTGTGTGCCATACGGCACAAGATCCCGCTGATCCTCCTCGACCGACGCGACGATCCCCTGGCGCGTTGGGCTGCTGCTGTCGCGCCCGCTCATCAGGTGCTCGAAGTGATCAACCAGGTGAACGCCGCCATCCTTCCGGACCACACTGCCGATGCGAGGCGCACGGTCCGCGAGTGGTTGCGTCGGCACGAGTTGGACCAGACCGCGGTAGACGTGGAGGTGAGGCGACGTCACGGAGCACTCCTGGTGGAGCTGTGGGTCGACGAGCGCATCACGGAGCGAGACACAGAAGGGCTGGGCGTCTATCTCGTTCAGTGCGTGCGCCGCTTTGATCCGTGGGCCAGGGGCATCGACGTCTCAGTCCACAACGCGATCAGGCTTATAGACGACTGACGCCCCAGCTCTAGAGCCGCACTATCCTTAATCGCTCAGTTCCCGCGAAATAGCGCCTTGGTTGCCGGTAGTGTGATGCGATCTGTACCGGCACAGACAGACTGGGTGAACAAGGTTATCGGCGGACCGGTTGAGGGCCTTTGAGTGCGCCGCGACCTATAGCGAACGTGACCGGTCTTGCGTGGGAGACTGCGTCGAGTTCAAGGTACCACTGCGGCGTGGACGACCAAGGGAGCAACCACGTTTGCCAATTCGAGGCGACTTGTACTCTCAGTAGTGACCGTTCTTCTGGCGTCCTCTCGTCTCTTGTGGTACCACCGGCTCTGTCACGGCGACCTCAACCAGCGGTACGTCTGGCTCTCGATATGCGATGACAGTGATCTCACCCGGGCCAATCAATCCCGGCGCGATTCCTCTCGGTGACGGATACATCTGGACCACTCCCAAGATCGGCCACGTGCGTCGCACCCTCCCGTTCGGGCTGGCCATATGCACGGCGATCGTCGTGGGGGTGGAGCTCGTCGCTCCGTATGTCCTGCACGTCTTCGGTCCGGCGTATGCCCAGAACGGGTCCACCGCCCTGCGCCTGTTGATCCTGGTGGGGCCCTCGTACGTGATCAAGGACCACTACGTGGCGATACGCCGGGCCCAGCGGCGTCTGACCGACGCGGCGCCGATCATGGCGCTCGGCACCTTGGCCGAAGCGGCCAGCTCGGTCCTCGGCGCGGCGATCGGGGACATGAACGGGTTGTGCATCGGATGGGCCGTCGCCGCCTCGTGTGAGGCGCTGCTCCTGTCGCCCGCGGTCATGAAGGTCTTCCGCAAGCCGCCGGCGGTGGCACTGGGTGCTGCGGTAGGCGTCAGCGACCCCGACGTGCCCGGTGCGGTGTTCTGACGCCGGTCCGGGGCCGTCGCCGCGGCTCCACGCGCCGCGCCGCTCAGCGGTGCGCGTCCCCGGGAGGATGCTCGGCGAACCACTGCGCGATGCCCGGCATGTGCTCATCGAAATTGCCGGGGGCGGAGACGTTGAGCAGCCCCGCACGCTCCGGGCCGCGGTTCTCGAAGTCATGGATCACGTTGCCGGGCACCAGGACGAACGACCCGGTGCCGGCGTCGACCCATTCGTTCCCCACCATCACGCTCATGGTGCCGGCGAGGACGTAGAACACGTCGTCCTCCGGATGCGAGTGGGCGCCGGGCCGCTGGGTGTGCGGGTCGAGCCACCATTCGGAGATCGAGTATCTGTGTCCGGTCTCCTCACCGTCGGCCTTGAACACCGCCGAAATGCGACCCATCGGATACGCCCGACCCTCACCTGGTCCGAGCACCACCGGACGCCGGCCGACGGTGCTGGCGCTGTCGGTCATCGTCGCTCCCTCTCGTCATCGCCAGGCTACCGCCGTGCCCGTCTCCGGCTGTGCGCCGGCGCGGGAGCGCGGCGGGACGCTGTCCTCAGTGGCGCACCGAGGTCAGGAGGAGCGACAGGTCGAGGAGCGCGAACGCGACCGTGGCCAGCATGATCGAGCGCACGATCCAGGCCGTGAGCTTCTTCCCGCTGGTGCTCGTGCTCCCGACGGCGGGCCGCGACGAGCGCATGCCCCCGGAGACCGTGACCAGCCGCACCGACGAGGCGTGCGATCCCCCTGCCACCCCGTACTGGCTCATGACATCACCGCCCGGTCAACAGGGCTTGTGCATCGGGGTGGGCCGGCACGGCGACGCCGGCGGCCAGGGCCTCGGCCCCGGCCGAGGCGCGGTCGGTGCGTTGGTCCCACAGGCGCAGCGACTCGCGGCCGACGACGAGGATGGCGAGCGCACAGGCCATGAACCAGGTGACGGGCCCGATGCGCTTTCCCCGGAGGATCTCCACGGCGGTGACGGCCAGGACGATGAGGACGGGCAGGTACGGAGCCATCAGGGACACCGTCGAGGCGTCGGTGTCGGCAGTGTCGGTGTCGAGCGATGTCGGGGTCATGGCCCAGAGGGCCCCCAGGCCGATGAGGAAGTACCCGAGGACCCACCCGGTGTCGAGAAAGGTCCCGGTGCCGTAGTTGTTCACCTCGGTCAGGTAGGCGAACGAGCTGTCGGCGACGGCGAAGGCGGCGACGCCGATCATGACCAACCCCAGGCTCACCCGGCCGCGCCCGCCCGCGCCGGCGAGAAGCATGATCACCAACGAGAGCAAGACGACGTCGCTCATGGGATAGGCGAGCGAGATGGTCTGCTTGAAGAGGCTCCCCTGATGTGACCGGTACAGCGGGCCCAGCACCGTGGCCCAGCTGGCGAAGAGCAGGGTCGTCGAGATCACGCACCCGTCCAGGACCTTCTGGACCCGGTGGGTGGTGCGTCGCGGTGAGCCCGGAAAGAGCAGGAGGCCGGCGCACGCCAGGGGCACCGACGTGAGAAATCCGGCGTCGGCCCACGACGGGAAGGGGACCTGGATCCCGGCCACGAGGTCGTAGTAGCACCACAGCGCCTCTCCGATGCCCCAGGCCAGACTGGAAAGGCCCAGCAGCATCCAACTGGTGCGGCCCGTGTTCGCGCGTCGCGCCGCCACCGCGCACGCCGCGGCGGCACACAACGCCGCCACCAGCTCCCCGATGTCATCGACGGCGTCGGTGAGGCGGTGTCCGCCGACGTCGAGGACGACCCACAGCAAGAACACCACCGTGGCCATCCCGGCCAGCACCGCCGCCGCGGCGAACGGTCGCCGGTTCGGGACGGGGACCGGGACCGGCACCGCGGGTGCGGACGTCATCGCTGTTCTATCGGCGCCTGCGCCTGCCCACTGGACCTCGAGTCTCGGAATTCTCGGCCGCGCACAGTGCTTAGGGCGCCTACGGAGAATTTCGCCGCTCTGCTGCAGGCGGATCCTTCCGATCCTTTAGGCGTGCGCGCCATGCGCACCGTCGTGCCGAACGGGGGTCCCAACGGCAACACAACTCCGACGAGAGCCTGGCCGCACATCTCGATTTCCGAGGGCTCTTGTGCCTGGAGCGCGATCTCGACCGCAACCAGATCCTCGTCATCACGTTGGGGGAGGGGCAGGGGCTCGAGGACACCGAAGCCGACCACGAGCTAGCCCAGCGACAGATCGCGGCGGCGCTGGACATGGGCGTCAGCACGCGGTGCTACGAGGGGTTGCGCGTCATCCCGTCCCGACGACGCACGACGGCCTGTTGGCACCCAGGTAGTTCTCGGTGCCCTACCAGTGGACCGCGAGCCTCTCCTGTGAGTCGAGATAGGCGCGCTCGGCATCGGTCAGGTTGAGGAAGTGGGTCCCGACCCGCAGCCGGTCCCCCTTGGGTGCGGCGTTGCGGATCTCGCCCTCCAGGTGGATGGCCACGACGATCCGGCGTCCCTCGGCGGCCTCGGGCGGCGCATCGACGAGCTCGAGGCCGGCCCCGGCCGACGAGATGTCGACGACCCGGCAACTGCGCCAGCGCCGTTCGGGATCGTCCTCGATGAGATAGGTGCCGCGCCAATCCGCAAACTGCCGGGGAAGGAATCGGCGGAGCTCGTGTTGCATGACCACCCCTCTGTGCGGACCCCATGACCTGGCTACCGGAGCGAATCTGGAAAAGCGGCGTCAGACAAATTTCGACAGCCATGAGATCGGCACAACGGTGGCCCCGGAACAGAGAGGTTGTACCCACGTGGTTCTACGTATGTCCCGGGGTTCCGTCGGGGCCCGGTTCCCGGGGCCGGTGGTGACTCGGAACAGCTCTGGCCCGGACAGAACAAAGAGCGGGGCCCGAAGGCCCCGCTCTTTGTCAATCAGAGGCAATGGCGGGCTGCCTCTGTGGTCAGGCGGACCCCTGCCGGCCCGCAGCGTCGCAGTGCCCGGCCCTCAGGGACTCGCTGAGATGTGCGATGTGGTTACACGCGACCACCGCAGTGGCCTGCCTCCTTTTTCTCACATCGCCCCGGGTGCCGTCATCAGTGGATGCACCTGTGAGGAGTAGGTGATTTCCCTTGGTTCAGCCGCGTCGGCGTGGGTCAGGCGGGTGGGGGCCACTGGTCGCGCTCGTTCGGTTCGTGAGCCGGCGACGGCGGCGCCTGCGCTTCGGGCGCCAGGGCGACGTGACACAGAGCGCGACGACACGACGCCGCGAACGTGTCGGCACGGTCGGAGTTTGCGGCGAGAGCGGGATAGCATGGAGAGGTGGTCGACAGTGCAGCGTGGGTCGAGCCGGAGGACGACGACCGGCCACTTCGAGTGCTCATCGCTGATGACCACTCCGTGGTGCGTGCCGGGACACGTCAAGTGCTCGAGACGTCGCAGGACATCGTCGTCGTGGGCGAGGCCCACGACGGAGGCTCGACGCTCGCCTCGGTCGAGACCTTGCAGCCCGACGTGTTGCTGATCGACATGCGATTGGCCGAGCAGAACGGCATCGATGTGGCGCGGAGACTGCACGTCACCCACCCGCACGTCCGCGTCGTCGTCCTTTCGGCATACGACGACGACGACCTCGTGCGCGCCGCATTCGAGGTGGGTGTGACGGGCTATCTGCTCAAGACGATGCCTCGCGACGACCTCATCGGAGCCGTGAAGGCGGCGGGGCAGGGGACGACCGTCCTCGACCCGGTCTTGTCGTCACGGCTGGCCGGGACCCCCGAGTCCCTGAGCCCGCTGAGCGGATCGCGTCTCACCTGGCGTGAGCGCGAGACCGTCGAGTTCGTAGCCGAGGGTCTATCCAACCGGGCCATCGCCGTCCGCATGGGCGTCAGCGTCCGAACGATCGAGGGTCATCTCAACCACGCCTTCGCCAAGTTGGGCGTAGAGTCGCGCACGGAGTTGGTGCGCCTCGTCCTGATGCGGGGGCTCACTCCCGCCGGCTAGGAGCGCGACCGGCGAGGAGCGCGACGCCGTGGGCGATCGCGGCGGCGTTCACCGAATGGGCCCGAAACCGAGAACCGTGCCGAGAACGCTTTCGAGGTACCGGCTGTAGGTGGCCGTGATGTGGTCGTCGTCTTTGTAGACGACGATGCCGGCGATGATGTCGCTGCATGTCGACGAGCAGAACCACGGCATCATGCTGAGGTATTGCGCGCCGGATCGCGCCGCCGCCGCGCGCTCGGCGGTATTCATCGAGCGGTAGAAATGATTCGGCAATCCCGAGCACGCCTGGACGTCCTGCTCATGGAGCACTAGGCAATTCGGGTTGATGTGGGGGGTGATGGGGATGTTCCCGAGCACCACCTTCCGGGTGTGGGGGGACGTGATGTCGTCGAGGGCGCGGACCAACCCTTGCTCCCACAGCGCCGGGGTGATGCTCCCGCTCGGATAACGCTGGCCCCCGGGCTCCTCGGTGACGACGAGGAGATCGGGGTGAAGAGCGTTGATCCGCTGCGTCGCGAATCGGTGCCAGGCGTCACACTGGGTATAGCGCCCACCCGGTGACCCGAATCCGGTCGGGTTGGTGCGCGGCACCAACGACACGTGGCACCAGTCCTTGCCCAGCACGACCAGGCGCCACTTGGCCTGCTTGGCGATGGCGTCGAAGGCCTCGAACCACATCAGGGCGTGCGAGTCACCGTAGAGCACCATGGTGTGCGTCCCGTGCGGGTCGCCGAAGATGCACGCCGGCACGGTGGTGACCGCCAGGTGGGCTTCACATCCCACCGCGTCGGCGGGCAGGCCGCCCCAGTCGTTGGGCGCCGCCGCCAACGTCGGGCTCACGTCGGCGGGGACGCTGGCCAGCTGCCGCGCCTGGTCGACGGCGCGCAGCACCTGGGCCGGCGTGGCCGGGGGCTCACCGGATCCGGGAAGGACGTGGCCGGTCGCCGCGGTCGCGCTCGGCGCCGCCAGCGTGATGATGCCGAGGGACAGGACGCTCACGACCACCCCCGTCCCCACGCTCGCCCACCGGACTCGAGCGAGCACGCGGGCGTGCCTGATCGGGTTCTCGACGAAGAAGTACGTGATGACCGACAGGCCGAGGGCGAGGAGGGCCAAGAGGAGGTTGTCGGCCACGGGCAGGGTGCGCCGCCCCTCGTACTGCGCCGCGATCATCAGAATCGGCCAGTGCCAGAGGTAGAGCGAGTACGACCAGCGCCCCATCCAGCGGAACGGCGTCAGGGACAACACGGTCTCCGCCCCGTGGCGGGGGGCGGCCGTGCCCCCGGCGATGACGAGGGCCGTCGCCACCACGGGGAGCGCCACCCACGATCCGGGATACGCGGTGGTGTTGGTGAAGCTGAGCGCGGCGCCGGCGATGCCGGCCAGTCCCACCCAGGTCATGGCGGCCGCGACGTTCGCCGGCACCTTGCGCAACGCCCCGGCGCTCACCGCCACCAGGGCGCCGAGGGCGAGCTCCCAGGCCCGGGTGAACGGTGAGAAGTAGGCCGACGTCGGGTTGGTGGAGGTCTGGAGGATCGACCACGTGAGCGAGCCCACCACGACCAGGCTGAGGAAGACGCCGAGCTTGGCCCGCAACGACAGTCGGCGCCCGACGGTGGCGAGGAGGAGGAAGATCGTGGGGTAGACGATGTAGAACTGCTCCTCCACGGCCAAGGACCAGAAGCTCTGCAGCGGCGACGGTGGGGCCTGGGACGAGAAGTAATTGGTCCCGATGGCAGCGAAGTGCACGTTGGCCAGGAATAGCGAGGCCCAGCGCGCGTCGCTCACGACCTGCTCCGTGGTGATGACCCCGAGGAGGAGCCGTGTGGCGAGGACCGTGACGACGATGACCAAGGCGGCGGCGGGGATGATCCGTCGACAGCGGCGGCCGTAGAAGGCGACGAGGCTGGTCCGCGCCGTGGCCGCGCGTTCCCGCAACAGCAGGCCGGTGATGACGTAGCCCGAGATGACGAAGAAGACGTCGACGCCGACATACCCCCCCAGGTGGGGAATGCCCACGTGGTAGAGCACGACGAGCAGCACGGCGATGGCACGCAGTCCCTCGACGTCGGGTCGAAAGGCCCGGTCCTCGGGAGCCGTCCCCGCCTCGTCCCCCGAGGCGAGGAACCGGGCCGCCCCCGCCGAGCGCGGCGCGTCCTCGGCGGGCGCGTCGGTCTTCGTCATCGGCGTGCTGACCCCCATGGCCGAAAGAGAAGGATCGGCGTGCCGCGACTCGGCGACACACCGATCGGCTCGGGGGCCAACTCTAACGGGCGTCCGCTTTTACCCGCCGTCACCTGGGATGTCGCCGGGCCCGCCGAGCGCACCCCGGCCCATGGGTGGCGCTCAGTGGAACGGGAATTGGCCGTAGGTGCTGCACAGCCCGAAGGCCTCGATCAACAAGAAGGCGCCGATGACGCCCAGGATGATGGCCTGCCGGCGCCGGCTGCTGTGGCGGGCCATGACCGGGGCCATGTACCACTCGGGCAACGGTCCGAAACCCTCGGCCAGGTAGTCGGCGAGCGGGACGGCATCGGCGCTGAGCGGCTCGTCGGGGTCGGCGGCGAGGGCGAGGGCCGTGAGCTCCTCGTCCGAGATCCCGCCGAGGGCGCTGCGATCGTCGATCACGGTCGAACCGGTCCGCTCGTCGTCTCGTGCGTGCACCGGTCGACCTCCGCACTCGTCCTTGTCGCGCTGCCCGTCGTTCACCCCGATGCCCTGATCCTACCGGCGAGACGCCATCTTCCCCGGTCGGCGGGAGTGTCACGGCGGGAGCGACAGGTGGATGGGGCCGTTACTTGAGGGTGAGGTTGCCCGAGGTCACCTGGATCGAGGGCAATCCCGCGCTCGACCCGCACGTCGCCAGCAGCTGGGTCGCGGTCTGACCCGAGAAGGTGGCGGCGGTGGAGGCGGCGCCTTGATCCGAACCGCCGAACGATCCGGTGATCTTGGCCGTGCCCTTCGGATTCGGGAGGGTGAAGCCCTCCCCGTTCGACGGGCCGGTGGCAGCGGCGTAACCCGAGAACGTGAGCACGCTCGGGCGGATCGACGACGGCGACCACGTGATGTTGACGGTCAGGGTTCTGGGGTTGAGCAGGTTCGTACAGGAGTTGGTCGTGCCCGAGATCGTGGCCGAGCCCACCCCGCTGGCCACGGTGGCCACGTTCGACCCCGTGGTGATGCAGCTCGCGGCGCGCAGCGAGATCGCCGTGGACTCGGGGCTCGTGCCCTTGGTCGTGAGCGGCGGAGAGAAGGTCAAGGAGCCGGTGACATCGCTGCACGTGACGGAGCCGGTGGCGATCTTCGGGGGAGCCGTGGTGGAGGTGGTGCTCGAGCTGCCCCCGGAGCTGCACGCGGCGGCCGCGACGGCGAGCAGTCCGAGCGCGACGAGCCGCGGCCCACGTGCCCTGCGGATCGTGAACATGGCGGTATCTCCCTGGTCGTCCGGGCGACGCCGCCGACACCGGCGGGCGCCGCCCGACCGTAGCGGCAATTCCCGTGTCGAGTCCGCTCGCATCGTGCCCCTGCCCCGGTGCGGGAGGCGACAGGTCGAGCGGGCGCGGCTCGTCGGCAGCGGCGCGGTGGGACGGGCCTCAGCGCCCCGGGGCGTGGGGCAGCACCTCCTCGGCCACGAGGCGCAGGTGGTCGAGGTCGGACAGGTCGAGGACCTGGAGATAGAAGCGGTCGGCCCCGTGCTCGGCGAACACCCCCAGCTTGTCGAGCACCTCGGAGGGGGACCCGGCCAGCCCGTTGCGGCGCAGCTCGTCGACCTCGCGCCCGGTGGCGCCGGCGCGCCGGGCGACCTCGACCTCGGTGCGGCCACAGCACAGCACCTGGCCCGCCGAGTACACGAGGCCCGACGGGTCGCGACCCTGCGTCTCGCACGCCTGGCGTACGCCGTCGTGGGCGCGTCGCATGACGTCGGCCGCCACGAACGAGGAGTTGTACTCGTCGGCGTAGGTGGCGGCCAGCCGAGCCGAGCGGGCCCGGCCCTGGCCGCCCATGATGATGGGGGGGTGGGGACGCTGCACGGGCCGGACGGTGTCGGCCTCGATGGAGACCGTGCAGGTCTTGCCGGTCGACGCGAACGTCGCGCCCGGCGGCGCCGACCACGCGCCGTGCAGGATGGCGAGCTGGTCCTCGAGGAGGTCGTAGCGACCGCCGAGGTCCGGAAAGGGCACGCCGAAAGCCTGGTGCTCGGCTTCGTACCACCCCGCACCCAGCCCGACCTCCAACCGGCCGCCGCTCATGGCGTCGACTTCCGCGGCGATCACGGTGAACGTGCCGACCGGCCGCAGTGTCACCGGGGTGACCAAGGTGCCCAGTCGGATGGTGCTCGTGTCACGGGCCAGCCCGGCGAGGGTGGTCCAGGCGTCGGTCGCGGCCGGTAACCCGGTGGCCGACCCCATCTTGAGGACGTGGTCGGAGCGGAAGAAGGCGCCGAATCCGCATTCCTCGGCGGTGCGGGCCACGGCCAGGAGCTGATCGTAGGAGGCCCCCTGCTGGGGCTCGGTGAAGATGCGCAGTGCCATGGCAGCGAGGCTAGACGGCGCTGGGGAAACTAGACCTAGGGCCGTGCGGCGGAGACGACAGGTGGTCCTCGGACGACGATGGGCCGCGGTACTCGCCACCGTCGGTGTCGCCGATGTGCTCGTGGCCTCGAGCACCCACCCGTTCACCTGGGGTGCCGACATCGTCACCGCTGTCCCTCTCGTGCTCGTCACGGTCCTCATGGCCCGTCGCGCTCGCTCCGCCCGCTCCGCCCGCGCTCTCGACACCCGCGTGGCCGGCGTCGAGACCGAGCGCCAACCCCGGATGCTCGGGATCGACCCGGCCTTCGTCTGGGCCGCGCCGGTCGTCGCGGTCACGGCGTGGGAGCTCTACTGCTTGTTCACGCTGCCCCGGCGTGCGCATCCGACACTGAGTTCGCTCCTCGACATGCTCGACGCCAGCCACGCGGGCAAGGCCGTGGCCTTCGCGGCGTGGCTCGTCCTCGGATGGCTGTTGGTGGTGGCGTGATCGACCGCCACACCACCCTGCTCGTGTGGGCGGCGCTCGGGGTCGTCGTCGTCGGCCTCGAGCTCGTCGCCCTCGGGTCAGGGGGCCGGGTGCCAGGCCTCGGGCGCGTGGTGAGGCGCATGACCGCGCCGCGCTGGGGCCGGTGGTTGACCGTGCTGGCGTGGATGTGGCTGGGATGGCACGCCTTCGCCCGGTGACCGGGCCTCGGGACGGGTCGGGTCACCCCCGGTAGCTTGGGCGTCGTGCACGCCCGCGCCGTCAGTCCCGCCCTCGGCGCGGTCGTCGAGGGTGTCCACCTCGCCCCGGACCTCGACGAGGGCACCGTGAAGGCCATTCGGGATGCGTTACTGGCCCACAAGGTGCTGTGGTTCAGGGGCCAGTCACTCGACGCCGTGTCGCTCACGGCCGTGGCCACTCGCTTCGGCACACCCACCGAGGCGCACCCCGTCGAGCCGAGCCTGGAGGGCCATCCCGAGGTGCTGCCCCTCGACTCCGAAGAGGGGGCGCGTGCGGATGTGTGGCACAGCGACCTGACGTTCCAGGCCCGCCCGCCGTTGGGGGCGATCCTGCACGCGGTGGAGATCCCTTCAGTCGGGGGCGACACGCTGTGGGCGGACATGACGCTCGCCTACCAGTCGTTGTCGGCACCGCTGCGCGCCTTCGTCGACGGCCTCAACGCCACGCACTCACCCACCAAGGCGGGCGGGTACTTCGCCGGGCGTGACCGGACCGGCGGTGAAGCCGCGGACCGGACGGCGATGACGGCGACGTCGCACCCGGTGGTGCGGACACACCCCGAGACCGGCGCGCGCAGCCTGTTCGTCAACCCGCTCTTCACCGACAAGATCGACGGGCTGCGCCGCCACGAGAGCGACACGCTGCTCGCGCTCCTCCATGGCACGGCGGTGGCCCCGGAGCATGTCGTGCGGTGGCGATGGGAGGAAGGGGACGTCTCCTTCTGGGACAACCGCTGCACGATGCACTACGCGTTGCTCGACTTCGGCGTGGCGCGGCGGCGGATGTTGCGTGTCGCTCTGGAGGGGGACAGCCCGATCGGGGTCACGACGCCGTAGTCCGTCCCCATGACTGGGCGAGGGCCAGCGCCCTGTCGGTCTCGGACCGACGCCCGGTTGGTCTCGGACCGGCGCGTCAGGTCGGGGTGCGGCTGGCGGTGATCGTCCCGTGCCCGCCGGTCGTGTTCGAGAACGAGCCCTGGAGGTGGAGCTGTCCGCCGACCTTCGTCACCGTCGCGCTCCCGCTGTCGGTGCTGATGCCGAAGGTGATGGTGAACGCCATGGTCGAGTCCAGGATTGTGCCCTTCAAGGTCTCGACACCGACCGCGGTGGTCAGGGTGCCCGAGAACGAGCCCCGGTGCAGGTTCTCGACCGTGATGTGCATGGTCTCGACTTGGAACGCGCCTCCGAAGAACGCGACGGCATGCCACGTGCCCCGGATGTCCGTGACGGCGAGCTGGTGCGCCGCGTGGGTCGCCCCGTCCCGAGGAGCCGAGTGGAACGGGCCGCGGTGCGCGACGGCCAGACCGCCGGTGATCAACGCACCGGCGATGACGAGGACGCCGACGCGCGGCGCCAGCGCAGAGCGGCCCCGACGCCGGGGCTCGTCGTTCGTGTCGTACGCCGGGTACGGCGCGGGTGCCGGCGCGATGGTGGGCCCTCGGGTGCCGAGCGACTGCCCGCGGCTGTTGAGCAACTGGTCGAGGATGTCGTCGGAGCTGATGTCGGCCGGCGGGTCCCGGTGACGACGCGGGGCCCGCGCTGGCGGCGGCGGTGCGGCTCGGTCGGGTTGGGCGGACATGCCGCGGTCAGGTGTCGGGACCGCGACGCGCTCAGGCGGTGGGGCCGGGGGGCGCTCGGGCCACGAGGCCGGCGCCGGCTCAGATGGACGGATCCCGACCGGAGGCGGGGGGCGGATGTCGGGAGTCGGTGCGGTGACGTCGCTCGCTCGCCGTCTCGGAACAGTCGGCGGCGGAGGCGGCGCCGCAGGGGGAGCGGGAGCCGCGGGGGCAGGAGGTGGTGGCGGCGGAGGCGGCGGGGCATACAGCGGCGGAGGCGGCGGGGCATACAGCGGCGGAGGCGGCGGGGCATACAGCGGCGGAGGCGGCGGGGCATACAGCGGCGGAGGCGGCGGGGCATACAGCGGCGGAGGCGGAGGTGGTGGCGGCGGAGGCGGAGGTGGTGGCGGCGGAGGCGGTGCGGGTGCCGGTGGGGGAGACGGGGGAGGAGCGATGGTTCGACCAGCTGCGGCCTGGCTGCGATAGCGCCGCAACATCTCCTGCATGGAGTCTCGTGAGGAGGGGCGCGTCGGGGGACGGCGTGGGGGTGTCCCGCTCGGTGGCCGGTCGGGGTCGCCACGGGTCGGCTCAGGTGGCGACTCCGTCATCGATGTGACATCGGCGGCCCGCGAATAGCCCTTGAGCAGGATCCCTTTGCCCCGGTCGCCCCAGGCGGGACGAAGCCGGGTCGTCAGGCCGCCGACCTCGCTCCCGCGCCTTCGTCGTCGGATCGGCCCGACGGTCGAATCCGACCCTCGGGCAGGGACGCCTTGCCGTTCTCCGGTAGGAATATTAGGTTAGCCTTACCTAAGACACCAGTCGCTGTCGTCGGCCCGAGACCGAGGAAACGCGTGAGGACGTTGAACGCACCTTCTGGCCGATGGGCCCCGACGACGGCCCGAGGCGTGGCGCTGGCCACGAGAGCGGAGACCCTGGCCGCCGCGTGGAGACAGTCGTGGCGTCGCCGTGGCGGGCTCCCCGCCGCCGTGACGGCGGTGGTGCTCGTCGGGCTCGTGGCCTCGGCGTGCTCGAGCACGGGATCGGGTGCGGGCGGCTCGGGCCCGGGCTCCCAGACCCTCACGCTCTACAACGCGCAGCACGAACAGACCACCAATGCCCTGATCGCGGCGTTCACCAAGGCGACGGGGATCAAGGTCAGGGTCGACAGCGACGACGAGGACGACCTCACCGCCCGGATCGAGCTCGAGGGCAACCGCTCGCCGGCGGACCTCTTCTACACCGAGAACTCCAACTGGCTCCAGCAGCTCGACAACAAGGGCCTGTTGACCAAGGTCGCTTCCTCGACCCTCGCCAACGTGCCGAGGGCCGACAGCGCCAGCAACGGCGAGTGGGTGGGCGTGTCCGCCCGCATCAGCGTCATGGTGTACAACCCGAGCAAGATCAACGCCTCCCAGCTCCCCACGTCGGTGCTGCAACTCGCCGATCCGGAGTGGAAGAACAAGATCGAGATCGCCCCGTCGGAGACGGACTTCTGGCCCATCGTGAGCTCGATCGCCCGCGTCAAGGGTCACGCCACCGCGCTGGCGTGGCTCGAGGGGTTGAAGGCCAACGCGGGGAACGGCGCGGCCATCCCCGACAACGAGACCATCACGAGCGACGTGAGCCAGGGCACCACCGACCTCGGCATCATCAACCACTACTACTTCTACCGCCTCCAGGCGGAGGTGGGGAAGGGAGCGGTGAATGCCAAGATCGCCTACTTCGCTCCCCATGACCCGGGTTACCTCGAGGACATCTCGGGCGTGGCGATCCTGAAGTCGTCACAGCACAAGGCGGCCGCCCAGAGGTTCGTGGACTTCCTCACGAGCGCGGCGGGCCAGCGGGTGCTGGCCGCCGGGGACAGCTTCGAGTACCCCATCCACCCCGGCGTCCCCGCCAATCGGGAGCTCACGCCCCTCGACCAACTCCAGCCGTCCTCGTTCACGCCCGCGGACCTCGGCACCGGGCTCGACGCCAAGAAGCTCCTCCAAGAAGCCGGGCTCATCTAGCCGGTCATGCCGTGATCCAAGTCCCGGTGCGAGGCACCCTGGCTCCGACCGTGTCGGACCGGTTGCGCCGCCGTTTCGGGAGGGGCCAGGCCACGGTCGCGATCAGCACGCTCATCGCCCTGGCGCTGCTGCTCCCCCTCGGGCTCCTCGGCCTCGACGCCCGCGCCGCAGGCTGGAGCGAGATCCACCGCGTCCTCTTTCGGGAGCGCACGTGGTACCTGCTGCAACACACCGTGGAGATCTCGGTCCTGGTGGTGATGTTCTCGGCCGCCATCGGCGTGGGCACGGCGTGGTGCACGGAGCGGACCCGGCTCCCGGGGCGTCGGGTCTGGACGGTGCTTCTCGTCCTGCCCGTGGCCATTCCCGACTTCGTGGTGGGGTACGCCTGGCACTCGATCGACCCCACCATCAACGGCCTCTTCGGTGCGACCCTGGTGATGACGCTCGGTACCTATCCCTTGGTGTACCTGCCCGTCGCCGCCGCGTTGCGGCGCAGCGATCCGGCCATGGAGGACACCGCGCACAGCCTGGGTGTGGGCCCGGCGCGGACCTTCTGGCGCGTCACGCTCCCCCTCATCCGCACCGCCGTGCTGGGCGGCAGCGTCCTCGTGTTCCTCACCGTGATCTCGGAGTACGGCGTATTCGAGATCCTGCGGTTCCAGACCTTCACCACCGAGATCTTCACGGAGTTCCAATTCGACTCCCAGGCCGCGGGCGCGCTGTCGGTGCCGCTCGTGTGTCTCGGTCTTCTCGTGCTCGCCGTGGACGGGATCATCCCCCGGCGCGCCACGCCATCGGCGCAGACCCGACGCGTCGCCGCGCCCCGGCGGCTGCGCCGGGCCGCGCTCCCGACCATGGGCGCACTGGGGGGACTGGTCGTGCTGGGTGTGGGGGTTCCCATCGGCACCCTCGTCTACTGGATGGCCCGGAGCCAGCACACCACCCTGCCCGCCGCGGCCACCCTGGCCTCGGCCACGGGGGCGACGCTCACCTACAGCGCCCTCGGTGCGCTCGTCGCCGTCGTCCTGGCGTTGCCCGTGGCCATGATGGGCTTCCGGCGGTCGAGTGGTCCCCGGGTGGTCCTCGAGCGCAGCACGTACGTGACCCAGGCCCTCCCCGGCGTCGTCGTGGCGCTGAGCCTCGTCTTCTTCGCCACGCACTACGCCTACGCGCTGTACCAGACGAGCTTCCTGCTCGTCGTGGCCTACGCCATCTTGCACTTCCCCCTCGCCTTGGTCTGTGTCAAGACCTCGGTGGCGCAGGCGCCGGCCCGCCTGGCCGACGTGGGGCGCTCGCTCGGCAAGGGACCGGGCGTGGTGTTCTTCCGGGTGACCTTCCCGCTCCTGCTGCCGGGGCTGCTGGCCGGGTTCTGTCTGGTCTTCCTCACCGCCGTGACCGAGCTGACCGCGACCTTGGTGCTGGCCCCCATCGGCGTCTACACGCTCGCCACCCGAATTCTGGGCGTACCAGAGCGAGGTGGCGTACGGCGCCGCCGCGCCGTACGCGCTCGTCATCGTGGCGCTGGCCATGGTCCCCGGCGCCCTGCTCGGCCTGTGGTTCGATCGTGAAGGCCACATGCGCGCGAACCTGGGACCATGAGCACGATCGAGCTCCGGGGCGTGGCGAAACGGTTCGGCGCCACCCCGGTGCTCACCGACGTCGATCTCCTCGTCCCCGACGGGACGACCACGGCGGTGCTCGGGGCATCGGGAAGCGGCAAGACGACGCTGCTTCGGCTCATCGCCGGCTTCGAACAGGTCGACGCGGGCACGGTCTCGATCGACGGCCGCATCGTCGACGACGGGGTCCGGTCGGTGCGGCCCCAGCACCGAGGCGTCGGCTACGTCCCCCAGGAGGGCGCGCTGTTCCCCCACCTGACGGTGCTGGGCAACGTGAGCTTCGGCCTTCCCCGGGGGGACCGGTCCCGGGCCAAGGAGCTCATCGAGCTCGTCGGTCTGGGCGGGCTCGGCCGCCGCTACCCCCATCAATTGTCGGGTGGCCAGCAGCAGCGCGTCGCGCTGGCCCGGGCCCTGACCATCCGTCCGAGCGTGGTGCTCCTCGACGAGCCCTTCAGCTCGCTCGACGCCTCGATGCGCACCGGGCTCCGGCGCGACGTCGCCCGAATCCTGGCCGAGACCCACACCACCACGGTGCTCGTGACCCACGACCAGAACGAGGCCCTCGCGCTCGCCGACCGCATCGCCGTGCTGCGCCACGGGCGCATGGTCGTGAGCGCCGATCCCCATGAGCTCTACCGCGACCCTCCTGACCTCACCGCCGCGACGTCCCTGGGCGAGGCGAACATCCTGGCGTCGACGGTGTCGGGGAACACGGCGCGCTGCGTTCTCGGCACCATCTCGCTGCACCACGACGGGCCCGTCGTCGACGGGCCGGCGCACCTGCTGTTGCGCCCCGAGCAGTTGGTGCTCCATGTCGAGCCGGGCCACGCCTTCGTGGGCGCGGCGGTCGTCGACGCGCAGTTCCACGGGCACGACACCTTGGTGGACCTCGTGACCGACGGACCCGACGGTCAGGCCCTCCTCGCCCGGGTGCCCGGCGACCTCGTGCTCCGCCCCGGGCAGGCCGTCGGGGTGGAGGTGCGCGGGCACGGACGGGTGTGGTCGGTCGATGACCACGGCCGCATCGCCAGCCCCGGTTCCGTCGAGAGCCCCGGCGCGGACCCCGACGCGTCGTTGTGGATGCGGCCCGACCCCCTCGAGCCGGGCCCCGCGTCGACGCCACCGGGCCCTGCGCCCCCGGGCTCGGCACCGGCACCGGCGCCGGGCGCGGCGAGGCCCCCCCGGCGCAGGGGGAGGCTCGTCGGCGCCGCGGTCGTCGTCGTCGGTGCCGCGGTGCTGGCGGCGGTACTGCTTCTCGGGGGTGGGAGCTCGCCTTCGGCGGTGGGACCGGTCGTCTTCCACGGGTCCATCGCCTTGTCGGGGGAGTTCCACACCCATGAGACCTTCACCGACGCCTCGACGGCCAAGAAGGCGCGCTCGTGTGCCGAGGCCGCCGCCCACGGCGACCGGCCCGCGATGGGCCCCGACACCTGGATCGTGCCCACGCCCCCGATCAACAACACCGTCGAGATCGAGATCGGGACGGCCGTGCGCGGCTATCGCGGCCCGGGCCACTACGGACAGGGCGCGCTGACCAAGGGCAACGGGGCCATGGACGTCGGCCCCGAGTCCTACGACCTGACGAGCCCCGACAGCAAGGCGTCGTTGACGGTCGACGGAGACGGGTCCGGCCGCGTCACCTTCGCCGATGTCCCAGGCGACGACGACAATCCCCACCCGGGCTGGCACGGGGGCATCTCGGGCACCATCGCCTGGACCTGTACGAGCTGAGCCCGCCGCGGGGCGACGCCAGCCGGAACCGGCCGCATCTGTCGGGCACGGTGGGCCGGTGCAGCTCGCAGCGACCCGTGGCGCGTCCGCCCCGGGGCATTCCCGGTCGTGACGTCGCCGCCAGCGCGCCGACGGCGAGTTCGGGGACCCCTCGCGCCGCACCTATCTGGCGCAGGAGCGGACGCTGCTGGCGTGTGGCGCACGGGCTTCGCCGCCATCGGCGTGGCCCTCGCCGTCGGGCGGCTCGTCCCCGCGATCGCGCACCTTCCCACGGTGCCCTTCCTGATCGTCGGTACCGGGTGGGGGGCACTGGCGGTGGGGTTGGTGTGCTTCGGGCTGATCCGCCAACGGGCGGGCGATCGCGCCATCCGCGCCGGGGGCTACCTGCACGTGAGCCCGCAGTGGCTGATGGTGCTGACCGTCTATATGGCGCTGTTGATGGTGGCGACGATCGCGGTGCTTTTCATCGACTCGTGACCGGCGTGGCCTCCAGGCTCTGCACCATGACCTGCACGGTGTGGTGCTGGCCCGTCGGGGATCGCAACCCGGGGGCGGCGCTGAGGCTGCCGTGGCGACGGAATCCCGTGGACTCGAAAAAGGCGATGGCTCCGTGGTTCTCGCCCAGCGTCTCGAGGTAACAGCCCGGGACGCCACCGGCGCGCAACGAGTCGAGCCACCGTCGCACGAGCATGGCGCCGACGCCGAGCCCCCGTGCCTGGGGGAGGAGGTCGATGTGGAGGTGCGCGGGCCAGCGCTCGTCGGAGAACGTCACCGGTGGGAGGCGCCGGCGGACAGCGGCCACGGCGACGTCGCCGAAGGAGCGCCACACCATGCCGGCGGTGCCGGGGCGGAACCCGATGCCGCGGCGGACGAAGTGGCGCCCGAATATCGAGGCCGGGTTCCACGCCGTGGTGGAGTCGACACAGCCGAGCAGGTACCCGGCCACCACGCCGTCGAGGTCGACCACGAGCGCGGACTGCGGCTCGGCATCGGTGTAATAGGAGGTGAACAGGTCGGCGAAGCTCTCGACGTCGCGCCACATCCACGCGGCCGGCTCGCCCATGTACCCGGTCACGTGACAGACGTGTCGGACGGCAGCTCGGTCTCGCCCTTCGTAGGGCCGGATGGCGACGGAGTCCGTCACCCCAGGTCCCACAAGAGCCGGTAGTAGCGGGTCCGGACGGGGTCCGGGTCGATCTCGTAGGCGTCGAGGAGTACGTCGTCGAAGCCCGGTCCGTAATTCCACTCCGTGCTCCACGTGGCGACGGCGAGATCGGCCCAGCGGTCGGCCACGCCCAGGGCGCCGATGTCGACGTGACCGGAGCACGAGCCGTCCTCGGCGACGATGGTGTTGGGGGCACAGGCGTCGCCGTGGCAGACCACGAGCTCGTCCGTCGGCGGCGCCACGTCCAACCGGTGCAGGGCTTCGGACACCGACAGGGCGGCGTGGGCCTCGTGCCATGCGGCGGGGTCGAGGCGTCCTGCCTCGGCGCGGCGCCGTGCGCCGAAGACCCGAGCCTGGCGCGACCACGAGAAGGGACAGCCCTCGACGGGGAGCGCCCGGTGCAGGGCGCGCAAGCCCGCGCCGATGGCCCGCACCGCCGTCTCCGGGTCTGCCTTCCAGCGCGGCGCCACGGCGCTGTCCCCGGTCACCGGGCTCGTCACCAGCCAGCTGCCGGCGTCGTCGGTGCCGGCGTCGAGCACCCGCGGCACCGACGTGAACGGCGCGGCCCACTCGAGCCGGGCCGCCTCGGCGCCGAGGTCGATGCAGCTCGTCGGCGGGTTCCATTTCACGAAGCATCGTTCCCGGCCCGTCCCCACCTCGTAGGTGAGCCCGCCGAGCTCGTTCTCCCACACGACACGAAGCGGGCGCCCCGCCGCCAGGCGGTGGACCGGCGCGGGGACCGGCTCGGCGCCACCCGTCGCAGGTGGGCCCGATGCGGGGCGCGCCGTCACCGGCTCGCCCCTGAACGGTCGCGGGTCAGCGACCGCGCCACGACTTCGGTTGGTCCTCCCGGGCCAGCGCGGCGAGGTAGGCGTTGTACGCGGCGAGCTCGGGGTCCTCGGCCTCGGCCCGGGCCAGCGCCAGGTCGCGGTCGTGGGGTGCAGCGCCGTCGTCGGTCGAGGCCGCCAGACTCCCGTCGGCGGTGGCCGCGGACCGTTGCATCCGGCGCAGGCCCCGCCGACCGACGGTGTCGGGATCGTCGTGGATGAAATGCCACCAGAACACCGTCCCGAAGACGGCGAAGGAGGGCCACATGACCGAGTAGATCCATCCCAGGGGATCGCCCGACAGCGCCACCCCCACCTGCCACCAGCACGCCACCGCGCAGCCCGGCACCCAGATGATCAGCGCGCCGTGGGCGAGCAGGGCGCGGCGCGTGTACCACCCCCGACGATCGAACCGATGTCCCGGCGGGTGGACCGACACGGGAGGTTCAGGCCTCCCGGGGTGCCGTCCCCGCCGTCCCCTTGGCGGCGCGCCGGAGCTGTCGCGAGAACTCCGCTGTCAACCGGCGCTCGGCGATGATCGCCCCGAACGGGACGGTGCCGGCCAGGAGCACGAGGAGCGTCCGTCCGATCGGGACATGCAGCCGGCGGGTCAGCTGGAACGCGATGAAGAGGTACACGATGTAGAGGCAGCCGTGGAACGTGCCGAGGACCGTGGCGAGCTCGGGGTGACCGGCGACCTGGAGGGGCACGCCCACGAAGACGAGGAAGATGAGCAGGACGGCGGTGGTGTAGGCCATCACCCGGTAGCGCACGAGCAGGCCATGGTCCACGAGCCGAGAGCTTACGAGTGCCGGGGCCCCGCCTCGACCCGGGGCGCGTCGACGACCGTGCCGGGCGGCCGGCACGCCTGGTGCCCTGGATACGATCCACCGGACCATGAGAACCACCGCATTCGGGCGACAGACCGCCGTCGAGGCGCATCCGGGCCGGCCCGGCCGCTACCACGCCGTCCTCACCGACCAGTGGTGCGCGCCGGTGCTCCCGCACGGGGGGATCGTCACCGCCCTGGCCCTGCGGGCCATGGCGGCGGCGCTCGGTGCACCCGACGAGCGCTTGCGCTCGGTCACGACGGTGTTCGCGGCCCAGGTGTCGCCGGGGCCCGTGGACATCGACGTCACCGTGCTGCGGCGGGGGAGGACGATGTCCCAGGCGATCGCCACGGTGCGCCCGGAGGGAGCCACGAGCGGGCACACCGCCATGGCCGTGTTCGGCGTCGTGCGCCCGGGCTTCGAATTCACCGACATCACGTGCCCCGAGGTCCCGCCGCCCGAGCAGTGCCCGTCGTTTCGCGACCCGTTGCCCGACGGGGTGACCGGGTTCGCGCCGGCGTCGTTCTGGGAGCGGGTGGAGTCGCGCCCGGCCGTCGGCCACGCGCCGTGGGACCAGTGGGAGCCCACCACCTCCGAGCGCGTCTACTGGTACCGGTTCGACGACCCTCCCGTGGACG
Source organism: uncultured Acidimicrobiales bacterium (assembly GCA_963811775.1). Lineage (GTDB taxonomy): Bacteria > Actinomycetota > Acidimicrobiia > Acidimicrobiales > UBA8190 > Chersky-840. The sequence continues at coordinate 140,701 of CAWESO010000017.1, read as the reverse complement.
ACGACGGTGCGTGGGACCCCTTCGCCCTGGTGGCGCTGTGCGACACGATGCCCGGTGCGGTGGGCGAGCGCATGGGGCCGCAGTCGACCCCGTGGTACGGCCCCAGCGCGGACCTGACGGTGCACATCCTCGGGCAGGCGTCGTCGCCGTGGGTGCTCGGCCACAACCGCGCCCGGCACGCCGGCGACGGGTACGCCTCGCTGGAGATGGAGCTGTGGGACCCCGAGCGCGGCCTGGTCGCGTACGGCACCCAGATGATGTTCTTCAGCTTCCCCGACGGCATGCCGCCCGGGACACACCTGACGCCGCCTTAGTAGGCCGTCACACCTCCACCTTGGCCGTCGCCGACAGGCGCTCGACGGCTTCCACGTACTCCTCGACGAGGTCGAAGACGACGTCACGCGTCTTGCGCACGCGCGTGGCGCGCCCGATGACCTGTCCGCACGGGTTGAAGGCGACGTCCTTGGCCTCTTCGGGGTAGCGGTGGGTGGCGCCGACGGCCTCGATGGCCACCATCATCTGCAGCGGCATGGGCAGCGGCGCGGGCGTGTCGGGCTGGTCCCAGGCCTCGGTCCAGTCGTTCTTGAGCATTCGGCACGGCTTCCCGGTGAAGGACTTGGACCGCACCGTGTCGCGACTGGTGGCGGCAAGATACGCCTTCATCTGCCCGGGTGAGGTGTTGGCCTCTTCCACCGTGAGCCACAACGTCCCGCCCCACACGCCCTGGGCGCCCATGGCCAGCGCGGCGGCGATCTGTCGCCCGCTGCCGATGCCGCCCGCGGCGAGCACCGGGAGCGGGGCCACGGCGTCGATGACCTCGGGCCACAGCACCAGAGACCCGACGTCGCCGGTGTGGCCACCGCCCTCGGTGCCTTGGCACACGATGAAGTCGAGGCCGGCGTCTTTGTGGCTCATGGCGTGCTTCACCGAGCCGGCCAGCGCGCCGATCATCCGGCCCGACGCCTGCACCTCGGCGATGACATCGGCGGGAGGCGTGCCCAGCGCGTTGGCGATGAGCCGGACCTTGTCGTGGCGCAGCGCCGCGGCCAGCAGCGGCTTGCCGGTGGCCTCGGTCCACCCCATCATCCCGCTGCGACGCTGATCCGGGGCGGGCTCGGGCACGCCGTGCTCGGCCAGCAGCCGCCGGGCGAAGCGGCGGTGATCCTCGGGCACCATCGCCTGGAGCTGGGCCTCGAGCTTCACCGGGTCCATCTCGCCCATGCCCTCGTACTTGCCGGGAATGACGATGTCGACGCCGTAGGGGTTGTCGCCCACGTGCTCGTCGAGCCAGGCCAGCTCCACCTCGAGCTCCTCGGGGGAGAAGCCGATGGCGCCGAGGACCCCGATCCCTCCGGCGTTGGACACCGCGGCGACGACGTCGCGGCAGTGGGTGAAGGCGAAGATGGGGAACTCGATGCCAAGTTTGTCGCAGATCTCGGTGTGCACTGGGGTCTCCTTGAAGGTCTTGTTGAGGTTGAAGGTTTATTGAAGGTCTTGTTCAGGTTCAGGGTCTCGGTCGGCTGTCGGAAGAACGTCTCGTCAGGGCCGTCGTGATGCGACGGCACCGGTCATCACGGCTGCGCTGGGGGCGGTCCCGGCCCCCGTCACCATGGCCAGTGCGGACGCGACCTCGTCGGTGCTGAGGTTCTCGGGGTCGATGCGGTGTTGTGTCTCGAACCCGATGATGAGGGCGCGGAACACCGTGGCCAACACGTCGGGGGGAGCGATGGGCTCGACGAGACCATCGGCGATCCACGCCGCGAACCCCTTGGCCAACCAGTCCTGCGCGTGGCGTGCCCGGGTCCGCATGGCCAGGGCCACCTCGGGGTCGCGCGCGGCGCGGAGCCAGAGCTCGCGCTCGAGCAGGAGCAGGCGGCGGGTCTGCTCGCTCGGGTTCGTCACCACGTTGGCGGCCACGGCCCGCAGACGGTCCTGCACGGTGGCGGCCAGTTCGAATTCGGCGGCGATCACCGTCTGCAACGAGTGGGCCCATTCGTCGAGCAGCGCCAGGAGGAGTCCCTGCTTCGAGCCGAAGTGGGCGTAGACCGCGCCCGATGTGCGCCCCGCCGCGTCGGCGACGGTGTCTACCGAGACGGCGTCGATGCCCCGCTCCGCGAACAGGTTCGCCGCCGCGTCGAGCAGGCGGGCCCGGGTGTCCGCCTTCCGCTCTTGCTGGGTCTGCGCCACTGCGCTCCTCGGGATCACCCGCCCGGTCCGGGCGGCTGAAAACTTAGATAGGGGATCCTATCTAAGTGAGCGCCGGCGCTCCAGCGGGGGCGGGCCGGGCCGGCCCGACGCCGGGCGGCTTCCCGGACCGGGACGGGCCTACCCATGGGATACTCACGCGCCGCAGGACACGGTGGGGCCGACGCCCGCGTCGCACCCGCCCTCGCACGATCGGAGCAGCAATGTTCAGGACCTCGCCCGTTGTCGCCGAGGACGAGTGGCACCTCGACCTGAAGGTCGAGGGGCACATCGCCGTCCTCACGCTCAACCGGCCCGACAAGCTCAACGCCTGGAGCTGGGAGTCCACCCGCCAGCTCGGGGCCCGTGCCGATCAGATCCGTTTCGACGAACGCGTCCGGGCCGTCGTGCTGCGCGGCGAGGGCCGGGCGTTCTGTGCCGGGATCGACCTGGGCATGCCCGAGGACCGCGTCACCGGTCGGTCGCCGGCCGAGAAGGCGCGCAATTACTACGAGGGCATCCGGTGGGCCCACGAGCGCTTCAAGGTCTTCGCCGAGCTGCCCCAGCCCGTGGTGGCCGCCGTCCAGGGCTACTGCCTCGGCTTCGGATTCGAGCTCGTGCTCATGTCCGACATCCGGGTGGCTGCCGAGGACGCCGTGTTCGCGCTGCCCGAGGCGCAGGTGGGTGTGGGCATCGACGCCGGGGGAGACCTCAGGTTGGCGCACGAGGCGGGAGCGGGATGGGCCAAGCTGCTGGCCTTCACCGGCCGCCGGCTCGACGCCCGCACGGCGGAGCGGATCGGGGTGGTGCAGCAGGTGACATCGGCGGAGGATCTGCTCCCGACGGCGATGGGGATCGCCGAGGAGATCGCCGCCAACGCCCCGCTGGCGGTGCAGAGCATCAAGCGCACCGTCGACGGCTTCACCTACCGGGGTTTCACCGAGGCCATGCGGTTCGGGGCCATGAGCTCGTCGATCGAGTTCGTCTCCGACGACATGCCCGCCGGGTACGCGGCCAAGGCCAAGAAACAGCCCATCGTCTTCGAGGGAAAGTAACGCCCGTGCCTCTTCCCGAGCCCCCCGAGCCCGGCAAGCTCATGCTCCCGCCCCGCACCTTCGAGGGCACCACGGTCGTCGTGACCGGCGGCGGCACCGGGCTGGGCAAGGCCATCGCCGTCGAGTTTGCCCGGCTCGGCGCGGCGGTCGGGATCCTGTCGCGCGACGAGGGGCATCGTCAGGCGGGCGTGGCCGCGGTCGAAGCGGTGGGAGGGCGCGCCGCCCACGCCGGCGCCAACATCCGCAACGCCGAGGAGGTGTCGGCCGCCTTCGACGCGCTCGAGGCCGCGCTGGGCCCGGCGCGGGTCCTCGTGAACAACGCCGCGGCCAACTTCCCGGTCCCGGCGGAGAACCTGAGCCCCAACGGCTGGCGGGCGGTGACCCAGATCGTGCTCGACGGCACCTTCTTCTGCTCCCAGGAGCTCTACCGCCGCGCCGCCGGGGCCGGGGAGCCCGGGGCCATCTGCAACATCCTGGCCACGCAGTCCTTCACGGGCGGGCCCGGCATGGCCCACACCTCAGCGGCCAAGGCCGGGGTCGGGAACCTCACGAAGACGTTGGCCGTGGAGTGGGCCCCCCACGGGATCAGGGTCAACGCCCTGGCGCCGGGCCTGTTCCCCCACGAGGACATGCGCGCCGACCTGCAGGCGTTGCGCACCGAGGGCGCCGACGTCGACGCCCGACGCTCGCCCGCCGGCCGCCTGGGACGGCTCCACGAGCTGGGCTGGGCCGCCACCTGGCTGTGCTCGCCCTACGCCGCCTTCGTCACCGGTCACACCCTGGTGGTGGACGGGGCCAACTGGCTCCGCCGGGACTTCGTCATGCCCGAGTTCGTGCCCGTGCGCGACCAGATCGCGGCGGTGCTCCCCGACGCCCGGACCTGAGCAGCCCAGACCTGAGCAGCCCGGAGCGGAGCACCCCGGCCGTGGTGCCCGTCCCGGGTCCTGATGGGCACGGTCCTCCCGTAGGCTCGCCACGATGGATGGCCCCGATGCGGCCGGACCGGGCGATCCTCTTCTCGTGTCGGGGCCCGGATTTGCCGATGGCTCTCCGATGATCGACGCCACGCCGGGCCCGACCGGCACCGGCGACGCCGCGGCCGGTGTGGCGCCCTCGGGCGCCATCGACCGCATGCGCCTGCGCAGCTTCATCGGCCTGACGCTCGGGCTGGTGGGGCCACGCGCCAACCTGGCGGTGTCGGGGGTCCTGCTCACCCTGCTCGTGTCGGCCCGGGTGTCGAGCGCCCTGGCCATCACCTTCGCGCTCACGGCCAACCGCCTCATCGGGTGGCTGGCCTATCCCTTGCTCGGGCGGGCCAGTGACCGGACCCATTCCGCGGTGGGGCGCCGGGCGCCGTACATGGCGGCCGGCCTGTTCATCATGGGCGTGTGCACGTGGTCGTACACGCTCGTGTCGGGGTTCTGGCCCCTGGTCCTGCTCATCGTCATGGTGAAGACGGCCAGTGTCGTGTTCGGGCTCACCAACGTGGCAGTGATCCCCGAGACCTTCGGCAAGAGCCGCTCGGTGAAGGCGGCGGCCTTGATCGGCGCGCTGGGTGTGCTCGTCAGCCTCGTGATCAAGGGAACGGTCATCGCCACGTGGAAGGCGAACGACCCGGCCACCTGGAACCTGGCCTTCCGCATGGCGGGGGGGTTCATGGTGGTCGTGGCCTTCATCGTGCTGGCCCTGGTGCGCGAGTCCGCGGCGGCGCGCGAGGTGGCCGATCGTGAGCGCCACCGCGCCGGCGCGTCCGTGGCGCGAGGAGCTCGGCGAGATCCTGCGGGTGCCCAACGCCACCGTCCTCGTCACCGGGATCCTCGTCTTCTGGGCCGGGCTCAGCGCCACGGGGTACCTCGCCATCGTCTACTTCCAGCGCGTCCAGCACGCCGGGGCCAACGCCCAGACCATCGCCGGCTGGGTCAGCGGCGTGCCGGTGGTGATGCTCGGGCTTGGGCTCGGATACGGCCTCAGCCGCGTGCTCACGCGCAAGCAGATCGCCGTGCTCACCCCGGCGGCGGGCTCGGTGGTCTCCCTGGTGCAGTTCACCACCACCCATATCTGGCAGTCCGTGGTCCTGGCCTTCGTGGGCGGCCCGCTCCTCGGCGCCTTCGTGATCGCGCTGGCGCCCATGCTCTTGCAGCTGTTGCCGCGTTCGGGGGGGATGGCGGAGCTGCTCGGGAAGCTGGTCGCCCCCTTCAGCCTCTTCGCCGTGGTCTTCTCGTTCCTCGCCGCGTGGGTGGTCGACCTCACCGGCGACTACCGCACCATCTGGCTGTGGCCGGCGGGGGCGGGCATCGTCCAGGCCGTGGTCATGTGCTGGTTGCGCATCCCGAAGGGACAGGAGCGGGCCGCCATGGGAGACCTCGTGCAGCGCATGGGGGACTCGGTCATGGAACAGGTCACCGGGCGCGACCGCTCGCTTCTCGGCGGTGTGGTCACGGCCGCGGATGCCGACTCCGCCTCGGTCTTCGACATGGCCCGCCACATTCTCGGGAATCCCTACGAGGTCATTGACGCCGGAGACGGGGACGCCGGAGACGGGGACGACCCGGGTCCCGAGCCAGACCTCGACGCGACCGGCTCGGCCATGCCCGGGACGACGGGACCGAGCTTCCCCGAATAGCATCAGGGCATTCGTGGTGCGTCGCTCGCACCGCCCCGGGACCGGTCACGCCGACCCGGAGCCAGCCAGGAGGGGTAGGTCATGGACGTTCGCGACAAGCTCTACATCGGGGGTGCCTGGGTGTCGTCGACGGGCACCGGTGTCATCGAGGTCGTCAACTCGGCCACCGAGGAGGTCATCGGGACCATCCCGGAAGGCACTCCTGAAGACGTGGACCGCGCCGCTCGCTGCGCCGCGGACGCCTTCGTGGAGTGGTCCTCGACGTCGCGCGACGAACGGTCCAAGACCCTGGCCCGGGTGCAAGAGGCGCTGACGGCTCGCACCGAGGAGATCGCCACCCTGATCTCCAAGGAAGTCGGTATGCCCTTCACGTTGTCGAACCTCATCCAGGTGGGGTTGCCCGTGATGAGCTTCGCCGCCGCCGCGCAGCTTGCCACTGAGTTCCCCTTCGAGGAAGAGGTCGGCAATTCCCTGATCGTGCGTGAGCCCGTCGGTGTCGTCGGTGCCATCACGCCGTGGAACTACCCGCTGCACCAGATTGCCGCCAAGGTGGCCCCGGCGCTCGCCGCGGGCTGCACCGTCGTGCTCAAGCCGAGTGAGGTGGCGCCGCTCAACGCCTTCATCCTGGCCGAGATCCTCGACGACATCGGCCTGCCGCCGGGTGTGTTCAACCTCGTCACCGGCGTCGGCCCCGTGGTGGGCGAGGCCATCGCCTCGCACCCGCTCGTGGACATGGTGTCGTTCACCGGATCGACGCGCGCCGGCAAACGGGTCATGGCTCTGGCCGCGGACGGCGTCAAGCGGGTGGCACTGGAACTCGGTGGCAAGTCACCCAACGTCATTCTCGAGGACGCCGACATCGCCGCCGCGGTGCCCGCCGGCGTGGCGGCCTGCTACATCAACTCCGGCCAGACCTGCTCGGCGCTCACGCGCATGATCGTCCCCCGGTCGCGCCTGGCCGAGGTCGAGGCGCTGGCGGTGTCCACGGCGGAGACCTTCACGCCCGGTGACCCCTTCGACGGTGACACCCGTCTCGGGCCGCTCGTGTCGGCCACGCAGCTCGAGCGGGTGCGCGGCTACATCAAGAAGGGCGTCGACGAAGGGGCGACGCTGCTCACGGGGGGCGCCGAGCTTCCCGATGGCCTCGACAAGGGGTACTACGTGCGGCCCACGGTCTTCTCCAACGTCACGCGCGACATGACCATCGCCCAGGAGGAGATCTTCGGGCCCGTGCTGTCGATCATCCCCGTCGATAGCGAAGAAGAAGCGGTCGAGGTCGCCAACGACACCGTGTACGGCCTCGCCGGCGGGGTGTGGGCCGGCGACAAGGAGCACGCCGAGCGCGTCGCCCGGCAGCTGCGCACCGGCCAGGTCGAGGTCAACGGGGGAGGGTTCAACCCGCTCGCGCCGTTCGGGGGGTACAAGCACTCCGGCATCGGTCGCGAGCTCGGGAAGTACGGGCTCGAGGAATACCTCGAGGTGAAGGCGCTCCAGCGCTGAGCGGCACTTCGTTCCTCCCGTGCCTCGCTGAGGCCCACGCGCCGGAGATCCCCGACGGCCGGCGCGTGGCCGGCGGTAGTGGCCGTCCGGGCCGCCGTGTTCCGGCCGCGTCCGGGCGACCTCGCGCTCGGCCTCCGGTTCCGGCTCCTGCGAGCGGCCCCTGCCCGCCCCCTTGCGGCGCCTCGATGCGGGCCACCCGGGTGTTTCCCCTGCTGGTACGGGCCGACCGCGGGGGTCGGCCCAGATGAGTTCATCAATTCTGGTGATGGCCCAGGTGACGGGGCACGTTCAAATTGAATGGCCGGGATGAGCAAATGCCCGGATGGAGAGGGACAGTGCGCACCGACAAGGTCTTGAGGCGGCGTCTGCCGACGACACTGCTCGCGCTGGCCACCGCCACGGGCGTCGTGGTGGCGACCCTCGGAATCGTGGCCGGGCCCGCCGCGGCGCGCACCGGTCACTACAGCGGCGTCGCCCCCGGCGCGGTCACGTGTCAGCTCAGCGGGGCCATCAGATTCTCCCCGAGCGTGTCGGCCGCGATGACGGGACGGCACTCGTCACGGCTCAGGGGCAAGCTCTTCGGCTGCAACACCTCGAACCCGTACGTGACCATCACCTCGGGTCGGGTCGACGAGGTCTTCACCACCACCCCGTTGAACTGCGCCACGCTGTCGAGCACCGGAGCCGCGGCCACGCTCACGGTGCGGTGGCGGGGCAAGGTGCTCGGGCGCGGCGCCTCGTTCAACCGGACCACCGAGACCAACAACCGGTCGCAGCTCGTGACCAACGCCCACGGCGACGAGGGCTTTGCCATTCCCGGGGGCGGCGGGCGCGCCTCGGCCAGCGGCTCGTTCGCCGCGCCGTCGGGTTCCACGGCCAGTGTGTACACGACGTTCACGCGCAGCGTGCTGGCCTCGATGTGCCGAAGCCGGCGCGGGGTGCGCAGCCTGGATGTGACCGGCACCGTGTCCCTCGGCTCGGCCAGCGTGAGCGGCGGGGGAGGCGGCGGCACGCCGGGTACGCTGTCGGCCATTCCGCTGGGTGACTACGCCGGGAGCTCGGACCCTTCGGGCATCGCCCAGTTCGGCTTCTCCACCGGCACGCATCCGACCTACGCCACCGAATACCTCGACAAGACCGACGGATTTGCGACGATGGCGGGTGCCGCCATCGTGAAGCCCTGGAAGGGCTCGGGCTACCGCCTCGTGCTCGGCGTGCCCATCGTGCCCGGGACCGGCAGCCTGGCGACAGGGGCGACGGGGGCCTACGACAGCTACTTCACCACGTTGGCCCGCAACCTCGTGAGCGACGGTGAGGCCAACGCCATCTTGCGCCTGGGATGGGAGTTCAACGGGTCCTGGTACCCGTGGTTCGTGCAGAGCGCGGCCGACGCCGCCAACTTCGACAAGTACTGGCAGCACATCGTCGCCACCATGCGCGCCGTCGCTGGCGAGCAGTTCAAGTTCCTGTGGAGCGCGAGCGCGGATACCGGCACGAGCTACACCCCCGCGCAGGCCTACCCCGGCAACGCCTATGTCGACTACGTGGGCACCGACGTCTACGACGAGTTCTGGGGGAGCCCCCGCACCCCGGCGGCGGCGTGGTCCAACCAGCTGACCCAGCAGTGGGGCCTCAACTGGCTGGCGAACTTCGCGGCCGCCAACGGCAAGCCCATCGCCATCCCGGAGTGGTCGGTCTCGATCCGCTCCGACGGTGGCGGCATGGGCGACGACCCGGCTTTCGTGGCCAACATCGCCAACTGGTTCGTGGCCCACAAGGTGGCCTTCGACGACATCTTCTCCTTCGACTCCTCGGGGACGCGCAACGACATCCAGGACGGCGGCTTCCCCCAGTCGTTGGCCGAGTTCAAGTCCCTCTTCGGGGTAGTGGGTTAGTTCGTCGACCCTGCACAGGCCTGAGCCTGTCGGGCCCTACCGGCCCGCAAAATGTTTATGGCCGCGTTGACATCGGCGTGGGCCACATGGCCACATGCCAGACATCGGAACTGTGCCTGGGTGCGCCGGTTGCCCGCATGGGTGTGCCCGCACGAGGAGCACCGCTGCGAGCTGTGGCGGGAGTTCACTGCAATGACGACGCGACCAGCCTCTTCCGCTTTGTACGCGACGCACTGCAGGAGTTGTCCCCACCCGGCGTCGGAGATGGAACGGTTGAGGCCGGCTTTGGCCGCCGCTCCGTTGGGTTCGTGGGTGCCGTCCTCGCCCTTTCGGGGCCGAGGCCGGCACACCATGTTTGTGATCTCGAGGTCCTCGTGGACGATCAGGTCATAGCGGTTGACCAACTGCCGCGACAGCTTGTGCGCTAGGTCTTTTCGTTGGTTGCGCACCAGGCGGTGGGCAGCGGCGACGCTGGCAACGGCGCGCTCCCGACGACGAGATCCCCGGCGCTTTCCCTCCAGGGCTCGCTGGGCCCCCGCCAGGCGTGCCGCGGCTCGACGTCCGTAGCGACCTTCTTGCACGAGCACGCCGTCGCTTGTAGCCAGCTGGGCGACGACCCCCAGGTCGATGCCCACCTCTGCCCCGGTGGCGGGCAAGTGCTCGGCGGGGACATCGACACATCGAAGCGTCACCCACCAACGTCGTCCCTCTCGGGCCACGGTGATGGCCTTGGGGGTGCCGCGCACCGCTCGATGGAGCCGGACCTTGACGTCGCCGATGCCGAGCAGTCTCAGCCGACGGCAGTCGGTGTCGAGGCGCCAGCCCGATCTGTCCTCCCATTGCACCGAATCCCAGCGCCGGGAGGCCTTGAAACGGGGGAACCCAGGGCTCTGGCCAGCCCGGCACCGGCGGTAAAAGGCAGCGAAGGCCTGGTCCAGGCGCTTGAGGGTCCCCCGGCAGACTGCCACCCCGTTGTCGAGGACCTCGGGCCGTGACCCTCGCAGCGTGGTGAGGGTCCGGGTTTGGTCGACATACGACACCGAGCGCCGCTCCCATTTCCACGCACCCCTGCGTTCCTCGAGGGCGGCGTTGTAGAGCTCGCACTGGTTGCGCAGGAGCCACTCGAGACCGGTCCGTTGGCGGACCGTGGGTTGGAGCAGGTAGCGGTAGGAGCGGCAACGACCCATCCGGCTCGACCGTAGAAGTCGGTTATGACACCGACGATGTTCGACCGGATCTCCACGTGACCAGACCCGGGGCTTGCTCCCCGATAGATAACAATATATCGTATCACTACGAGAACAGTCTGGACACGAGGTCCGGACCCACGAATCGAACACGAAGGAGGCACCATGCATCCACGCATGCGCATGAAAGGACGGCACGGGCACCCACCCTGGGCCGGAGGCGAATGGGGGGCCGACCGGGGCAATTGGCGAGGGGGAGGCAGGCGCATGCGGCGCGGCGACATCCGCACCGCCCTGCTGAGCGGCCTCACCGACGGCCCCGCCCACGGCTACGAGCTCATCGGACGCCTCGAGGAGAAGAGCGGCGGGACGTGGAGGCCGAGCCCCGGTTCGGTCTACCCCACGTTGCAGCTGTTCGAGGACGAGGGCCTGGTGCGCTCGGAGGAGCGCGACGGCAAGCGCGTCTACGAGCTCACCGACGCGGGGCGGGCCGAGGCGGCCGAGCGGGTGGCGCGTTTCGGCGATGCCCCGTGGCACGACGACTCGGCCTCGGCCACCGAATTCCAGGGGCTCATGAAGTCGGCTGTGCACCTGCTCGCGGCGGCCAAGCAGATCGCCCGCACCGGCGATCCGTCGCAGATGGAGCGGGCCACCACCGCCATCCGGGCCACGGGGAAGGAGCTCTACAAGATCCTGGCCGAGGACTGATCGACCCCGGGGGCGCCCGGTGCCTCAGCGCAGCGCGTAGAGCCGGACCGGTGCGGCGATGCCGGGCAGTTCGTGGGCCGCTCCTGGCGACAGCTCCCACCGCTCGCCGGCGGCGGGGGAGTCGCCGAGCTTGGCCCGCACGGCCTCGGTGAGCATCACCGACCTGGGGCTCGCCACCTTGACGGCGCGGGCCACCAGGTTCACGAGCGTGCCGAAGTAGTCGCCGTCACGGGCCCCGACGGTGCCGAACCCGACCGCACCCCGGGCATCGGGCAGGGCGTCGTCGCGCCCCACGGCCCGGCACAGCTCCAGCGCGATGCGCGCCGCGGCCGGCCCCGACGGGGCGAGGAACATGGCCTCGTCGCCGATGAGCTTCACCACCCGTCCGTCGTGGGCCGAGGCGATGTCCCACGCCGCGGACTCGAAGCCGGCCAGCGCCAGGGCGTGCTCCTTCAAGGTGAGGCTGCTGGCCCACGGCGTCGACCCCACCAGGTCCACGAACCCGAGACCGACGGTGACGGCCCGCTCGTCGACCTCCTGGTTGCGCTCGCTCACCGATCGCCGGATGGCGAGGGTCATGTGCTCGCGAAGGAGATTGGTCATCAGTCCCGGCGTCACGGCGATGAAGGTGGCCGTCCCGTCCGCACCGGCGCGCGCCCTCGCCTCGTCAGTGGTCTCCGCGCTCATCGACGGCAGCAGCTCGGTGACGAACAGGCTCACGGCCGCGTCCGCGATCCGGGACACCGCCGCCCCCATGACCCGGGTGAACGACAGCGTCGGCGTCTCCCCGAACAACGCCGCACCGGCCTCGAACGACACCATGTCGTCGGTGAACGACGACGGCAGCCCGGGTTGCCCGGGCTCGCCGAGATCGGCCGGGAGCCCCGCGGCCAGGCGCACCCGGCGCACCCGGTCGACCGTGGTGCCGGCGCGCCGGGCCACCTCGTCGATCCCCACGGGATGGCCTGGGGGGCGCAACGGGATCTCCGAGGACAACGCCACGAGGTCGGTGTCGATCATGGCGGAGACCGCCACCCCGTTGTCGTTCAGGTACCGCAGCAGCTTGAGGCGCTCGGCGCGGTCAGGGGCGTCGGGGTCGTAGACCCCGGCGGCGGCGAAGTCCTCGGCGCTGGCCCCCGGCACCGGGCCGTCCCGTCAGGCGCCCATGGCGTGGACGCCGCCGTCCACGTGCACCATCTCGCCCGTCGTCATGGGGAACCAGTCCGACAGCAGCGCCACGCAGGCGCGCGCCACGGGCTCGGCGTCGGTGACGTCCCACCCGAGTGGCGCCCGGTCGCCCCAGGTGTCCTCGAACCCCTTGAAGCTCGGGATGGACTTGGCCGCCATGGTGCGCACCGGCCCGGCCGCCACCAGGTTGACCCGGACCCCGTGGGGGCCCAGGTCCCGGGCCAGGTAGCGCGCCAGGGACTCGAGCGCGGCCTTGGCCACCCCCATCCAGTCGTAGGCCGGCCACGCCACGCGGGCGTCGAAGTCGAGCGCCACCACCGACGCGCTACCGGCCGCGACGAGCAGCGGTGCCAGCGCGCCGACGAGCGCCTTGAGCGAATAGGCCGAGATCTGCAGGGCCACCGCCACCTGCTCCCACTCGGCGCGCAGGATGTCGCCGCCGAGGCATTCCTGGGGGGCGAAGCCGATGGCATGGAGGATGCCGTCGAGCCGGCCCCACCGGGCCGTGAGGTCGGCCGCGGCCGCCTGGACCTGTGCGGGATCGGCCACGTCGAGCTCGATGACGTCGACGGGGAGCTCGAGCTTGCGCGCCGTGCGCCGGGTCAGCGACAGCCCCCGTCCCGCCCCCGACAGCACGATCTCGGCCCCCTCGGCCTGGGCCCGGCGGGCCACACCGAAGGCCAGGGACGCGTCGGTAAGCACGCCGGTGATGAGGATGCGCTTTCCCGACAGGAGGCCGTCTCTCGGTGACACTGCGGGGACCCTACCCGAGTGACCTCGTCGGGCTCGTCGCCCCGGGCCCGACGACGGGCGGGTTGAACCTGGGCCCGGACCCGTTGTGCCAGTGTGTTCCGATGCACGTCGGGATCCTCGGAGGCACCGGCCCCCTCGGCCGCGGGCTCGGAGTGCGCCTGGCCGCGGCCGGCGCCACGGTGACCATCGGGTCCCGGGACGAGGGCCGTGCCGCCGAGGTGGCCCACACCCTGCGCGAACGCTGGCCCCGACAGCTGCGCATCGACGGTGCCGCCAACGAGGCCGCGGCCGGGAGCGACGTCGTGGTCGTGGCCACGCCGTGGGAGGCGCTCGTGCCCACCGCGCGCGCCCTGGCCGGGCGGCTCGACGGCAAGGTGGTGGTGTCGGTGGCCAACGCGCTGGTCAAACAGGGTCGGGAGATGCACGCGCTGGTCCCTCCGCGGGGGTCGATGGCCGGGGCCCTGCAGGCCGAGCTGCCTCGGGCCATGGTGGCCGCCGCCGGCCACCACCTGCCGGCGGCGGAGCTCGAGGACCTCGACGCCGTGCTCGGTGCCGACGTGCTCGTGTGCTCGGACCACGCCGAGGCCACGAGCGCGGCCATGGCCCTCCTGGCCTCGGTCGACGGGCTGCGGCCCCTCGACGCCGGGAGCCTGGCCCAGGCGGCCGCCATCGAGGCCTTCACCGCCGTGCTCGTCACGCTCAACATCAAGTACAAGGCGCACAGCTCGCTCGGGCTCACCGGCCTCGGGCACGTATGAACCACGTATGAACGCAGTGACGGTGGACCGGTGATGGAGCTCTACGACACCCAGCGCGGCGAGGTCGTCGCCTTCGACCCCGGTCCCGTGGTCTCGATGTACTCGTGCGGCATCACGCCGTATGACGCCGCCCACGTCGGCCATGCCCAGGTGTATCTGACCTTCGACGTCCTGCAGCGACGGCTCGCCGACCTCGGCCACGAGCCCCGGCTGGTGCGCAACGTCACCGACGTCGACGACGACATCCTGCGCAAGGCGCGCGAGCTCGGTGTGCACTACCTCGACCTAGCCGCCGAGGAGATGGCGCGCTTCGACGCCAACATGGCCGCGCTGGGCCTGCTCCCCGCCTACAGCGAGCCGCGCGCCACCTCCGCCATCGCGGAGATCCTCTCGCTCATCGGGGCCGTGCTCGACGGGGGCCATGCCTATAGCGCCGGTGGGGCGGTGTACTTCGACGTGTCGTCGTTCCCCGCCTTCGGCCAGGTGAGCCATCTGTCGCGTGCCGAGATGCTGGTCCTGGCGGCCGAGCGCGGTGGGCACCCCGAGGACCCCAACAAGCGCGACCCGCTCGACTTCGTGCTGTGGCAGCCCTCGGCGCCCGACGAGCCGTCGTGGGAGTCGCGCTGGGGCCCGGGCCGGCCCGGCTGGCACATCGAGTGCTCGGCTCTGGCCATGCGCGAGCTGGGGAGCACCGTGGACCTCCACGGGGGCGGCACCGACCTCATCTTCCCCCACCACGAGTGCGAGACGGCCCAGTCGGAGTCGGTCACCGGGACGGTGTTTTCCCGCCACTGGCTGCACGTGGGCATGGTGCGCCTCGACGGCACGAAGATGTCGAAGTCGCTCGGCAACCTCGTCTTCGTCGCCGACCTGTTGAAGGACTGGGACCCCATGGCCCTGCGCCTGGCGCTGCTGGCGCACCATTACCGCACCGACTGGGACTGGGAGGAAGATGATCTCGTCGCCGGCGCCGAGCGCCTCGAGCGCTGGCGGGGTGCCGGGGCGCACAACGTGATGGGGCGCGCTGCGCTCGACGCCGTGCGCGCCCAGCTCGACCACGACCTCGACGCGTGGGCGGCGCTGGCGGTGCTCGACGGCGAGGCGGCCGCCGGCCGCGGCGTGGGGCCGGGGGCGGCGTTGCTGGGGGTGGAGCTGTGATCACGGTCCGGCTGCCCGACGGCTCAGCCCGCGAGCTCGACGACGGCGCCACCGGGCGCGACCTCGCCGCCTCGATCGGCCGGCGCCTGGCCCAGGCGGCGGTGGCGGTGGTCGTCGACGGCGACCCCGTCGACCTCGGGGCCCCGCTGCCCGACGGCGCCGAGGTGGCGGTGCTGACCGAGGACAAAGACGCCGGGCGCGCCGTGTTGCGCCATTCCACCGCGCACGTGCTCGCCCAGGCCGTGCTCGAGTTGTGGCCCGGCGCCCACTACGCCATCGGCCCGTCGATCACCGACGGCTTCTACTACGACTTCGCCCTCCCCGGCGGCGCCACCTTCAGCGACGACGACCTCGGGCGCATCGAGGAGAAGATGCGCGCCATCATCGCCGCCGACCAGCGCTTCGTCCGCGAGGAGCACACCGTGGCCGACGGCCTAGCGCTGTTCGCCGACCAGCCCTTCAAGCGCGAGATCATCGAGGGCGTGTCGGGCGCCTCGCCCGACGCGGCGTTGTCGGCCGAGGCCGCGGCCGACATCGCCCCCGACGCCGCCGCGGTGAGCGCGTACCGAAACGTCGGTGCCGACGACCGATCTGCCTTCGTCGACCTGTGCCGCGGCCCCCACGTGGCGTCGACGGGGCGCCTCGGGCACTTCACGCTCCTGCGCGTGGCCGGCGCCTACTGGCGCGGCGACGAGCACCGGCCCCAGCTGCAGCGCATCTACGGCACGGCGTGGGAGTCCGACAAGGCCCTGGCCGAGCACCTCCACCGCCTCGAGGAGGCCGAGCGCCGCGACCACCGCCGCATCGGGGCCGAGCTCGACCTGTTCTCGTTCCCCACCGAGATCGGCTCGGGACTGGCCATCTTCCACCCCAAGGGTGCGGTGATCCGCATGCTCATGGAGGAGTACTCGCGCCGACGGCACATCGACGGCGGCTACCAGTTCGCCTACACGCCGCACATCACCAAGTCCGAGCTGTTCGAGATCTCGGGGCATCTGGAGTGGTTCGCCGAGGGCATGTTCCCGCCCATGGAGCTCGACGACGGCCAGACGTACCACCTCAAGCCCATGAACTGCCCCTTCCACGTGCTCGTGTTCCGGAGCCGGCAGCGCTCGTACCGCGAGCTGCCCCTGCGCCTGTTCGAGTTCGGCACCGTGTACCGCTACGAGAAGTCGGGCGTGGTGCACGGGCTCACCCGGGTGCGGGGCATGACCCAGGACGACGCCCACATCTTCTGCACCCGCGAGCAGATGGGAGCCGAGCTCGGGTCGCTGCTCACCTTCGTGCTCGACCTCCTGCGCGACTTCGGGCTGGAGGACTTCTACCTCGAGCTCTCCACCAAGCCGCCGGGGAAGGCCGTGGGCAGCGACGAGGAGTGGGCCGAGGCCACCGAGGCGCTGCGGGTCGTGGCCGACGGTCGCGGCCTCGAGTTCACCATGGACGAGGGGGGTGGCGCGTTCTACGGGCCCAAGATCTCGGTGCAGGCCCGCGACGCCATCGGCCGGCACTGGCAGGTGTCGACCATCCAACTCGACTTCCAGACCCCGAAGCGCTTCGGGATCGAGTACGTGGGCG
Organism: uncultured Acidimicrobiales bacterium; assembly: GCA_963811775.1. Lineage (GTDB taxonomy): Bacteria > Actinomycetota > Acidimicrobiia > Acidimicrobiales > UBA8190 > Chersky-840. Next base: position 124,117 of record CAWESO010000017.1, on the reverse strand, counting down.
CCGACAACGCCCGGCACACCCCGGTCATGATCCACCGGGCCCTGTTCGGCTCGGTGGAGCGCTTCTTCGCCATACTCCTCGAGCACTACGCCGGGGCCCTCCCCACCTGGCTCATGCCGGTGCAGGTCGTGGTGCTGCCCGTGCGCGACGGGCACGACGACTATGCCCGGGTCGTGGCCGCCGCCCTGCAGGGGGCGGGCGTGCGCGTCGAGGTCGAGGTCGCCGATGAGCCGCTCAACGCCCGCATCCGCCGCTGGAAGCTCGAGAAGGTGCCCTACATCCTCGTCGTGGGCGACGATGACGTGGCCGGGACCACCGTGGGGGTGAACGCCCGGTCCTCCGAACGAGCCGTGCGCGACGTGGCCCTCGACGCCTTCGTCGCCGCGGTCGGTGCCGAGATCGCGGCGAAGGGATCGCCCGAGCGCGGGGGACAGGGGCCGCTCGGTCCATGAGCGAGTCGTCGCTCGAGCAGCTGTGGGCGGGGTGGCGCCGTGACTACGTGGTGTCGACCACCGACGCCGAGCGGCGCGGCGCCGATGACGGGTGCGTGTTCTGCCGCATCGCCGAGTCGGGCCCGCCCAGTGCCGACAACCTGGTGGTGTGGCGCAGCGAGCTGAGCTACGCCGTGCTCAACGCCTATCCCTACGCGAGCGGCCATCTCCTCGTGATGCCGCTCCGGCACGTGGGCGCGCTGGGCGAGCTGAGCGCCGAGGAGTCCGCCGACCTGTGGACCGGTACCACCCGGGCCGTGGCCGCGCTCGACGCCGCCTATGACCCCGACGGCGTCAACATGGGGGCCAACCTGGGGCGCGCCGCGGGGGCGGGGATACCGGCGCACCTCCACATGCACGTGCTGCCGCGCTGGTCGGGTGACACGAACTTCATGACGGCGGTGGCCGGCGTGCGGGTCATGCCCGAGTCCCTCGCCGCGGGGTGGGAGCGCCTGTCCGGGGCCTGGCCCCCGGCCTGAGCCCGGCGCGCCGACCCACCCGGGTCGGCGGGCGCTCAGGTGGCCTTGGCCTTGACCATCCGCTCCACGAGGTTCGGGGGCATGGCGTCGTAGTGGTCGTGCTCGGCGCGAAAACGCCCCCGCCCCCCGGTGAGCGAGCGCAGGTCCACGGCGTAGCGCTGGATCTCGGCCGTGGGCACGAGGGCGGTGATGCGCTGCACACCCCCGTCCACGGTGTCGGTGCCCTGGACGCGGCCGCGCCGGGAGTTGAGGTCCCCGAGGACGTCGCCCTGCATGGTGGCCGGCACCGTGACCTCGAGCACCGACACCGGCTCGAGCAGGACCGGGCCCGCCTTGGCCATGGCCTCGCGGAAGGCGAGGGCACCGGCCATCTTGAAGCTCATCTCCGACGAGTCGACGGCGTGGAACTTGCCGTCGTAGCACGACACCTGCACGTCGACGACGGGGTAGCCGTAGACGCCGCCCTGGCTCATGGCCTCGAGGATGCCCTTCTCGACGGCGGGGATGTACTGCTTGGGGATGGCCCCGCCCACGACCTGGTCGACGAAATGGAATCCCTCCCCGCGCTCGAGCGGCTCGATGCGGATCGACGCCACGCCGTACTGGCCGTGGCCCCCGGTCTGCTTCTTGTACTTGCCCTCGGCCTCGGCCTGCTGCGAGATCGTCTCGCGGAACGGGACGAGGACGTCCTCGGTGGCCACCTCCACGCCGAACTTGCGGGCCAGGCGCTCGGCCACGACGGCGAGATGCGTCTCGCCCGTGCCGCGCAGGATGGTCTGGTGCGTCTCGTCCACCCGCTCGACCACGAGGGTGCGGTCCTCCTGCTGCAGGCGGTGCAGGCCCGTCATGAGCTTGTCCTCGTCGCCTTTGGACTTGGGCCGGATGGCGACCGACAGCGCCACCGGCTCCGCCGGCGCGACGGGCACCACCACGGGCGTGCCCTTGGGGGCCAGCGTGTCGCCGGTGGCGGTGTCGGTGAGCTTGGGCACGGCCACGATGTCGCCGGCCTGGGCCTCGTCGACGGACTGGGCCTCCTTGCCCCGCAGGAGCTGCAGGAGATGGAGCCTCTGGTCGGTGTGGGTGCGGGGGTCGACGAGCACGGTGTCGGGCTTGATGGTCCCCGACAGCACCCGCAGGAGCGAGATCTTGCCCACGTAGGGGTCGGAGATGGTCTTGAACACCTGGGCCAGGGGCGGCCCGGCCGGGTCGCAGGCCACGTCGCGCACGGCGTCGCCCGCCTGGACCTCCACCGGCGGGCGCGAGTCGGGGCTGGGGCCGATCTCGGCCAGCAGCGTGGCCAGGCGGTCGATGCCGACCCCGGTGACCGCCGAGCCGCACACCACGGGGAAGACCAGGCCCTGGGCCACACCGCTGGCCAGGGTGGCCTCGAGCTCGACCCCCGACAGGGCCTCGCCCTCGAGGTAGCGCTCCATGAGGGCGTCGTCACCCACGACGATGCCCTCGACGAGCTGCTCGCGTACCTCGTGCTCCACCGCGGCGAGGTCGTCGGGGATGGGAGCGGGCCGCGGCGTGCCGTTCTCGTAGATGATGGCGGAGTCGGTGAGGAGATCGGCGATGCCCCGGAAGCCCGCCTCCTCGCCCACCGGCAGCTCGAGGGGGGCGATGCCCGCACCGAAGCGCTCCTGCAGCGCGCTCAGCGTGCGGTCGAAGCTGGCCCGCTCGCGATCGAGCTTGTTGATGAACACCAGGCGGGGCAGGCCCAGCTCCGCCGCCAGGTCCCACGCCGCTTCGGTCTGGGCCTCGATGCCCTCCACCGCGCTCACCACGATGACGACGAGGTCCACCACCGAGGCGGCCGCCCTGACCTCGCCGAAGAAGTCGGCGTAGCCCGGGGTGTCGACGATGTTGAGCTTGATGTCGCCGAGGATGCACGGGGCCATGGCGAGCGACAGCGACATGTGCCGTTTGATCTCTTCGGGCTCGAAGTCGCACACCGTGGAGCCGTCGTCCACCTTCCCCTGTCGGGTGACGGCGCCGGTGGCGAAGAGGAGGGACTCGGCCAGCGTGGTCTTGCCCGAGCCGTTGTGCCCGGCCAGGGCCACGTTGCGGATGCGAAACGGCGGGTAACTCGGCACCCCGAGTACCTCCCTCCCTCGAGATCCTTCCGGCGTGCGACCGCGTGCGACCGCTGGGGTGCGAGCCTATCGGTGACAGCTGCACGGTTCCCGGCAGACGCGGGCGGCCCGGGACACACGCCGGTCCGTCGGGCCGGGGACGCCGGGCGCCGGGGCGGGCCCCCGACGCGGCGGGTCGTGGAGAGCCACGGAGAGAGGCGCGTCCACAGAGCGCCCTGGTGGCCGGCGGCGGGGACCGGCGAGTGGGGAACCCCTTGTGGGGAACCCGTAGTGGGACGAGGCCTATCGAGAGGGCCCGAGAAGGCCGATGGTACGCTGGAGGCGGGAAAACCCCCCGGAGGAATCCACGAATGTTCGACGGTCGCTGGCGCCAAGCTGTGGACCGCACGACCAAGCCGGTGGGCACGGCGCTGGTGCGTGCCGGGGTCACGGCCGACGTGCTCACCATCTTCGGGTTGGCCATGTCCGTCGTCACGGCTTTCGCCGTGGGGACGGGCCATCTCGTCGCCGGGGTCTTCCTCCTCTTTCCCACCGGCCTGCCCGACCTCTTCGACGGTCCCGTGGCCAAGGCCTCGGGACGGGCGTCGGTGCGCGGCGCCTTCTTCGACTCGGTGTCCGACCGCATCGCCGACGCTTTCCTTTTCGGCGGGGTGGCGTGGTTCCTCGTGGCGCACCACCACGGCGAGACGGTCCTGCTGCCCTTCGCCATCCTGGCCGTGACGACGCTCATCTCCTACCAGCGGGCCAAGGCCGAGCTCCTGGGCCTGTCGGCCAAGGGCGGGCTCATGGAGCGGGCCGAGCGCTTCATCTTGCTGGGCTTGTGCTTCATCGCCGGCGCCGTCTCGCCAGCCGCGCTGGTCCCGGCCCTGTGGGTGTTCTTCGGGTTGCTGAGCGCCACGGCCATCGGGCGCTTCGTCAACGTGTGGAGGACCGCGGAAGGGCCGCCGCCGCTCGTCCCGCCCCGACCCCTGCTCGCCGACGCCGGCGCCGACGCCACGCGCCGGGCCCTGGGCCGGTGGCGCGAGGGACGCGTGGACTCGCGCTGGCGGACATGGCGTGAGGCGCGTGCCCATCGCGACGTGGTCGGGGCGCGCGCCGCGGTCCCGCGTCGGGCCGCAGCGCCGTCGGACCGGTGGCGGGCGCGTCGCGCCGGCGTGCCGTCGAGTCGGTCCGGGCGGATCTGGCGAGCACGACGCGAGGCTCGGCCCGCGGCGCGCAGCACGCGCCGACCCCCGTCGCGCGGTCTTTGAGCCGCGCCCCCGCTCTGACCTGACCCGACGACCCCGTTCGAACCGTGCCTGAGGTTCCCGACGCGTCGCCTGCGTCCGGTGCACCCGACGCAACCGATCCACCCGACGACTCGGTGGAGTCCGTTCCCACCACGGCGCCGGACGCGCCTCGAGCCGCCGAGGCTGACGGATCCCACGTGGGTGCCTGGATGTCGTACGCCGTGTACCGGACCCTGGGCATGGCCATGCAGAAACTGCCCGAGGGCGTCGCCACCAGGGCGGCCTCGGCCGTGGGTCTGGCGCTCTCGCATGTGCCCGGGCCGTCGAAGGCGATGTACGGGCGCCATGTGCGGCGCGTCCTCGGCCCCGAGGTGAGCGAGGCGGTGGTGCAGGCGACCACGCGTGAGGCGTACCGGAACTACGCCCGCTACTGGTTGGAGGGGGCTCGGCTGCCCGCCGTCAGCGCCGAGGTCGTCGAGTCGCGCTTCGTGGTCGAGAGCGGGTGGGAGCACCTCGTGGAGGGGTCAGCGGCCGGCAAAGGCGTGCTCCTGGCCCTCCCGCACGTCGGCAGCTGGGAATGGGGCGCCGCCTGGCTCGCCCTGAAGGGCTACCCCCTGACCAGCGTGGCCGAACCACTCAAGCCGCCCGCGATGTACGACTGGTTCGTGTCCCAGCGCGAGGCCATGGGCATGACCATCCTGCCTCTGGGCACCGAAGCCAGTGGCGCCCTCCTGCGGATCTTGCGGGCCGGGAAGCTCGTCGCCCTCCTGTGCGACCGCGACATCGGGGGCGGCGGCGTCGAGGTCGAATTCTTCGGCGAGCGCACCACCATGCCGGGAGGCCCCGCCGTGCTGGCCCTGCGCACCGGTGCGGCGCTTCTCCCCACCGCGGTCTACACCGGCCCGGGGGTCAACCACCGCGCTGTGATCATGCCGCCGGTGAACACCGAACGCACCGGGACACTTCGCCGCGATGTGGCCCGGGTGACCCAGCTGATCGCGCAGGACCTGGAGCGCCTCATCCGCCGGGCGCCCGAGCAGTGGCACCTCTTCCAGCCCAACTGGCCGAGTGACACTGCCCCCGACACGACGGCACGCTGAGCGCCCGCCGTCGTGCGTGTGGCCCTGCTGTGCCCCTACAGCCTGAGCCGACCCGGCGGCGTCCAGGGCCAGGTGCTCGGGTTGGCCCGCGCCCTGCGCGCCGCGGGGCACGACGCCGTGGTGCTCGCCCCCGCTGACGACGAGCTGGTTCTGCCCGACCTCCCCCCGGGCACCCTGGTGCGGCTGGGCCGTTCGGTGGGACTGCGCGCCAACGGGTCGGTGGCACCCGTGGCGCTGGGCCCGGGCGCGTCGCGCCGCGCCGTGCGGGCGGTGAAGGGGGGCGGCTTCGACGTCCTGCACCTGCACGAGCCCCTGGCGCCGGGGCCCGGCTACGCGTGCCTGGTGGCGTGCGACCTGCCGAAGGTGGGGACGTTTCACCGCGCCGGGGCGAGCGTGGCCTACCGCCTGCTCGGCCCGCTGGCGCGGGCCCTGGCCGGCCGGTTGGCGGCCCGCTGTGCGGTGTCGGCCGAGGCCGAGGCCACGGCGCGCCACGCCCTCGGGGGCGACTACGAGATCATCGGCAACGGCATCGACCTCGAGCGCTTCTCCACCGCGCCGGCCCATCCCACCTCGGGGCCCACCGTCGTCTTCGTCGGCCGGCACGAGGAACGAAAGGGCCTCGCCGTCCTGCTCGACGCCACGACGCGGATCGACCCCGCCACCGCACTGACCGTGTGGATCGCGGGGGAAGGGCCCGACACCGAGGGCCTGCGGGCACGCCATGCCCACAATGCGCGCCTCGAGTGGTTGGGACGGCTCGACGACGACGAGCTCGCGTCCCGGCTGGCGGGCGCGCACGCGTCGTGCGCCCCGGCGCTGCGGGGGGAGTCCTTCGGCATCGTCCTGCTCGAGGCCATGGCGGCTCGCGCCGCGGTGGTGGCGAGCGATCTGCCCGGTTACCGCGCCGTGGTGGGTGACCACGGCGTGCTCGTGCCTCCCGGCGACGTCGGTGCCCTGGCGCGCGCCCTGGAGTCGGTGGCCGCCGACGCGGCGCGCGGCACGGGACGCTGTGCCCCGGCCGCCCTCGACGCCGCGTACGCGCACGCCTCGCGGTGGTCGATGCCGGAGGTGGCGCGGCGCTACGTCGAGGTCTACGAGCGCGCCGGCGCCCGGACCGGGCCCTCGACCTGACACCGGGGCCCCCGGGGCCGCCCCCCGGGGCCGTACACTTCGGGTGCTCATGGCCGACACCCCCCCATCCCCGGGCTCCTCGTCGGGGCCGCGCCGCTCGGGGTCGCGCCGTCCTGCGTCGGGCTCGTCGCAGCCCTCGTCGGCCGACCCGGGATCGACGGCCGGGGGGCGGAACCCGGGGGGTAATCGGGGTGGTGGCGCTGGCGGTGGCGCGCCACGCGGCGGTTCGGGCGCGGGTCGCAGTGGAACGGGCGGTCGTCGGCGGGGAGGGTCGGGCGGCGGCGCCCAGGGCCGCGGCGGCGGCGGAGGCAACCGCTCGAGCGGCGCCAACCGGGGCGGAGGCAATCGCGGCGGCAACCGCGGCGGTGGCAATCGCGGCGGAGGCAACCGAGGCGGCCGGCCTCCGGGGCGGCAGTCGGGACAGGGCTTGTCACGAGACCGGCCGCGCCCGACCGCGCTCGTGGCGGTGGTGGACACCGAGCCCGTCGTCGTCCCCGTCCCGCCGGGGACGAGGGGTGACTCCGGCGAGTTCCACCACAACCGGCGGCGCGCGTTGCTCATCGCGCTCGTTCCCGGGTTTGTCGTCTTCGTCTTGGTGGCGCTCGGCTGTGTCATCGCCGGGCTCGACATCGTCGGCGTGATCGCCGGTGTCGCGGCGGGATTGGCGGTGTGGCTGACGGTGTGGCACGGCGCCACCGACTTCGTCGTCGACGCCCTCGGCGCCCGGCCGGGGACCGAGGACGAGCTGGCGCGAGCGGAGAACCTCGTCGACGGGTTGTGCGCCACCATGGGCGTGGAACCGCCCGACATCCTCGTCGTCGACGAGGCGAGCCGCCATGCGTTGGCGCTCGGGCGCAAGAGCGGGGCCGCGGTGCTCGTCGTGACCTCGGGGTTGCTCGAGGCCCTCGACCCCGTGTGCCTCGAAGGCGTCCTCGCCCATGAGCTCGTGCACGTGAAACGGGCTGACATCGCCCCGGCCACGATGGCGGTTGCCACACTGCTGCCCGTGGCGTCGTTCTTCCCCGTCTCCGGGCTCGTGCACACCCTGGCGGGTCGGGGCGCGAATTCCGCACCGACCGTCTGGCCGTGGCCGTGACCCGGTTCCCGCCCGGACTCCGAGACGCGCTCGTGTCCATGGCCGAGGGGCCCGCCCCCGGCCCCCCTCGTCGCTGACACGGCGTGGCATCTCGCGCACCACGCGGTGGCTGTGGACGGTGGCGCTGCCCGACGCGGCGGAGGGAGACGTCATGCGCGGGGACCTCGTCGGCGAGCTCGACGCACCGGCCCTGCGGGTCTCCTCGCTCGCGGAGTGGTGATCCCGAGGCACCCGACGTGGCCCGTCGGGTGCTCGAGGCTCCCCGAGTAGACTTCGGCCATGGAGGACGCGCCCGCCCCACCGTCCACGTCTGCACCGTCTCCGTCGTCGTCGAGCGGGGCTGAGCCCGCCCGCCAGACCGGCACGTTCACCGTGAAGCGCGGGCTGGCCGACATGCTGCGCGGCGGCGTGATCATGGACGTCGTCACGGCCGAGCACGCCCGCATCGCCGAGGACGCCGGTGCGGTCTCGGTCATGGCGCTCGAGCGCGTGCCCTCGGACATCCGCGCCCAGGGCGGCGTGGCCCGGATGAGCGACCCCGCGCTCATCGAGGCGATCCAGCGGGCCGTCACCATCCCGGTCATGGCCAAGGCCCGCATCGGGCACTTCGCCGAGGCCCAGATCCTCGAGGCCCTCGACGTCGACTACATCGACGAGAGCGAGGTCCTCACGCCGGCCGACGAGGCGCACCACATCGACAAGTGGGCGTTTCGCATTCCCTTCGTGTGCGGCGCCACCAACCTCGGCGAAGCGCTCCGGCGCATCTCCGAGGGTGCGGCGCTCATCCGCTCCAAGGGTGAGGCCGGCACCGGGAACATCGTCGAAGCCGTGCGCCATCTCCGCAGCATCCTCGGCGACATCGGCAAACTGACCCAGGCTGACGCGGCCGAGCGTTACGCCTGGGCCAAGCAGCTGTCCGCGCCGATCGACCTCGTGCACGAGGTCGCCGACACCGGCACCTTGCCCGTGCCCCTGTTCTGCGCCGGTGGCATCGCCACCCCCGCCGACGCCGCGCTCGTCATGCAGCTCGGCGCGGAGGCCGTGTTCGTGGGGTCGGGGATCTTCAAGAGCGAGGACCCGGCCCGCCGGGCGCGCGCCATCGTGGAGGCCACCACGCATTTCGACGACGCGCAGATCGTGGCCAAGGTCAGCCGCGGGCTGGGCGCGTCCATGCCGGGCCTCGAGGTGGCGGGTCTCGAGCAGCGCCTGGCCGACCGCGGCTGGTAGCTCGATGTCGCGACGCGCCGCCGAGGTGCCTCCAGGTGGAGGTCGGCATCCTCGCCCTGCAGGGGGACGTCGCTGAGCATCGCGCCGCGCTGAGCGAGCTCGGGGTGGCGTCGCGCCCGGTGCGCCGTCCCGACGACCTCTCCGGGCTCGACGGCATCATCGTGCCCGGGGGCGAGTCGACCACGATGTCGATGCTCCTCGACTCCTCGGGGCTGGCCGACCCGCTCGGCAAGGAGCTCGCCGCCGGGCTGCCCGCGCTCGGGACGTGCGCGGGGATGATCCTGCTCGGGGCGGGCGCCGTCGACGGCCGTGCCGATCAGCGCTACTACGGGGCCATCGACATCACCGTCCGCCGCAACGGGTTCGGGCGCCAGCTCGAGTCCTTCGAGTGCGACCTCGAGACCGGCGGCGCGGTGCCCGGAGGGCCGTTGCACGCCGTGTTCATCCGGGCCCCCCTGGTCGAGAGGACGGGTCCGGACGTGGAAGTCCTCGCCGTGCTCGAGCCCGACGCGTCGGCCGGCGCTGAGGTGTCGGGCCATTGGGGGGAGAGGGGACCGGTCCCCGTCCTGTGCCGCCAGGGACCGGTCCTGGTCAGCGCGTTCCACCCCGAGCTCACCCCGGACCGGCGCGTGCACGATCTGTTCGTGTCGATGGTCGACGCCGGTGGGGACCTGCGATCCGGACCAGCCCCGCGCCAAGAACCGACACTCGAAGACCCCACACCAGAACCCACGCCACAAGAACCCACGCCACAAGAACCCACGCCACAAGAACAACAAGGACGGTAGGTCATGTCAGGCCACTCCAAATGGGCGACGACCAAGCACCGCAAGGCCGCGGTCGACAAGGTCAGGGCGAAGGTGTTCGCCAAGCTGATCCGGCAGCTGGAGGTGGCCGCCCGCGAGGGCGGCGGGGACGTCACCACCAACGCCACGTTGCGCACCATGTTCGAGAAGGCGCGCGCCGCGTCGCTGCCCATGGACAAGATCGAGCGTGCCATCAAGCGGGGGACTGGTGAGCTCGAAGGCGTGCACTACGAGGAGGTGTCCTACGAGGGGTACGCGCCGAGCGGCGTGGCCATCATCGTCGACTGCCTCACCGACAATCGCAACCGCACCGGCGCCGAGATCCGAAACGTCTTCACCCGCAACGGCGGTTCGATGGCCGAGCCCGGCGCGGTCGGCTGGCAGTTCGCCCGCAAGGGCGTGATCGTGCTTCCCGGGTCGCTCGACGAGGACACCATCATGGAGACGGCGGTGGAGGCCGGCGCCGAGGACCTCACCTCCGAGGGCGACCAGTGGGTCGTGACCTGCGCACCTCATGACCTCGTGGCCGTGCGCGACGCCCTGTCCGCCGCCGGCGTGACGGCGGAGTCCGCCGAGATGGCCATGGTGCCTTCCACCACGGTGCCGGTGACCGAGGAGGCCCAGGTCCGCGCCGTGCTGCGCCTCCTCGAAGCGCTCGACGACGACGACGACGTGCAGAACGTGTGGTCGAACTTCGACACCCCCGACGACGTCCTGGCCGCGGCCGCCGCCGACTGACCACGGTCCACCTCCGCCGGGCCCGGCCTGGCTAGAGTCGAACGCGTGTTCGTCCTGGGCATCGACCCCGGGCTGTCGCGCTGCGGGTACGGGGTGGTGCGACAGTACGGCAGCGACCTGACCGCCGTGGCCGGTGGCGTCGTCACCACCGAGCCCGAGCTCCCCCTCCAGGAGCGCCTGCGCCTGCTGTTCGACGAGCTGCGCGGCCTCGTGGCCGAGTTCCGTCCCGACGCCGTGGTGGTCGAGCGCGTGTTCTTCCAGACCAACGTCCGCACCGCCATGGCCACGGGCCAGGCCGGCGGGGTGGCCCTCCTGGTGGCGGCCGAGGCGCGGTGCGAGGTGGCGCAGTACAGCGCCAACGAGGTGAAACAGGCCGTGGTGGGCTTCGGTGGCGCGACGAAGGACCAGGTCCAGCGGATGGTGGCCGCCCTGCTGGGGCTGCCCGAGCCGCCCAAGCCCCCCGACGTGGCCGACGCCCTGGCCCTGGCGGTGTGCCATCTCACCGCCCAGCCCCTGCGGCGCGCCATCGAGGCGGCCGGATCGGGGAGGCGTCGGTGATCGGGTGGCTGCGCGGTGAGCTCGTCATGCGGAGCCCCGAGGGCGAGGTGGTGCTCGACGTGGGCGGCGTCGGCTACCGAGTCACGGTGTCACCGACCCTGCTCGCCGCGCTGGGCGATCGGGGCTCACCGGTGGAGCTACACGTGCACACGCACGTGCGCGAGGACGCCATCGTGCTCTACGGCTTCGCCTCCACCGAGGAGCGACGGTGCTTCGAGGCGTTGCTCGGCGCGCACGGCGTCGGCCCGGCGCTGGCGCTCGCCGTGCTGAGCGCGCTGCGACCCGCCGACCTGGTGCGGGCGGTGCTCGACGAGGACCTCGGGGCGCTGTGCACCGTGCCCGGGGTCGGTCGCAAGACCGCGGCCCGGCTCGTGCTCGACCTGCGGTCGCGCCTCGAGCTGCCCCAGTTCGCCGGGGACTCGGTGCCGGGCGGGCACGGCGGGCCCTCCGAGGCGCGCGGCGAGGTCCGTGCCGCGCTGGCCGAGCTCGGTTACGGGCCCGAGGAGATCCGCCGGGCCCTCGAGAACGGGCACGACGAGGGCACGGTCGAGGACCTGCTGCGCCAGGCCCTCCGGGAGCTGGCGGGGGCACGGTGAACGGCCGGCGTGAAGTGCTGACGCCGAGCGACGACCGCACCGGCGCCGACGCGGGCGGCCCGGCGCGGCCCGTGAACCCCCTGCCCGACCCGGCCGAGCTCGCCGACGAGGCCCGCCTGCGCCCCCGGCACCTCGCCGAGTTCAACGGCCAGCCCCAGCTCACCGAGCACCTGGAGATCGTGCTCGAGGCGGCCCGGCGCCGCGACCAACCCGTGGACCATCTGCTGTTCGCGGGACCACCGGGCCTGGGCAAGACGTCGCTGGCCGGCATCGTGGCGGCGGAGATGGGTGTCGGGCTCCGGATCACCTCGGGGCCGGCCCTGGGGCGCGCCGGCGACCTGGCCGCGCTGCTCACCGACCTCCAACACGGCGACGTGCTGTTCATCGACGAGATCCACCGGCTGCCGCGCCCCGTTGAGGAGGTCCTGTACCCGGCCATGGAGGACTTCCAGCTCGACATCCTGATCGGCAAGGGGCCCACGGCGCGCTCGATCCGGCTCGACCTTCCGCGCTTCACGCTGGTGGGCGCGACCACGCGCACGGGGCTCCTCACGAGCCCCCTGCGCGACCGCTTCGGCTTCGTCGGCCGGCTCGACCTGTACGGGGCCGACGACCTGCAGGGGATCGTCGTGCGCTCGGCCGGGATCCTCGGCGTCGAGGTGGAGCACGAGGGGGCCCGCCACATCGCGGCACGCGCCCGCGGGACACCTCGGATCGCCAACCGTCTCCTGCGCCGGGTGCGCGACTTCGTCGAGGTCCGCGCCCAGGGTGCGATCACCGCGTCGCTCGCCCTCGAGGGCCTGGAGCTCTTCGGCGTGGACGAGCTGGGCCTGGACAAGGTCGACCGCGCCATCCTCGACGCCCTGTGCCGTCGGTTCGACGGCCGGCCCGTGGGACTCGTGACCCTGGCGCACTGCGTGGGGGAGGAGCCCGACACCGTCGAGGACGCCTACGAGCCCTATCTCCTCCAGCAGGGCCTGCTCCAGCGCACCCCCCGGGGACGGGTGGCGACACCCCGGGCCTTCGCACACCTGGGCGAGCCGGCCCCCGCCCCGGAGCTGCAGGACACCGCCCCCACACTGTGGTGAGGCCGGGAGCCGGCTGACCAGGGCGCCCGGGGAGGGCTGGAGTAACATCAGCCGTTCTCTAGGCCGGAGCCCACCATTCCACTGACCTTCCTCTCCATCCCCGCCGTCGTGAGCGTCATGGCCGCGTCGTCGGGCTCGAAGAGCACCACCAGCAGCGGGAGCTCTGCGTTCTCGCTCATCTTCCTGGTGGTCATCTTCGCCGTGGGCTACTTCTTCTTCATCCGCCCCCGCTCCCAGCAGGCCCGACGCCGAGCGCGACACGCTCATGGAATTGTCGGCCGGGGACGAGGTGCTCACCGGCGCCGGCATCTTCGGGACCGTCCTGGACGTGCAAGCGGACCGGGTGACCCTGGAGACCGCCCCGGGGACACGCATCACCGTGCTGCGCTCGACCATCGCCCGACGGCTCACCGACCCCGCCACCGACACGCCCAGCTGGGACGAGCACGACGACGACGAGGCCCACGGCGCCTACGAGGACTACGACCACGACCGGACCGGTCACGACGACGACGACGAGCACGGCGAGGCTGAGCACGACCACGACGCTGAGTCGCACGACGGCGGTGCCGTCGACGCGGTGGCCGACAACGCGGTGGCCGACAACGAGGTGGCCGACAACGAGGTGGCCGACAACGAGGTGGCCGACAACGAGGCGGCGGGCCCCGGCTCAGACGACGACCACGACACGGCCGCCGGGGACGACGACACGGGCGCCGCCGATGGCGGCGGCGGCCAGGATAAAAAGAAGTCATGAAACGGTCGCTCGTCATTAGCCTGGCGGTCACCGTCGCGCTGACGATCATCGTGTTCGCGGCCACCCTCGGTGCGGGGTGGGCGCCCAAGTTGGGCCTCGACCTGGCCGGGGGGTCCGAGGTCGTCTACAAGCCGGCCCACCCCATCACGAGCGGCGAGATGGACACCACCGTCAACATCATCCGCAACCGGGTCGACGGGGCGGGCGTGTCGGGGTCGACCGTCGACTCCCAGGGCGGCAACGTCGTGGTGCAGTTCCCGGGCGTGAAGAACCCGGGGGCGCTCATCAAGCTCATCGGGACCACGGCCCAGCTCTACTTCCGGCCCGTGTTGTGCGGCGCGCCCACCTACGTGGCCCCGGCCAAGGGCAAGGCCGCGCCCACCGGCCCGCTCCCCTCGTGTGGGCAGTACGCCACCACCGCGGCGAGTCTGGCGGTGAACACGTCCTCGGGCACACCGGCCAACAACATCCCGCCCAACCCGGCCTTCGCCCCCTACCCCTCGACCAAGAACGACGACCCCAAGCAGACCGTGCTCCTCCCGTCGGACCCCCAGGCGGGGGCGCAGCAGTACGCCCGCTTCGTCCTCGGTCCCTCGCAGCTGAAGGGGAGCGCGGTGGCCTCGGCCTCAGCCGTCTTCGACACGAGCATCAGCCAGTGGGCGGTGAGCTACACCCTGAAGGCCGTGACGCCGTGGGACAACGTGGCGCAGGCCAACTTCCACCAGTACGTGGCCATCGACCTCGACGGGCTGGTGGAGTCGGCCCCGCTCATCCAGCCCCAGCAGGCGTCGTTCTCGTCGTTCGGGGGCAAGGGCGAGATCAGCGGGAGCTTCACCCAGGCCACGGCCAAGACCCTCGCCCTCGAGCTCAACTACGGCTCCCTGCCGACCAAGCTGAACGTCCTCACCCAGGAGACGGTGTCGCCCACCTTGGGGAAGTCGTCGCTCAAGGCCGGGCTGCTGGCCGGTATCGGCGGGCTCATCCTCGTGCTCATCTACACGATCCTGTACTACCGGGTGCTCGGGGTCGTCGTGGTGGCCGGGCTCCTGACCACGGCCGCCCTGCTGTGGGCCATCGTCTCGGCCCTGGGCCATTCGTCGTTGAACCTGACCCTGGACTTATCGGGGGTCACCGGGGTCATCGTGTCGGTCGGGATCACCGTCGACTCCTACATCGTGTACTTCGAACGGCTGAAGGACGAGGCCCGGTCGGGGCGGTCGGTGCGCACCAGCGTGGACCGGAGCTTCAAGGGGGCGTTCCGCACGGTCCTGGCCGCCGACCTGGTGTCACTGGCGGCCGCGGTCGTGCTCTATCTCCTCGCCGTGGGCACGGTGCGGGGCTTCGCCTTCTTCCTCGGGCTCTCCACCCTGCTCGACGTCTTCACCACGTTCTTCTTCACCCGGCCCCTGGTCATCCTGCTCGGCCGCAGCGCCCGCATCACCGGGGCCCGCGTCATCGGGGTGGCCCGAGGCCTGGCTCTCGGAGGTGAGTCGCCGGCATGAGCACGACCCAGCTGACCCTGGAGGACCCGGCACCGAGCGAGGCGCGTCCGAACCCCTTCGTCCGCGTCTACCGGGGCGAGACCAAGTTCGACTTCGTCGGACGGCGCCGGTGGTGGTACGCGGCGTCGCTCCTCATCATCGTGGCCGGCGTGGCGTCGTTCGGGATCAAGGGCTTCAACTGGGGCATCGACTTCAAGGGGGGGACGTCGTGGGAGATCCCCGCCCACAACGCCACCGTGAGCGAGGTCCAGACCGCCGTGGCCAACGCCGGCGTGCCCGGCGCCACCGTGCAGCTGCTGGGCCAGGGGTCCTCGGCCACGGTGCAGGTCCAGGCCGACCTGACCAAGCAGTCGAGCGCGGCGCAGGCCACCAACAAGGCCGCGGTCAGCACGGCCCTGGGCAAGATCGCCGACATCAACCCGGAGTCGGTGTCGATCACCGACGTGGGGCCGACGTGGGGGAGCCAGATCAGCGACAAGGCGGTGCTCGCCGTCTTCGTCTTCTTCATCGTGGTCGTGGTGTACATCTCGTTCCGCTTCGAGTGGAAGATGGCCATGGCGGCGCTGATCGCGGTCATCCACGACCTGCTCGTCACGGCCGGGATCTACTCGCTGGCCGGGTTCCAGGTCACCCCCGACACGGTGATCGCCTTGCTCACCATCCTGGGGTATTCGCTCTACGACACGGTGGTGGTGTTCGACCGGGTGAAGGAGAACAGCCGCGGCCAGTTCGGCGCCGGACGCATGACCTACACCGACATCGTCAACCTGTCGATGAACCAGACCCTGGCCCGGTCCATCAACACCTCGCTCGTGGCCATCCTCCCTGTCCTGGCCGTGCTCGTCATCGGCGCCCAGCTCCTCGGGGCGACGACGCTGCAGTACTTCGGGCTGGCCCTGGTCATCGGGCTCACCTCGGGGGCCTACTCCTCGATCTTCATCGCCTCCCCGGTCCTGGCCAGATTCAAAGAGCGCGAGGCGCGCTACATCAACATCCGGCGCAAGCTCGACAACCGCCCCGAGGGCGCCGGCCTGCTCACCCCCCGCCAGGCGGCCGTGCTGTCGCAGGCCGGCGCCCCGGGCGGGGCCCGCACCGGCTCGAGCGCCGGACGCGACGCCGCCGCCGCCCGACGTCAGTCCGGGGTCCTCAAGCCCGGCGCCGCCACCCGGCGGCCGACGACGGCGACGGCGGTGTCCGATGACGAGATCGATGACGACGACGACGTCGTCGCCGCGGTGCCCACGGCCCGGCCCAAGAGCGGCCCGGCCCGTTCCACCGGCGGCGGTGGGTCGCGCAGCGCGGCGTCGAGCCCGCGGCGCCCGCCGCCCCGCCCCCGCAAGGGCAAGGGCTCGAAGAAGGGCGGCAAGCGGCGCTAGACCCGGCGCAGCCTGGTCGGGGGGCCCCGTCGAGGTGCCCTGAGGCCCGGTCGGACAGGTACGGTGAGTAGGTGGTCACCGTCGAGCGTCTGGCTGCTCCGTTCCGCCGGCCGGCGATGCTCGACGACCTGGTGGGGGGCGTCCTGGCCGCGTTCGACGCCCGGCGGCCCCGGTCCAGCGCCGCGGACCGCAAGCTCATCGTCAGGGCCGGCCAGGTGGCCGAGGCCGCGCACGAGGGCCAGCTGCGCAAGACCGGCGAGCCCTACATCACCCACCCCGTGGCCGTCGCCACCATCGTGGCCGAGCTGGGCCTCGACGCCCGGTCGGTGGCCTCGGCCCTGCTGCACGACGCCGTGGAGGACACGGGGCTGACCCTCGAGCACGTCACCGAGGAGTTCGGGCCCGAGGTCGGCGCCATCGTCGACGGGGTGACCAAGCTCGACCGGCTCCAGTTCGACTCCAAAGAGGCCCAGCAGGCGGCCACGGTGCGCAAGATGCTCGTGGCCATGGCCACGGACTGGCGCGTGCTCGTCATCAAGCTCGCCGACCGGTTGCACAACATGCGGACCGTGGCGGTGATGCCGGAGTGGAAGCAGCGCCGCACCGCCCAGGAGACCCTCGACATCTACGCGCCGCTGGCCCACCGTCTCGGGATCCAGGAGCTCAAGTGGCAGCTCGAGGACCTGGCCTTCGCCACCCTGCACCCCAAGCGCTACGCCGAGATCGAGCAGATGGTGGCCACGCGCGCCCCGAGCGCGACGACTATCTCGCCGCCGTGCTCGTGGCCGTGCGCGAGCGGCTCAGCGCGTCGGGTGTGAAGGCCGAGGTGACCGGGCGTCCCAAGCACCTGTGGAGCATCTACGAGAAGATGGTGGTGCGGGGCAAGGAGTTCGCCGAGATCCACGACCTCGTCGGACTGCGCGTCATCGTCGAGTCCGAAAAGGACTGTTGGGCCGCGCTGGGGTCGATCCACGCCATCTGGAGCCCGGTGCAGGGCCGGTTCAAGGACTACATCAACAGCCCGAAGTTCAACCTCTACCAGTCGCTGCACACCACCGTCATCGGGCTCGAGGGCAAGCCCATCGAGGTGCAGATCCGGACGCACGAGATGCACCGCCGGGCCGAGTACGGCATCGCCGCGCACTGGGGCTACAAGGAGCAGTCCAAGGACGCGGCGGCCACCACCACGGCGGAGATGGCGTGGCTCCAGCGCATCGTCGACTGGCAGCAGGAGACCATCGACCCCCTGGAGTTCCTCGAGACGCTGAAGCTCGACCTCGAGCAGGACGAGGTCTACGTCTTCACCCCCAAGGGCAAGGTCATCGCCCTCGCCGCGGGGTCGACGCCCATCGACTTCGCCTACTCGATCCACACCGAGGTGGGCCACCGCTGCATCGGGGCCAAGGTGAACGGCCGCCTGGTCCCGCTGGACACGCCCCTGCAGTCGGCCGACACCGTGGAGATCATCACGTCCAAGGTGCCCTCGGCCGGGCCGTCGCGCGACTGGCTCCAGATCGTGGCCTCGCCCCGGGCCCGCAACAAGATCCGGCAGTGGTTCAGCCGCGAGCGGCGCGAGGACGCCATGGAGACCGGGCGCGAGGAGCTCGTGAAGGCCCTGCGTCGGGAAGGCCTGCCCGTGCAGAAGCTGGCCGCCTCCAACGCCCTCGAGCGGTTGGCCGCCGCGATGAACTATGTCGACCTCGACTCGCTGCACGCCTCGATCGGCGACGGCCACGTCTCGGCCCGCTCGGTGGCCCAGCGCCTGGCCCGCGACCTGCGCGGCGGCGGCGGCGAGGAGCAGCTCCCCACCACGGTGGGCCCGGGCCTGCGCACCCGCACCCGGCGGGGGTCGCCCGTCGGGGTCTACGTCGAGGGCCTCGACGACGTCATGGTGCGCCTGTCACGGTGCTGCACCCCGGTGCCCGGCGACCAGATCGTCGGCTTTGTCACCCGGGGCCGGGGCGTGAGCGTGCACCGCGCCGACTGCGCCAATGCCACGGCCCTCGCCGCAGGGGGCCAGGAGCGGATCATCGAGGTGGAGTGGGACCGCGAGGGGACCACCGTCTTCGTCGCCTCCATCGAGGTCCTCGCCTTCGACCGGTCGCGGCTGCTGTCGGACGTCACCCGGGTGGTGTCCGAGCACCATCTCAACATCGTGTCGTCGTCGTCGCAGACCGCGCCCGACCGGGTGAGCCGGATGAACTTCGACGTGGAGCTGGCCGACCCCGGCCACCTGGAGTCGCTCATCAGCTCGCTGAAGCACCTCGACGGCGTGTTCGACGCCTTCCGCACGCTTCCCGGCCGGAAGGGCTGAGCTCGTGGGGGGCGATCAGTCGGCGCCGCTGCGCGCCCCGGCGGGCACCCACGACGTGCTGTGGCCCGAGTCGGCGCGCTGGGAACGGCTCGTGGCCGAGTTCGCCGGGCGGGTCCAGCGGGCCGGGTTCGGCCTGGTGCTCAACCCCATGTTCGAAGACGCCCAGCTCTTCCGGCGCGGCATCGGATCCGACAGCGACGTCGTGCGCAAGGAGATGTACGAGTTCGAGGACCGGGGCGGGCGCGCCGTGGCGCTGCGTCCCGAGGGCACGGCCTCGGTGGTGCGGGCCTTCGTCCAGCACCACCCGCCGGTGCCGTGGAAGGCCTGGTACATCACCCCCGCCTTCCGCTACGAGCGGCCCCAGGCCGGGCGCTACAAGCAGCACCACCAGCTCGGCGTGGAGGTGCTCGGGACCGACGACGCCGACGTCGACGTCGAGGTGATCACCCTGGCCGCGGACTTCTACGCCTGGCTGGGCCTGCGCCGGGTGGACCTGGCCCTGAACTCGATGGGGTGCGCGGCGTGCCGCCCCGCCTTTCTCACCGCGCTGACGGCCTATCTCGACGAGCACGCCGGCGAGCTGTGCGACGAGCATCGCCAGCGCTACCGGGTGAACCCGCTGCGGGTCCTCGACTGCAAGCGGCCCGAGTGCCGGGCCGTCACCGACGACGCGCCCCGCATCACCGACTATCTCGACGAGGCGTGCGCCGCGCACCTGGCCCGCGTGCGCGCCGGGCTCGACGAGGCCGAGGTGGCCTACCGGCTCGAGCCCCGACTCGTGCGCGGGCTCGATTACTACACCCGCACCACCTTCGAGTTCGCGGCGACGTCGTTGACCTCGGCTCAGAACGCGGTGGGCGGGGGCGGGCGCTACGACGGCCTGGCCGAGGCCATCGGCGGGCCGCCGAGCCCCGGCATCGGCTTCGGCATCGGGATCGAGCGCCTCCTCCTGGCCTGTGACGCCGAGGGCGTGTTCGCGCTCGACCCCCCGTACCCCGACGCCTTCGTGGTCGACGTGACGGGGGGCGGTGCGGCCCGGGCCCTGTGTGCGCAGCTGCGCCGGGCCGGTCTCGGCGCCGTGCGCGCCTACGATGGCCGCTCGCTCAAATCGCAGTTCAAGCAGGCCGACCGCTCCGGGGCGCGCTACGCCCTCATCGTCGGCCCCGAGGAGCTCGCCGGCCACGTCGTGACGATCAGGCCCTTGCGCCACGAGGGGCCCCAGGAGGCGGTCCCGGCGTCGGCGGTGGTGCAGTGGCTGCGGGAGAATTCGACGACGGACACGAAGGACGAGCTGTGACGGCCATGACGGGGATGCGAACCCATCTGTGCGGCGAGTTGCGGCCCGAGCACGTCGACACGAGCGTGTCGCTGTGCGGATGGGTGGGGCGGCGGCGCGAGCACGGGGAGCACCTGGCCTTCCTCGACCTGCGCGACTTCAGCGGCACGGTCCAGTGCGTGGTCGACGGGTCGGTCGACGTCCGCAGCGAGTGGGTGGTGCGCGTCACCGGCACGGTCCGGCTGCGCCCGGCCGACAAGGCCAACGCCGATCTGCCCACGGGCGAGATCGAGCTGACCGAGTGCGAGGTCGAGGTCCTGTCCGAGGCCGAGCCGCCGCCGTTCCCCGTCGACGACCGGGCCGAGGTGGACGAGTCGGTGCGGCTGCGGTACCGCTTCGTCGACCTGCGCCGGCCCCGCATGCAGCGCAACCTCAGGCTGCGGGGTCGGGTGCTCGGGGCCATGCGCGCCGCGATGGTGCGCCAGGGCTTCTGCGAGGTGGAGACACCCCTGCTGTGGACGCCCACCCCCGAGGGGGCGCGCGAGTTCGCCGTGCCGTCGCGTCTCAACCGGGGCAAGTTCTACGTGCTGCCCCAGAGCCCGCAGATCGCCAAACAGCTGCTCATGGTGGCGGGGATGGACCGCTACTTCCAGGTGGCGCGGTGCCTGCGCGACGAGGACCTGCGGGCCGACCGGCAGTTCGAGTTCTCTCAGCTCGACATCGAGGCCTCGTTCGTGACCGAGCGCGACGTGCAGGAGGCGGTGACCGTCGCCGTCGTCGACGCCACCGAGGCCGCGCTGGGCGAGGTGCCGTCGGACATCGCGACGATGACGTGGCACGAGGCCATGGACCGCTTCGGCGTGGACAAGCCCGACCTGCGCTTCGACATGGAGCTCGTGGACCTGGGACCGGTCTTCGCCGGCGCCGAGGTGCGGGCCTTCGCCGCCCCGTGCGTCAAGGCGCTGCGCGTCGCCGACGGCGCCTCGCTTCCCCGCAACCGGCTCGACGCCCTGGTGGATCGGGCCAAGGGGCTCGGGGCCAAGGGCCTGGCCTGGTTCAAGGTGGCGGCGACGGCACCGGTCGAGCTGACCTCTCCCCTCGACAAGGTCCTGTCCGACGCCGAGCGGGCCGGGCTCGTGTCGGCCACGGGCGCGGTGCCCGGCGATCTCGTGCTCGTCGTCGCCGACGAGTGGCGCACGACGTGCGAGGTGCTCGGGCAGGTGCGCCTCGACCTGGGCCGGCCCCCGGTGGGCGACGGTGGGCTGCGGTTCCTGTGGGTGACCGAGTTCCCGATGTTCGACGGCACCGACGAGGACGGCAACCTCCAGGCCGCCCATCACCCCTTCACGATGCCGCACCTCGACGACATCGACCTGCTCGCAACGGACCCGGCCCGCGTGCGCTCGCAGGCCTACGACCTCGTGCTCAACGGCTCGGAGCTCGGGTCGGGGTCGATCCGGATCCATCGCGAGGACATCCAGCGGAGCGTCTTCGACGCGCTGGGCATCCCCCCCGAGGAGGCCGAGGCGCGCTTCGGGTTCCTGTTGCGCGCCTTCCGCTACGGCGCGCCCCCCCACGGCGGGTTCGCCGTCGGCGTCGACCGTTTCGTCGCCGTGCTGGCGGGCGAGGACAACCTGCGCGAGATCATCGCCTTCCCGAAGACGCAGTCGGGGACCGACCCGATGACCGGTGCCCCCAAGGCGTTGCCCGAGCGGGCGCTGCGCGACCTGGGCCTGCGGGTCACCCCCGCGGGCGACTGACCCCGTCGGGCCGACGGGACACCGGTCCGTGCCCAGCCCGCCACCACGCCGCCCCGGGGCGGGCGCCCCGGACCTCTTCGCCCAGGCCGCCGCGGACCGGCTCCGCCAACGCGCCCCTCTGGCGGCGCGCCTGCGCCCCCGCACCCTCGACGACATCGTGGGGCAGCGCCACCTGGTGGCGCCGGACGCGCCGCTGCGGGTCCTCATCGAAGCCGACCGCCTGATCTCGGCGATCCTGTGGGGCCCGGCCGGCACGGGGAAGACGACGCTGGCCCAGGTGGTGGCGGCCACCACGGCCAAGACCTTCGTCCCGTTGTCGGCCGTCAACGCCGGCGTGGCCGACGTCCGCGCCGCCCTGGACGAGGCCCGGCGCCTGCTCGGTGAGCAGGGCCGGGGGACGATCCTCTTCGTCGACGAGGTGCACCGGTTCAACAAGTCGCAGCAAGACGCCCTCCTCCCCGCCGTGGAGGAGGGGCTCGTGGTCCTCATCGGGGCCACCACCGAGAACCCCTTCTTCGCCGTGAATTCGCCGTTGCTGAGCCGGGCGACGCTGTGGCGCCTCGAGCCCCTCGACGACAGCGAGCTGGCCGAGGTCATCGGGCGCGGGCTGCGGGCCGAAGAGGCCGACGCCGACGCGGAGGCCGTGGCGGCCATGGTGGCGGTGGCCGACGGTGACGCCCGGGCCGCCCTCGGCACCCTCGAGGTGGCCGTGGCGCTGGCCGAGGGCGGGCCGATCACCGCGGCCGTGGTGGAGCGGGCCCGGGCCGGGCGCCTGCTGCACCAGGGGGCCGACGCCCACTACGACCAGGTGAGCGCGCTCATCAAGTCGATCCGGGGCTCGGACCCCGACGCCGCCCTGTACTGGTTCGCCCGCATGCTCGAGGGGGAGAGGACGCCCGGTTCATCGCCCGGCGCCTGGTCATCCTGGCCAGCGAGGACGTGGGGCTGGCCGATCCGCTCGCCCTGGTGGTGGCCGATGCCGCGGCGCGGGCGGTGGAGTTCGTCGGGCTGCCCGAAGCCCAGCTCAACCTGGCCCAGGCCGTGGTGTACCTGGCGTGCGCGCCCAAGTCGAACCGGGTCACGGTGGCCCTGGGCCGAGCCCGCGCCGACGCCCGGGACGGCCCGCGCGCCGATGTGCCCACCCACCTGCGCGACGCGCACTACCACGGGGCGACCGAGCTGGGCCACGGTGAGGGATATCGCTATCCCCATGACGACCCCCGAGGTTGGGTCGAACAGGACTACCGTCCTGCGCAGGTGGCCGGCCGCGCCTACTACGAGCCGAGCGAACACGGCGCCGAGGCGGCGCTCGCCCACCGCCTGCGCCGGCCGAGCGGCGCTGTCGAGGACCAGGACGGAGAACGCTGATCCCTTGACCGTCGGGAACGCCGGGCGTCGGCGGAGGATCGTGACCGTGCTGGCGTGCACGGCGGTGTCGGCGTTCGTCGTGGTGGGAAGCGACCCGCGCGGCGCGGCGGGGACCCCGGCCGCGCCGTCGGCCGCGCCGCACTCGTGGGTCCGCAGCGCCAGGAGCGTGCCGACCCTGCCCCGCGGGAGCCACCGGCTGGGCCCGGTGCCGCCGGCGACGGCCCTGCGCGCCGACGTCGTCCTCGAGCCCCGCGACCCCGCCGCGCTCGAGGCCTTCGACACGGCGGTGTCCACCCCGGGCTCGGCGTCGTTTCGCCGCTATCTCGCCCCCCGGCAATTCGCCGGGGTGTTCGGCCCGAGCCCGGCCACGGTGGCGTCGGTGCGGGGCTGGCTGTCGGGGGTCGGGCTCCGCGTCGGGGCCACGGCGGGGGACGGGCTCATCGTCCCCATCTCGGGCACCGCCGCCCAGCTCGACCGGGCCCTTGGCGTGGGGCTCGAGCAGTACCGACTGCCGTCGGGGCGCGTGGTGCGCTCGCCCAGCGTGCCGCCCCTGGTGCCGAGCGCGCTGAGCGGCGCGGTGGACGGCGTGGCCGGGCTCGACGACCTGAGCCAGGCCGTTCCCGAGCTCGTCCCCGCCGGGCCGGTCTCGAGCAGGGCCGGGCCGGCGGGCCGCGGCGCCGGGCCCGGGACGCCGGCGATGCGCGCCACCGGACCGGCGCCATCGCCGGGGTGCGAGGCCACGATCGAGGCGAGCCAGTCGAGCGCCGGGGCGCTGACCGCCGATGACCTGGCCGCGGCGTACTCGTTCTCGGGCCTCTACCCCGGCACCGAGGGCTCGGGCGTGACGGTGGGCGTCTACGAACTGGAGCCGTATCTCCCCGCCGACATCACGACCTTCAAGACGTGCTACTCGCCGGCCATCACGGCCTCGGTGACCGGGGTCGGGGTGGACCGGACCAACCCCACCGCCGATGCCGGACAGGGCGAGGCGGCCCTCGACATCGAGATGGTGATCGGGATGGCGCCCGGCGTGAACGCCAAGGTCTTCGTCGGACCCAACGGCGGGTCGGGCCCGCTCGACACCTATGCGGCCATGGTCGACGGCGCCGACCCGCCCGCGGTGATCACCACCAGTTGGGGCCAGTGCGAGGCGGAGCTGTCGTCGGCCTACATCGGCGCCGAGGCCTCGCTCTTCGAGCAGGCCGTGGCCCAGGGCCAGACCGTGGTGGCCGCGGCGGGCGACGAAGGCTCCGAGGACTGCTACAGCTTCCCGACCTCGCGCGACACGAGCCTGCAGGTCGACGACCCCGGGAGCCAACCCTGGGTCACGAGCGTGGGGGGGACGACGATGAGCGCCATCGGCCCGGCGCCGTCGGAGACGGCATGGAACGCCGGGCTGTTCTCGGGGTCGGGTGGAGGCGGGAGCTCGACGCGGTGGACCATGCCGGCATGGCAACGCGGCCCCGGGGTCCAGAGCCCCTACACCAAGGCGCAGGACGCCTTCACCGGCGCTCAGCCGTGCCCGGTGAGCTCGGGGGCGGGCACGCGCTCGTGTCGCGAGGTCCCCGACGTCGCGTCCGACGCCGATCCGAGCACCGGGTACGCCTTCTTCTGTTCGTGCGTGAACGGCGGCTGGGCCCGGATCGGCGGGACGAGCACGGCCGCCCCGTTGTGGGGAGCCCTCGCCGCCCTGGCCGACCAGGGTCAGCCCTCCACCGTGGGCTTCGTGAACCCCGCGCTCTACCAGGCCCAGTGCGCCGGGGACGCCGTGTTCAACGACGTCACGGCGGGGAACAACGAGCCGACCGGGTCCGCCCCGAGCGACCCGCCCCATGGCCCGCCGGGGCCGTACTACCCGGCGACGCCGGGCTATGACCTCGCCACCGGGCTCGGCACCCCCATCGCCGACGCGCTGGTGGGCATGTTGCACTCGCCGCCGGCGAACACCTGCCCGGCGGTGCGCGCCGTGTCGATGTCGTCGGGGCCCGCCGCGGGTGGCACCACGGTGACGCTGTCGGGCTCGAACCTGTCCGACGTCGTCGAGGTCGACTTCGGCGACGGCAACCCGGCGCAGATCCGGTCGGTCACGTCGACGTCGGTGACGGTGGTGTCTCCGCCGTCACCGTCGCAAGGTTGGGCCACGACCGAGCTGATCGTGAAGACCGGCACCGACGCGCTGGGCTTCGACGGCGCCATGCCCTTCACCTACATCGGGCCGCACGGCTACTGGACCGTGGCCTCTGACGGCGGTGTCTTTGCCTTCGGGCAGATGGGTTTCTTCGGATCGATGGGGGGCAGGCCGCTCCGCGAACCGATCGTGGGCATGGCCCCGTCCCCCTCGTCACGCGGCTACTGGCTCGTGGCGTCGGACGGCGGGGTGTTCACCTTCGGCGACGCCGGCTTCTTCGGGTCGACCGGCGCCATCAAACTGGCCAAGCCCGTGGTAGGCATGGCCGCCACCCCCGACGGCGGCGGCTACTGGCTCGTGGCGTCGGACGGCGGCGTGTTCACCTTCGGCGACGCCGGCTTCTTCGGGTCGACCGGCGCCATCAAACTGGCCAAGCCCGTGGTGGGCATGGCCGCCACCCCCGACGGCGGCGGCTACTGGCTCGTGGCCGCCGACGGCGGCGTGTTCGCCTTCGGCGACGCCGCCTTCCATGGCTCGACCGGCGCCATCAAACTGGCCAAGCCCGTGGTAGGCATGGCCGCCACCCCCGACGGCGGCGGCTACTGGCTCGTGGCGTCGGACGGCGGCGTGTTCGCCTTCGGCGACGCCGCCTTCCATGGCTCGACCGGCGCCATCAAACTGGCCAAGCCCGTGGTGGGCATGGCCGCCACCCCCGACGGCGGCGGCTACTGGCTCGTGGCCGCCGACGGCGGGGTGTTCGCCTTCGGCGGCACCGACGGCGGGTTCTACGGCTCGACCGGGAACCTCACGCTGGCCAGGCCCATGGTGGGCATCGGCGCACCCTGACCGGGGACAGGGTCGTAGGATGACGGCGCCGTGTCCGCCGACCAAGTCGCCGCCCTTGTCACCGCCATCGTGGCCGTCGTCACCTCGATCATCCTCGTCGGAGTGGTGGTCGTGCTCGGCCGACGCGTCGCGCGAGCTCGGCCGGCTCGTCGAGGAGCTGCGCGGCGAGACGGTGCCCCTGGTGCGCGACGCGCGCGTCGTGGTGGACCAGGCGGCCACCGAGATGGTGCGCGTCGGAGACGTCCTCGATTCGGCCGAGGCGGTGTCGGCGACGGTGGACTCGGCGTCGCGCCTCGCCTATCGCGCCTTCTCCAATCCGGTCGTGAAGGTGCTCGCCTACAGCACCGGTGTCGGGAGCGCCCTGCGCCGCTTCTTCGGGCGCCGTCCCGTCGCCGGCACCGGCGCGCCGGCATCGACCAACGGGCACGCCGCCCCGGACGCGCCACGCCGCCCCGGACGCGCCACGCCGCCACGGGACAGCCGCCGGCGCGGCCATGTCGGGACGCGCCGATGATCCGCCGGCCGTTGTGGCTGGCGGCTGGTGCCGCCCTCGGGGTCGGCGGCACGGTGTGGACACGGCGCCGGCTCGAACGGCTGTCACGCCGGGTGCGCCCCGCGGCCGTGGCCGGCGACCTCGCCTCGATGGTGGACCGCACCCGGCGCCAGACCGCGGACCGCGTCCGGGACGCGCTGGACACCGGACGCAAAGAGGCGTTGCGGCGCGAGGACGACCTGTGGCACGACCTCGGGCCGCACCGTCAGGTGCGCTGAACCGCCCCTGAGCGGGGCCGTGACCGGCCCGAAGGGCCCCCGTCGGCTCCCGGGGTCGACGACGGCGGCCGGTAGGATCGTCGGATAATGGACGCCAAGCAGCTCCGTTCCACGTTCACCGGCTTCTACGCGGCGCGCGGGCACGTGGTCGTGCCGTCCGCCAGCCTCATCCCCCACGACCCCACCGTGCTGTTCACCATCGCCGGCATGGTCCCGTTCAAGCCGTACTTCGTGGGCGAGGAGCCCCCGCCCTGGCCCCGGGCCACGTCGGTGCAGAAATGCTTCCGCACCGTCGACATCGACATCATCGGCCGCACCGAGCGCCACTGCACGTTCTTCGAGATGCTCGGCAACTTCAGCTTCGGCGACTACTTCAAGGCCGACGCCATCCCGCTGGCGTGGGAGCTGCTCACCGAGGTCCTCGGGGTCGACGCCGAACGGCTGTGGGTGACCGTGCACGAGTCCGACGACGAGGCCCGCCAGATCTGGCTCGACAGCGCCCGGGTCCCCGAGCCGCGCATCCAGGCGCTGGGCCAGGACAACTTCTGGCAGATGGGTGACAGCGGCCTCGGCCCGTGCGGCCCATCGTCGGAGCTGTTCTTCGACCGTGGCCCGGCCTACGGCGACGACGGCGGCCCGGCGCACGGTGGCGCCGAGCGGTTTGTCGAGATCTACAACCTCGTGTTCATGCAGTACAACAAGCTGGCCGACGGATCTCTGGAGGACCTGCCCGGCAAGAGCATCGACACCGGGGCGGGCCTCGAGCGCAACCTCCCCATGCTCCAGGGCGTGGCGTCGTTGTTCGAGACCGACGTCTTCCGTCCCATCCTGGCCGTGGCCGAGGACGTCACCCAGGTCCGCTACGGGGCCGACACGCACTCCGACGTCACCCTGCGCATCCTGGCCGACCACGCCCGGGCCATGGCCATGGTCGTGGCCGACGGCGTGATGCCCTCCAACGAGGGCCGCGGCTACGTCCTGCGCCGCATCATCCGCCGGGCCGTGCGACGCGCCTTCCAGCTCGGGGTGGTCGAGCACCTCACGCCCCGGCTCGTCGCCGCGGTGGCCGACGTGCTCGGCGACGCCTACCCCGTCCTCGTCGACGAGCTCGACCGCATCTCCGAGACCGTCGAGCGCGAGGAGGGTGCGTTCCGCCGCACCCTCGACGCCGGCTCGGTCATCCTCGAGGAGGCGCTGCGCGACGGAACGGGGATGGTGTCGGGCGAGACGGCCTTCCGGCTGCACGACACCCACGGGTTCCCCATCGAGCTCACCATGGAGATGGCGGCCGAGGCCGGGGTCGTCGTGGACACCGAGGGGTTCGAGCGGGAGATGGCGACCCAGCGCGAGCTGGCCAAGGCCGACGCCCGGCGCCGGCGCCAGGCCCTCGGCGACGAGACCGTGTACCGGGACCTGCTGGCCCAGTCGGGCCCGACGCGCTTCACCGGCTACGAGCACTACGAGGAGCCCGCCTCGGTGGTGGCCGTGCTGGCCGGGGGCCAGCCGGGCACGGTCGAGATCGTCCTCGACCGCACGCCCTTCTACGCCGAGTCGGGCGGCCAGGTGGGCGACACCGGCGCCATCACCACCGAGACGGGCCGGGCCACGGTCACAGACACCCAGACCGTGGTGCCCGGCCTCATCGTGCACCGGGCCACGGTGGAGGGGGAGCTCTTCCCGGGCCAAGACGCCCTGGCCGTGATCGACGCGGCGCGTCGCGACGCCACGCGTCGCCATCACACCGGGACGCATCTGCTCCACAGCGCGCTGCGCCAGGTCCTCGGTGACCACGTGCGCCAGCAGGGATCGCTCGTCGCCCCCGACCGGCTGCGCTTCGACTTCTCGCACCCCAAGGGCTTGCGGCCCGAGGAGCTCAGGGACGTGGCCGAGCTCGCCAACGCCGATGTGCTCACCGACGCCGCGGTCGAGGTCACCGAGACGTCCAAGGCCGAGGCCGAGGCGCTGGGCGCGCTGGCGTTCTTCGACGACAAGTACGGCGAGCGGGTGCGTGTCGTGCGCGCCGGGACGCACTCGCTCGAGTTCTGCGGGGGGACCCACGTCGACGCGCTGGGCATGATCGGGCCCATCACGGTGGTGTCGGAAGGGTCGATCGGCTCCAACGTGCGACGCATCGAGGCCGTGACCGGGGCCGCGTCGCTGGCCGTGCTGGACGAGAGCCGCCGCGCCCTCGAGGACGCGGCCCGCCTGCTCAAGGTCGAGCCCGGCGGGGTCCTCGACGCCTTGCAGAAGGTCCTCGACCGCCAGCGCCAGGCCGAGAAGGAGCTCCAGCGCGTGCGCGGGGCCCAGCTCCAACAGGACGCGGCGCGCCTGGCCCAGGGGGCCGACGGGGGCGTCGTGGTGCACCGCCAGGACGGCCTCGTCCCCGACCAGCTGCGCGACCTGGCCCAGGCCGTCCGGGGTCATGGCGCCCGGGTCGTGGTGGTGGCCGGGTCGGCCGACGGGACGAAGGTGGGCGTTGCGGTGGCGTCGGGCGATCCCGAGGTCGACGCCGGGGTGACGGCGAAGGAGTTGGCGCAGCTGGTCGGCGGCGGGGGCGGGGGCTCGGCCGAGCTGGCCGTGGCCGGTGGGTCGGACCCGGCCAAGATCGAGCCCCTGTTGGCGGAGGCCCGGCGCCGGCTCGGTGCCTGAGCGCGTGCGGGTGGTGGGGATCGACCTCGGCCGACGCCGCATCGGCGTGGCGGTCTCCGACGGCACGGGCACCCTGGCGACGCCGCGCTGCACCATCGAGCGCACCGGGGACGACGGCGCCGACTGGCTCGCCGTGGCCGCCGTCGTCACCGAGGTGGGAGCGCGCCACGTCGTGGTCGGCCTGCCCCTCAGCCTCGACGGTCGGCGCGGGCCCGCGGCCCGGGCCGCCGTGGCCGACGCCCAGGGCCTGGCCCAGGCCCTGGCCCCGCACGGGGTGAGCGTCGAGACCTTCGACGAGCGCCTGACGACGGTGAGCGCGGCCCGGTCGTTGCACGAGGCGGGACGTCGGGGGCGCAGCCAGCGCAGCCGCATCGACCAGGCCGCGGCGGCGGTGTTGCTCCAGGCCTGGCTCGATTCGGGGCCGGGGCCCGCCGATGCCTGACCCTGCCGGCTCCGGCGTGCGGGGTCGGCCGAGTCCGCCCGGGCCGGCGGGCCCCGACGGGGCGGCGAGCGGGCGGCCCAGGCACCGCCGGGTGCGGCCCGAGGTGTACCGGCGGCGACGCCGGCTCGTGGGCCTGGTCGTCGCGCTCGTGCTGGCCCTGCTCATCGGGGCCGTGGCGTGGTACCAGAGCCAGACGGGCGGGTCGGGGGGCCCGTCGACGGTCGTGGACGTGCCGGCCGGGGCGTCGATGGGGGCGGTCACCGCCTCGCTCGTGCGCGCCCATGTCGTCGACAGCTCGTTGGCCTTCCGGGTGTACCTCGTCCTCCACGGCACGCCCACGGTGCTGCCGGGGCGCTACCTCATGCACCGCAACGACTCCTTCGGCGACGTCCGGGCCCGGCTCGCGGCCGGGCCCGACGTCTTCGCCGTCACCGTGCTGCCCGGGTACACCATCGGCGAGGTGGCGACCCAGGTGGACCAGGTGTCGGGCCACGACGGCGCCCATTTCCTGTCCCTGGCCCAGACCGGCGTGGTGCGCTCGCCCTACGAGCCGGCCGAGTCGACGAACCTCGACGGGTTGGTGGGCACGGGCACCTACCTGGTCGTGCCGGGGGAGTCGGACCAGGTGCTGCTCCAAGCCATGGTGCAGCGCTTCGACACGCTGGCCGACTCGGTCGGGCTCACGAGCGGCGCCGCCGCGCTGGGCGAGACGCCGTACCAGGCCGTCACCGTGGCGTCGATCGTGCAGAAAGAAGGCGTGTACGAGAAGAACCTGGGCAAGGTGGCGCGCGTCATCTACAACCGCCTGGCGCGCGGGACCCCGTTGCAGATGGACTCGACGGTCCTCTACTCCGAGCACCGCGACGGGGGCAAGGTCACGCCCGCCGACCTCGCCCTCAACACGCCGTACAACACCTATCTGCACACCGGGCTCACCCCCACACCGATCTGCTTCCCGTCCAAGGCGTCGCTGCAGGCCGCCCTGGCGCCGACGCCGGGCTCGTGGCTGTACTTCGTGGTCGTCTCCAAGGACGGCACCGAGGCCTTCTCGAGCACCTTCGCCGGCCAGCAGGGCAACGAACGCCTGGCGCAGAGCCGGGGCCTGGGGTAGGGCGTGGTGCCGATTTCCGGAGAATCGTGGAGGCACTCACCGACCTGGCCCAGCGGCGCGTCGCGCGTCGTCGGGGTCATCGGGGACCCGGTCTCGCATTCGTTGTCGCCGCTGTTGCACAACGCCGCGTTCGACGCGCTCGGCCTCGATTGGGTGTCGGTGGCGTTCCCGGTGCGCGCCGGAGCCGCCGCCGCCGCGCTGACGGGGATGCGGGCCCTCGAGCTCGCCGGGTTGTCGGTCACCATGCCCCACAAGGAGCAGGCCTTCGACGCCGTCGACGACACCACCGAGGTGGCCCGTCTCCTCGGCGTCGTGAACTGCGTCAGTTGGCGAGACGGCGCCCTCGTGGGCGACTCCACCGACGGCGAGGGGTTCGTCGTGGCCCTGCGGCGCGCCACTTCGTTCGATCCCGCCGGCAAACGCTGCCTCGTCGTCGGCGCCGGGGGCGCGGCGCGCGCCGTGACCCTGGCCCTGGCCCGCGCCGGTGCGGCCGAGGTGGTGGTGGTCAACCGCACCGCGGCCCGGGCCGAGTCGGCCGCGGCGCTGGCGGGGGAGGCGGGCCGGGTGGGCTCAGCCGCCGATGTCTCCTCGGCCGAGCTGGTCGTGCAGGCCACCCCGGCCGGCATGGCGCTCGGTGCGGGGCGCGCGCAGCCGAGTTGCCCTTCGACCCCGGCGCCCTGCACGCCGGGCAGGTGGTCGCGGATCTCGTCTACCACCCCCGCGTCACGCCCCTGCTGGCCGAGGCGGCCCGGCGGGGTGCGACGACGGTGGGAGGCATCGGGATGCTGGTGCACCAGGCTGCGTTGGCCCTCGAGCGCTGGACCGGGCGCGCCGTGCCGGTCGAGTCCATGTGGGCCGCGGTGCAGCGCGCCCAGCCCGGGGTTCAATAGGTCCAGAGCCGCTCGCCCAACAGGTCGAAGAGGGCGTCGTTGTAGGGCGTGAAGTGGCGGCGCAGGTCTTCGATCACCGACGCTTCTTCGGGGCGGGCCCGCGGGGCGTCGTTCGACGACGGGAAGGGCACGGCGCGGGGCGCGACCCCCAGCCACGCCAGGACCCGTCCCGGGGCGGCGGCGTCGAGGAAGAGGTCTTCGCTCCTCACGACCAGGAAGCGCTCACGCCCGATGACGGCGAACCAGCGCGACAGCTGCTCGGCGTAGTGGCCCCGCGCCTTGTAGGAGAAATTGCGGTGGGCGAAGCTCTCGCCCCCGGCCAGCACGATCTCCTCCTGGCCCGCCAGTCGCTCGTCCTCGAGGGCGATGGCGCGCGCCAGGGGCTGGTCCTCGGCGTGGATCCGGCACGAGTGCCAGTAGTGGGAGATGGCGCGCTGCACCGGGTCGCGCAACAGCACGATGAAGCGTGCCGCGGGCAGGTCGGTGGCCACCCGGCCCGGGGCCACGGGGGAGAACAGCAGGTACGGGGTGGCCTCGACCGCCAGGCGCCGCCCTCCCTTCAAGGGGAAGTGGGCGCGGTACCACCGGTCCCCGTTGGCGTAGAACCGGTCGAAGTAGTGGACCTCCTTCGTCGTCGACGGGGCGACCTGCGGGTGCGGCGCCAGCCAGTCGAACAACGACGTCGTCCCGCTGCGCTGCGCCCCGAGGACCACGACGTCGGGAAGCGTGCGCAGCCCGGCCGTGGCCCCGCGCCAGCGCCGACCCGTCTCGGCCCGGACCCCTTGCAGGGCCGGGCTCAGCGCCACGGACCGGTCGTCACGAGGCGTCGTCGGCTTCGGGTGGCCGCGACGGCGCCGCCGGGGCGTCGGCGGCGGGCACCGCGGCGAAGACCGCCTTTCCCTGCAGGCCGACGGCGATCTCCTGGCGCAGCAGGCGCGCCACGCGCTCGCGATCCGCGGTGGCGGTGCGCACCGACACCCGGCAGGTGAAGGTGTCCGCGGCGGTGGCGACCACGCCCCACAGGCGCGGCGGCTCCAGGCACAACGGCGCGTAGCGGGGGTCGTGGGTCACGGTGTCGGCCGCGGCCCGGATGGTGTCGAGCACGGTGTCCACCGCCGCGGTCACCGGCACCGGGACGTCGACGGTCGCCTGGGCCCACCCCCGCGACGAGTTGGCCAGCTTCCGGATCTCGCCGTTGGGCACGTACCACACCGTGCCGTCGTCGGACCGCAGGCGCGTGACGCGCAGGGTGAGGTCCTCCACCTTGCCCGTGGTGTCGCCCACCATGATCGAGTCCCCGATGTCGAACTGGCCCTCCACCGTGAGCAGCACGCCGGCCAACAGGTCGCGCACCATGCTCTGGGCGCCGAAGCCGAGGGTGGCACCGATGACCGTCGCCCCGGCCAGCAGTGGCGTCAGGTTGAGCCCGATGGTCCCGAGCACGACGAAGAAGGCGATCACGACGATGACGCCGCGCCAGATGTTGGCCAGCAGGCTCGTCAGGGTGAGGGCCCGGGCCGCGGCCCGGGGCGAGTCGGCGTGGGAGACGGCCTTGTGGGCCGCGGCCCCGACCCAGCGCCGGATGATCCGGCTCCCGAGCCAGGAGATCAGCACCGCCACCAGGACGATCAGGACGACCGTCAGCGGCTTGATCACGACCTGCTGCCAGTGCGAGGCGGTGGGCTGGCTCACTCCGGCCCAGCGCAGGACGTCGTAGAGCCAGCCGTCGTCGACCACGATGGCTGATGTGGCGCTCAGGGGCACGACCGGTATTCTGGTCCGCCGGAGCCCACCGGTTGAGCACCTCTCTCGCACACCGCCCGGCTGCGGGCCGGCCCTTGCCCTTGCGGGTGGACTTCGCGCTCGTCCTCACCACGGTCGTCGTGGCCGGGCTCGGGGTCGTCCTCGTCTATTCGGCCACTCGTTCCAAGCTGGCCGCCGCCGACATCAACCCCCATTACTTCCTGACCCGCCAGGCGGCCTACGTGGTGGTGGGCGGTATCGTCATGATCGTCCTGGCGGCGCTCGACTACCGCTGGCTCGAGCACGCCAGCGCGGTGCTGTACGTCGTCATGATCCTGGCCCTGCTAGCGATGTTCACCGGCATCGGGTCCACCGCCTTGGGCGCGACGCGCTGGATCCAGGTTGGGGGCGTGCAGATCCAGCCGTCGGCCTTCGCCACGCTCGTGCTCATCGTGACGGTGGCCACGTTCTGCGCCCGCCGGCCCGAGGGACTGGGCCGCGACGACCTGTTGAAGGTGCTGGCCATGGCGGCGGTGCCGATCCTCCTCGTGGTGAAGCAGCCCGACCTCGGCAGCGGGATCGTGATGTCGGTGGTGCTCCTCGTGATGCTCGTCATCGCCGGGATCCCCAACCGCTACCTGGTCCTGCTGCTGCTGCTCGCCGTCACCGGCGCCTTCGCGTTGGTCCACTTCAAGTTGCTGAAGGGCTACCAGCTGAACCGCATCACCGCCGTGTTCCACGTGGGGAAGAACCTCCAGAGCACCGGGTACAACGTCGGCAACTCCGTGGCGGCCATCGGCTCGGGGGGATCCACCGGGACCGGCTTGTTCCACGGGCCGCTGACCAACCTGGCGTACGTGCCCGAGCAGCAGACCGACTTCATCTTCTCGGCTCTCGGGGAGCAGCTCGGCTTCGTCGGCGCCGCCAGCGTCCTCGCCCTGCTGGGCGTGGTGTCGTGGCGACTCCTGCGCAGCGCCCAGTTGGCCCGTGACGCCTTCGGTCGGCTCCTGGCGGCGGGGTGTTTCACACTGGTCGCCTTCAGCGTGTTCGAGAACGCCGGCATGGCCATGGGCATCATGCCGGTGGCGGGCATCCCCCTGCCCTTCTTGTCCTACGGGGGCTCGGCGACGGTCGCGTTCTTCTCGGCCATCGGCATCGCGCTGTCGGTGCAGCTGCGGGCCCAGCGGTGACCGACGTCGGCCCGGCCGAGAGCGCCGCGCCCGCCGACGGCCCGCCTGGGACCGCCGCGGCCGAGGCGGCCGCGGCGGCCGACACAGGCGACACAGCCGACACAACCGACACAGCCGAACCAGCCGACACCGCGCTGGCGCCCACGGCGCTCGAGGTGCTCGAGTTGTCTCCCGAGCAGTGGCGGATCGTGGCCGTGGCCGCCGTCGAGATGGAGCTGCCGAGCGTGAACCCGGTGGTGGTGCTGCACGAGGCCCAGGACCCGTGGCGCGAGCTGCGGATCCCGGTGGGCATGGCCGAGGGGACCGCCATCGCCTTCGCCTTCCGGGGCATCGACACGCCTCGGCCGCTCACCCACGAGCTCGTCACCGACATCCTGGACCGTCACTCCGTGGGCATCGAGGCGGTGCGCATCACGGTGCGCCGGGGCCAGCAGTTCTTCGCCGAGATCGACACCACGAGCCGGCGCGGTCGAAGCGTGCTGCCCTGTCGGCCCTCCGACGCCATCGCCCTGGCCCTGCGCCAGCGACTCCCCACCCCGATCCTCGCCGGGGAGTGGGTGTTCACCGGTGCCGACGCCCCGTCGAGTGTGTCGGGCCGGGCAGGGGAGCCCGACGCCGGCGCGCCGTCCGGTCCCTCGACCTGACGGCGCCGCACCGGGGGCGGCGGGGCGCGCCTACTCCACGCGCTGCGCCGTGGCCTGGTCGGCCACGATGGCGCGTTCGCCTTCGTCGGAGACGCGCATCAACAGCGCGATGAGGACGTAGTTCGCCACCAGGGACGACCCCCCGTACGCCATGAACGGCAGCGTGATCCCGGTCAGCGGGAGCAGGCGCACGATGCCCGCCATGATGAACAGGGCCTGGAAGCCGATGATGACGGTGAGGCCGGCCGCCACCATCTGGGCGAATTCGGACCGTGCCGTCTGGGCGGTGCGGAGCCCCGCCCCCACCAGGAGGACGAACGCGAACACGATGGCGGTCGTGCCGAGCAGGCCCATCTCCGTCCCGAAGGCGGCGAAGATGTAGTCGCTCTGCACCTCGGGGATGGGGTTCACGCACCCCGAGCACACCGGCGCGATATGGCCGAAGCCGAGCCCGGTGCCGAGCAGCCCGCCCGTGCCCATGCCGTAGAGGCCGGCCATGATCTGGTTGGTGGCCACCGGATGGAGCCACTCCGAGACCCTCACGTTCACCTGCGAGAAGAGGCGGTCGGCCACCACGGCTCCGGCGCCGAAGAGGATGACGCCCAAGGCCAGGTAATTCCACCGCCCCGACGTGAGCCACAGCATGGCCATGAACAGCACGAAGATGAGCAGGGCGAAGCCGATGTCGTCCTCCCCGCCGAGGACGACCATGGTGAACGCCCAGGCGATGAGGATGGGCACGAGAGGCCGGGGGTCGAGCATGAGCCGGTTGCCCACCCGCAGGGTCGGCACCGACAACAGCTCGCGCTTCTCGACGAAGTACGACGCGAAGAAGATGCACAGCGCCAGCTTGGCCAGCTCGATGGGCTGGCCGTTGAGGGGCCCGATGCCGACCCACAGCCGGGCGCCGTTCTTGTCCTGGCCGAGGTGCGGGATGAGCGGCGACAGCATGAG
The DNA here is from genome assembly GCA_963811775.1 of uncultured Acidimicrobiales bacterium. Lineage (GTDB taxonomy): Bacteria > Actinomycetota > Acidimicrobiia > Acidimicrobiales > UBA8190 > Chersky-840. The sequence continues at coordinate 87,761 of CAWESO010000017.1, read as the reverse complement.
GACCACGGCCACGAGGAGCAAGAGGTAGCGGTAGCGGTCGAGGTCCCGCGAGCGGCGGACGAGGGCCAGGGTGAGGATGTAGGCCCCGACCCCGATGGCGGTCCACCCCGCCTGGGCCTGCGCCCAGTGCTGGGCGATGCGGGCCAGCATGACGTAGCCCAGGCCGTTGAGGAGCGTGGCGATGGGGAGGATCACCGCGCTCGCGTCGGGGGCGTAGATCCGGTTGGCGACGTGGGCGGCCAGGCCCAGGGCGAGGAGGATGGCCAGGAAGGGTCCGAGGTTGGGGGGGATCTTCGACGTGGTGCCCACCGAGGCCAGCACGTACATGGCCACCACGATGAACGAGCCAAAGATGAGGAGCCCGAGCTCGGTGCGCCGCTTGGGCTTCGGGCGGCGCACCCGCATGCCCTCGGTGGGCGCGAGGCGACGGAGGACGGTGGGCACCGGATCGAGCCTACAGTCGGGCCTCCGGCGCCCCCGGGCATGGGGACGGGCTCAGGTCGATGACCGAACCGAATGCGCGGCTGCCCATCTGCTCGACTCGGACCAGGGGCGGCACTCGCCGTGGGCCTGGTCTTCGTCGCTGAGCGGCTCCACCCGACGCCCCGGCGTACAGCTCGGTCGGAACTGACCCGATAGACCCGGGGTGCGGACCCCTGTGGGGGCCGCACCGGCGGTACCCTGGAGGTTCGATGCAGGCCTCGGAACCGGCGCGCGGCGCCACCACGGCCGCGCCCCCCGGGCCGGCGCCCGGCGACACGGCGACGGCACCGGCCCCGCTGGTGGGGGAGGACGCCGTGGCGGCACGCGGCCCCGAGCGGTTCTCGAACCGGGAGCTGTCCTGGCTCGAATTCGGGGCCCGTCTGCTCGACCTCGCCGACGACGAGCGCACCCCGCTGCTCGAGCGGGTCAAGTTCCTGGCCATCTTCTCCGAGGGCCTCGACGAGTTCTTCCAGGTGCGGGTGGCCGGGCTCAAGGACCAGGTCGACGCGGGCCTGCGCACCCGGTCCGCCGACGGCCTGCGTCCCAGCGAGGCCCTGCGGGCCATCGGCGAGCGCGTCACCGAGCTCGTGCACCGGCAGTCGGCCATCTTCGTCGACTCCGTGGTGCCGGCGCTGGCCGAGGCCGGGGTGCGGGTGGCGGACTGGTCCTCGCTCGACGAGGCCGACCGTCAGCACCTGACCGAGGCCTTCAACCACCAGATCTTCCCCGTGCTGACGCCCCTGTCGGTCGACCCCGGGCACCCCTTCCCCTACATCTCGAACCTGTCGCTCAATCTCATCGTGCGCGTAGGCGATCCGATCACCGGGGTGGAACGCGTGGCCCGGGTGAAGGTCCCCCCGCTGTTGCCGCGCTTTGTCGTCATGCCCGACGGTGAGCGCTTCGTGGCCCTGGAGCAGATCATCGCCGCCCAGCTGGGGACGTTGTTCCCCGACATGGTCATCGGCGAGCACTACGCCTTCCGGGTCACGCGCAACGCCGACCTCGTGCTCGACGAGGACGAGGCCGACGACCTGCTGGCCGCGGTCGAGATGGAGCTGCGCCGCCGCCGGTTCGGGCGGGCGGTTCGCCTCGAGGTGGCGGGCGACATGTCCGACGACATGCGCGACATGCTCGTGCACGAGCTCGACCTCGCCGCCGACGACTCCTACGACATCGCCGCGCCTCTCGATCTCGGCGGCCTGTGGGGCGTGTACGAGCTCGACCGTCCCGACCTCCACGAGGAGGCGTGGGCGCCCATGACCCCGCCCCGGCTCGCCAACGCCGGGAACGAGACGGCCGACCTCTTCGCCGTGCTGCGCGAGCGCGACGTGCTGGTGCACCATCCCTACGACTCCTTCACCACGTCGGTGGAGGCCTTCATCGCCCAGGCCGCGGCCGATCCCGACGTGCTGGCGATCAAGCAGACCCTGTACCGGACCTCGGGTGACAGCCCCATCGCGCAGTCGCTCATCCAGGCCGCCGAGGCGGGCAAGCAGGTCGCCGCGGTGGTGGAGCTGAAGGCCCGCTTCGACGAGCAGGCCAACATCTTGTGGGCCCGCGCCCTCGAGGAAGCGGGCGTGCACGTCGTGTACGGGCTCGTGGGCCTGAAGACGCATTCCAAGGCGGCGTTGGTGGTGCGGCGCGAGGAGGACGGCATCCGCCGGTACTGCCACGTCGGCACCGGGAACTACAACCCCCGCACCGCCCGGCAGTACGAGGACATCGGCCTGCTGTCGGCCGACCCCGATCTCGGCGCGGACGTCGGCGACCTGTTCAACTTCCTCACCGGCTACAGCCGCTATGCGCGCTACCGCAAGCTCGTCGTGGCCCCGATGGCGTTGCGCCAGCGGATCACCGAGCTCATCGAGCAGGAGGCGCAGGCGGGGCCGGCGGGGCGCATCGCCATCAAGGTCAACGGCCTGACCGACCCCGACATCATCGATTCGCTCTACCGCGCCTCGATGGCCGGTGTCCCCATCGACCTCGTCGTCCGGGGGGTGTGCAACCTCCGCCCCGGCGTGCCGCGGCCTGTCGGACTCCATCCGGGTGCGGTCGATCGTGGGCCGGTTCCTGGAGCACTCCCGGATCTACCGCTTCGGTGGCAGCGGGTCGCGACCGCTGACCCTGCTCATAGGGTCCGCCGACCTCATGGAGCGCAACCTCGACCGGCGCATCGAGGTCCTGGCCCCGGTCCTCGACCCCGAGCTCCAGGCCCGGCTGCTCGAGGTCCTCGACCTCAACCTGAGCGACGACACCAACTCCTGGGTCCTCGGGCCCAACGGGGCCTGGACCCGCGTGCCCACCGTGGTGGGGGCGAGCGCCCAGCGCCGCATGCAGGAGCTGGCGCGCCACCGGGCCCGGCGGCGCCGCGAAGCCGACACCCTGGGCGCGGCCGGGTAGGAGGCGGCGGGCCCTGGCGTGCCGGGGCCCGGTGACCGGGGCCGGGCTCAGCCTTCGGCGGAGAGCGGCCGCGGCGAGCGCCGGACGGCGTCGTCTTCGAGCGCGGCCACCTCGTCACGAGCGTGGCGCAACCGTTGGCCCCATCCCTCGCCCGAGAAGCGCAGGGACAGGTAGGCGATGCCCCCGACCGGGATCGGGAGCCAGAAGTTCACGAGGCGGTAGCCGAGGACGCCCAGGATGGCGGTCTCGCGCGGAACGCCGAAGCCGACCAGGGTCGGGATGAGCACGCCCTCGATGACCCCGAGGCCCGACGGCGTGATGGGGATGACCGCCAGCACCTGGGCCAGGCCGTAGGCGACCAGGAGGTCGATGGGCGAGACGATCTTGCCCAGGGCGGCCACGAACACGAACAGCGAGGCCGCGTCGAGCAGCCAGAAGGCGGCGGCCCAGGCGATGGCGCGCAGGAGGAGCTGAGGATCGGCCAGGAACTGGGCCAGGCGCTCGGCCACGCGGTGGGCGACCTCGGCCAGCTTGTCGCCGTCGACGAACGGGACGGGCGCGGCCCAGCGGCGGATGATCTCGATGGACCAGTGTCGCCCGCGGGTGAGGGCCATCACGAGCCCGGCGACGATTCCCATCAGCACGACCCCCGCCCCGGCGGCCACGGCGTAGAGCGGGTTGTAGCCGTGCACGAATACCGACACGAGCAGCGCCAGCCACAGGATCGAGTTGAGTACCAGGGCGGAGCCGACTCCTTGCATGCCCAACGCGAACCCGGCGTCGGTTCCCGACACTCCGGACTGCATGAGCAGACGGAAGGCGACGGCGGTGCCCGGGGCGGTGCCCCCCGGCATGATGTGGCTCACCGACAAGCTCGACATGTTGATGCGCAGCAACCGCGACCGGTGCGGCCCGACGTGGTGCAGCACCGTGTGGGTGAGCTGGCTGTAGGCCAAGAGCGAGGCCGCCTCGAGCAACACGCCGGCCACGACGTAGGCGATGTTGATGCGACCGAGCAGGTTCACGGACTTGCGGGCCCCCGACAGCTGCGGCAGGACGAGGTACTCGAGGATCAGGAACAGCCCGACCGCGTACAGCCCCCACTTGACCTGTCTCCGCACCCGTCGACGCCGGGGCGCGACCTCTCTTGCCACCTCCATCCGGGCCATGCTTGCACGTCAGAAGGCTCCGACGGGCCATACGGGGGGCGGGCCGGTTGCCGCGGTCGCGCTGGGCCCAGCTGCCATGCTGGGGAACGATGTCGGAGATCCCCTCCCCACCGGTGACGCGGCGCGCCCGCCTGTGGGAATGGTCCGACGAACGCCGCGTCCCCCTGCAGGCCATCTTGATGACCGTGGGCGTCGTCGTGCTCACCCTGATGGCGGGCAAGGTCGTCTACAAGCTGCGCGACATCCTGCTGCTCATGGCGGTGGCGGGCTTCATCGCCCTGTTGCTCAACCCGCTCGTCGTCCTGCTGCAGCGGGTGGGGGTGTCGCGACGGAGTTATGCCGTGACCATCGTCACGGTGTTCGCCCTGCTCGTGTTCGCCGGCCTCGCCTATTCCTTCGGCGCCCCTCTCGCCAACGGGCTGAGCCACCTCATCTCGAAGCTGCCCAGCTACGTGCGCAGCGCCGAGCGCGGGACGGGGTACATCGGCCACCTGGTGCGCAAGTACCACGTGCAGCACTGGGTGGAGCAGAACCTGCCCAAGCTCGAGGGGTACGCCAAGAACCTGTCCAAGCCCGCGCTCAAGCTCGGCGCGGGCGCCTTCACCGTCGGGTTCGACCTCTTCGTGGTGTTCATCCTGGTGCTGCTGCTCCTGCTCGAGGGGCCCAAGCTCCGCCTCGGCGTCCTGCGGTTCTTCGCCCCCGAGCGCGCCACGCGCGTCACGCGGATCGCGGGCGAGGTCAACCGGTCGGTCACCGGCTTCATGCTCGGCAACTTCATCACCTCGATCATCGCCGGGATCGTGGTGTTCGTGACCCTGACCGCGCTGGGCGTGCCCTACGCGCTGCTGTGGGCCTTGTGGGTCGCGCTCTTCGACTTCCTGCCCCTCGTGGGCGGGGCGGTGGCCGGCATTCCCACCGGCCTGTTCGCGCTGACGCACTCGCTCAGCGCGGCGATCATCTTCGCCGCCATCTTCCTGACCTACACCCAGATCGAGAACCACATCCTGAACCCCATCGTCATGAGCAAGACGGTGCGCATCAACCCGCTGCTCGTGCTCATCGCCATCCTGGTGGGGGCCAACATCGGCGACCTCGTCGGGGGCTTCTTCGGGGGATTCGTGGGCACGCTGCTGGCCATCCCCATCGCCGGGTCCATCCAGGTGGTGGTGCGGGAGATGTGGCGATCGACGGCTCCCGAGGCGCAGCTGGAGGTCGTGGGAGCCTCGGGTGGCCCCACGACGGTCCCCTAGGCTGCCTGCGTGCGAGTCCTGGTGGTCCTGCCGACGTACAACGAGGCGGAGAACATCGACCACGTCCTGCGCCGGATCCGCACCGCGGTGCCCGACGCCGGGGTGCTCGTGGTGGACGACGGGAGCCCGGACGGGACCGCGGACCTGGCCGAGAAGGTCGGGGCTGAGCTCGGCCACATCGACGTCCTGCGGCGCAGCGCCAAGTCCGGCCTCGGCAGCGCCTACCGGGCCGGCTTCGCCTGGGGCCTCGAGCGGGGGTGGGAAGCCTTCGTGGAGATGGACGCCGATCTGTCGCACGAGCCCGAGGCGCTCCCCAGCCTGATCGCCCCCCTGGCGGAGGGCGTCGACCTCGTGGTGGGGTCACGGTACGTGCCGGGGGGGTCGATCCCCAACTGGCGCTGGCACCGGCGGCTGCTGTCGCAGGGGGGCAACGTCTACGCCGCGCTGCTCCTGCGGCTGCACGTCACCGACTCCACCTCGGGGTTCCGGGCCTACCGGGCCGAGGCCCTGCGCCGGGTCGACCTCGCGGCGGTGCGGGCCGAGGGCTACGGCTTCCAGATCGAGATGGTCTACCAGGTGCTCCAGCACGGAGGCCTCGTGACCGAGGTGCCCATCCGGTTCGTCGACCGGGTGGAGGGGAAGTCCAAGATGTCCATGCACATCGTGGTCGAGGCTCTGCTCCTCGTGACCTGGTGGGCGTGCAAACGGGCCGGGCGCGTCCTCGTGCGGGGCGGCGCCACCCGGGCCCGGAGCGGGGCCGCGGTCTAGCGGGACGGGGGCCGCCTGTCGGGCGACTCCATCTGAGAACATGGACGGGTGAGCACGCTGACCCGGATCCTGGTGGTCGACGACGAGCCGTACATCACCGACCTGCTGGGCGCGGCGCTGCGCTTCGAGGGCTTCGCCGTCGAGACCGCCTCCACCGGCGGGGACGCCATCAGCCTGGCCGAACGGGGGCGCCACGACCTCGTCCTCCTCGACGTCATGCTCCCCGACGTGGACGGGACCGAGGTGTGCCGGCGCATGCGGGCCCAGGGGAACCGCACACCGGTGCTGTTCCTCACGGCCCGCGACGCCACCGAGGACAAGGTGGGGGGACTGACCGCCGGCGGCGACGACTACGTCACCAAGCCCTTCAGTCTGGACGAGCTCGTGGCCCGCATCCACGCCGTGCTGCGGCGCACCGTTCCCTCGCGCGCCAACGACAAGCTCTCGTTCTCGGACCTCGAGATGGACGACGAGACCCACGAGGTGTGGCGCCAGGGCTTGCTCATCGAATTGACGGCCACGGAGTTCAACCTGTTGCGGTACATGCTCGAGAACGCTCGCCGGGTTCTGTCCAAGAGCGAGATCCTCGATCACGTGTGGCACTACGACTTCGACGGCGACCCCAACATCGTCGAGACCTACATCAGCTACCTGCGCAAGAAGGTCGACCGCGTCGACCCGCCGCTGATCCACACCATCCGCGGGGTCGGGTACAGCCTCCGCCTGCCGCGCGACAAGGAATAGCGGCGTGCGGCACGCCGCGGCCCGACACGGTGACGGGCCCTAGATGTCGCTCCGGCGCCGGCTCGTGCTCGGCATGCTGCTCCTGCTCGTCGCAGGCCTCATCACCACGGACGTGGTGACCGAGGTGGCGACCCGGTCGTTCCTCTTCGGCCGGCTCGACGAGCAGATCGACGCCTCCCAGGACCAGGCCTACAAGTACATCGACCAGATCTACAAGCGGGACCTGGCCGGGGGCGACCGGACCCCGGTCACCGACCCCGGGAAGTGGCTGGCGGGGCTGGCCGACCGGACCCCGGTCACCGGGCACTTCACCGGGCGCGGCGCCCCCCCGGTGCCGCGTCTCAACGGGGCCGCCCTCGCCGCCCGGCTCAGCTCCGACGCCTACGTGGAGGTCCTCTCGGCCAAGGGGAACGTCGTGATCCGGGTGCCCTCGGGCCTGGCCGGGTACCCCGACCCTGCCCCCGTCCTGCCCGCGGTGCTCCCCGTGCAGAACCTCCCCGTCCGCGACGTCTTCGGGACCAAGCACGGCGCGTACGCGCCGCAGAGCTCGTCGGTCGACGTGCGGGCCGTCGGCTCGAAGTCGCTGCAGTACCGCATGGGCGCGGTGGCGGTGCCCGGTGGGACCCTCGTCACCGCCATCTCGCTCGACCCCACCAACAAGACGCTGGCGTCGCTGATCCACGTCGAGCTGATCGTGTCGATCGTGGTGCTGGTCGCCCTGCTCTTGCTGGTGCTGTGGACGGTGCGTCTGGGCCTGCGGCCCCTCGATGACATGACCGAGACAGCCGGCGCCATCGCCGGCGGGGACCTCACGCGCCGCATCCGGCGGGTCGACGACCGCAGCGAGGTGGGACGGCTCGGCTCCGCCCTTAACGGCATGCTGAGCCAGATCGAGGCGGCGTTCCGGGAGCGGCGCTCTTCGGAGGCGCGCCTGCGCCGATTCGTCGCCGACGCCTCGCACGAGCTGCGGACGCCGTTGACCACGATCCGGGGTTACGCCGAATTGCTGCGGAAGGGGGTGTTCGACAGCGAGGACGACCGCCGCCGCGCCGCCGAGCGCATCGAGGGTGAGGCGGCGCGCATGAGCGTGCTCGTCGACGACCTGCTCCTGTTGGCTCGCCTCGACCAGGGACGCCCGTTGGCGCTCGAGCCGGTGGACCTGAGCCGCATCGCCGCCGACGCCGTGGAGGCCACCTCGATGACCGACGAGGGCCGGCCCATCACCCTGGAGACGCCCGGTCCCGTCATGGTGTGGGGAGACGCCGGCCGTCTGCGCCAGATCGTGGACAATCTCCTGCACAACGCCGTCGTGCACACGCCGCATGCCACCCCCGTGTCCGTGGCCGTGCGCCGGGACGGGCGCAGCGCCTCGGTGCGGGTGGCCGACGAGGGGCCGGGGCTCGACGCCGAGCAGGCCACCCGGGTCTTCGACCGCTTCTACCGCGGCAGCGAGGCCCGCACCGGGGAGGGCACCGGGCTCGGGATGTCGATCGTGGCCGCCCTGGCCGCCGCGCACGGCGGCAGTGCTCGGGTCGACAGCGCCCCGGGGGAGGGTGCGGTGTTCACCGTGGAGGTTCCCGCCGTCGAGCCCGACACGGCCGCGTCGGGCCCTTCGCTGGCCCCGCCCGTCGGCACCGGGGAGACGCCACCCACCGTCACCGCCGCCGGCGGGGAAGACCTTGCGCCCACCGTTCGTCGTTGACCGGGGCCGGGGCCACCCGGTCCTGTTCGTCCACGGCCAACCCGGGCTCGGCAGTGACTGGGACCCGGTGGCCGAGAAGCTGGGCGACCACCGTCTCCTCATCGTCGACCGTCCCGGGTACGGCCGCAGCGGGGGGGAGACCCTCAGCATCGCCGGCAACGCCGAGCTGCTGGCGGAGCTGGTGGTCGGGCGCGACGCGGTGCCGGTCACGGTGGTGGGCCACAGCTATGGCGGCGGTGTGGCCATCGAGCTCGCGGCGCGCCGTCCCGAGCTCGTGGCCGGGCTGGTGCTCGTGGGGTCGATCGGGAGGGCCGCCAGCCTGAACGTGCTCGACCGTCTGTTGGCCACGCCGGTGATGGGGGAGATGCTGAGCGCCGCCGGCCTGTTCACCTTCGGGCAGTTGCTGCCCCGCGTGCGCCAGCTCGTCGGGCCCGGGCACCACACCGCGTTCGAGTGGCTGCGCGCCAGCCTCCCCGAGGAGCGCCGGGACGCCTCGTCGATGCAGCGGGCCCGGCAGGTGTGGAAGAGCTTCCTGGCCGAGCAACGGTCCCTCGTGCGCGAGATCGACGAGGTGGAGGCGGCGCTGGGCTCGGTGCGGGCGCCGACGGCGGTGATCTCGGGCACGTGGGACCTGGTGGTGCCCCCGTCGGTGTCGGCGTCCATCGCGGCGGCGATCACCGGCAGCGAGCTCGTGAGCGTGGCCCGGACCGGGCACTTCGTCCCCCGGGACGCGCCCGACGTCGTCGCGGCGCGCGTGCGCGGCGTGGAGGCACGCGCCCGCGACAGCCGGTCCGGCCCCTTGGAGCACGGCCCGGGTTCCTGAGTCGCCGGGGGTCGCGGACCCCGAGATGGAAGACTGCGGGCCATGGCCATCGACTTCACTTTCGCCCCCGACGTGGAGGAGGCCCGCGTCCGCATGCGGGGCTTCATCGACGAGGACGTGCGTCCCACCGAGGAGCGCCTCGCGGCCGAGGGATCGGGCCGCGGCGACTGGCGGGCGGAGCTCGACCGCCTGCGGTCCCGGGCTCGTGCGCTCGAGCTGTGGATGCCGCACATGCCCAGGGAGTGGGGCGGGATGGGGATCGGCCCCACCGCGTTGGCGGCGGTGTCGGCGGAGTTGGCCAAGACGCGCTGGGCGTCGTACGTCGTGAATTGCTACGCACCCGACGAGGGCAACATGCACACGTTGATGCACTGGGGCACCGACGACCAAAAGGCGCGCTATCTGACTCCCATGTGCGAGGGGACCGTCCGGTCGTGCTTCGCCATGACCGAGCCGGAGGTGGCGGGATCGGACCCGACCCTCATGCGCACCCGGGCCGTGCGCGACGGCGACGAGTGGGTGGTGAGCGGGCACAAGTGGTTCATCAGCGGGGCGCGCGGGGCGCGCTTCGCCATCCTGATGGCCCGCACCGAGGACGACCCCGAGGTCCCGCAGGCGGCGACCACGGCCTTCATCGTGGACGTGCCCTCTCCGGGGTGGGAGATCGTGCGGGACGTGGAGACCATGGCCGGGAGCCACAACCACTGCGAGATCCGCATCACCGACCTCCGGGTCCCCGACGCCAACCGTCTGGGGGAACGGGGTCAGGGCCATCGCCTCGGGCAGTACCGGCTCGGACCGGCCCGGCTGGCGCACTGCATGCGCTGGCTCGGGCAGATCGAGACCGCCCTCGACCTCATGGTGGCCCGGGCCACGCAGCGCTATTCCCACGGGTCGTTGCTGTCGGAGAAACAGGGCATCCAGTGGTTGATCAGCGAGTCGGCGATCGAGCTCTACCAGGCCAAGTTGATGGTGCTGCACGCCGCCTACCGGGTCGAGCACGGCCTGCCCTTCGTCACCGAGGTGTCGATGGCCAAGCACCACGTGGCCAACACGCTGTGGCGGGTGATCGACCGGGCCGTGCAGGTCCACGGCGCGCTCGGCTACTCCAAGGACTCGCCCCTCTCGGAGATGTTGCTCCAGGCGCGCTGGAGCCGTTTCGCCGACGGTGCCGACGAGATCCACAAGTGGCGCGTGGCCGAGTCGGTCATCGCCGCCTACAACGAGCACGGGACGACGCGTTCGGCCACCGGGGACCTCCCCCTGTAGCTCGGGCGCCGGGCTCTCACCAGGTGTAGCGGTAGACCACCTGGGCCACGCACGACGGCTTGTCCGAGCCCTCGGTCTCGATGGTGATGTCGAGGACCACCTGCGCCCCGTTGTCGCCGACGGCCTCGACCGATCCCACCGTCGCGCCGAGGCGCAGCTTCGACCCCACCTCCACCGGCGAGGGGAAGCGGACCTTGTTGCACCCGTAGTTGACGCCGAACTTGAAGCCCTCCACCCGGATGACCTCGTGGAGGATGGCGGGGATGATCGACAGGGTCAGGTACCCGTGCGCGATGGTGGCGCCGAAGGGCCCCGCCGCGGCGCGCTCGGGGTCGACGTGGATCCACTGGTGGTCGCCGGTGGCATCGGCGAAGAGGTTGATCTGGTCCTGGTCGATCACGTGCCAGTCGGACCATCCGAGGTCTTTGCCCGGCAGCGCGTTGAGCTCTTCGATGGTGGAAACGATCGTCGTCATGGACACGACACTACGTCGCCGGTCCGGCCCGGCCCGGTGCGGCGCTGTCCCGCCCGTTACTTGAACCAGATCCGTTGGTAGGCGCGGCTCTGGGGATGGAGGAACAGCGCCACCAGCACCACCATGAAGGCCAGGTTCAGCACGACGCCGTAGGCGCCGGAGAAGACGAAGAGCAGCAGCGTCAGGGCCGACAGCCCGGCGAGCACCACGCCGAGCCAGTAGCCCCAGCGCAGCTCGTTGGCCACGCCGTAGCCGGCCACGCCGAGGCCGAGCGAGACGATGAGCGGGTAGGCCCCGAACAGGATCCACACCAGGCTCAACGCGGAGGTGACGTAGCAGAGCATCACGGCCCCTTGCAGCGTCTGGGGCTGTGACGGGTCGAACCAGCGGCGGGGCTCGGCCATGGGGGCCATTCTTGCAGGTCCGGATGGCCGCCTGACCTCGGGCCGCTCGGTAGTCTCGGGATGGTGACGGCGCCCCGAGAGGTCGAAAATCCGGGCCGGACGTCGCGTGTGTTCGGCCGGCGGGCGTCCACGGCCCACCCGAGCCGCGCCGGCGACGCCCACCACTGGGACCACCACCATCGCAACGTGCAAGGCGGCGGGGCGCGCGCCGCGATGTTCGGGGTGGCCGACGGCCTCGTCACCAACGTGTCGCTCATCCTCGGCATCGCCGGGGCCGACGCCGGGCCGAGCGTGGTGCGCCTGGCCGGGATCGCGTTGCTCATCGCCGGCGCGTTCTCCATGGCCTCGGGCGAGTGGACGTCGATGTCGGCCCAGCGCGAGCTGCTCGAGCGCGAGCTGGCCATGGAGAGCCACGAGATCCGGCACCGCCCCGAGGGCGAGCGCCGCGAGCTCGTGGGCATCTACGAGAACCGCGGCGTCGACCCCACCGTGGCCCGCACCCTCGCCGACGAGATGATGCGGACGCCCGAACTGGCCCTCGAGACCCACGCCCGCGAGGAGCTGGGCATCAATCCCGCCGCGCTGGGCCGGCCGTTGCAGGCGGCGGTGTCGTCGTTCGTGACCTTCGCCCTGGGCGCGCTCGTCCCGCTGCTGCCGTGGTTCGTGACGCGGGGAACCGCGGCGGTGGTGGCGTCGGTGGCCCTGAGCGCGGCGGTGGCGCTGGGGGTGGGCGCGGCGTTGGCCGCCTTCACCCGACGGAGCTGGTGGCGGTCGTCAGCCCGTCAGCTCGTGATGACGGCGTTGCCCGCCGCGGTGACCTTCGGGGTCGGTGCCGCCGTCGGCGTCTCGGGCGTGCACTGACGCTCGGGGAACCGCCGTCCCGGGCATTCCTTCAGGTCGTGGGCGGCGTGGCGATGGCAGGACTCATCCCGGCGCCCGTCGGTGCTGCGCCAGGCGGTAGCGGATGCGGCGGGGCGCGTCCGCCATCGTGAGGAGCACGAAGCCCACGAGCATGAGCGCACCGCCGACGACCGCCAGCCACTGCGCCACGTCTCCGAGCCCGGTGAAGGCCAGCGCTCCCGAGCTGGCCTGGACCACCGGGCTCGACGCCGTGGGGGGTCGGGGTCGCCTGTTCCCGACGACCCGCCCCCCGCCGTGGCCTGCGTCGCCGCCTGACCCTGCGTCGCCGCCTGACCCTGCGATGTCGCCGTCGTGGACGCCCCCGCAGACGAGCCGGTCGACGACGTGGTCGAGGTCGGGGTCGAGGAGGTGGGGCCCGGGGCCGCGGCGGCCGCGGTGGTGCTCGAGCCGGCGTCGCCCTGGGTCGAGGCCGCCGGAGGCGTGGTGGCGGTGGTCTGCGTGCCCCCGGGGGCGGGGCACCCCGGCGGGGTGCCGGTCTTGCCCTCGGCTTGGAAGAACAGGTCGAGCAGCGTGCACGCCGTGGTGGTGGAGACGAGCCACGTCCCGTCGACCGACACGGCGAAGCCGTGGTTGTCCGGGAGCAGGGCGTTGCCGTTCGGGCCGAGGATGTCGTAGGTCACCGCCGCGCACGGGCTGGTGAGCCCGTCCTGCGTGCACCCTGTGGCGTCGGGGAAGGTGACGGCATCGATGCTCGCCCCCGTGGTCGTGTTCAGCGCCGACGAGAAGGCCGTGGCCATGGTGGCCTCGATCGCGCTGCCGTCTTCGATGGCGCCCACCCGCTGCGCCAAGGTGGAGCTGGCGTCGAACAGCGTCTGGAAGGCCTGGGTGATCGCGGTTTCATCGGGGGTCGGCGGGAGCGTCGTGCTCGCGGGGGGCGGAATGGTCAGCGGCGCCGTCGGGGGAGTGATGCCCGTGACGGGCGGGATCGTCTCCGGCACCGTGCCGAGCGTGGGGGGCGGGATCGGGCCGGTCCCTCCGGTCGACGTCGTGGCGATGACGGGCGCGATCGGCGTCCCGCTCGGCCTCGTCGACACGATGCCCGAGGGGGCGCTGTTGTTCGGGTACGGCGTGCACGTGAGCGTGAGGGAGCTGCCCGAGACCATGAGGACCAGCGAGATGACCGGGTCCATGGTGAGGGTGATGGCGCCCCCCGTGGCGGTGAAGGGGCCGACGGTCTCGGCCGGGGAGGGCAGCTGCAGGGTGAGGCCGCTGGCCGGGACCGGTGACGGGATGGGGGCGTCGATGGCCAGGCTCCCGCTGGTGAGCGCGGCCGGGCTCGCGCCGATGGCGTCGACCTTGGTCGAGGCCGACCCGGTGATGGCCGAGTTCCCGAGCGCGGCCGCGGCCGCCACGATCGAGCTGGGCAGCGCCACCGACGTCGTGAAGCCCGTCAGGTTGAAGGTGTCACCCGTTGCCGGCGACGACGGGGTGATCGTCCCTTGGGTGACGACGTTGTTGAGGGCGATGTTGCCGACCGGGGTGCCCGGGCAGTACAGCTCGTACGGGCCCGGTCCGGTGGGCGAGCCGGGGCCCGTCGGGCCCGTCGGGATCACCGGGTTTCCGACCGTGACGATCACCGGCGAGATGGGTGACGTGGCGGGAGGGCTGAACTCGATGCCGGTCGGGGAGCTGTTGTCGGGATAGGCGGTGCAGTCGAGGTCGAGACTGCTGCCCGAGATCTCCAACGACAGGCTGATGTGCGCGTTCTGGGCGATGGCGATCGAGCTGCTCGTCGCCGTGAAGGGGCCGATCGTTCCCGGCGCCATGGGCACCGTCAGGGTGACGCCCGACGCCGGTATGGGGCTCGGCAGCGGGGTGTCGAAGCTCAACGGGCCACTGGCGATCGACGCCGGGGTCGCCCCCAAGGCATCGGCGGTGGCCGTGGCCGTCCCCGAGATCGACGTGTTCCCGAGCGCCTGCGCGGCCGAGGCGATCGACGCCGGCAGCGGGACCTGCGCCTGGTAGCCGGTGACGTTGAATTGCTGGCCGGGCGAGGGGTCCGGTGGGGACAGGGTGGCCGTGGTGGTCACGTCGTTGAGCGTGATGTTGCCCACGGGCGTGCCCGGGCAGTACAGCTCGTAGGGCCCAACACCTCCGGGGCCGATGGGTGGCGGGGGCGTGATCGTGGCGCTCCCCGTGGCGATCACGGGTTCGATGGTCGAGACCGTCGGGGCCGTGGCGCTCAGCCCGGTGGGCTGGGTGTTGTTGGGGTAGGTGGAGCAGAACAGGCCGAAGCTGTCCCCGAACTCGGTGACGTTCAGGTTGATCTGGTTGAGGTCGAACTCGATGGGCCCGCCCGCGGCGGTGAACGACGCCGACTCGAATGGCGGCTCGGTGGCCTCGAATTGGACGCCGGTGGCGGGGACGGGGTTGGGCAGGGTGACGTTGAAGGGCATGTCGAAGACCTGGGTGAACCCGCCCGGGAAGGGCTCGGGCAACTGCTCGATGGGGCCGGGCTCGCTGATCGGGTCGGTGCCGACGAAGGTGGTGGCGGTGGTGGCCTCGCTCTGGGCCACCGCCACGCTCGATGCCGACCCCTCTTCGAGGACCGTCACGCCACCACCGCCGTCATCGGACACGCCGGTGGTGTCCATGAACATGGTCTCGCTCCCCGTGATCTGCGTGAGCCCGAGCGCTTCGGCCTGCTGGGCCACGGCCTGGGGGATCGAGAACTGCGTCTGCAGGTTTCCGAGGGTGAATTGCTGGCCCTGGGTCAAGCTCGACGGCGAGATCAGCGCCGTGGTGGTGGTGTCGTTGAGCACCAGGTTGCCCACCGGGCTGCCCGGGCAGTACAGCTCGTACGGTCCCGCTTGCGAGCCCGGCTGCACGTTGGTCGGGGGCAAGGTGGTGGTCGGTATGGACCCCGAGGCGGTGGCCGTGGCGATCACCGGCCGGATCGGCGGCGCCGTGGGCGGGGTGCCGGTCGAACCCGAGGTGGGCTCGCTGTCGTTGGGGTAGGCCGTGCACGACATGGTGAAGGCCTTGCTCGACAGGGCCGCCACCACATGTGTCGACGAGTCCTCGGCGATGGTGATGGGGCCGCCCGACGCCGTGAAGGACCCCACCGTGATCGGGGTCGTCGGGAAGTCGACGCCGAGGCCCGTGGCCGGGATCGTGGCGGGGATGGCCACGTCGAAGGGCATCGACCCCGTCGACGCCTGGTCCGGCGACGCTCCGTAGGCGTCGACGGCGCTGGCGGCCAGGCCGTTGAAGCTGTCGTTGCCCAGCCCGCTGGCGGCGGACACGAGCCCGGCGGGAAGGGGGATGTGGGTCTGGTAGCCCGTGACGCTGAACTGCTGGCCGGCGGAGAGGTTCTGGGCCGAGACCGAAGCGGTGGTGACGACGTCGTTGAGGACGAGGTCTCCCACCGGGGTGTGCGGGCAGTACAGCTCATAGGGCCCGGTCAGGGCGGGGGGTGCCGGGGGCGGGCTGGCCTGGCCCGCGGTGGCGATGACCGGCGAGATGGGCAGGCCCGGAGGTGAGCTGTTGGTGAAGCCCGACGGCAGCGTGTCGTTCGGGTAGTCCGAGCAGCTCAGGGTGATCTCGCCGATGCCGTCCCCGTCGATGTCGGTGGTGTTCGACACCGGGGATTCGGTCACGCTGATGTCGGCGCTCGTAGCCGTGAACGGCCCGACCGTCGCCGGTGTCGACGGCACGACGAGGGCGACACCGTCGGAGGGAACCGGATTCGGGAGCGGGACGTCGAACGACATCGTCCCCGTGGTGATCGACGCGGGCGTCGCCCCCGTGGCGTCGATCGTCGTCGTCAGCGTGCCGCTGAGCGAGGTGAGGCCCGTGGCCTCCGCGCTCTGCACCACCGCCGCGGGGAGCTGCTCTTTCACTTGGACACCGGTGACGTCGAACTGCTGACCGGGCGTGGGGCTCGCCGGGGAGAGGGCGCCGGTCACGACGACGTCGTTGAGGACGACGTTCCCGGCCGGCGAGGTCGCGCAGAACGTCTCGTAGGGGGCGGTGTCGGCGAAGGCCGAGGTCGTGAGCGCCTGCGTAATGACGCCGGCTACTAATGATGATCCGATAAGCAGTGCGAGCGCGCCGACGATGCTCAGCCGGTGGGCGACGTGTTGGAAGCGTGCCACGGTGACCCCCTCTGCCCGCCAGCTGGGAGTTCGGGCCCCTCAGTCGACGACGGGCGAGTCTGACAGCAATGGCACCACCTGGTCGGTGCGCCTGCATCCCCAAGATTGATGAACCTCACAGAGTGACGGTCCGAATCAGCGGTGTCACCACCGGCCCAGGGCGCGCCCCTTGTCGTCGGGCGAAGAAAGGGTAACTGGCGACTCCACTCTGATCACCGAGACAACGGTGACCTGCACAGGGGATGAAGATCAGGTCGACGGGGCCACGTCGGCCACGTAGGCCCGGTCGGTGTGGTCGGTCTCGAACCCGAGGTCCCGGTAGAGGTGGACCGCCGCGGTGTTGTCAGCGTCGACGTACAACATGCCCACCGTGATGCCTCGTGACGACAGGTGGTCGAGCCCCGCCAGGACCATGTCACGGCCGAGGCCGAGGCCCTGGAAGTCGGGGTCCACCGAGATCACGTAGATCTCCCCGAGCGGGGGCTCGGTGTCGTGGTGCACCTTCGTCCAGCACGACGCCGCCAGCCGCCCGTCCCGCTCGTGCAGGCGGAAACCCTCGGGGTCGAACCAGGCCTCGGCCTCGCGCTCGCGGATGGTGTCGAGGTCCCAGCCCCCTTGCTCGGGATGCGCGGCGAAGGCGCGGTTGTTGACCTTGAGCCAGGCCTGTTCGTCGGCGCCGGGTCGAAACGGTCGCGTGGTGATGCGCGTGTGCGCGTCGGGGACCGGGAGCGGCCGGCGCATCTGGTAGAGGTCTCGCCCCCTGCTCAGTCCACAGCGCTCGGCCATGGCGTCGGTGTGGGGGGTGGGCTTGGGCACCCACAGGTGCACGTGCCCTCCGCCTTCGGTCGCGACCTCGCGCAGCGCGGCCGAGAGCAGGCTGATGCCGACCTCGTCGTCGGGCTTGCGGTGGTCGGGGCGGATCACGACCTCCACGCCCCAGGTGTTGTGGCCACTGCTCAATTGCCGCGTATCCCACCAGGGGCCCGTTGGACGGCTCCCGGGCCACGAAGCCCGCGAACCCCTGTCGGCCTCCGTGGACGAGGTCGAGCCATTTGTGCTCGCCCAGCGGGTAGTGCCCGTCGGCCACGAGAGCCTGGTGCAGGAGCTGCGACACCTCGGCGATGTCGGACTCGCCCATCCGGCGCTTGACCTCGACGGGGTGCACGGCCGCACGTTACCCGGCACCGCGTGCGGCGCTCACCACGCTGTGCCGCAGTGCGGGTCGGTACTGTGAGGACGTGGCACGACCTCGTTCCTTGCGCGGCCGGGCCCGTGAAGTGATGACGCGTCTGGCCGCCGAGTACCCGGGCACCGCCGCGCAGTTGTGTGCCCTGCACCACGACGGCGCGTTCCAGCTCCTGGAGGCGACGATCCTGTCGGCCCAGTGCACCGACGAGCGGGTCAACATGGTGACGCCCGGGCTGTTCGCCGCCTACCCGACCCCTGCCGCCCTGGCCGAGGCCTCGCTCGAGGACCTCGAGGAGCGCATCCGGTCGACCGGGTTCTTCCGCTCCAAGGCCAAGAGCCTGGTGGGCATGGCCCGGGCCGTGACCGACCGCTTCGGCGGCGAGGTGCCGTCGTCGATGGAGGACCTCACCAGCCTGCCCGGGGTGGGGCGCAAGACGGCCAACGTGGTGCGCAGCGTCGCCCTCGACTTGCCCGGGCTCCCCGTCGACACCCACGTCGGGCGCCTCACGCGCCGCCTGGGGCTGACCGAGCAGACCGACCCGGTGAAGGTCGAGAGCGACATCGACGCCCTGGTGCCGCCAGGGGAGCGCGGGGCGTTGAGCCTGCGGCTCATCCTGCACGGTCGCAAGGTGTGTGTGGCCCGCACGCCGCGCTGTGCCGAGTGCATTCTCGCCGACATCTGCCCCTCGTCCCTGGCCCCGCTGGGCGCTCGCCGCTGAGAGGCTGCCCGGTCGGGGTGCCGGAGTTGATGTGATGTTTTGTCTGCGTCCATGGAAGGCGCGGGCCCGGCGTGGTGTTGTAACGAGGACGGAACCGGTTCCCGCCACCGGGTTCCGAAGAGCGCCGGTCGGGATCCGCCGCCTGGCCCGCTCGCGCGACGGCGCCCGCGAGGGCGCCGTCGGCGCGTTCAGCGCCGGCGCTGCGGCGCCGAGGTGATGCGGCCCAGGCGCCGCCCCGCGCCGGTGAGGGCCCGTTCCACGGCGAAGAGCTCGGACGCCGTGTCGTCGTCGTGCTCGGAGGCGGCCCGATCCGCGATGGAGGCGACGCGCTGGCGCAACTCGTCGAGCGCGGTGGCCAACGACGACAACTCGGCGAGGGGGGCGGACACGCTCCGATGATGGCCGATCGCCGCCGGTGATGCGAAGCGCCGCGCCGACGGACAGGCGCCGGGCCTCCACGCAACACGCCGTGTGTGCCTCCCACCAGGGCCGGAGGCCCGAGGTGCCCGAGTACGATCGGGTCCCCGTGCCCCTCACCCGCCTCGACCTTCGTGGTGTGCCCGCCTCGGACCTGGCGGGCGTCCTGCCGCGCCCCGCGCCGGACGAGGCGTTCCCGAGCGAGGCGGTGCGCGCCATTCTCGAGGAGGTGCGCGTCGGGGGGGACGAGGCGGTCCGGGCGCTGACGCGGCGCTTCGACGGGGTCGACATCGAGGCACCGCGGGTGCCGGCCGGGGATCTCGATGCCGCCCTGGCCGGGCTGGACGGTGGACTGCGGCGCGCCCTCGAGCTCGCCTATGCCCGCATCCTCGCCTACCACGGTCACGAGCCCGCGCCCGTGGCCGACTTCGAGAACGACGGCGTCGTCGTCCGGCACCTGGTGCGGGCGGTGGCACGTGCCGGGCTGTACGCGCCCGGAGGACGGGCCCGCTATCCCTCCACCGTCCTCATGTGCGCGGCACCGGCCCGCGTGGCCGGCGTCGGCGAGTTGGTGCTCTGCGTGCCTCCCGGCCCCGACGGTTCGGTGGCGGTCGAGACCCTGGCTGCCGCGAGGATCGCCGGCATCGACGAGGTCTACTGCGTGGGCGGGGCCCAGGCCGTGGCGGCCATGGCGTTCGGCACGGAGTCCATTCGGGCCGTCGACGTCATCGCCGGGCCCGGGAACCGCTACGTGGCCGAGGCCAAGCGCCAGGTGTCGGGGATGGTGGGCGTCCCCTCCGCCTTCGCCGGGCCGTCGGAGGTGGTGGTGGTCGCCGACGACAGCACCCCGGTGCCGTGGGCCGCCATCGACGTGGTGGTCCAGGCCGAGCACGGGCCCGACGGCCTGGCGTGGCTCGTGACGTGGTCGCCGAAGGCCGCCGATGCCATCGAGGCCGAGGTGGACCGGATCGTGGCCGCCTCGCCCCGGCGCGCCGATCTCGAGTCCACGCTGCGCACGGGCGGGTACGTGGCGCTCGTGGACGGGCCCGCCGAGGCCCTGGCCGTCGCCAACGCGGTGGCGCCCGAGCACCTGGAGTTGCTCGTGGACGCGGCCGAGGACCTCCTCCCCCTGGTGCGCTGCGCCGGGGCGGTCTTCGTGGGCCCCTACGCGCCGGCCAGCGTCGGTGACTACCTGGCCGGGCCCAACCACGTGCTGCCCACCGCCCGGACGGCGCGATTCGCGTCGGCCCTGCGCGTCGACGATTTCCGCACCCACGTGCACGCCGTGTCCATGGGCGCCGACGCCCTGGCCCGGCTCGCACCGCACGTCGTCGCCATCGCGGAGGCCGAGGGGCTCCCCGCGCACGCCCGGTCGGTGCTTGTGCGGGGCGAGTCGTGACCGCCGACCCCGTCCCGCTGCGCCCCGGCCTCACCGAGCTGTCGGGGTACCACTCGCCCCAGGTGGACGTGGAGGTGCGGCTCAACACCAACGAGTCCCCGTTGCCGCCCCCGCCGGAGTGGCTCGACGAGTTGCGGGCCGAGCTGGGCCGCATCGACTTCAACCGCTATCCCGACCGCGACGCCACCGAGTTGCGAGCTGCGCTCGGGGCCCTGCACGGCGTCGACCCGGCCCAGGTGTTCTGCGCCAACGGGTCGAACGAGGTGCTGCAGTGCCTGCTGCTCGCCTACGGAGGACCGGGACGCACCGCGGCCGTGTTCGAGCCCACCTACGCGCTGCACAGCCACATCGCCGCGCTCACCGGCACGGCGGTGGTGCGCGCCTGGCGGGACACCGACCACCGCGTGGCCCTCGATGTCGTCGACGGCGTGCTCGACCAGTCGCGCCCGGTCATCACGTTCCTGTGCTCGCCCAACAACCCCACCGGGCGCGCCGAGCCGCCCGAGATGGTAGCGCACGTGCTGGCGCGGGCCCCGGGCCTGGTGGTGGTGGACGAGGCCTACGGGCAGTTCGCCCCGTGGAGCGCGCTCGACCTCGTGGACAGCGGCGCGGCGGGAGTGGACCGGTTGGTGGTGACGCGCACCTTCTCCAAGACGTGGTCGATGGCGGCATGCCGGCTCGGCTACCTCGTCGCCGATCCCGCCGTCGTGGCGGCGTGCCAGGCCGTGGCGCTGCCGTACCATCTCGACGCCATCACCCAGGTGGCCGGGCGCCTGGCCCTGGGCCACGTCGGCGCCATGGAGGCGCGCGTCGCCCTCATCACCGAGGAGCGCGGCCGCGTGGCTGGCCGCGCTGGCCGACCTGGCTGTCGAGACATGGCCGTCGGACGCCAACTTCATCTTGCTGCGGCCGACGGGTCGCGACGCCACCGACGTGTGGCGGGACCTGCTCGGCGCGTCGGTGCTCGTGCGCGACTGCTCGCGTTGGCCCGGGCTCGACAACTGCCTGCGCGTCACGGTGGGCACGCCCGAGGAGAACGACCGGTTCCTGGCCGCTCTGCGCTCGAGCCTCGACGCCACGCCGGGCTGAGGTCCGGCCCGTGCGGCCTGGTCCGGCGTGGGGGCGCGAGCACGTAACCTGGGGCGCCTCTATGCCACCCATCGACGACGATCGCGCCCGGCCCGGGGACGGCGCGCCGTGAGCCCGACCCGGTCCGCCACCCGGAGCCGGCGGACCAAGGAGACAGCCGTCGACGTCGAGCTCGCCCTCGACGGCGCGGGCACGGTCGAGGTGTCCACCGGGATCCCGTTCTTCGACCACATGCTCTCGCAGCTCGGTCGCCACGGCGGGCTCGACCTGAGGGTCAAGGCCACCGGTGACCTCGATGTCGACGCCCACCACACCGTCGAGGACGTGGGCATCGTGCTCGGCGAGGCGCTGGCCGAGGCCCTCGGGGACAAGGCGGGCATCCGCCGTTTCGCGTCGATCGCCCTGCCCCTCGACGAGGCTCTGGTGGAGGTGGCCCTCGACGTCTCGGGGCGTCCGTACCTCGCCTACGACGTGGTCTTCGCGCCCGACGTCGCCGGCCTCGGCTCGCCCCCGTTCGACCCGCAACTGGCCGAGGAGTTCTGGCGCGCCGTCGTCACGGCGTCGGGCGTCACGTTGCACCTGCGCCTCGTCACGGGCAAGAACACCCACCACATCGTCGAAGCGTCGTTCAAAGGGGTGGCACGCTGCTTGCGCGACGCCGTGCGCGTCGACGGCGCCGGCGTGCCTTCCACCAAGGGGACCCTGGGCAACGCCGGCGGGGTGTGAGCGTGGGCGCAGGGATCGCCGTCCTCGACTACGGCATCGGCAACCTCGGTTCCGCCCACAAGGCCCTCGTCCACCTCGGGGCCGACGCCCGACTCGTCGTCGACCCCGACGACGCCGCCGGCGCGGCGGGGGTGGTCCTGCCCGGCGTCGGCGCCTTCGGGCCCTGCGTTCGGGCGTTGCGCACCACCGGGCTCGACCGGGCCGTGGCCGACGCGCTCGATCGGGGCGTGCCGTTCCTCGGCATCTGCGTGGGTTTTCAGTTGCTCTACGAAGGGTCCGAGGAATCCCCGGCGGTCCCCGGCCTGGGTGTGCTGGCCGGGACGGTGCGGGCCTTGCCGGCGGGGGTCAAGCGTCCCCAGATGCAGTGGAACCAGCTCGTCACCCGCCCCGGTGCCGACAGCGGGCTCCTGGCCGGGGTGGCGCCGAAGCCGTGGGTGTACTTCGTCCACTCCTTCGCCCCCGAGCTGTCCGACGACGCCGTGGCGACGTGTGACTACGGCGGGGAGGTCGTCGCCGCGGCCGAGCGGGGGCCGGTGTGGGGCGCGCAGTTCCACCCCGAGAAGTCGGGCTCGGTGGGACTGGGCATCCTCGCCAACTTCGTGGCTGCGTGCGGGGACGGGCGCCGCCTCGCATGAGCGGCCCTGCACCTATGACCGGCACCATGGACCTCTTCCCCGCCATCGACCTCCACGAGCGCGGCGCGGTGCGCCTCGTGCAGGGCGACTTCGCCCGGGCCCGTGGCTACGGCGACCCCATGACCCTGGCCCGCTCGTATGTCGCCGGCGGCGCGCCGTGGATCCATGTCGTGGACCTCGACGCGGCGCGCAGCGGAGAACCCCGCAACCGTGACGTCGTGCTCGAGATCGCCGCCGCCGTCGACATCCCGGTGCAGGCCGGTGGGGGGATCCGGGCCGCCGCCGACGCCGAGGCGCTGCTCGACCACGGCGTCGAGCGTGTCGTGCTCGGCACGGCCGCGCTCGAGACCCCCGAGCTGGTCGAATCCCTGGCGGCGCGCTACCCGGGCCGGGTGGCGGTGGGCCTCGACCACCGCGGGGCCGACGCCGAGTTGGCCGTGCGGGGTTGGGAGCGCCCGAGCGGGACCACCCTCGACGGCGCGCTCACCCGCCTGGCCGGGCTCGACCTCGGGGCGGTGGTGGTGACCGCCATCGAGCGCGACGGCATGCTGGGCGGCCCCGATCTCACCGGGCTCGGCGCCGTGCTCGACGCCACCGCGCTCCCCGTCGTGGCCTCGGGCGGCGTTCGCTCGCCCGCCGACCTGCGCGCCCTGGCCGGGCTGCGGGCCCGATCGGGGGGACGTGGTCTGGCCGGGGCCATCGTGGGCACGGCGCTGGTCGAGCGGGCCATGACCGTCGAGGAGGCGATCGCCGCGTGCGCGCCGTCCGAGTGATCCCCTGTCTCGACGTCGACGCCGGGCGGGTGGTGAAGGGCGTGCGCTTCGTCGACCTCGTCGACGCCGGCGACCCCGTGGCCCTGGCCGCCCGCTACGACCGCGAGGGCGCGGACGAGCTCGTGTTCCTCGACATCACCGCCTCGGCCCATGAGCGCGACACCATGGTCGACGTCGTGTCGCGCACGGCCGAGCAGGTCTTCATCCCCTTCACGGTGGGGGGAGGGGTCCGAGCGCCCGACGACGCCCGCCGCCTCTTGCGAGCCGGTGCCGACAAGGTGGCGTTGAACACCGCCGCGGTCTCCGATCCCGGGCTCGTGCGCAGCCTGGCCGACGAGTTCGGATCACAGTGTGTCGTCGTCGCCATCGACGCGCGCCGCCGGGCGCCGATGGCGGGATGGGAGGTCTTTACCCACGGCGGACGGCGCGAGACGGGCACCGACGCCGTGGCCTGGGCCCAGCGCTGCACGGACCTCGGCGCGGGGGAGATCCTCGTGACGTCGATGGACCGCGACGGCACCCGTCACGGCTTCGACGTCGAGCTCACGCGTGCCATCGTCGACAGCGTCGGGGTCCCGGTGGTGGCGTCGGGAGGGGTCGGGAATCTGGATCACCTGGTGGAGGGGGCGACGGCCGGAGGCGCCGACGCCGTGCTGGCGGCGTCGATCTTCCACGGCCAGGAATACACCGTGGCCGAGGCCAAGGCCTACCTCACCGCGCACGGCGTCGTCGTCCGGCCCCCCGAGCCCGCGTAGCGGCGGTGTCGCTGTCCCCACCGCGGCGACGCGCTTTGGAGCGGCGACGCGCCCTGGAGCAGCGACGCGCCGTGCGGGGCGGTGGGTGTGATCGGCTACGGTGCGCCGGTGGCTTCTGAGGGTAAGGCGACTCGATCCACCTCGCCGTCGCGCCCCTCCAAGCAGCCCATCATCATGCTGGCGGACCGGGTCCTGGCCCAGCAACCGGTGGCCGAGGGGGAGCGGCGGTCGCGCTCGGGGATCCTCATCCCCGCCACCGCACAGGTGTCACGCCGGCTGCTGTGGGCCGAGGTGGTGGCCGTGGGACCGCATGTGCGATCGATCAAGGTGGGGGACAAGGTCCTGTTCAACCCCGAGGACCGCTTCGAGGTCGAGGTCCAGGGGGACGAATACGTGATCCTGCGCGAGCGCGACGTCCACGCCGTGGCGTCCGAGCGCATCGACAGCGGGACCGGCCTGTACCTGTAGGTCCGTCCCGAGCGGGCCGGGCCGGCGTCAGTGCGGCGTCGTGTCCCCGAACTGCGGCAGCCACAGCGCCGACGGGACCGGCGCCGGCGCCACGTGGACCCCGGGCGACACCGGTTGCGGCGTCGGCACGGGCACGGGTGCCGGTGCGGGCTGTGGTGGCGGTGGTGGCGGCGGCGGTGGCGGTGGGGCCGGTGCAGCGGAGCGGCCGTCGCCGTTGGCACCGACGAGCGCATCGACGTGGGGGTAGCGCTCCTCGACCGTTTGCGTCGGGTACTGGGCCGGCGGGGTCCTGAGCAGTCCCCGCGACACCCAGTTGCGCTGGTCGGCCCACACCAAGATGGGCGGCAGCACGATCAGCGCGCTGAGCAGCGCCACGGTGATGTTGATGGCGACGATGATGCCGAAGTCGCTCAACAGCGGCATCGACGACAGCCCGAGCACGCCGACCCCGGCGATGGCGGTCATGCCCGACACCATGAAGGCGCGGCCCGTGCGGCGGGCCGTGGCGTCCATGGCCTCTCGGGGCGTGAGGCCGCGCGCCCGTTCCTCGACGAATCGCAACAGGATCAGGGACGTGAATTCGGTACAGACGGCCACGACCAAGGGTCCCGCCACCGCCGTCACCGGGCTCAGCTTGAGGTGGAAGGCGACGCCGATCAGCGACACCGCCCCGACGGCCACGAGCACCGGCACGAGCGACAGCAGCGCCCGGATGAGGCTGCGCAACCGGAGGGTGAGGAAGAGGCCCACGAACAAGATGGCGAGGTAGGTGAGCTCGATCCGGGACTTCTCGAGGTTCTGGATGAGGCCCACGCCCACCGTGGCGATGCCACCGGGTGCCACCGTGATTCCCGGCGGCGGGTTGATCCCGCCCTGGAGGTCCTTCACCACCGGCGAGAGCTGATCGAGGGTGTCGGTCCGGCCGAGGAAGATGACGTTGAGCGCGGCGCCGTTGGCGGCCACGGTGGTCTTGACGATTCCCTTGGGCGCGAGGAGATAGATGCCTTCCATCTCGGCCCCGGTCGGTGGGATGTCCTTCATGCCCTTGACCGTCACGAACTGATCGATCGTGTTGATGAGGCCGGCCCCGGGGAACAGGGCGTCGGGGTACTTCTTCTGGAGCTGACGCGAGAAGTTGACGACGTAGTCGACGGTCTGGTTGCTCCACGGGTGGGTGGTCGAGATCCGCATGGCGATCTCGTTGTCAGAGCCCGTGGCCGCCTTGAGCTGCTTGATGTTCATGATGGCCTGGGACTGGGGGTTCACCCACGAGATCGGGTCGGTCTGCAGGGCGAGCTTTCCCTCGACGGCGACACCGGACAGGAGGATGACCACACTGACGATGGCCAGCGGGACGGCGGTGCGTTGCGGCAGGCTGCCGAGGAACACCGCCACGCGGCTGAGGCGTCCCCGGCTGAAGTCCTTGCCGTGGGTCGGCGACTTGTACTCACGGATGCCGAGGACCGCCAGGGTGGCGATGATGCTGCACACGCACACGGCGATGATCCCGATGACGAGGAGCGAGCCGAACTCGCGGATGGCCGGGGTCTTGGCGAACCACAGGGCCATGAAGGCGAACACGGCGTCGAACGTGACGACGAGCAGGGCCGGCCCCAGCCCACGTGCCGCGGCCTGAATGGGGTGCGCGGCGCGGTCGAGGACCACCTCTTCCTCGATGCGCGAGTGCATCTGGATCGAATAGTCCATGCCCACGCCGAGCAGGACCGGGAGCGCGGCGATGGTGGCCAGGGTGAGCGGGACACCGAAATAGCCGACGAGGCCGAACCCCCACACGAGGCCGAGCGCCACGATGGCGAACGCCAACAGTCGCCAGCGCACCGTGAACGACAGGAGCAGGATCGTCATCATGATGACCCCGGCCAGCAGGGCCAGGACGATGATGCCGTGCTTCAGGTAGTTGTTGATGGTCTCGAGCAGCGCGGGGACACCGGTCGTGATGGTCGTGACGTTCTGGAAGTGCGCGGCGCTGATGATGCTCGTCACCGAGGAGGCCGCCGTCGTCTCCTGATTGATGTTGAGGTCGCCCTTCAGGTACACCGCCAGCAGGGCGTGGTGGTCGTCGTGGATGAAGGTGAGCAGTGACTGGCGGACCGAGCCGTCCTGCTCGTGGATAACGAAGTTCATCCACTGCGGGTTGGACAGGACCTGCTGGTCGGGGGAGGTCTTGGCCAGCCCGATGCCCTGCTGGGTCAGGTAGTGGGCCCGGATCATCTTGTCGGCCGGGTCCTTGTCCATGGCGATGGCCTTGAGGAGGAGGCTCGCGGCCGGGCTGCCGAGGGGGCTGCCGTCGGGACTGCTCAGCAGGGTCTGCGCGAATTGCAGCGCGTCCATGGGGGTGACGGCGCTGAACACCCACGGGTCCTTGGCCAGCTTGGCCGAGATGGTGCGGAACTCGGCCTGGTTGTGCTTGGTGAGGAGGTTGTCGACCGTCGTCCCCGGCTTCATGGTGAAGAGGACGGCCATGGGGTCGCCGCCGAAGACCTTCTCGTAGTTGACGTTGTTGATCCAGGCCGGGTCGTTTCTGTTCAGGTAGTCGGCGTTGCTCGTCGTGAAGCGCAGGGTCGTGATGCCGAAGCCGAGGCCGAGGGTGATGAGCAGCCCGCAGATGGCCACGATCCCGGCGCGCTTGCCCAGGTTGAGGCCGAGCCACTCCCACGTCCGTCTCATGGCGCCCCCCGGCGAACCCCGCACTCGATATGGACGGAGTTACTGCATAGTAGATGGCGTCGACGCCGAAGTCCCGATCGCCTCACGGCTCAGGGTGCTCGGGCGGGCCGAGGCAAGGTGGCCGGTATCCTGAGAGGTTCATGGAGAGAGTCGCCACCCCCGTCGGGTTCACCGAGGACGAGCTGGCCGTCGTGCGCTTCGGGGCCGACGGCCTGGTCCCCGCCGTCGTCCAGGACGCCGGGGACGGGACCGTGCTCATGCTGGGCTACATGGACGGCGAGGCGCTGCGCCGGACCCTGCGGACGGGGCGCTCGTGGTTCTGGAGCCGGAGCCGGGGCGAGTACTGGTGCAAGGGGGAGACCTCGGGCGACCGGCAGTGGGTGCGCGACGTCCGCTACGACTGCGACGGGGACGCGCTCTTGGTCGTCGTGGACCAGGACGGGAACGGGGCGTGCCACACCGGGGCGCGGTCGTGCTTCTACCGGGCCTTCGGAGCCGACGACGGCGGCGACGCGGCCGGGGGAACTGCGGCCCAGGCGTGAGCACGTCCGGGTCGCGGCCGGACCGCCCCGGCCGCGACGTCTTCATCGAGCTGTGCCGCGACCACCGCATCGTGCCGGTGTGGCGCGAGCTGGTGGCCGACACCCTCACGCCCGTGAGCGCCTTCATGCTCGTGGTGGGGGAGCGGGCCGGGTTCCTCCTCGAGTCGGTGGAGGGCGGCGAGCGGTGGGGCCGGTACTCGTTCGTGGGGCGCAACCCCCTCGCCACGCTGGTGAGCCACGGGCCCTCGGTCACGGCGTCGGGGGCCCTCGACCTGCCCGCCGAGGTCCAGGCCCGCACGCACGAGGGGATCCTCGCCACCATCGAAGCCATGCTCAGCGCCTACCGGTCGCCCGAGGTGGCCGACCTGCCTCCGCTGCACGGTGGGCTCGTCGGCTATCTCGGCTACGACGTCGTGCGCGAGGTGGAGCACCTGCCCAACGTGCCCCGCGACGACATAGCGGTCCCCGACGCCGTCCTGCACGTCATCGGACAGCTGTGTGCCTTCGACCACTGGCGCCAGCGCGTCGTCCTCGTCGACAACGTGGTGGTGGACGACGGGTGGGGCCAGGCCGAGGCCGAGGCGGCCTACCAATCGGCGGGAGAGCGCCTCGACGGCCTCGCCGCCGACCTGGCCCGCCCTGTCGGGGGGCCACCGCTCGAGGCGCCCCGCCCCGACGAGGCGTTGCCCGAGGTGCGCGGGACCATGTCGTCGGAGACGTTCCAGGACGCGGTGCGCAGCGCCAAGGAGCTGATCCGCGCCGGGGACATCTTCCAGGTCGTCTTGTCGCAGCGCTTCGATCTCGATCTCGGCGCCGATCCGTTCGCCGTGTACCGCGTGCTGCGGCTCGTGAACCCGAGCCCCTACCTGTATTTCCTGCGCACCTCCCAGTGCACCGTCGTGGGCGCCACCCCCGAACCCCTCGTGCGGCTGCGCGACGGGGAGGTGGTGTCGCGCCCCATCGCCGGGACGCGTCGGCGGGGCGCGACCGAAGCCGAGGACGATCGCCTGGCCGGTGAATTGTCCGAGCACCCCAAAGAGGTGGCCGAGCACGTCATGCTGGTGGACCTGGCCCGCAACGACGTGGGCCGCGTGGTCAGCTTCGGGACCGAGCGCGTCGACGAGTTCAAGACGGTGGAGCGCTACAGCCACGTGATGCATCTCACGTCCCAGGTGTCGGGGCGCCTGGCCCCGGGAAAAGGGCCCATCGACGTCCTGCGGGCCACGATCCCGGCCGGGACCCTGTCCGGCGCTCCGAAGGTCCGGGCCATGCAGATCATCGACGACCTCGAGCCCACCAAGCGCGGCGTGTACGGCGGGGTGGTGGGGTATCTGGACTTCTCCGGCAACCTCGACACGGCCATCGCCATCCGCACCATGGTCATCACCCCCGACGGGAGGGCCTCGGTGCAGGCGGGTGCGGGGATCGTGGCCGACAGCGATCCGCACGAGGAGGACGTCGAGTGCCACAACAAGGCGGCCGCCCTGCTCGCCGCGGTCCCCGCCGCGCGCCGCGCCGCTGCGGTTGGCGCTCCCGGCCGCGGCGCCACCGCCCCCTCGTCCGGGCCCGACGGCCCTTCCGTGGACGCGCCTCCCGGTGCCGTGGCGGCCGGGTCGGACCGATGAGCACCGCCGAGGCGGGTCTCGTCGAGGACTACGACGTCCTGCGCACCGGGGTCGGCGTCGTGGCCCTCGGCCGCGACGTGCTGCGGGTGTCGGGCGCCGACGCGCTGACGTTCCTCCAGGGCCAGGTGTCGCAGGACCTCGCCCCCCTCGAGGTCGGGGCGTCGGTCGACGCGCTCGTGCTCTCGCCCCAGGGCAAGCTCGACGCCCTCGTCCGCGTGTCGCGCACCGGGGAGGAGGAATTGGTCGTCGACGTCGAGGCGGGTTACGGCGACGCGCTGGCGGCGCGCCTGCGCCGCTTCAAGCTCCGGGTCAAGGTCGACATCGAACCGGTGCCGTGGCGGTGCGTGGCCGTGCGGGGCCCCGGTGCCGGCGCGCTGGAGGCGGAGGTCCGCACCCGGCCGGGCGTGAGCCTGACACCGCGCTACGACTGGAACGGTGTGTCGGGGTTTGACGTGCTGGGGGAGTCCCCGACGCTTCCCGACGGCGTGCGGCTGTGCTCGGCCGACGCATGGGAGTCCGTGCGGGTGGAGTCGGGCATCCCGGTGATGGGGGCCGAGCTCGACGAGCGCACCATCGCGGCGGAAGCCGACCTCCTCGACCGCACCGTGAGCTTCACCAAGGGGTGCTACACGGGCCAGGAGCTCGTGGCCCGGCTCGACGCCCGGGGCAACCGCGTGGCCCGTCGCCTGCGAGGGTTGGTGGTGGTCGGCTTGGCCTCGGGCGGGGTGGGCCCGACGCCGGGGACGTCGGTCATCCCGGCGGGGTCCGAGCTCGTCGTGCAGGGCAAGGCCGTGGGGGCGGTGACCTCGGCGGCGTGGTCGCCCACGTTCCACTGCCCGGTGGCCCTCGCCTACGTGCACCGCACCGTGGAGCCGCCCGGCACGGTGGAGCTGCGCCTCGGTGCGCCTGGCTCGTCCGAGGACGCCGGCACCTCGGTGCTCGGCGTCGAGGTGCGCGCCCTGCCCCTCGTCTGAGGCGCCGGGCCCGCGTTCAGCGCCGCAGCGCGTCGAGGATGTCGCCCGACAATTCCGGCCGGCACACGAGCAGGTCGGGGAGCCACGGGTCGGCGCGGTTGTAGACGAGCGGCGACCCGTCGAGGCGCGCCGCGAAGGCGCCGTAGGCGTGGGCCACGGCCACCGGAGCGGCGGAGTCCCATTCGTACTGTCCGCCCGAGTGGACGTACGCGTCGACCGACCCCCGTAGGACCGCCATCGCCTTGGCGCCGGCCGAGCCCATGGGCACGAGCGTCGCCCCCAGCCGGTCCGCCACGCGCTCGGCCTCGACCGGCGGTCGGGTGCGGCTGACGGCGATCCGCAGCGGTCCCCCGGTGCGCGGCGCCAGGGACCGCTCCCGGGAGCGCCGGGCCCCGGTCACGAGGACGACACCTTCCCCCGGGAGCGCCACCGCGCCCACCATGGGGCTCCCGTCCACGACGAGGGCGACGTGGACGGCGAAGTCGTCGCGCCCTTCGGAGTACTCACGCGTCCCGTCGAGGGGGTCGATGATCCACACCCGGCTGACCCGGGCCCGGTCAGGGTGACCCGGCCGCGGTGCCTCCTCTTCGCTCAGCACGCCGTCGTCGGGACGGGCGGCGTCGAGGGCGTCCATGAGGAGCCCGTTCGAGCGCCGGTCGCCCTCGTGGCCGAGGGCCCGGGCGTCGTCGAGCCCCATGGACCGCCGGAGCTCGACGAGGACGTGCCCGGCCTCATCGGCGAGGCGGGCGGCCAGGTCGTCGTCGTCGGTTGTCGGCAATTTCCCACCTGGAACGAAGCCACGGCCGGGGGCCCGGGCCCGGGCACCGTATCGGAAACAGACCAGGCCAAGCTATCCTCGGGGTTCTATGGGGGGACGCACGGAGCCTGGGCAGTACCAGCTTTCTCATCTCGATGCCCTCGAGGCGCAGTCGGTCCACATCATGCGCGAGGTCGTGGCCGAGTTCGAGCGCCCCGTGCTGCTGTTCTCGGGGGGCAAGGACTCCGTGGTCATGCTGCGCCTGGCCGAGAAGGCATTCTGGCCCGCCCGCCTGCCCTTCCCCATCATGCACGTGGACACCGGCCACAACTTCCCCGAGGTGCTCGAGTTCCGTGACCGGCGCGTGGCCGAGCTCGACGCGCAGCTCAGGGTGGCGTCGGTCCAGGAGTCGATCGACAGCGGCCGGGTGGCCGAGGAGCCCGGGCTGAACCCGTCCCGCAACCGCCTCCAGACCCGCACCCTGCTCGACGCCATCACCGGCCACCGGTTCGACGCCGTGTTCGGCGGCGCCCGGCGTGACGAGGAGAAGGCCCGGGCCAAGGAGCGGGTGTACTCCTTTCGCGACGAGTTCGGGCAGTGGGACCCGAAGAACCAGCGACCCGAGCTGTGGGGCCTGTTCAACGGCCGTCACCGCGCCGGGGAGCACATCCGGGTCTTCCCGTTGTCGGACTGGACCGAGCTCGACATCTGGCAGTACATCGCCCAGGAGGGCATCGAGGTGCCGTCCATCTACTTCTCGCACCGGCGCACGGTGTTCCGGCGCGACGGGATGCTCCTGGCCCTGAACCAGTTCGTCACGGTCCTCGACGACGAGGAGCCCTTCGAGACCCATGTGCGGTACCGCACCGTGGGCGACATGACCTGCACGGGGGCGGTCGAGTCCAACGCCGTCACCGTCGAGGAGATCATCGCCGAGACCTCGATCTCCCGCCTCACCGAGCGCGGCGCCACCCGGGCCGACGACCGCTTCAGTGAAGCCTCCATGGAGGACCGCAAGCGCGAGGGGTACTTCTAGACATGGAGCTCCTCCGCTTCGCCACGGCCGGCTCGGTCGACGACGGCAAGAGCACGCTCATCGGCCGGCTCCTGTACGACTCGAAGGCCATCTTCGAGGACCAGCTCGAGGCGGTCGAGCGCATCAGCCGCCAACGCGGCGACGAGTACACCGACCTCGCCCTGCTGACCGACGGCCTGCGGGCCGAGCGCGAACAGGGCATCACCATCGATGTCGCCTACCGCTACTTCGCCACGCCCCTGCGCAAGTTCATCATCGCCGACACCCCCGGCCACATCCAGTACACGCGCAACATGGTGACGGGGAACTCCACGGCCGACCTCACGCTGGTGCTCGTGGACGCCCGCAAGGGGATCGTCGAGCAGACGCGCCGTCACGCCTTTCTGGCCTCGCTGCTGCGCGTCCCGCACCTCCTGGTGTGTGTCAACAAGATGGACCTCGTCGATTACGACGAAGCCGTCTTCGCCCGGATCCGCGAGGAATTCAAGGCGTTCGCCACCCGCCTCGAGGTCACCGACCTCGCCTTCATCCCCATCTCGGCGCTGCACGGGGACAACGTGGTCCAGCGGTCGCTCAACATGTCGTGGTACGAGGGCCCGTCGTTGCTGCACCATCTGGAGCAGGTCTACATCGCCTCGGACCGCAACCTCATCGACCCCCGCCTGCCCGTGCAGTGGGTGGTGCGGCCCACGGCGTCGACGGTGCCCGACTTCCGCGGCTACGCCGGACGGGTGGCGGGCGGGGTGTTCCGGCCCGGGGACGAGGTCCTCGTGCTCCCGTCGGGGCTGACCACCACGATCGCCGCCATCGACACCTTCGACGGGCCCGTGGACGAGGCCTTCGCACCCATGTCGGTCATGGTCCGCCTGGCCGAGGACCTCGACGTCTCGCGCGGCGACCTCATCTGCCGGCCGCACAACCAGCCCACCGTGGGCCAGGACATCGACGCCATGATGTGCTGGATGGCCGAGCGCCCTCTCAACGAGGGCGACGTGGTGGCCCTGAAGCACACCACGCGCTGGGTGCGGGCCCAGGTCCGCCATGTCCACTACGGCCTCGACGTGAACACGCTGCACCGCGACGACACCGCCAGCCGGCTGCGCCTGAACGACGTCGGCCGGGTGAGCCTGCGCGTCACCCAGCCGCTGTTCTACGACAGCTACCGGCGCAACCGCTTCACCGGCTCCTTCGTGGTCGCGGCCGAGGACACCAACGCCACCGTGGGCGCGGGGATGATCCTGGGAGCGGACTGAGCGATGGCGTCGGTGTCGGACCTCGTGTGGTCGGTGGGCCGCCTGACGCGGGCCGATCGGTGGGACGCGCTCGGCACCACGGGGGCGACCGTGTGGTTCACCGGGCTGTCGGGGTCGGGGAAGTCCACCCTGGCCGCGGCGGTCGAGGAGCGACTCGTGGCGAGCGGTCGCCCCGCCTACCGCCTCGACGGCGACAACATCCGCAGCGGTCTCAACGTCGACCTCGGCTTCAGCCCCGAGGGCCGCGAGGAGAACGTGCGCCGGGTGGCCGAGGTGGCCCTGCTCTTCGCCGACGCCGGGCTCGTCGCCCTGGCCGCGCTCATCAGCCCCTACGCCCTCGGTCGCAGCCGGGCCCGGGCCCTGCACGAGGACGCAGGCATCCGCTTCGTCGAGGTCTACGTGGCCACGCCGATCTCGGTGTGCGCGCAGCGCGACCCGAAGGGTCTCTACGCTCGCGCCTCGGTGGGGGACATCACCTCGTTCACGGGCCTCGACCACCCCTACGAGCCCCCCACCGCCCCCGACCTCGTCGTGGGCCATCACCTCCCGCTCGACGACGCCGTCGATCGGGTCCTGGAGGCGTTGGGGTCGCCGGCACCGACGCAATGACACCTGAGGTGAATCTAAAACCACTCTAAGTGGTGATACACCTAGGTATGCCGCACCATTCCGGTCACGACGGACGTGCCGACGTTGACTTCGCGCGAGGAGTGGTGAGATGCTTGGTTGTCAGCGGATTTCCGGGTTGCGGCCGACCTGGGGCGGATGGTCGCTGAGTGCAAAGGCCGTGGGTGAATGATCACTGAGAGGCGTACTTGGGGCGACGGAAGTCGCCCCTTCCATACGACCTGGAGCTTGTAGGGGGGCCTTCCGTTGTCTTCGTTCCAACCCAGCGTGCTAGAGGACTCGGTGCTGGTCGTCGACGACGATCAGGCCACCAGGGAGAGCCTGGCGTCGGTGCTCAAAGCGGCGGGCATCGAGGTGTTCGTGGCCTCGGACCCGACCGAAGCGTTGACCCTGCACGGGCTGCAGCATCCCGCGGCGGTGGTCGTGGACCACCAGCTGGCCGGCCACACCGGCGTGGAGCTGGCGCAGAGGCTCAAGGAAGAGGACCCCGACACGCCGGTCCTGCTCCTCACCGGCCTGGCCTCGCTCGACAGCGCGCTGGCGGCCGCCGCGCACCTCGACGGGCTGCTCGTGAAGCCGCTCGTCCCCCAGGCCTTCGTGCAGACGGTGCGCAACGCGCTCACGCAGCGGGCGCTGGCCGTCGAGAACCAGCGCCTGGGCCGCGTCATCGACGACATGACCGCACAGGCCCAGATGGCCCCGCCCCCGCCCCCGCCCCCGGTCGAATCGGCGGCCCCGGCGGCGGCACCGGCCCCGGTCGCCGTGGCACCGGTCGAGGAGGTCGCGGCCGAGCCCCCGAACCGGGCCCTGGTCCAGGACCAGTTGGACCGGGCCCTCGAGACGTCCCAGCGGGCCGGAAGCGCGCTGGCGGCGTTGTTCGTGGAGCTCGATGGGTGGCAGGACGTCAACCAGCAGTTCGGAGCGGGCGCGGCCGAGCAGGTCGCCCGCGAGGTGGCGAGCCGGCTGTCGGTGGCCCGCCGCAAGAGCGACATCGTGGCCCGCGTGGCCAACGACAAGTTCGTGGTCGTGTGCGCCGATGTCCACTCCGACATCGACGCCATGCGCATCGCCAGCCTGGTCCTCGACGGCGCGGCCCGGCCTGTGGTCGTGCACGGGGTGGAGCACCGGGTGCGGCCCACGGTGGGGATCGTGCTCACCGACCCGAGCGCGGCGGGGGAGACGGCCGACAGCGTCCTCGAGAACGCCGAGTTGGCCATGTACTGGGCCCGCGACGATGGTCGGGCCTCGTGCCTTTTCGACCCGTCGATGCGAGACCGCGTGGTGTCGCGCTACGAGATCGAGCACGGCCTGCAGAACGCCATGGACAACGGCGAGCTGGCCCTCTTCTACCAGCCGGTGGTGGACCTCCACAACGGCCAGGTCGTCGGGGCCGAGGCGCTGCTGCGCTGGCAGCGCCCCGAGCAGGGCCTGCTCCTCCCGGGCGAGTTCCTCGACGTCGCCGGTGAGGTGGGCATGGCCGAGGCACTGGGCCGGTGGGCCCTCGACCGCGCCCTCACCGAGCTGGTCCTGTGGCGCCAGTCCGAGAACCTGCCCGAGCACTTCCGCCTGACGCTGAATGTGTCGGGACGGGAGCTGAGCGACCCGCTCTTCGCCCAGACCTTCGAGGAGCTCACGCGCAAGCACGGCGTGGCGCCCACCATGCTCAGCATCGACCTGTCGGCAGACGCCGCCCGGGTGGCCGCGGCGTCGCCGGCGGCGGTGAACCAGCTGAGCCAGATGGGGGTGCGCTTCGCCCTCGACGACTTCGGGTCCCAGGAGTGCAGCCTGTCGTGGCTGCAGGACCTCCCCATCTCGTCGCTCAAGATCGCCCCCGAGTTCGTGGGCGCGCTCGACTCGACCAGCAACCCCCAGGGGGCGGTCATGGTGCGGGCGCTGATCGCGCTCGGGCACGAGCTGCGCCTCTCGCTCGTGGCCGAGGGCGTGGAGACCCCGGCGCAGGCCGCCGCGCTGCGCGTCATCGGGTGCGAGTTCGCACAGGGGTACCACCTCGGTCACCCCGGTCCCCGCGACCAGGTCTGGGCGGCGCCCGAGGCATAGGGTCCGGCCCCGCCCGACTCCCCCCGCTCACCGCTCCCGTGGGCCGTCCTGGCGCGCCCCATTTCGAGTTTCCCCAGGTCAGAGGGTATGTCGACTTCGAACGGAAATCGTCAATCCTGATGATGCCGAGATCGTCTCGACTCCGTAACGTGCGTAGGAGGTGTTTGCGGGCGAACGCCCCGACGCGTCATGGTCCCCGGCTGACCGGGGCCCGACGAGCGGGACGTCGCACCCGGCTCGGGCGACCGAGGAGGACGCGACACTCATGGACATGAAGGTGTCACCGAACAGGGGGGGGAATGATGGCAAGGTCGAGCCGCAAGGGACGCGCAGTCGCGGCCGTCGTCGTCGGGCTAGCCGGCACCGGGGGCATGTTCGCGCTGTTCGCCGCGGCGGCGCCTTCGGCGTTCGCCGCATCGTCGCCCTTCGAGCTGTACTGCCCGAAGACGCCGGTGGGCAACATCGTGCTCAACAACGTCGTCACCAACGGGACCATCACCCCGGCTTCGCCCGCGGCGGGCTCGCAGTTCAACCTGACCGGGTACTCCTCGACCGTCGCCCTGCCGAGCTCGATCGTCTCCGCGGCCCAGGCCCTCGGGAACTCCGCCATCGCCGGGACTGCGACCCTGAAGGTGGACGCCACCGGTGCCACCCCGGCCAATATCCCGAGCGGCTCGATCCCCATTAACGCGCCCATCCCGAGCCCGGTTCCGGCCTCTGGCCTGACCCTGAACCTGCCGTCCACGCCGGGCACGATCGGGCCCTTTACGGCCACCGGCGGTGCCATCAGCCTGACCGTCGACCCGGCCATCAACCTGTCGCTGAACGTGTCGGGGAGCACACTGACGCTCACCTGCACGCCCTACCCGAACAACACCGCCGTCACCGGCATCGTGAGCACGTCGCCGACCGGTTCGCCGGCGTCTCCCGTGATCGCCACCGCCACCTCCGGTGGGGCGGCCCCGACGCCCACCACGACCCCGACGGCCACCACGGCCCCGACGGCCCCGGCGCCGTCCACGAGCGGGCTGGCCTCGACCGGGCCTGGCCCCGACCTGTGGGTCGTGGCCGTGGTCGGGTTCATCGTCCTCTACCTCGGCTCGGTGGTCCTGGCGCTGGTGGAACGGCCTCGGAGCCTCCTGCGCCGGATCCTGCGCATGGCACCGCCGGCCGTGCCGGTGGCCGCATCGGTCGAGCCCACCACCGTGAGCCCGGCCGCGGAGCGCAGTGTCTGGTCCGTGCCGCCCAGTGCGAAGCCTGCCTATCCCAAGGCCGGTGGATCGCCGGGGCTGTGGTTCGACGGTTGGGAGCCTCAGGGCCGCAACCGGGGCTGACGCCGGGGGCGCTTCCCCTACACAGGGGGGTGGAGGGGAAGCGCCGGCGTCGGTGGCGCTGACGGGTCGCCGTCGGCGCCCTCGGGCTCGTCGCCCCCTTGGCCCTCGGGGCCGGGTCGGCGCGCCAGCCACAGCACCATGCGCGCCCCTCGCCCGTCGGCGAGCGGTGACTGTGCGTCGACCACGCCCCCCATGGCCGAGGCCAGCTCGGCCGCGATGGCGAGGCCGAGGCCGGCGCCGAGCTTGCGGGCCGTGGACCGGTCCGAGCGGTAGTGCCGCTCGAAGATGTGGGGAAGGTCCTCGGGGCTGATGCCGGGCCCGTCGTCGCCGACCCAGATCGCCACCCATCGCCCGACGGGCTGCGCGCCGACCTCGACCGAGGTGGTCGCGAATTTGAGGGCGTTCTCGACGAGGTTGGCGACGACCTGTGCCATGCGGTCGGGATCCGCCTCGACCCACAGCGGGCGCGTCGGCGTCCTCGCCACGAGGGCCACCCCGGCGTCGGCTGCCTCGGGCGCGAACCCTTCGCCCACCGTCGTGGCCACCAGCGCGCCGTCGACGGGCTCGATGTGCAGCGAGAACTGGCGCGCCTGGAGCCGGGCCAGGTCGAGGAGGTCCTGCACCAGCCGCTCGAGGCGCCGCGCCTCGCCCCCGATGATGCCGAGCGCCCCCGGGACGTCGTCGGTGGCGCCCTCGGCGATGGCGTCGGCGTAGCCGCGGATGGAGGTCAACGGGGTGCGCAGCTCGTGGGAGACCGACAGCAGAAATTCGCGCTCTTGACCCTGGGCCCGGCTCAGGTTGGCGCCGAGGGTGTTGATGGCCTCGGCCAGCGCGGCGAGCTCGGTGTGGTCACCCGCGTCCACCGCGACGGTGGCGGCGAGATTCCCACCGGCGATCTGGCGGGTGGCGTCGACGGCGCGCACGATGGGGGCGCTGATCCGCCGGGCCAGCACCGCCGCCACCGCGATCCCGGCCACGAGGACCACGCCGGCCACCAAGACGAAGTAGCCGAAGCCGTTCACGACGCTCGGGACGTGGCGGGTGACCACGAGCACCGCCGCGTCGCCGGCCGGCACGCCGTCGTCGAGGCTCAGGCGCCGGCCGGGCGCCAGCCGTAGCGGCTGGGCCACGAACACGACACGGCCCACGTTGCCGGCCACCGTGTCCCCCGCCTCGAGGGCGGCCGCGTCGAGCACCGACCGGCCCAGGGGCGCGGGGACGCCGTCGAGCGAACCCGACGGCCCGAGGCCGACGAGGGTCAGCCGGTCGAAGGCGCCGACGCGGCGCAGCGCGTCGAGGTCCCCGGCGTTGGTGAAGACCGGGTGCGACGACATCAAGGCGCCGATGGCTTGGGCCTCGGAGGTGATCTCGGTCTCGGCGGTGGCGATCGTGGCCCGCCGCACGAGGAGGAGGCTGCCCACGACGGTGAGGACGAGGGTCCCGATGACGACGGCGAGGATGGCGACGGTGAGGCGACGGCGCACGGGTCGGTGCTGTCGTCAGCCCAGCCGGTACCCGACCCCCCACACCGTGGTGAGGGGCAGGGCGTCGCCGAGCTTCTTGCGCAACTGCCGGACGTGGACGTCGACGGTCCGTTCGTCGCCGTACCATCCGTGGCCCCACACGCCGTCGAGGAGCTGCTGGCGCGACAGGGCCAGGCCGGCGTTGTGCGCCAGGTAGGCGAGAAGGTCGAATTCGCGGCTGGTGAGGGCCACCACCACGTCGTCGCGCCGCACCTCGCGGCGCCCGGTGTCGATCACCACCTCGCCCACCTCGAGCACGGTGGGCTCGGCCCGTGTCGGCGCACCGGCCCGTCGCAGGATGGCCCGCACGCGCGCCACGAGCTCACGGGCCGAGAACGGCTTCGTGACGTAGTCGTCGGCCCCGAGCTCGAGCCCGATGACGCGGTCGACCTCGTCGTCGCGCGCCGTGAGCATCACGACCGCCACGTCGCCGGCGGCGCGCAGCCGGCGGCACACGGCGAAGCCGTCCAGTTCGCCGGGGAGCCCGACGTCGACCACCACGAGCACGGGCCGCTCCCGGTCGGCGAAGGCGAGTCCCTGCTCGCCGTCGGGGGCCTGCAACACCCGGAAGCCCTCGCGTCGGAGGTACAGCGCCACCAAGTCGGAGATGTGGTGGTCGTCCTCGATGACGACGATGGTCTCCTCGCTCGCTGCCACCGGCACAAGCCTGCCACCGCGCGCCTGCGGCGCACGGGGACCCTCGGCCCGGTCGTGCACTGCGGTCTCGAGAGCCATCGCCGTCCACGCGACAGCCACGCGGTGATGAGCCCGTGACGCGGCGATGAGGGATGTGTGATGGCACCGGCCCGACCACCGCGGTCGGGCCCTGTCGGACGGGCCCGTGCCAGGCGCCGGGCCCGCACCGGCGGCCATTAGGCTGGCGGCGGTGCCGCCCGACACCTACCTCACGGGGATCCTGGCCACGCACCGCGCCCGGGCGGCGGCCGACGCGCGGCGCGTCGAGGACCTCGTCGCCCAAGCGTTGGCGTGCGCGCCGACGCGTCTGTTCGCGGGGGCCCTGGCCGCGCCCGAGGGTGGGCCACTGGCCGTGATCGCCGAGGTCAAGCGGCGCTCCCCGTCGCGGGGGCCCATCGATCCCGATCTCGACCCCGCCTCGGTCGCCGCGGACTACGAGGCGGGCGGGGCGGCGTGCCTGTCGGTGCTCACCGACGCGGACTCCTTCGCCGGGTCCCCCGGCGACCTGGCCGCGGCGCGTGCCGCCTGCGCCCTGCCCGTGCTACGCAAGGACTTCACGGTCAGCGCCGCCGACGTGTGCGACGCCCGGCTCATGGGGGCCGACGCCGTCTTGCTCATCGTCGCGGCGCTGTCGGACCAGGAGATCTCGGCCTTCCTCACCCTGGCCCGCGAGCTCACCCTCGACGCGCTGGTCGAGGTCCACGACCAGGACGAGCTCGACCGGGCCCTGGCCGCCGGCGCCGAGCTCGTGGGGGTCAACCAACGCGACCTGACGACGTTCTCGGTGGACACCGGGCGAGCCGAGCGCCTGGTGGGCATGATCCCCCCCGACGTCGTGGCCGTGGCCGAGTCGGGGATCGACAGCGCGGAGGGCGCTCGGGCCCTGGCCGACGCCGGGTACCAGGCCGTGCTGGTC
Organism: uncultured Acidimicrobiales bacterium; assembly: GCA_963811775.1. Classification (GTDB taxonomy): domain Bacteria; phylum Actinomycetota; class Acidimicrobiia; order Acidimicrobiales; family UBA8190; genus Chersky-840. Next base: position 47,058 of record CAWESO010000017.1, on the reverse strand, counting down.
GGTGAGTCCCTCGTCCGGGCGGCCGACCGCGTCGGTGCGGTGCGCGCCCTCACCGGGCACCGCGTCGGGGCGCGCCCCGGGGTACGCCCGGGGAGCCCGGGGACGAGGTGAGCGCATGCTCGTGAAGATCTGCGGCATCACCTCGGAGGCCGACGCCCTCTTGGCCGTGGGCCTCGGCGCCGACGCCATCGGCTTCGTGTTCGCGCCGTCGCCCCGCCAGGTCGCGCCCCAGGCCGTGCGGCGCATCATCGAGCGGGTGCCGCCCGAGATCCTCACCGTGGGGGTGTTCCGCAACGAGGCGCGCACGCGTGTCGTGGACATCGTGAACGGGATCGGGCTGCGAGGCGCGCAGCTCCACGGCGACGAGACCGCCGAGGACACGACGTGGGTGTCGCAGCGGGTGCCGTTCACCATCAAGGCCTTCCCGGTGGGGCACCGCAACATCGCCCGCATCGATGACTTCGGCGTGGAGACGATCCTCGTGGACGCGCTGTCGCCGGGGTCGGGGGAGGTCTTCGACTGGCGCTTGGCCGAGGGCGTGGTGGACCCGGCCCGACTCATCGTGTCCGGTGGGCTCCACGCCGACAACGTGGCCGACGCCATCGCCCATCTCCATCCTTTCGGGGTCGACGTCTCCACCGGGGTCGAGTCCGAGCCCGGGCGCAAGGACCCGCGCAAGGTGCGGGCCTTCGTCATGGCGGCGCGCGCCGCGTCGGGGGAGGCCGTCGACGGCGACGGCGCCGACACCGATGACGCCGAGGAGGGCGACCGACCCTTCGACTGGCAGGACGAAGAGTGAGCGCGCCCCCCGGGGAGGGGCTCATGGGCGAGCCCACCGACACCGGCCGCTTCGGTGACTTCGGCGGCCGCTTCGTGCCCGAGTCGCTCATGCCGGCGTGCCTCGAGCTCGAAGCGGCGTTCCGCGCCGCCTGGGCCGACCCCGCCTTCCACGCCGAGCTCGACGCGCTGTTGCGCGACTACGGCGGCCGGCCCACGCCCGTCACCGAATGCCGGCGGTTGTCCGAGCGACTGGGCGTGCGCGTCCTGCTCAAGCGCGAAGACCTGGCTCACACCGGGTCGCACAAGCTCAACAACGTGATCGGCCAAGCGCTGCTGGCCCGGCGCATGGGCAAGAACCGGCTCATCGCCGAGACCGGCGCCGGCCAGCACGGTGTCGCGGCCGCCACCGCCGCGGCGCTGTTCGGCATGGACTGCGTCGTGTACATGGGCGAGGTGGACACCGAGCGCCAGGAGCTCAACGTGTTCCGCATGGAATTGCTGGGAGCCGAGGTGCGCCCGGTGCGGGCCGGGAGCCGCACCCTGAAGGACGCCGTCAACGAGGCCCTGCGGGACTGGGTGGCGAACGTGGCCGACACCCACTACTGCCTCGGCTCGGTGATGGGCCCGCACCCCTATCCGTGGATGGTGCGTGAGCTGCAGCGCGTGGTGGGCGACGAAGCGCGCGTGCAGTGCCGGGCCCTGCTGTCGGGTGCGGACCCCGACTGGGTGGTGGCCTGCATCGGCGGGGGGTCCAACGCGGCGGGGACCTTCGCCGGGTTCGTGGACACCGGCGCCGCGCTCGTGGGCGTGGAGGCGGCCGGCGGGGCGGCGCTCGGCCGGGGCGTGCCCGGCGTCGTGCACGGGATGAAGTCCTACGTCCTCCAAGACGAGGTCGGGCAGATCGCCGAGGCTTCGTCGATCTCGGCCGGGCTCGACTACCCCGGGATCGGGCCCGAGCACGCCTATCTGGCCGCCATCGGTCGGACCCGCTACGTCCAGGCCGGTGACGACGAGGTGCTGGCCGCCTTCCGGTTGCTGTCGGAGACCGAGGGGATCATCCCCGCCCTGGAGCCTGCCCACGCGCTGGCGTGGCTGGTGCGCGAAGCCGGCCACACCGTGCCGAGCGGTGCCACGGTGCTCGTCACGCTGTCGGGGCGCGGCGACAAGGACGTCGCCCAGGTGCGGGACATGCTGCGGTGACGCCGAGCGCGACGTCGCTCGAGTCCCACTTGCGGGCCCGACGCGACGGAGGGCGCAAGCTCCTCGTGCCCTACGTGACGGGGGGGATGGGACCCGACTGGATCGAGGCCGTCCACGCCGTGGCCGACGCCGGTGCCGACGCGGTCGAGATCGGCATTCCGTTCTCGGACCCGATGATCGACGGGCCCATGATCCAAGAGGCGTCGTTGCGCGCCCTGGCGCGGGGGACGACCCCCGCGTCGGTGCTCGACTCGCTGGCGCATGCCGACCTGGCCGTGCCGTTGTGCGTGATGACCTACTACAACATCGTCTTCCGCATGGGGCTGCGCCGCTTCGCCCGCACGCTCGCCGATGCCGGCGTGGTCGGTGCCATCATCCCCGACCTTCCCCTCGAGGAGAGCGACGAATGGTGCGCCGAGGCCGATGCCGCGGGTGTGGCCACCGTCCTGCTCGTGGCGCCGTCCACGCCCCTGGCGCGCGCCCGGGCCATCTGCGACCGGGCCCGGGGCTTCGTCTACGGCGTCGGGGTCATGGGCGTCACCGGCGAGCGTGGCGCCCTGGCCGCCACGGCCGGGGACGTGGCCCGCATGGTGAAGAGCGTGACCGACCGCCCCGTGTGCATCGGCATCGGCGTGTCGACCCCGGACCAGGCCGCCGCGGCGTGCGCCGACGCCGACGGCGTGGTGGTGGGGTCGGCCATCGTGCGCCGCTTGCTCGAGGGGGCGGGCCCCGAGGGAGCGGGGGAGTTCGTGGCGACGCTGCGGGCCGGGATCGACACCGTCACGGCCTAGCCGCGCTGGCGCTCAGCGACCGACGAGCCACCACCCGGCGCGCGTCACCTTGAGGGCGGCCCGGCGCAAACGGCTGCGGTCGCCGAGCAGGGCGAGGGTCGACAGGCTGAGCGCCACCAGCCCGACGCCCACCACCACCATCCACACCAGCGCCGGCCCGGGCCCGGTGAAGGCGAGGGCGGTGGGGGCCGTCCCCGTCGCCGGGCTCGTGGCCGGGGCGACCGTCGTGCCCCCGTTCGACGCCGCCGACGCGCCGGCGGGTGCAGCGGCGGGCGCGGTGGTGGCCGAGCTCGGCGCGGCGCTGCTCGTCGGCGTGGTGGAGGATCCCGGAGTCGTGGTGGGCGTGGTCGTCGGCGCGGGCGTCGACGTCGGCGTGGTGGGGGAGGCGGCGATCCGCACGACGAGGAATCCGCCCACGTTGTTCCCCGAGACCTCGGTCGGGGAGGTGTCCCCGGCGAAGGTGTACAGGGGCGACCCGTTGTAGGTGACCTGGTACGAGCCCGATGCCTGCACCACCGCGGCCACCGTGCCCGGCACCCCGGGCCCCGCGCTCGGAGTGGTCCCGGCCGCGACGGTGAGCGCGGGCCACACCGAGACGCACGCGCCCGTGCAGGTGCTCATGCCGTTGTGGTCGCTCGGCAGCGTGTACAGGGCGAAGCCCCCGGCGTCGGTGAGGACGGTGCCGAAGTTGGCGCTGGTGGCGACCCCGACCGTGGCCGTCGCCGCCGAGGCCCACGGCGCCGCGCCCAGCACGACGACGGCGGTGACGCCGAGGGCGGTCACGAGGCGCCGAACGGTGGCCCTGGCGCCCGGCCCGGGACGGCGCTCGGTGGCGGTGTCGTGGTGCGCGTGGCCCATGCCAGTCCCCCTGCTCGGTCGGCAGCGTGCCGACGTCAGGTCTACGCCCGAGGGCCTCGGATCCTTCACGGGCTGGCGGGGGCTTCATGGTGGCGACCACGGCGTCGGCGCCGCCGCCACCCCGACGCGTGCCGGCGGGTCGGTCGCGTTTGGCCCGGTAGGAGGGCAATTCTTGGCCGAATCCACAGTGTCGCCACAGGATGGCCGCGTAATTTTGGCTGTCGAACGGCCCCCTGCCGAGACGAGACGGAGAGGCTGCGCCATGAACGACATGCCGGTGACCCCAGCCGCACCCCAGTTCCCTCCCGGAGCGGGCCCCGCCGGGCCCAGCCCGGCCCGCCCGACCCGGCGATGGCTGAAGCTGGCCGTCGGGGTGGGTGCCGCCGCCGGTGTCGCCGTGGGGGCCACGGCCCTGGCCCAGGCGGCCACGTCCTCGGGGACCCCGGGACAGCCGAACGACGCCACCGTCACGGCGTCGGGGGGGACGACCACGACCACCACCCCGCCCGCTCGCCCCCACGGCTTCGGCGGCCCGGGTCGCCTCCGGGGTGGCTTCGGCGCCGGCCCCGCCCTCGGGTTCGGGCTCGGCGGCGGCCCCGGCGGCGGCTTCATCTACGGCCAGTTCACCATCAAGGGCCCGAACGGGTACGAGACGATCTCGGAGCGCACCGGCACGGTGTCCTCGGTCACCGACACCTCGGGCAGCACGTGGTCGCTCACGGTCAAGAGCGCGGACGGGACCTCGGGGACCTTCACGGTGGACTCCGGCACCAGCGTCAACGGCGGGGAGATGGGCATCGGCAGCGTCAAGACCGGTGACACCGTCGGGGTGACCGCGGTCGTGTCGGGGGCGACGGCGACGGCCAAGTCGGTCACGGACCAGACCACGCTCAAGGCCAACGGCGGGACGTGGCAGCCCACGCGCCCCCCGCTGGGCACGGGCAACACCGGCGCGGGCAACAGTGGCACGGGCACCACCGGCCCCGGCACCACGGCCACGGAGTTCTCACCCCAACCGGTCGCCCCCGTCTGAGGTCGGTCCGCCTCTGACGCCCACGTGCGTCACGTCGGTGGCGGTGGGCTGACCGTCAGCGCCGCCGGCGGCGGCCCCGCTGGTGGTGCTCCAGGCGACGGCGGATCAGCTCGCGGCGCTCCTGCAGTTCGCGGTAGGTGATGGCGTCCACGGCCTCGCCCACGCCGAGCTGGGCCCGGATGCCGGCCACGTCGAGGGCCGGGATGGTGCCCGGTTCCACGCCCATCTCCATGGCGATGCGATCGCCGTAGCGCTCGTGGAAGTACATGACGACCTTGACGATCTCCCCGATGACGTCCACGTTGGGGGCCATGACCGCCAGCGCGCCGTCGAGGAAGAGCATGTCCTTCACGTAGAGCATGAGCTCCTTGGGCATACGGGCGCCGTAGCCGAGCAGGCCCTTGGTCAGGTTGCGGATCTCGGCGGTGAGCTCTTCGGCGGTGAGGGTGGTGGGGTCGATCGGGGGCCGGTCCAACCCGAGGTCGCGGATCACGGCGTCGATGTCGACGTCCTGGGGGAGGGCCCCGAGGTCGCGCATCGCCGCGATCTGGCCCGGGATGTCGTTGGCGGACGTCGTTATCACCAGGCGGAGGAAGGCCAGGCGCCGTGGTTCGTCGAAGCGACCGGTGATGCCGAAGTCGAGCAGCGCCACGCGCCCGTCGGCCTGCACGAAGAGGTTGCCGCCGTGAAGGTCACCGTGGAAGACGCCGTAGAGCAGCGCGCCCTCGAGGAAGGCGATCAACGCCGCGTGCAGGACCGCTTCGGTGTCGATGCCCGCCGCCCGCATGGCCGGCGCGTCTCCCCACGCGAAGCCGTCGAGCCGCTCCATGACGAGGACGCGTCGCGTCACGAGCGTCGGGTGCGGGCGCGGCACCACGATGGCGCGCTGCCCCGTCTCAGCGAGGACGCGGGCGACGTCGAGCATGTTCTGGGCCTCGAGGCGGAAGTCGAGCTCCTCTACGATGGTCTCGCCGAAGAGCTCGACGAGGGCGGGGGGGTTGGCGAGCGCGGCGACGGGGATCCGCCCGACCAGGAGGGGCGCGATCCAGCTCATGGCGGCGAGGTCGCGGCGCACCAGGGTGGCCACGTCGGGACGCTGCACCTTCACGACGACGGGTTCCCCGCTGCGCAGGCGCGCCGCGTGGACCTGGGCCACCGACGCTGCCGGCGATCGGCGTGCGCTCGAACTCGCTGAAGACCTGTTCCAGGGGCCGGCCCAGGTCGCCCTCGACGATGCTGCGCACCACGGCGAAGGGCTCGGCCGGGACCTGGTCACGGCATAGGCGGAACTCGGTCACGAGCTCCTCGGGGAACAGACCCTCTCCTGACGACAGGATCTGGCCCAGCTTGATGTAGGTCGGCCCCAGCCGCTCGAAGGCCCGGCGCAGTCGGCGCGACAGGCCGGCGCGCGACCGGTGCTGGCCCCGGCCCCGGTCGACGGCGTACCACGTGGCCAGGGCCGCCCCGAGCAGCGCCCCCACCCGCACGACGCGCGACCCCGGCGGCAGACGGCGCCGGCGGGTCAGGCGGGGGGCCTCGGCCCGGGTGCGGGCTCGTAACGCGTCGATCCCCACCTGCCACGACAGCTGGTCGAGGTCGATGACCCAGGGGGGGTGCGACGAGAAGGCCCCGAAGGCGAGGTCCGCGGGCTCGGGCCCCGCGGTCGACCCGCTCTCGGGAATCGTCATCGTGTCGACCGTACCGTGCGCGGTCGAGGTCGCCGGCCGGCGGCCCGGGGTGCCCGGGAGGAAGCGCCGAGCCCGGTGGTCGTGCCCGAGCGTCGCCTCGGTGTGCGTCACTCCGGACGCGTCACTTCGGACGCGTCACTCCGGACGCGTCACTCCGGGGATCACCCCGGACGGGTCACTCCGGCGGAGGAGGGGCGAGGACCAGGCACCCGTTGTGGCCGCCGAAGCCGAACGAGTTCGACAGGGCCGGGGCGGGCTCCCACGCCCGGCCCTGGCCGTGGACCACGTCGAGGTGGATCTCGGGGTCGGGCTCCTCGTAGCCGGCGGTGGGGGGGATCAGGCGCCGGTCGATGGTGAGGGCGGTGGCCACAGCCTCGATGGCGCCGGCCCCGCCCAGGGCGTGCCCGGTGACGCCCTTGATCGACGTGACCGGCGGGGAGGGTGAGCCGAAGACCTTCTCGATGGCTTGGGACTCGGCCAGGTCGTTGAGGGGCGTGGAGGTCCCATGCGCATTGATGTGGCCGATGTCGCCCGGGGCGAGCCTGGCGTCGGCCAGGGCGAGCTCCATGCACGCCGCGGCCCCGTTGCCCCCCGGGGCCGGGGCGGTGATGTGGTGGGCGTCCGCGGTGGAGCCCGCTCCCAGGATCTCGGCGTAGATGCGGGCCCCGCGGCGCCGGGCGTGGTCGAGGTCTTCGAGGATCACCGCCGCACACCCTTCGGCGCAGACGAAGCCGTCGCGTCGGGCGTCGAAGGGGCGCGACATCCCCAGGCTCGACAGCGCCGTCATGTTGGCGAAGGCGGCCAGGCCGACCCCCACCATGGCGGCTTCGGAGCCGCCCCCGATGCTCGCGTCACAGCGGCCCGTGGCCACGAGCCGCGCCGCGGCGGCGATGGCGTGGGTGCCCGCCGCGCACGCCGTGGCGATCGTCTCGCACGGACCGTGGAAACCGGCGCGCATCGAGACGTGGGCGGCGCCAGCGTTCACCATCATCATGGGGATGAGGAACGGCGACACGCGCCGCGGGCCCTTCTCGTGGAAGACGCCGATCTGTTCCTGCAGCGTCTCGAGGCCGCCCACGCCGGTGGCGAAGACCACGCCGCAGCGATCGGGATCGGCGCCCAGGTCGCCGGCGTCGATGAGCGCCATGTCGGCTGCCGCCACCGAGAACTGCGCGAACCGGTCCACGCGCCGCACGTCCTTCGGCCCGAACCAGGCCGACGGGTCGAACCCCGCCACCCGGCGCTCACCCTCGGGCGCCGGTTGCTGCAGGCCGTCCCAGAAGGCGTCGAGGCCGATCCCGCAGCACGAGACGACGCCCATGCCCGTGATGGCCACCCGGCGTCCGGGGACAGGCCCGTCGGGTCCGACGCCGAGGAGCATCAGAGCTTGGCGGAGATCAGTTCGTAGGCCTGGCCGACGGTCTCGATGCCCTCGAGCTCGGACTCGTCGACGGTGACGTCGAAGGCCTCCTCCAGCGCCATGACCAGCTCGACCAGGTCGAGACTGTCGGCGTCGAGGTCGTCACCGAATCGCGCCTCGGGCACGACCTTGTCCGGTGGCACCTGCAACACGTCGATCGCGCACGCCTTGAACTTGTCGAAGCTGGCGTCGGGCACTTCTCCTCCTTGCTCGGGTCGTCTCCCGGTGTCCCGGGCTCGTTGGGTCGCTTCCACTGCTGCCATACCCTGTCGCGGCGGTGGCCACGTCTCTGGGTCCCGGCGCGCTCACAATCCCATGGCCAGACCACCGTCGACCGGAAGGACCGCACCGGTGATGTAGGCCGCGTCGTCGGAGGCGAGAAACGCCACCGCCCCCGCAACATCGGCGGGACTGGCCCGGCGGCCCAACGGCACCAACGCCACGAGCTGCTCCACGCGCTGTTCTCCCAGGCTGGCGATCATATCCGTGTCGACCACGCCGGGCGCGACAACGTTCACGGTGATGCCCCGGCTCCCGACCTCGCGGGCCAGGGACCGGGCCAAGCCGACCAGGCCGGCCTTGGCCGCGCCGTAGTTCACCTGCCCGGGCGACCCGAAGAAGCCGACCACCGACGACATGAGCACGATGCGGCCCCGGTGCGCCCGCACCATGGCCTTGAGGCCCCGCCGCACCACCCGGTACACGCCACTCAGGTTGGTGTCGATGACCTCGTTCCACGCCTCCTCGCCCATGCGCAGGAGAAGGGTGTCCTGGGTCACGCCGGCGTTGGCCACCAGGATCTCCACGGGGCCGAAGGCGGCCTCCACGACGGCGAAGGCCGATTCGACCTGGGCGGGGTCACGCACGTCGCAGGGCACGGGCAGGAGGTCCACGGTGCCCGGGCCTCCGGCCAGCTCGGCCGGCGGGGCGTTGCGGTAGGTGACGGCCACCTGGTCGCCGAGCGCCTGGAACCGGCGCGCGCAGCCCAGCCCGATGCCGCGCGAGCCCCCGGTGACGAGCACCACCCGCCGCCGCGGCGCGTCAGCCTCGGTGCCGGTGCCGGTGCCGGTGCCGGAATCCGTGCCGGTGTCGGTCATGGCGTGCCCGCCGTCGGGCGGCGCGGCGCGGCCGGGGAGACCGACGTGTCGGTCACCCAGCGCACCAGGATGCTGGCCCAGGCCATCCCCGCCCCGAACCCCGACATGAGGACGTTGTCCCCGGGTCGGAGCCGGCCGGCGTCGGCCGCGGCCGCCAGGGCCAGGGGGACCGAGGCGCTCGAGGTGTTGCCCATGCGGTCGACGACCACGGCCACGCGCTCGATGGGGATCCCCAGGCGCGACGCGGCCGCCTCGATGATGCGCAGGTTGGCCTGGTGGGGGACGAACAGGGCGATGTCGTCGGGCACGAGCTTGGCCCGCTCCAGCGCGTTCGACGCCGACTCGACGGTGATACGCACGGCGCGCCGGAAGACCTCTTTCCCCTCCATGGCCATGTAGCCGCCGTGCGCGCAGGTGAGGAGGTCGTGCGCACTGCCGTCGATCCCCATGTCCACCGCCAGCAGCCCGTCCTCGTCGCTGGCGTCGAGCACCACGGCCCCCGCCCCATCGGCGAAGAGCACGGCCGTGCTCCGGTCGTCGGGATCGGTGAGGCGCGACACGCAGTCGGCGCCGACGAGGAGCACCCGGCGCGCCGCACCGGAGCTGATCGCACCGTGGGCCGCCACCAGCGCGTAAACGAACCCGGCACACGCGGCGTTGACGTCGAAGGCGCCGCCGGAGAGACCGAGCGCGTGGTGCACGGCGGCGGAGGTGGCCGGCACGGCCAGGTCGGGGGTGCACGTGGCCAGCACGAGCAGGTCGACCTGCTCGGGGGCCAGCGCGGCACGGGCCAGGGCCTGGGCCCCGGCCTCGATAGCCAGGGTCGAGACCGTCCCCCCGATGCGCCGCTCGCGGATGCCCGAGCGCGTCACGATCCATTCGTCGGTGGTGTCGAGGCGGGCCTCGAGGTCCGCATTGGTGACGATGGCGTCGGGGAGCGCCGAGCCCCAGCCGGTGATGACGGCCCCCGTGGCGCTCACGCCCCGTCGGCCTGCACGCGCAGCCAGGCGATGGGCTCGCCGGGGACGACGCGCTCGCCCGGGTGGGCCAGGAAGCCGACCACCATGCCCGCGAACGGGGTGCGGACCTCGGCGCTGCCCACCGTGCCGAGGAGGTCGCCCACCGCCACGGGGGCTCCGTCGGCAGCTGGGGCGTCGGTGCCGTCGAGGGCGAGCGCACCCGGTCCCGGCGCGGCGAGCCCGGCGACGGGCTCGAACACCCCGGCGGCGGGGGAGATCACCACCCGCTCGGAGGTGAAGAGGTGCTCGCCCTGGTGCGCGGCGGCATAGGCGTTCCATGTCTCGCTGCCGGCGATGGCGTTGACCAAGGTGTCGAGGTCGTCGGGGGTGGCGACGGCACTGGCCAGGGTGTCGGGGAGGGTGCGCCGGGCGAGGCCGGTGAGCACGCCCCCCGGTCCGACCTCGACGAACCGGGTGGCGCCCATGGTGGCCAGGGTCTCGAGGCTCTGGCGCCACCGCACGGGGCTGCACAGCTGGGCCGAGAGCAGGCCCGGCCACTCCTCGGCGGTGGTGTGGGCCCGCCCGTCGACGTTGGCGACCACGGGGATCTCGGGCACCGAGAAGGGGGTGGAGGCGAGGGACTTGCGCAGCCACGAGCGAGCCGGGGCCATGAGCATGGTGTGGAAGGCGCCCGCCACCGGGATGGCCATGATCTTGCGGGCCCCGAGCTCCTTGGCGATGGCGCCGGCCCGCGCCACCGCCTCGGCGGTCCCGGCGATGACGACCTGGCCGGGCGCGTTGTAGTTCGCCACCCACACCTCGCCCTCGGCGCGCTGGCACGCGGCGTCGACGGCGTCGTCATCGGCACCCATGACCGCGGCCATGGTGCCGGGATGCTCCTCGGCCGCGTTGTGCATGGCCTCGCCCCGCTCGACCACGAGCCGCACGCCCTCCTCGAAGCCCAGCGCGCCGCTCGCCGCCGAGCGCGGTGTACTCGCCGAGGCTGTGCCCCGCGCACAAGGTGGGCTCGATGCCGACGCGCTCGATGGCGTCGAGGACGACGAGGCTGAGGACGAACGTGGCGAGCTGGGCGTTGGCGCTCTGGGTCAGCTCGGCCTGGTCCACATCGAGCAGGAGCCGGCCGACGTCGCGCTCGGCCACGCCCGAGGCCTCTTCGACGACTTCCCAGGAGGGGTGTTCCAGCCAGGCGCGGCCCATGCCGGGTCGCTGAGATCCCTGACCCGGGAAGGTGAACGCCAGCACTCGAACTCCTCTACTTTCTTGCCGCCCGATCGGGGTAGCCCCAGGGTTACACGATCGGAAGGCCCGGGTCACGTTACCGGCAGGTCAGCGACGGCCGGGGCCGGGCTCCGGCGCGCCGACGGCGGCGCACGGCGAGATGCCATCGTCTCGTTGGCATGCCCGGACTTCCGAGACGCGGGGAGCCCGCCCGCCGAGGGCGACCGGGATCACCGCGGCGCCGCGGCGCAAACCCGTCGGGTCGGCGCGACGGCCTAACATCGGGTGGCACGCCCGAGTGGGGGAATTGGCAGACCCGAAGGCCTCAAAAGCCTTTGTTCGTAAGGACGTGCGGGTTCGAGTCCCGCCTCGGGCACGAAGTGGGCGGGCCACCCGGCGCGCCGGGCCGAACGGGTGTTCGGCCCGGCGACTCCGGTTCCTGGGAAGTGTGCGTAGAATTCCCTGCATGCGGAGGTCGCTGGTTGAACGGTCCCTGCGGGACGTCCACGGACGCCTCGTGCGGGTCCGTGAGGAATTGGCCGTGCTCGACGAGCAACTGGCCGTGCTCAACGACACCGCCGACGACGCCCGCATCCGCTCGCTGGTGTCGGAGACGCCGGTGGCCGGGCACGAGTACGCCGACGCGCAGCGCTCGGCCGACGCCGCCAACCGGGGGCGGGCCGCACTGCTGGCCATGATCGCCGACCTGGAGCGGCGCCAGGACGAGCTCCTCGGCAAGCTGGTCGTCGAGCCCAGGTAATCCGACACACCACCCCCTGCGGAAGAGAGAGACTGCGCCCCATGGGCAAACGCGTCGTGATCGCCGAGGACGAGGCCATCATCCGGCTCGACTTGAAGGAGATCCTCGAGGCCGAGGGGTACTCGGTCGTGGGGGAGACCGGTCGCGGTGACGAAGCCGTCGAGCTGGTGGCGCGCCACGAGCCCGACATCGCCATCCTCGACATCAAGATGCCGGGCATCGACGGCATCGAGGCGGCGCGGCGCATCTCGGCCGACCACCGCGTGGCGGTGCTGATCCTGACCGCGTTCAGTCAGCGCAATTTGATCGAAGAGGCGCGCGACGCCGGCGTGGCCGCCTATCTGGTGAAGCCCTTCCAGCGCGGTGAGCTGGTGCCGGCCATCGCCGTGGCCACGGCCCGGTTCGAGGAGTACCGGGCCATCGAGGACGAGCACACCCGCCTGGCCGAAGCGGTGCCGACCCACGAGGACAAGCTCAAGACCCGGCAGATGGTGGACCGGGCCAAGGCCGTCCTCATGGACAGCCACGGCATGGCCGAGGACGTGGCCTTCGCCTTCATCCAGCGCACGGCCATGGACCGGCGGGCCCGGATGCAGGTCGTGGCGCAGGAGATCATCGACGGGGTGCTGACGCCCTGAGCTGACCACGACCCGACGCCCGGCGTTCGCCCGCCGGCGCCGGGTCGCCCGGACGTGGCGCCGCGTAGGATCCCGACGGTGGCACCTTCGAAGCCCGGCAGCGGCGACCTCTACCTGCTCGACGGCAATTCCCTCGTCTTCCGGGCGTTCTTCGCCCTCCCCATCGACCTGGCCACCAAGGCGGGCCAGGTCACCAACGCGGTGCTGGGCTTCACGTCCATGCTGGTGATGCTGCTGCGCGACAACGACCCCAGCGGCATGGCGGTGGCCTTCGACCGGCCCGAACCGACGTTTCGCGACGACATCGTCGACGACTACAAGGGCAACCGGCCCGACACCCCCGACCTCCTCGTGCCCCAGTTCGCCTTGGTGCGCAACGTCCTGCGGGCGCTGGGCATCGTCATGGTGGAGAAGCCCGGATTCGAAGCCGACGACATCCTCGCCACCCTCGCCACCCGGGCCCGAGACGCCCGGCGCAGCGTGGTGGTGGTGAGCGGCGACCGTGACACCTTCCAACTGGTGGAGGACCCCCTCGTCAAGGTCATGTACACGCGCCGGGGGCTGTCTGACACCGTCGTCTACGACGAGGCCGGCATCGAGGAGCGCCACGGCGTGCCGCCGCGCCTCTACCCCGTGCTGGCCGCGTTGCGCGGCGACAGCTCCGACAACCTCCCCGGCGTGCCCGGCGTGGGGGAGAAGACGGCGGCCAAGCTCGTGAGCACCTACGGCGACCTCGACGCCATCTTCAGCCACGTGGCGGAGCAGACGCCGAAGCTCCGGCAGAACCTGGCCGAGCACGAGGCCCAGGTCCGGCGCAACGCCGAGGTCATCCCGCTCGTGCGCGATGTCGACCTGGATATCTCCCTCGACGACCTGGCCCTCGGGAAGTGGGACGCGGACGAGGTGAAGGCGGTGTTCGGCGAGCTCGAATTGCGCTCGGCGTGGCAGCGCCTCGCCCCCATCCTGGGCGGCGACGCCGAGGAGGCCCTGCCCCGAGCCGCCGGGAGCCACGCCCCCCCGACGGTCGACCTCCAGGCCGTGACGGCGAGGCGTCCCGCCGGGCCCGCCGACGCCGCCGACGCGTTGCGCGTCCTGGCCCGGTCGACGCTCCCCGTGGCGCTCGCCCCGGTGTGGGCGCGAGACGCCGGTCGCAGCCCGTTGGTGGGGATGGCCGTCGCGTCGGCCCCACCGGGCCGCGAGGTCGCGGCCGAGGCGCCGACCCAGGCTCCGGCGCCGACGCCGCTGTGGCTCGACGAGACGCTGCTGGCCGACGGCGCCGTGCACGGCGCCTTGGGCGACCTGCTCGGGCCGTCGGGCCCACCGCTGGTGGCCCACGGCTGCAAGGAGCTCATGCGGAGCCTGCTCCCGACCGGGATCGACATCGTGTCGCTGGCCCTCGACACCGCCGTGGTGGCCTACCTCCTCGACCCGTCCTCGGGGCGGTACCGGCTCGAGGACGTGGTGGAGGTGCAGCTGGGCCTGGCCCTCGACGCCCAGGTGGAGGCGACCTCGGCGGGCCGCCTCGCCCTCGAGGGCCCGGCCGAGGTGGAGGTGTCCACCCTGGCGGCGCGCAACGCGGTGGCGCTCGGCCTGCTCTTCGCCCCCATGCGAGACGCCCTCGAGCGGGCCGGGCTCGAGCGCCTGCACGACGAGGTGGAGCGGCCCCTCGTGCGCGTCCTGGCGCGCATGGAGGTGGCCGGGGTGCGTGTCGACACCGCCGAGCTGCGCCGCATCGCCGACGGGCTCATCGCCGAGTGCGCCCGTCTCGAGACCGTGATCCACGAGCTCGCCGGCGAGGACTTCAACGTGAACTCGACGCCGCAGCTGCGGACCGTGCTCTACGACCGGCTCGGGCTCACCCCGGGGCGCAAGACCAAGACGGGCTTCTCCACCGACGCGTCCACCCTCGAGAAGCTGCGGGGCCAGCACGACATCATCGACGCGCTGCTCAGCTACCGCGAAGTGGAGAAGCTGCGCTCCACCTACGGCGAGACCCTCCTGGCCGAGGTCGCTGCCGACGGCCGCATCCATGCCACGTTCGGCCAGACCGTGGCGCGCACCGGGCGTTTGTCGTCGGACCGGCCCAACCTGCACAACATCCCGGTGCGCAGCGAGGAGGGGAGGCGGCTGCGCAAGGCCTTCATCCCCGCGCCCGGGTGCCGCCTGCTCGTGGCCGACTACGACCAGATCGAATTCCGCGTCATCGCGCACCTCTCCGGCGACCCCGGGCTCGTGGCTGCGTTCGCCGAGGGACGCGACATCCACCGCACCACCGCCGCCAGCGTGTTCGGCGTCGCCCCCGAGGACGTGACCACGGCCCAGCGCAGCCGGGCCAAGATGGTGTCGTACGGCCTCGCCTACGGCATGGAGTCCTACGGCCTGGCCCAACGCCTGTCCATCGAGCCCGCCGAGGCCCAGCAGATCCTCGACGCGTACTTCACGGCGTTCCCGGCCGTGCGGGCGTACATGGAGCGCACCGTGGTCGAGGCGCGCTCGCGGGGCTACACCGAGACCCTGTTCGGGCGCAGACGCCCGCTCCCCGACCTGCACTCGCCCAACCGCAACCTGCGCATGGCGGCCGAGCGCCAGGCCATGAACGCCGGCATCCAGGGCCTCGCCGCCGATCTCTTCAAGGTGGCCCTGGTGCGCCTCGACGCCGCGCTCGAGGACAAGCAGCTGTCGTCGAGGGTGGTGCTGCAGGTGCACGACGAGGTCCTCGTGGAGGTGCCCGCCGACGAGGAGGCCGCCACCGGCGACCTGGTGGCGGGCGTGATGGCAGGCGTGGCCGACGCGGTGAGCCTGGCCGTGCCGCTGGAGGTGTCCGCGGCGTGGGGCGACACGTGGGCCGACGCCAAGGGCTGAGGGTCTCGGGCCCGACGTCGGCGCCGGCATGCGGTTGCCGTCACCAACCAGCCGCCAGGGCAGGTCAGGGTGCCCCTTTGCTACGCTTGTGCGTTGCCGTCCCCGGCGGCTGCCCGGCGTGCTCTCGACACGGTGGGTGCCCGATCCCGAAAGCGAGTTCTGAAGTTTATGCCCGACGAAGCAGCCGGTTCCTCCGGCGTCGCTGACCCGGCGGCCCCTCCCGCCGCCGTAGCCGAGGAAGTTCCCGGCGCCATCGCACTGCTGTCCGGTGCCCCCATGGGCACCTTCGACGACACGGGGAAGTACGTCCCGCGTGCCATCGTCGAAGACGACCTCGGCGGTGCCTCTCTCGAAGACGCCATCGACGCCACCATCGTCGAGTTCGACGACGGCGACATCGTCGAAGGCAAGGTGGTCAAGATCGACAAGGACGAAGTCCTTCTCGACATCGGCTTCAAGTCCGAAGGGGTCATCCCGTCGCGTGAGCTGTCCATCCGCAACGACATCGACCCCTCGGAGATCGTCAGCCTCGGTGACCAGATCGAGGCGCTGGTCCTCCAGAAGGAGGACAAAGAAGGTCGACTGGTCCTGTCGAAGAAGCGGGCCCAGTACGAGCGGGCCTGGGGCACCATCGAGAAGATCAAGGACTCCGACGGCATCGTCAAGGGGCCGGTCATCGAAGTGGTGAAGGGTGGGCTCATCGTCGACATCGGGCTGCGGGGGTTCCTCCCCGCGTCGCTGGTGGAGTTGCGCCGCGTCCGCGAGCTCCAGCCCTACGTCGGGCGCAGCATCGAGGCCAAGATCATCGAGCTCGACCGCAACCGCAACAACGTCGTGCTGTCGCGTCGGGCCTGGTTGGAAGAGACCCAGAAGGAGCAGCGCGGCGAGTTCCTGGTGAACCTGAAGCCCGGCGAGCGCCGGCGGGGCGTGGTGTCGTCGGTGGTGAACTTCGGTGCCTTCGTCGACCTCGGCGGTATGGACGGCCTGATCCACGTGTCGGAATTGTCGTGGAAGCACGTCGACCACCCCTCCTCGGTGGTGTCGGTGGGTGACGAGGTCGAGGTCGAAGTGCTCGACGTCGACCTCGACAAGGAGCGGATCTCGCTGTCGCTCAAGGCCACCCAGACCGACCCGTGGCAGGAGTTCGCCAACACCCACCAGGTGGGCGAGCTCGTGTACGGGCGCATCACCAAGCTCGTGCCCTTCGGCTCGTTCGTGCAGGTGGGCGACGGCATCGAGGGCCTGGTGCACATCTCGGAGATGGCCGGGCACCACGTGGACCTCCCCGAGCAGGTCGTGACCCCGGGCGAGGAGCTGTGGGTCAAGATCATCGACATCGACCTGCAACGCCGGCGCATCAGCCTCTCGATCAAGCAGGCGGCCGAGGGTGGCGAGGTGTCCGAGGAGTACCGCGAAGCCTTCGGCGAGCACGCCTACGACGAGCAGGGCAACTACATCGGCTATGACTACGGCGGGACCGAGTTCACGCCCGAGACCGAGGCTCAGGCGGCGTGGGCCGCGTACGCGGCCGAGCACGGCACGCCTCCCGAGCAGGCGCCCCCTGACGCGGCGACTGCCGACGCGGCGCCAGCTGGAGCGGCGACTGCCGACGCGGCGCCCCCTGACGCGGCGCTGGACGCGCCGACGGCCGCGCCCGAGGATCCCGAGCCGGCGCCGACACCTGAGGGCTGAACCCGCTCGGCGCCCCCCGGGGCGGCCGGCCCGTCAGCTCAGGTCTTGGGATCGACCCACAGCGGCGAACGCTCGGCCGGTGGCGGCGCGCTCGGCGCCGGGAACGGCGGGGCCTGAGGCGCGGGTGGCGACGTCCCGGGCACCGGGTCGGGAGCCGACACCGACCACGACGGCGGGCCGTCGGTCTCGGGGCTCGCGGGCGACGGGGGCGGGGGCGGTGGCGCGGCGACACTCGTGGCGAACGCCGTGGTGGGGTGGGTGCCGAGCGGGAAGTGGCACGCCACGAAATGATCGGGCCCGATGGCGCGCATCTGCGGCTCCTCGTCCGCGCACTTCTGCTGGGCGAAGGGGCAGCGGGTACGGAACCGGCACCCCGAGGGCGGGTTGATGGGCGACGGGAGGTCACCGGCCAGCGGCGCCTGGCCGTTGCGCGCCGCCCCGGGGTCGGGCTCGGGGATCGAGGTCAGCAGGGCCTCGGTGTAGGGGTGCTCGGGGCGGTGGTAGAGGTCATCGGGGCGCGCCACCTCGCACAGCTTGCCGAGGTACATCACCGCCACGCGATCGCTCACGTTCTTCACGACGGCCAGGTCGTGCGCGATGAACACCATGGTGAGGCCGCGATCGCGCTTCAAGTCGTCGAGGAGGTTGAGGATCTGCGCCTGCACGGACACGTCGAGAGCGGAGACGGGCTCGTCGCACACGAGCACGGTGGGGTCGAGCATGAGGGCCCGTGCGATGCTCACCCGCTGGCACTGGCCCCCCGACATCTCGATCGGCCGACGGCCGCCGGCGTCATCGGGGTCGATCCCGACGGCGTCGAGCGTGGCGCGCGCCTTGGCCCGGCGCTCGTCTCTGGTGCCCACGCCCCACACCGACAGCGGTTCGATCACGGCGTCGAGGACACGGCGACGCGGGTTGAGCGAGGAGATGGGGTCCTGGAACACCATCTGGATCTTGGTGCGCGCCCGCCGCAGCTGCCGGCTCGAGAGGTTCGTGAGCTCGGTCCCGCCGAACTTGACCGAGCCGGAGTCGGGATTGTGGATCAGGGCGACGGCGCGTCCGGTCGTCGACTTGCCGCACCCGGACTCGCCCACGAGACCGAGCGTCTCGCCCGCGGCAAGATCGAAGCTCACGTCGGACACCGCCCGCACTCGACCGTGCCCCGAGCCGAACTCGACCACCAGGTGCTCGGCCCGCAGAAGCATGTCCCCCCCGCGCAGATGGGCGGTCCCGCTGCCGGCCATCAGGGAACCCGGGTGCCGTTGGGGCCGGCCAGCGCGGCGTCGCGGACGCGGGTGCCGGTGAAGGCGAGGGCGGCGGGGACACGGATCGCCACGTTGTGGGCCAACGCGGCGTCGCCTTCGGGCGAGCCGACCGGGTACCAGCACCGGAACAGGTGTCCCTGGCCCGCGGTGCGCAGGGGCGGCTCCTCTTTGCGGCAGTGCTCCTGGACGTACGGGCAGCGCGGCGCGAACCGGCACCCCTGCATCGTCGTGGCCAGGTCCGGGGGGCGGCCCGGGATGGCGCGCAGCCGGGTGTGGGACTCGTCGGTCAGCCGGGGGATCGAGCGCAACAGCGCTTCGGTGTAGGGCATGCGGGTGCGGGCGAAGAGCTCGGCCGTGGGTGCCTGTTCGACGACGCGACCGGCGTACATGACCACGATCTCGTCGGTGCGGTTGGCCACCACGCCGAGGTCGTGGGTGACGAGGATCATCCCCATGTGGCGCTCGCCCTGCTGGGCGGCGAGGAGGTCGAGGATCTGGGCTTGCACGGTGACGTCGAGGCCGGTGGTGGGCTCGTCGGCGAGGAGGAGCTTGGGGCCGCACGCCAGCGCGATGGCGATCATGACGCGTTGGCGCATGCCGCCCGAGAGCTCATGCGGGTAATTGCGCAGGCGCTGCTCGGGCGAGGGGATGCCCACCGACTTGAGCAGCGCCAGGGCCGTCTCCTGCGCGGCGGCGCGGTCGAGGCCGACCCGCAGGCGCAGCGACTCGGTGATCTGGCGCCCGACGCGCACGACGGGGTTGAGCGCGGTCATGGGGTCCTGGAAGACGAGGGCGATCTGCATGCCCCACACTTCGCGCAGCTGGTCGAGGGACATGGCGGTGAGGTCGTGGCCGGAGAAGCGCACCGTGCCCGAGCGCTCCACGTTGCCCCCCGGGAGCAGACCCATGATCGATCGGCTGAGCACGGTCTTGCCCGAGCCCGATTCGCCCACCACGCCGAGCGTGCGGCCCCGGCCCAAGGTGAGCGACACCCCGTCGACGGCACGGACGAGCCCTCGCCCCGTGCGGAACGACGTGTGCAGGTCGATGACCTCGAGGAGCGGGCCCTCGATCGACCCCACGTCGGGGAAGCTCAGGTGCTGGCGTCGCCCCCACGGGCTCACAGGTTCACCTCGCGCAGATCGAAGTAGGACCGCAGTCTGTCGGCCATGAGGTTAAGGGCCGTGAGCAGTAAGAAGATGTAGAGCGACGGCCACAGGGCGATGTACGGGTTGATCTGCAGGTTGTTGCTGTTCACCCCGTCCTGGATGATGTTGCCGAGCGAGGACGTGGGGAGCCCGATCGACAACCCCAAGAAGGCCAGCGAGCCCTCGAGCACGATGGCGATGGCCACGCCGATGAGGGCGAACGACACCGCGGCGGGGACCACGTTGGGCAGCAGCTCGCGCAGCAAGATGCGCGACGTCTTGGCGCCGATGGCCCGCGCCGCCACCACGAATTCCCGGCTGGCGAAGGACAGGGTCGTGGCCCGCATGACCCGGAAGAGCAAGGGGGCCGATACGAAGGCGAATATCACCGTGAGCTTGAACAGCGTCACCGGCTTCCAGAACGTCTCGATGACCATGATGGCGAGGAGGGCGGGGAAGGCCAGGAGCACGAACGACACCGCGTTCAACACGGTGTCGGCCGCGCCGCTGCGATAGCCGGCCAGCAGCCCGAGCGAGCCCCCCACCACCAGGCCGATGAGGATGGGGGCGAACCCGATCACGAGCGACACGCGCGACCCGAAGATGACCGCGCGACAGCAGGTCGCGGCCCAGGTCGTCGGTGCCGAGGAGGTGGCGGGCGCTGGGCCCGATGTTCACGGCGGAGTAGTCCTGGAAGTTGGGGGCCTTGAGGGGCAGGACCGAGGCCAGCACCGCGAGCAGGATCATGAGCACGACCCACCCCGTGCAGATCCAGAAGGTGATCCCGAGGCCCCCGGCCTTGGAAAGGATGCCGCTGGCGGGTAGCCGGGTGGACAGCGCCTGGACGCCGACGCCGGGGACCGTCTGCGCGGGGCTGATGGCGTCGGACTGCAGCGCGGCCTGAGACGGGAGCTCAGGCACGGCGTACCCGGGGGTCGAGGACGGTGAGGAGGAAGTCCACCGCGAAGTTCACCACCACGAACGCTACGGCAGCGACCAGGGCCATGCCCTGGACCACCAGGTAGTCGCGCGAGTAGATGGCCTGGACGAGCTGGTAGCCGATGCCGGGCAGCTGGAACAGGACCTCGACTACGAAGGCGCCGGTGAACAGCGTGCCGATGCTGATGCCCGCGCCGGCCAGCAACGAGAACGACGAGGGCCGCATGACGTGGCGGAGCAGGATGTCAGCGCGTCGACAACCCCTTGGACCGCGCCATCGTCACGTAGTCCTCTTGCAGCGTGGCGATGAGATCGGCGCGCAGCAGTCGGTAGTAGACGGTGATGGACCCGATGGCGAGCGCCACCGACGGCAGGATGACCGATTTGAGGTTGGGCCCGAGCCCTTGCGACAGCCGGTTGAAGCCGGTAGCCGGGACCCACTTGAGGGTGACGGCGAACACGAGCACGAGGAGCGGCCCCGCCACGAAGGTGGGCAGCGACAGCATGCCGAAGGTCGAGGTGGTGGCCACCTTGTCGAAGACGCCGTTGGGGCGCAGCGCCGCGAACAGCGCCATGGGGATGGCGAAGAGCAGGGCCAGGACCTGGGACACGACCACGAGCTCCAAGTCGATGGGCACCGCCACGCTCAAGGCGTTGGTCACCGTCTGCTTGGTCAGGAACGACGAACCCAGGTTGCCGTGGAAGATGTTGGTGATCCAGGTGACGTACTGCGAGAGGAGGTCCTTGTTCAGCCCCAGCTGGGCGTCCAGCACCTTTCTCGCCGCCGGGGTGTCGTTGGGCCCCAGGATGGCCAGGGTGGGGTCGCCGGGGAGCAGGTGGACGAGAAGGAAGGCCGCCACCGAGATGAGGAAGCAGATGACCACCAGCTGGACCAGGCGGTTGGCGACGAACCGGAGCATGGCGAAACGGGGCGCTCAGGCCTTGCGCCAGATCGGGGTGGGGTCGAGGACCCCGTTGGCGAACCCGAGGGCCTTGGACCCGTCGGGGAGTGTGAGGTTGTTGAAGTTCTGCACCGAATTGCTCCCCAGGGCGGACCACGTCGCCAGTGACGACCACAGGTACGGGAGGTCGGCGGAAAGCCGCCTGTCCACGTCCTGGTAGGCCTGGACCCGGGCCGCGGTGTCGGACATGGTGCGGCCTTTCTGGAGGTCCGCCTCCAACGCATCGTCCTTGTTGCGGGCGAAGTTGAGCGCGATCGGGGGGTTGGCCGTGGTCGGGCTCAGCCACACGTAGTTGAGGTCGGGGTCCGACGCCCCGAACATCTCGTCGGTGTAGGCCTGGAATTTCCCCGTCACCAGGTTGTCGATGAAGGTGACCTGCTCGACCTGGCTCACCGTGACCTGGATGCCGGCCTGGCCCCACATGCTGGCGATGGCCTGGATCTCGTTGAGGAGCCGGGGGTCGGTGATGGTGGCCAGCGAGAGCTGGATCTTGCCGCCGTGGTTGGGCGCGGCCTGGGCCACGAGCGCCTTGGCCTTGGCCAGGTCGTAGGTGGGGTAGCCGTTGTCGGCGGCGCGGTACGGCGACCCCGGGGGGAAGAGGCTGAGATTGGGCTTGGCGATGCCGGCGCCGAACAGCTTGGAGAGCTCGTCGACGTCGGTGGCGTAGGCGAGCGCCTGGCGCACCATGAGGTCGTTGGTGGGGTCGACGGTGGTGTTGAGGATGACGAAGTCCATGTCGCCCTGGCCGACCGACGGGTTCAGCACGAGCTGATAACCGGTGTTGTCGCGCAGGTCGCGGATGGCGTCGGGGTCGCGCGTCACCATCATGTCGATCGTCCCCGACCGCAACGAGTTCTCCCGGGACTGGTCCTCGGCGATCGGCTTGTAGGTGACGCCGTCGAGGTACGGGAGGCCCGAACGCCAGTAGTTCGGGTTGCGCTTCACCGTCAGGTGGTCGTTGGGCACCCACTCCACAAAGGAGAACGGCCCCGTGCCGATGGGCTTGGTCGAGTTCTGGGCCTCGAGCTGGGCCATGGCGATGACGTAGCCGACCTGGGTGGAGAGGTAGTGGGGGAACGCCACGATGGGCTCGGCGCACGTCACCGCCACCGAGAGGTCGCCGGTCTTGGCCACGCTCTGCACCACGCCGCGCAGGGCCTGGCCGGTGAGGGCGGAGCTCTGCAGCGCCTGGATGTTGGCGAGCAGGACGTCACCGTTCAACGGCGAGCCGTCGTGGAACGAGATCCCGGGCCGCAGGTTGATGGTCCATACCGTCATGTCGGGGTTGGGCACCACGGACCGGGCCAGGTAGGGCTTGGCCGACCCGTCGGCCCCCACCACCGTCAGCGTGTCGAAGATGGTGTTGGCATACGTCAGCCCGGAGTTGTCGAAATGGCTCGCCGAGGGCAGGAACCCGTCGATCTCCGAGTTGAGGCCGATGGTGACGGTCCCGCCCCGCTTCGGCGTCCCGACGCCGATCCCCGGCGTCGACGACGACGCATGGGGGGGCGGGGTCCCGCTCCCGCACGCCGCCAGCAGGGAGGGAAGGCCCACCCCGGCCAATCCCATGGC
This sequence comes from uncultured Acidimicrobiales bacterium, assembly GCA_963811775.1. Taxonomy (GTDB): domain Bacteria; phylum Actinomycetota; class Acidimicrobiia; order Acidimicrobiales; family UBA8190; genus Chersky-840. The sequence goes on along the minus strand of CAWESO010000017.1, from coordinate 24,155 downwards.
GGCGGCGGTCTTCCCCCCGCGGGCCAGAAACGCCCGGCGGTCGTATCGGTCCGCGGCATCAGCCATAGCTCCCCCTCGCCCGTGGTTGGACGCGCAGCCCCCTGGGCGCCATTGGCGGGCCATGGTAGACGGCAGGCCGCCGTCCGACCGGGCACGTCGGGCGGCGGGTCACAGGGTCGGGAGACGCCGCCGGGCCGTGGCCACAGGGTCCGCCGTGGCTCCCCGGGTGGTCCCGGACCCCGTCGTTACCATGACGTCATCCGCGCCTCGCCTCGACGGCAGCCCCTCGCCGGGCCCGCCGCGGTCACGACACTGGACGGGGGGCCCGGCACCGGGCCCGCCGTCGAGGCGCCGGTGTCGTCGGCGCCGTCTCCGAAGCCGCCCGCGGCCACCGGGGACCCGGCGCCCTCACGTGTCGTCTTCTGGGCCCGGCGCGCCCTGTCCTCTCCGGGGGACACGGCCTGGGGGTTGCGCACGGCCGCGCTGCCCTGGGTCACGGCGCGACTCGTCGTGGCCGGCGCCCTGCTTGCCTCCCACGAATTCGTGACCGAGGCCAAGCCGAGCGTCGCGGTGGCGACGCGTGTCCACGAAGGGCTGCTCGGGTGGGACGCGGGGTGGTACGAGACCATCGCCCGCGTCGGGTACGCCGGGGCGGGCCACCTGTCGCTGCGCTTCTTCCCGCTCGTGCCGTTGCTCACCCGCGTGCTCGGGTCTGTGCCCGGCATCGGCTTCGGCACCGCGCTGGTGGTGGTGGCGAACCTCTCGTCGCTGGTGGCGGTGGCGCTGCTCGCCGTGTTGGCGCGGCGCGAGACGGGTGACGACGCACTGGCCCGCCGCGCCGCATGGTTGCTGTGCCTCGCGCCCGCCGCCTTCACCCAGGTGATGGGATATGCCGAAGGGACCCTCCTGGCCCTGAGCATCGGGGCCATGGTGGCGCTGCGCGCCCGGGCGTGGTGGTGGGCGGCGGTCGTCGGCCTCGCCGCCGGCGCCACCCGACCCGTCGGCCTCCTGCTCGTGGTGCCCGCCGTGATCGAGGCCGGCCTCGCCCGGCGCGCCTCGACCCGGGGCCGGCTCGTGGCCCGCGGCGCGGCGGTGCTCGGGCCGGTGGTGGGCTTCACCGCTTTCCTCGGCTGGGTGGGGTGGCGCTACGGCGACGCGCTCGGCGCCGCTGCGGGTCCAGCAACAGGGGACCCTGCGAGGTGGCGTCACCGACCCGCTCGTCACCTTCGGGCGCGACGCGTCGTACCTCGTGCACGGGCGCCACCTCGGCTCTGCGCTGCACCTGCCCTGGGCCGTCCTGGCCCTGGGCCTGCTCGTGGTGACGCTGCGCCGGTGGCCCGTCGCCTACGGGGCCCTGGCCGCGGCGGTGCTGATCGTGGCGCTCACCGCGGCCAACCTCGACGGGTTCGAGCGGTACGCCCTGTCGGCCTTCCCGCTCGTGCTGGCGGGGGCCACGGTCACCTCGGGCCCACGCGTCGAACGCGCCGTCCTGGCCCTGGCCGCCGGCGGCCTGGCCGTCTACGCCATCCTCGCCTTCACCAACCTCTACGTCCCCTGATCCCGTCCCCGGGCGACCGGGCGGTGAGACGCCGTGACCTGGACGTCCGGGGTCGAAAGGGCCGGATTGGCTGGGGTCAGGGTCGTCCCAGCCGGTAGCCTGAGAACGGGCCGAAAGCCGCACGGGGGAGTCTTGGGAGAGGTGACGCAGACGGCGGCGGCGTGGCGGGACGATCGTCCCGTGGTGGTGATCGGCGCCGGGCCCGCCGGCCTGACCGCAGCGCACGGGCTGTCCAAGGCGGGCCGCGCCGCCGTGGTGCTCGAGGCCGACGACGTGGTGGGCGGGATCAGTCGCACCGTCGAGCGCGACGGGTGGCGATTCGACATCGGCGGCCACCGCTTCTTCACCAAGGTCCAGCCCGTCGAGGAGCTGTGGCACGAGATCCTGGCCCCCGGCGACTTCCTGTTGCGGCCCCGGATGAGCCGGATCTACTACGAGGGCAAGTTCTACGACTACCCCATCAAGCCCCTCGGAGCCTTGCGCAACCTGGGCCTGATCGAGGCCGTCCGCTGTGCCTTGTCGTACCTGAAGGTGCGGGTCCGCCCCCCGAAGGACCAGAGCACCCTCGAGGGCTACATCGTCGCCGACTACGGCCGCCGGCTCTACGAGCACTTCTTCAAGACCTACAACGAGAAGGTGTGGGGCGTGCCGCCGTCGGAGCTCTCGGCTGACTTCGGGGCCCAGCGCATCAAGGGCATGTCCCTGTTCACCGCGGTGTGGGAGCCGCTGCGGTCGCGCCTCTCGGGGCGGCGCCGCAACCGGGCCAAACAGGTGACGAGCCTCATCGAGGAGTTCCAGTACCCGAAGCTCGGTCCCGGGATGATGTGGGAGACGTGCCGAGCATTGGTGGAGAGAGCCGGGGTGGAGGTCCTGCTCCAGAGCCCGGTGACGAGCGTCGAGCGCGGCCCGGGCGGGGCCGTGGCCGTCGTCTTCGAGCACGACGGCCGGCGGGCCCGGATCGAGACCGACCACGTGATCAGCTCCATGCCGTTCTCGGCGCTCGTGCGCGCCCTGGACCCGCCGCCGCCCCCCGACGTCCGCGCCGCCGCCGACGCGCTGCACTACCGGGACTTCCTGACCGTGGCGCTGGTGGTGCCCGTCGAGTGCGGGTTCCCCGACAACTGGATCTACATCCATTCCCCCAAGGTGAAGGTCGGGCGCATCCAGAACTTCGGCGCCTGGTCGCCGTTCATGGTGTGCGAGGGCACCACCTGCCTCGGCATGGAGTACTTCGTCTTCGAGGGCGATCCCATGTGGGAGCGCGACGACGACGCGCTCGTGGCGCTGGCCACGGCCGAGCTGTCCGCCATCGGCCTGGTCGATCCGTCCCACGTCCAGCGGGGCTACGTGGTGCGCATGCCCAAGGCCTATCCCGTCTACGACGAGGGCTACCGCGCCGCGGTGGACACCATGCGCCGGTGGCTCGCGGCCGAGGTGCCCAACGTGCACCCCGTGGGCCGCAACGGCATGCACAAGTACAACAACCAGGACCACTCGATGTACACGGCCATGCTGACGGTGCAGAACATCGTGGCCGACGCCGGCCACGACATCTGGTCGGTGAACGTCGACGAGGAGTACCACGAAGAGCACTCCGGTCCGCGTGCCGAGGGGGGGACGGGCCGCGACGCCCCGGTCGTGCCCCGGCGCGCCGCCGTCGTCACCGGCGGGGGCTCGTAGTGGCCCCGGCTGCTGACACCGCGCCCAGCGCCGACGACCCGACCGCACCGGGCGCGGTGCCGGCCTCGGGCCCCTCCGAGCTGCGCCACGCCGTCCCCTTGGCGATCGCGGCTGCGCTCGTCGGCGTGGTCAGCCTCCTCACCACGGTGTTCGTGGCCCACGTGCTCACCACCCGCGGGTACGGCACCCTGATCGACCTCCTCAGCCTCTTCCTGGTCGTGTCCATGCCGGGCACGGCGTTGCTGGTGGGGGTGGTGCGACGGATCTCGGCGTGGCAGTCGCGCGGGCTCGGCGACCGCGTGCGTCCCTGGGTGGCGCGCGTGCACCGCATCGGCGAGGTCGGCATCGTCGTGCTCGCCCTCGTCATGTGGCTCATCCGGGGCCCCGTGGCCCACGCCCTGTCCCTGCCGTCGCCGAGCGGCGTCACCGAGATCCTCACCGCCGGAGGAGTCTGGATCCTCGTGTCCATCGACCGCGGCCTGCTCCAGGTGGGCCGGGACTACAAGGACCTGTCGGTCAATCTCGTCATCGAGGCCGTCACCCGCTGTGCTCTCACGGTGGGAATGGCCGCCGAGCTCGGTGTCGAGGGCGCCGCCCTCGGGCTGCTCTTCGCCGAGTTGATCACCGCCACCCACGCCCGCATCACGGCCACGCGCGCCGTGGTGCGCGGCGCGGCCCAGGCGGTGCCCGTCGGCCCCGAGGTGGCGGTCGAGGAGACCGGCGGCGCCGTGGCCATGACGGTGCACGGGGGCAAGGCCCTTCTCGCCGACGTGCTCACCGCGCTCGGGAGCCTGCTCCTGTTGGCCATCCTCCAGAACACCGACGTCATCCTGCTCGGGCGCAAGATGCACGAGCACTCCGGCGCCTACGCGGCCATCTCGGTCCCGTCCAAGGCCCTCGTGTTCGTGGCCCTGGTGCTCGTCAACTACCTCCTGCCCGAGGCCGCGCTGCGCCACGAGCGCGGGTCGCACGCCTTGCGCCAGCTGGCCCACACCCTCGGGGTGATGGCCATCCCGTGCGCGGTGTTGATGGCCATGGCTGTCCTCGCCCCCAAGCGCGTGCTGGGCATCGTCTTCGGCCACCGCCTCACCGCCGCCGCGCCGGCGTTCTCCAGCCTCGTGCTCGCCATGGTCTTCATGTCGGTCACCGTCGCCCTCGCCATCTATCTCCTCGGCATCGGTTGGCGTTGGGTCGTGGTCGTCCTCGTGCTCGGGGCGGTGGCCTTGGCGGCAGCCACGGCCGCGGCCGACGGCCAGTACCTGGCGACGGCTCGCGCCGACCTCTACGTGCAGGTGGGGCTGTGCGTGGCCATGACGACGTGCTTCGTCGCCGTCCACCGCCGCAGCGCGTCGCGACGGGCGCTCGGCGCCGGTGCCCCCACCGAGCCGTCGCCGTCGGTGGCATGACGATGCGGGGCCGTTAGCCGTCGTGCTGGCGGTGGGGCTGACCGGAGGCATCGGGTCGGGGAAGTCGACGGTGGGCGAGCTCCTGGTGGAGCGCGGCGTGGTGCTCATCGACGCCGACCGCATCGCGCGCGACGTGGTCGTGCCCGGTGGCCCGGCCTACCAGCCCCTCGTGGACCGGTTCGGCCCGGGCATCCTCGCCCCTGACCGCACCATCGACCGCGCCGCCCTGGCCTCGGTGGCCTTCGTCGACGCCGAGTCGGTGGCGGCGCTCAACGCCATCACCCATCCCGCCATCAGCGCGGTCATGGCGCAGCGTCGCGCTGCGGCCGAAGGCACCGACGGCGTCGTGGTCCTCGACATCCCGCTTCTCAAGCCCGAGCACCGAGACGTGCTGTCGCTGGCGGTCGTGGTCGTGGTGGACTGCCCCGTCGACATCGCCGTCGAGCGACTGGTGGGGCAGCGGGGATTCTCCCGGGCCGACGCCGAGGCCCGCGTCGCGGCCCAGGCCACGCGCCAGGAACGGCGCGTGGGCGCCGATCTCGTCATCGACAATTCCTCGGACCGGGCCCATCTCGTGGCCGAGGTGGACCGGGTGTGGGCGGCGCTGCAGGCCTGGCCCCACCCGGCCCCGTCGGCCCCGGCGGAGCCGCCCGCGCCCTGATCGGGCCGTTACAGCGCCCCGGTACCATCGAACGGTGCCCCCGTTCGAGGTCGTGACCCCGCTGCGCCCCGCCGGCGACCAGCCCCAGGCCATCGAGTCGCTCACGGCCGGGATCGAGCGCGGCGATCGCTACCAGACCCTCCTCGGCATCACCGGCAGCGGGAAGACGGCGACCATCGCCTGGACCATCGAGCGGGCGCAGCGGCCCACCCTGGTCATCGAGCCCAACAAGTCGCTGGCCGCCCAGCTGGCGGCCGAGCTCATGGAGCTCTTCCCGAAGAACCGGGTCGAGTACTTCGTGTCGTACTACGACTACTACCAACCCGAGGCGTACCTGCCGACCTCGGACACCTACATCGAGAAGGACTCGTCGATCAACGACGAGATCGACCGGCTCCGCCACTCCACCACCTCCAGCCTGCTGTTGCGGCGCGACGTCATCGTCGTGGCCTCGGTGTCGTGCATCTACGGCCTGGGCTCGCCCGAGGAGTACCGCCAGCGGATCATGGCCGTCCGTCCCGGCGACACCGTGAACCAGCGCGACCTGCTGCGCAAGCTGGTAGAGCTGCACTACGACCGCAACGACGCCGTGCTCACCCGCGGTCATTTCCGGGTGCGCGGCGACACCGTCGAGCTCCATCCCGTCTACGAGCAGCAGGCGGTGCGCATCGAGCTCTTCGGAGACCAGGTGGAACGCATCCGCCGCTTCGACGCGCTCACGGGTGACACCGGCGACGACATAGACGAGCTGGTGGTGTTCTCGGCCACGCACTACGGGGCCGGCGACGAGACCATGCGCCGCGCCATCGAGTCCATCCACACCGAGCTGGGCCAGCGCCTGACCGAGCTCCAGGCGGCGGGGAAGCTGCTCGAGGCCCAGCGGTTGCGGATGCGGACCGAGCACGACCTGGAGATGCTGGCCGAGGTCGGGGTGTGCAACGGCATCGAGAACTACAGCCGCCACCTCGACGGGCGCAGCGCGGGCGAGCCCAGCCACACGCTGCTCGACTTCTTCCCTCCCGACTTCCTCACCGTGGTCGACGAGAGCCACGTGGCCGTCCCCCAGATCCACGGCCAGTACGAAGGAGACCGCTCCCGCAAGGAGACCCTCGTGGAGCACGGCTTCCGGCTGCCCTCGGCCCTCGACAACCGGCCCCTCACCTTCGACGAGTTCACCGAGCGGGTGGGCCAGGTGGTGTTCTTGTCGGCGACCCCCGGCACCTACGAGATCGGGGTCTCGAGCCAGGTCGTGGACCAGGTGATCAGGCCCACCGGCCTGGTCGACCCCGAGGTCGTCATCCAGCCCACCACCGGGCAGATCGACGACCTGATGGAGCGCATCGCCAAGGCGTCGGAGGCGGGCGGGCGGTCGCTCGTCACCACCCTCACGAAGAAGATGGCCGAAGACCTCACCGACTACCTCCTCGAGCTCGGGGTCCGGGTCCGGTACCTGCACTCGGACATCGACACCATCACCCGCATCGAGCTCCTGCGCGACCTGCGGCTCGGTGAGTATGACGTCCTGGTGGGCATCAACCTCCTGCGCGAGGGCCTCGACCTGCCCGAGGTGCAGCTCGTGGCCATCCTCGACGCCGACAAGACGGGCTTCCTGCGCTCGGCGTCGTCCCTCATCCAGACCATGGGGCGCGCCGCGCGCAACGTCGACGGCCTGGTGGTCCTGTACGCGGACACCATCACCGACGCCATGCGCGAGGCCATCTCCGAGACCCAGCGCCGCCGCGCCCTGCAACAGGCCTACAACCTCGAGCACGGGATCGACCCCACCACCGTGCGCAAGGCCGTCACCGACATCCTGGCCAGCATCCGGCCCGCCGGCGCGCCGTCGAGCGCCGGCGCGGGGAGCGGGAGGGGGAGTCGCGGCGGTCGGACCCGCCCCGGGCACCTGCCCGTGCGCGCCCCGCGCCGGCCCCGGGCCGACGGCGTGGGCGGCCGGCGCCTGGCCGCGACGGCGGGGGCCGGGAACGGGGACGACACCACGGCCGTCGACGAGATGGCCGAGCTCAGCGCGCTCCCCATCGACGAGCTGCAACGGCTGGTGGTGCGGCTCGAACAGGAGATGCGCCTGGCCGCCTCGGAGCTGCGCTACGAGGAGGCGGCGCTGTTGCGCGACGACATCGCCGAGCTCCGCCTGGCCCTGGTCGAGGCGGGGGAGTCATCGGGGGCGCCGGGCTCACCGGTGCCGCCCGGGCTGGCCCTGCCCGTGCCCACGGCGTGACCGCCCCGGTCGCCCCCGCCCCGGAATCCACCTCCCGTCGCGCCGGTAGCCTCCCAGCGATGGCCGATCGGTTGGTGGTGCGCGGGGCCCGGGAGCACAACCTGCGAGACGTCTCGCTCGACCTGCCCCGGGACCGGCTCATCGTCTTCACCGGGCTGTCGGGGTCGGGGAAGTCGTCGCTCGCCTTCGACACCATCTACGCCGAGGGGCAACGCCGCTACGTGGAGTCGCTGTCGTCCTACGCCCGGCAATTCCTGGGGCAGATGGACAAGCCCGACGTCGACTTCATCGAGGGGCTGTCGCCCGCCATCTCCATCGACCAGAAGTCCTCGAGCCGCAACCCGCGCTCGACGGTGGGAACCGTCACCGAGATCTACGACTACCTGCGCCTGCTCTACGCCCGGGTGGGCCGGCCCCACTGCCCCACCTGCGGCCGTCCGGTGGCGCGGCAGACGCCGCAGCAGATCGTGGACCGAATCCTCGACCTGCCCGAGGGGACGCGCTTCCAGGTGCTCGCCCCGGTGGTCCGGGGCCGCAAGGGTGAGTACGAGGCCTTCCTCGACGACCTGGCCAAGCAGGGCTTCGCCCGGGCGCGCGTCGACGGGGACGTGGTCGAGCTGTCCGAGCGCGCCGCGCTCAACCTGGCCCGCTACGAGCAGCACACCATCGAGGTGGTGGTCGACCGCCTGGTGCGCCGCGCCGACATCCGCCAGCGCCTGACCGAGTCGATGGAGACGGCACTGCGCCTCACCGACGGCGTCGCCGAGATCGGCGTGCTGGCCGAGGACGGGTCCGAGGAGCTCATCACGTTCTCCGAGCACCTGGCCTGCACGCACTGCGGCCTGTCCTTCGGCGAGGCCGCACCGCGCAACTTCTCGTTCAACTCGCCCTACGGCGCCTGCCCGGCATGCGACGGGCTCGGGACCCAGTTCGAGGTCGACCCCGATCTCGTCGTGCCCGACCCCACGCGCTCGCTGGACGACGGTGCGATCTCACCGTGGACGGGGGGACACAGCCGGTGGTTCGACCGCATCGTGGAGGCGGTGGCGGCCGAGTTCGGCTTCTCGACCGACACCCGGTGGGACAAACTGCGGGCCAAGGACCGCAAGATCCTCCTGCACGGCTCGGGGACCCGCCAGGTGCACGTGCGCTACCGCAACCGCTACGGCCGCCAGCGCTCCTTCACGTCGCAGTTCGAGGGGATCGTGCCGTGGATCAAGCGCCGGCACCGGGACTCGGACTCCGACGCCGTCCGGCAGTGGACCGAGACCTTCATGCGCGAGGTCCCCTGCCCCACGTGCAAGGGGGCCCGCCTCAAGCCCGAGTCTCTGGCGGTGACGGTCGGGGGGCGCAACATCTTCGAGCTGTGCAGCCTGTCGATCACGCGCGCCTCGGCCGAGGTCGACGCGCTGGAGCTGACCGAACGCGACCATCTCATCGCCGACCGCGTGCTGCGCGAGGTCCGGGCCCGACTGCGTTTCCTGCTCGACGTGGGCCTCGACTACCTGTCGCTGGCGCGCGGCACGTCGACCTTGTCCGGCGGCGAAGCCCAGCGCATCCGCCTGGCGTCGCAGATCGGGTCCGGTCTGGTCGGCGTGCTCTACGTGCTCGACGAGCCCTCCATCGGGCTGCATCAGCGCGACAACCGCCGCCTCCTCGACACCTTGGTGCGCCTACGCGACCTGGGCAACACCGTGATCGTGGTGGAGCACGACGAGGAGACCATCCGCGAGGCCGACCACGTCGTGGACATCGGTCCCGGCGCGGGCGAGCACGGCGGCGAGGTGGTCTACAGCGGTGCCGTGCCCGGGCTGCTCAAGGCGAAGGCTTCGGTGACGGGCCGCTACCTGGCGGGGGAGCGGTTCATCCCCGTCCCCGAGAAGCGGCGCCCGGGGTCCGGCGACCAGTTGGTGGTGCGCGGCGCCCGGGAGCACAACCTCCAGGGCGTGGACGTGGCCTTTCCGCTGGGCTGCCTGGTGGCGGTGACCGGCGTCTCGGGCTCGGGCAAGTCGACGCTCGTCAACGACATCCTGCTGCAGTCCATGCTGGGCCAGGTGCACCGGGCCCGGACCACGCCCGGCCAGCACAAGGCCATCGACGGTGTGAAGCACGTGGACAAGGTCGTCGCCATCGACCAGTCGCCCATCGGGCGCACGCCCCGCTCCAACCCCGCCACCTACACCGGCCTGTTCGACCACGTGCGCAAGCTCTTCTCCCTGACCAACGAGGCCAAGGTGCGCGGCTACCTGCCGGGCCGGTTCTCGTTCAACGTGCGGGGCGGGCGGTGCGAGGCCTGCGCCGGTGACGGCACCATCAAGATCGAGATGCACTTCCTCCCCGACGTGTACGTGCCGTGCGAGGTGTGCGCCGGGGCTCGCTACAACCGCGAGACCCTCGAGGTCGCCTTCAAGGGCAAGAACATCGGTGAAGTCCTCGACATGTCGTGCGAGGAGGCGTTGGCGTTCTTCGCCAACCAGCCCACCATCGCCCGGCACCTCCAGACCCTGGTCGACGTGGGGCTCGGGTACATCCGTCTGGGCCAGCCCGCCCCCACCTTGTCGGGGGGAGAGGCCCAACGCGTGAAGCTGTCCTCGGAGCTGTCGCGCCGGTCGACCGGGCATACCCTGTACGTGCTGGACGAGCCCACCACGGGCCTGCACTTCGACGACGTGCGCAAGCTGCTCGAGGTGTTGTCGCGCCTCGTGGACCAGGGCAACACCGTCATCGTGATCGAGCACAATCTCGACGTGATCAAGACGGCGGACTGGATCGTGGACCTCGGGCCCGAGGGCGGCGAACGCGGTGGCACGGTGATCGCCGAGGGCACGCCCGAAGACGTCGCCGCCACGGCGGCGAGCTACACCGGCGCCGTGCTCGCCCCGGTGTTGGCCCGGGCCGGGCACCGCCCCGAACGCCTCGGTCCGGCGTCGTCGCGCCGGGTCGCCACCCCGGCGAAGCCACGCAGCGCGTCGGCGGGCGGGGCGAAACGACGCACCGCGTCGGCGGGTGCGGTGGCGACGAAGCGAGCGAAGACGCCCGGCCGCGCCCCGGCTGCCAAACGGCGCAAGGCGGGCTGATGGCGGTCGTCCGGCGCGACCACGTCGCCCGCTGGCTCGAGGGCTACGAGGACGCCTGGCGGACCGAGGGCACCGACCGCCTGGCCGAGCTCTTCACCCCCGACGTGCGGTACTCGCCGTCGCCGTGGGCCGACCCGATCGTGGGCCTCGCTCAACTGGCGTCGTTCTGGGAGGCCGAGCGCGACGGGGCCGAGGAGGCCTTCACCATGACGAGCGAGGTCGTCGCGCTCGACGCGGAGACGGCGGTGGTCCGGGTGGGGGTGGAGTACGGCAACGACCCCGACCGGCCGTGGCGCGACCTGTGGGTGCTGCGTTTCGCCTCCGGGGGCCGGTGCGCGGCGTTCGAGGAGTGGCCCTTCGCCCCCGACCAGGGCGACGGGCACCCGGGGTCGGGCTGAGAAGTCCTCAGGTGATGGCGAGCATGCGCTCGAGGGCCTGGCGGGCCCAGTGCGCGGTGTCCTCGTCCACGGTGATGCGGTTCACGACCTCGCCGGCGCAGAGCCGTTCGAGCACCCAGCACAGGTGGGCGGCGTCGATGCGGAACATGGTCGAGCACGGGCAGACGAGCGGGTCGAGCGACACCACGGTCTTGTCGGGGTGCTCGTCGTCGAGCCGCTTCACGAGGTGGATCTCGGTGCCGACGCCGATCACCGATCCCGGCGGGGCCTCGTCGACGGCTCGGATGATGAAGTCCGTCGACCCCACCTCGTCGGCCATGACCACGACCTCGTGCGCGCACTCGGGGTGGATGAACACGAGGCCGTCGGGGTGCTCGGCCCGGAAGGCGTCGACGTGCTCGGGTTGGAAGCGCTGGTGGACCGAGCAGTGGCCCTTCCACAGCAGCAAGGTGGCGTTCTTGACGTCGGCGTCGTCGAGCCCACCCATCTCGAGCAGCGGGTTCCACACCCGCATGTCGCCCGCCCCCCAGCCGAGCTCGTAGCCGGTGTTGCGGCCCAGGTGCTGGTCCGGGAAGAACAGGACCTTGTCGCCCTGGGCCACGCCGGACCCGGCGGGGTCGAGGGCCCAGGTGAGCACGGCCCGGGCGTTCGACGACGTGCACACCGCGCCGTTGTGCCGTCCCACGAAGGCCTTGAGGGCGGCCGACGAGTTCATGTAGGTGACGGGCACGACGCGCTCGACGTCGGTCACCGACGACAGGGCGTCCCAGGCCTCCTCGACGGCGTCGATGTCGGCCATGTCCGCCATGGAGCACCCGGCGTTGAGGTCGGGGAGGATCACCTGTTGGTTCGGGGCGGTCAGGATGTCGGCGGATTCGGCCATGAAGTGCACGCCGCAGAAGACGATGAAATCGGCGTCGCGCCGCTCCGCCGCGGTGCGCGACAGGCCGAAGGAGTCACCCCGGGCGTCGGCGAAGCGCATGACCTCGTCGCGTTGGTAGTGGTGCCCGACGATCAGGACCCGCGGGCCGAGCTCGGCCTTGGCCTCGGCGATCCACGCCGCGAGTTGGTCGGGCGTCGCGTTGACATAGCGCTCGGGGAGCGCCCGCTGCAACCGGAACATGGTCAACCCCCTTCGGGGAGCACTCCGATGGTGGCCGGCGGGGACAGCCTGGTCGCCCATCCGCGGGGTTGTCGGCCTCGGAGCGTTATGTACGCCGGGATACCAGGCCGGCGCTTGACCCCAGTCTATGCCCGCCGGCCGCGCCGACGCGCTGCCCATGGGTGCACGGCGGGGCGCGCCCGTACGGCACAGTGGAGGTGTGCGGAGCCGCCCGTCCCCAGGCACCATCCCCGACGCCCCGGGTTCGTACCAGTTCCACGACGCCTCGGGGCGGGTCCTGTACGTGGGCAAGGCCAAGTCGCTGCGCAGCCGGCTGAGCAATTACTTCGCCGACCCCGACACCCTGGCGCCGCGGCACGGCCCAGATGGTGGCCCTGGCCGACCACGTGGAGTGGATCCAGGTGGCCAACGAGGTCGAGGCCATCCTCCTCGAGTACGCCTTGATCAAGCGGCACCGGCCCCGCTTCAACATCCGGCTCAACGACGACAAGTGCGTATCCCTCCTTGGCCGTGACCGTGGCCGACGAGTGGCCGAGAGCGGCGGTGGTCCGGGGCCGGCGACGGCCCGAGGTGCGCTACTTCGGGCCCTACGCGCACGTGGGGGCCATCCGCGACACCCTCGACCTCCTGCTGCGCACCTTCCAGGTCCGCACGTGCTCGGACCGCAAGCTCGACCGCCATACCAAGCTGGGCAAGCCGTGTCTGCTTGTTCCACATCGAGCGGTGCTCGGGCCCGTGCATCGCCGCCGTCGACCACGAGCGCTACGACGCCATGGTGGCCGACCTCATGGCGTTTCTCGCCGGTGACACCGACGACGTCGAGCGCCGGCTCGTGGCCGAGATGGAGCAGGCGGCGCGGGACCTCGAGTTCGAGCGCGCCGCCCGGCTGCGCGACCGGCTCCACACCCTGCGCATGGCGTGCGAGCGCCAGCAGGTGGTGACCGACCGGGCCGAGGACCTCGACGTGGTCGGCATCGACGAGGACCCCCTCGAGGCGGCGGTGTGCGTCTTCCACGTGCGCCGGGGCCGCATCGTGGGCCGGCGCGCCTTCGTGGTGGACAAGGTGGAGGAGCTCACCCCGCCCCAGCTCGTGGGCCGGATCCTCGAAGAGCTCTACGGCGACGCCGAGCCCCTCGCCCCGGCCCCGCGCCAGGTGGCCCGGGTGCGCGGCGGTGACAGCTCGGGGTGGACCTCGGGGGCCGGGGAACCCGGGACGTGGGGGACCCAGGGGCCGGCCGCCCCGGGGGTGCCCCGCCAGGTCCTCGTGCCCGAGCTCCCCGAGACCCCGGCCGTGTACGAGGCCTTCCTCGCCGACCGGCGCGGCGCCCCGGTGTCCCTGCGAGTGCCCCAGCGCGGCGGCAAGCGCGAGCTCCTGCACACCGTGACGCGCAACGCCGGCGAGGAGCTGGCCCGGCACCGCCTGCGGCGCGCCTCGGACCACGACAGCCGGGCCCGGGCCCTGGAGTCGTTGCGCGAGGTGCTCGGGCTGGCCCAGGCGCCGCTACGCATCGAGTGCTACGACATGAGCCACCTCCAGGGCACCGACTACGTCGGGTCGATGGTGGTGCTCGAGGACGGCCTGCCCCGGCAGTCGGAGTACCGGCGCTTCCGCATCCGTGACGTGCCGGGCAACGACGACTACGCGGCCATGGAGGAGGTCCTGACGCGGCGCCTCGGCGCGCTCCTCGAGGCCCGGGCCGAGACGCACGGCGAGGAGGCCGGCGCCGGCAGCACCCGGGCGCGCCGCTTCGCCTACCCGCCGCAGCTCCTCCTCCTCGACGGAGGCAAGGGCCAGCTGGGGGTGGGGGTCCGGGTCCTCGAACGGCTGGGACTGAGCGCCGAGATCCCCGTGGCCGCCCTGGCCAAGAGCTTCGAGGAGGTGTTCGTCCCGGGCCGGCCCGACCCGGTGCCCATCCCGCGGGGGTCCGAGGCACTGTTTCTCTTGCAGCGGGTCCGGGACGAGGCCCATCGCTTCGCCGTGTCGTACCACCGCGAGCTGCGGGGCAAGCGCATGACCCGCAGCGCCCTCGAGGGCGTCCCGGGTCTCGGCCCTGCCCGCCGGGCCCGCCTGCTGCGCCAATTCGGCACCCTGAAGGCACTCCGGGCCGCCTCGCTCGAGGACCTGCAGGCGCTGGGGTGGCTGCCCGACGCCGTGGCCCTCGCCGTGCACGCGCATCTCCACGCCCTGGCGCCCCGGCCCCGAAATCCCCGTCCGGTCACGCCGTTGCCCTCGGCCTTCCGCCAGGATGGGAGTGGGCCTGCGCCGGGGGCCGAGGAGGCCCCGGACCGGCCCGGACCGTGAGGACGGGCGACAGTTGAGCGACTATCTGGTCATCACCGGCATGTCCGGGGCGGGGCGCTCCACCGCCGCGGCCGCGCTCGAGGACGCCGGGTGGTACGTGATCGACAACATGCCACCCTCCCTCCTGAGCGAGGTGGCCGCCGTGGTGGGCCGACCCGGGTCCATCCAGGACCGGGTGGCGCTCGTGCTGGGCCGGGGCGGCGGGGCCCGGGTGGAAGAGGCCCTGCCCGCCATCGACGCCCTGCGGGCCCAGGGCCACCGCGTCCAGCTCGTCTACCTCGACGCCCCCCAGGACGTCCTGGTGCGCCGGTTCGAGGGCACCCGGCGGCGCCATCCCATCCCCGAGCGCCAGGTGGCCGAGGCCATCACCGACGAGCGCCGCCTCCTCGAGCCGGTGCGGGCCCGGGCCGACGTCGTGGTCGACACCGCCGAGCTCAACGTCAACCAGCTGCGCCAGCGCGTCACCGAGCTCTTCGGCGACGACTCCGAGCCGGGCATGCGCATGTCGGTCGTGTCCTTCGGGTACAAGCACGGCCTGCCGCTCGACGCCGACCTCGTCCTCGACTGCCGGTTCCTGCCCAACCCCCACTGGGTCGAGGACCTCCGCCCCCTGTCGGGCCTCGACGCCCCGGTGCGCGACTTCGTGCTGGGCCAGGAGGCCACCCGCACCTTCCTCGACCGCGTCGACGACCTCGTCGGGCTCACCCTGCCCGCCTTCGAGGAGGAGGGGAAGTCGTACCTGACCATCGCCCTGGGCTGCACGGGGGGACGGCACCGTTCCGTCGCCCTGGCCGAGGAACTCGGCGCCCGCCTGCGGGCCCGGGGGGCCCCGCCCATCGTCATCCACCGGGACATCGACCGGTGAGCCGCACGGGCCCCCGGGTGGTGGCGGTCGGTGGCGGCCACGGCCTGGCCGCCACCCTGCGCGCCGCCCGTCGCTACGCCGGGGAGCTCACCGCGGTGGTGTCGGTGGCCGACGACGGCGGGTCGTCGGGCCGCCTGCGCCGCCAGCTCGACATCATGCCGCCCGGCGACCTGCGCAAGTGCCTGGTGGCCCTGGCCGAGGAGGGCTCGCCCCTCGCGGCCGCGTTCGAGCAGCGCTTCGAGGCCGACGAGCTCGTCGGACACGCGCTCGGGAACTTGGTCATCGCCGGACTCATGCGGGCGTGCGGGGACCCCCAGAAGGGCCTCGACGAGGCGGCCCGGCTCCTGGGGGCGGTGGGGCGGGTGGTGCCGGCCGCGACCGAGCCCGTCGTGCTCAAGGCGGACTCCGCGGTCGGGCGAGATCGAGGGCCAGACCGAGGTCATGGCGGCCGGCCACATCCACCGGGTGTCGCTCGTGCCCACCGACCCCGCCGCGTCCCCGGTGGCGCTGGCCGAGCTGGCCCGGGCCGATCAGGTCGTGGTGGGCCCGGGGTCCCTGTTCACGAGCGTCCTCGCCGCGGTGGCGGTGCCGGCCCTGGCCGACGCCATCCGGCGCTCGCCCGGGCGCCGCGTGTACGTGGCCAACCTGCGGCCCGAGGGACCGGAGACAGCCGGCTTCGACGTGGCCGACCACGTCGCCGCGCTCGCCGCGCACGGCGTGGAGTTCGACGTGGTGCTGGCCGACCCGGCCGCGATCATCCTGGGGGACCTCGGGGTGGAGGTGGTGAGCGCTCCTCTGGCCAAGGCCAACGGGCGGGCGCACGACCCGGCGAGACTGGCGGCCGCCCTCGCCGGTCTGGTCGGATAGGACCTGATGACCGTACGCGTGGGGATCAACGGCTTCGGGCGCATCGGGAGGAATTTCCTGCGCGCGGCGCGGGCCCAGGGTGCCGACGTCGAGGTCGTGGCGCTCAACGACCTCACCGATGCCAAGACCAATGCGCATCTCCTGCGTTACGACACCAGTCACGGGCGCTTCGGGGCCGAGGTGCGGGCCGAGGACGACACCATCGTCGTGGCGGGCCAACGCATCCGCGTGCTGGCCGAACGCGACCCCAAGGCCCTGCCCTGGGAGGAGCTGGGCGCCGAGGTCGTGGTCGAGTCGACGGGCCGCTTCACCTCGCGCGCCGGGGCGGCCACCCACCTCGAAGGGGGCGCCGAGCGCGTCGTCATCTCCGCCCCGTCGAGCGACGCCGACGCCACCTTCGTGATGGGCGTCAACGACGACACCTTCGACCCGCTCCGCCACGTCGTGGTCTCGAACGCGTCGTGCACGACCAACTGCTTCGTGCCCATGGTGAAGGTCCTCGACGACGCCTTCGGCGTCAGCCGCGGCCTCATGACCACGGTGCACGCCTACACCAACGACCAGAACCTCCTCGACCTCCCCCACGCCGATCTGCGCCGGGCCCGGGCCGCGGCGCAGAACATCGTCCCCGCGTCGACCGGCGCGGCGCGGGCCACCGGGCTCGTGCTGCCGTCCATGCAGGGCCGCCTGGACGGGACGGCCCTGCGGGTCCCGGTGGGCGACGGCTCCATCACCGACTTCACCGCGCTCGTCCGCCGCGCCGTGACCGTCGACGAGGTCAACGGCGCCTTCCGGCAGGCGGCCACGGCCGGACCGCTGGCCCGGGTGCTCGAGTACACCGAGGACCCCATCGTGTCGTCCGACATCGTCGGCAGCGCCGCGTCGTGCACCTTCGACGCCGGGCTCACCATGGTCATGGCCGTGGACAACGCCACCACCCTCGTCAAGGTGCAGGGCTGGTACGACAACGAGTGGGGCTACGCCAACCGCCTGGTCGACTTGGTGGCGCTGCTGGGCTCGGCCGGCCCGCCGCCGTCCTGAGCGCGGACCGGGGGAGTCGGGGTGCTGGTCGTGTCTGATCTGGCGCGACCCGACCGCGGCCCGGCCGCGGGCCTCCCCCTCTTGGAGGACCTCCCCGACGTGGCGGGACGGCGCGTCCTCGTCCGCGTCGACTTCAACGTCCCCCTCGGGCACGGTCCCGACGGGGCGGTGGTCGTCGAGGACGACTTCCGCATCCGCGCCGCGCTCCCGACGTTGTCCTGGCTCACGGACCGGGGCGCCCTCGTCACCGCCTGCACCCACCTGGGCCGGCCCAAGGGGACACCTGACCCCCGCTACGACGTGGCCCCGGTGCGGGCCCGCCTGGCCGAGCTCACCCCCGGCGTGGCCCTGCTCGAGAACCTCCGCTTCGACCCGGGCGAGGAGGGCAACGACCCGGCCTTCGTGGACCGCCTCGTGGCCGGCTTCGACGCGTACGTGAACGACGCCTTCGGGGCGTCGCACCGCTCCCACGCGTCGATCGTGGGTCCACCCACCCGCCTGCCCTCGGCCGCGGGCCGCCTGCTGGCGCGGGAGGTGGGGACCCTCGGGGGACTGCTCGTGCACCCCGACCGGCCCTTCGTGGCCGTGGTGGGCGGGGCCAAGGTGGGCGAGAAGCTCGGGGTGCTCCGGGCCCTGCTCGACCGGGTGGACCGGTTGGTGGTGGGGGGCGGCATGGCCTTCACCTTCCTGGCGGCGCGCGGCCACCAGGTGGGGGCGTCGTTGCTCGAAGCGGGTCGCATCGACAGCTGCGCCAAGCTGCTCGACGACGCCGGGACGCGCATCGTGCTGCCCACCGACATCGTCGCCCTCGAGCCCGGGGGGACCCTCGCCGAAGGACCCGGCGGGCAGGGGCAGGTGCGCATCATGGGGGTGGACATCCCCCGGGGTTGGCGGGGGCTCGACATCGGGCCCGAGAGCGCCGGGACCTTCGCCGACACCGTCACCGGGGCCGGGATGGTGTTCTGGAACGGGCCCATGGGCGCGTTCGAGGACGAGCGCTTCGCGGCGGGGACGCGCACGGTGGCGACGGCGGTGGCGCAGTGCCGGGGTTTCACCATCGTGGGAGGAGGCGATTCGGTGTCCGCGCTCGAGCACTTGGGCCTGTCCGATCAGGTGGGGTTCGTGTCGACCGGGGGAGGGGCGTCGCTCGAGCTGATCGAGCACGAGGACCTTCCCGGCCTGGCCGCGCTGCGCCACGCCTCCAACGCCCCGCGGGCGCGAGCCTGAGATGGCCAAGACCTCGGGCCCGGGCGGCACGGCGCGCCGGCCGCTGCTGAGCGGCAACTGGAAGATGCACCACGATCACCTGCAGTCGATCCGGACGGTGCAGGACCTGGGCCTGCGGCTGGGGGCCTCGGACGTGGCCTCGGTCGACGTGTCGGTGCACCCCGCCTTCACGAGCCTGCGCTCGGTGCAGACCGTGATCGAGGACCGGGGCATCCCCGTGGCGCTCGGGGCCCAGCACTGCTACCACGAGGACCAGGGCGCCTACACCGGCGAGGTGGCGCCCCCCATGCTGGCGCGCCTGGGCGTGTCGTTCGTCATCGTGGGCCACTCCGAGCGCCGCCAGTTCTTCGCCCAGACCGACGAGGTGGTGGCGGCCACGCTCCGGGCCGTCCTGCGCCACGCCATGACCCCCATCGTCTGTGTGGGGGAGACCGAGGAGGAGCGCGAGGACGGGGAGACCGAGGCCCGCCTGACGGCGCAGACGACGGCCGCGTTGAAGGGCCTCCCCGCCGAGCAGGTGGGCGGGCTCGTCGTGGCCTACGAGCCCATCTGGGCCATCGGGACCGGCCGCACGGCCACGGTCGACGACGCCCAGTCGGCGTGTGCCCACATCCGCGCCGTGGTGGACGAGCTCGCCGGGACCGAGGCCGCCGCGGCCATCCGCATCCAGTACGGGGGGTCGGTGCGTCCGGAGAACGCCGCCGACCTGGTCGGCCAGCCCGACATCGACGGCGCCCTGGTGGGTGGGGCCAGCCTCGACGCGGCCACCTTCGCCGCCATCGTGACCGCGGTGGGCGCCATCGCCCCCACGCACCGCTGAGCGCCCGCCCATCGGCCCGTCGCGGCCTTTGGTAGCGTTGGCCGGTCCCAGCCGCCCGAGGAGGACGCCGTGCTGACCATCGCGATCGTGGTATTGCACCTGATGGTGACGCTGTCGCTCATCTTCCTGATCCTCATGCACTCAGGCAAAGGTGGAGGGTTGTCGGACATGTTCGGTGGCTCGGTCGGGCAGGCCGCGGCCGGCTCCACCATGGTCGAGAAGAACCTCGACCGCATCACGATCACCGTGGCGATCATCTTCACCTTCACCACCGTGACCTTGGCCCTGCGCCTGCAGTGACCCCCGGCCGCGCCGGTGGTGAGCGACGCCCCCCGGTGCCGGTGACCGGTCTTCGGTGGTGGCCCGCCGCGGTGCGCCCGCATCTTCTCTCCGGCCTGTCGGCCGTCGTCGTGCTGGGCGTGGTGGCGGCGGCCTGCGGGACCCCGACTCCCGATGTCGCCGGCGCGCGCCACGCGGGGGCCCGCGCCGCCGCCCCTCTGGTCGCAGTGCGGGGCGGGACGGTCACCGTGGACCTCGACCAGGTCCCGACGACGCTCAACGACCACACCGTGGCCGGCGACACCCCCGACGGACGCATGGTGGCGAGCGCGGTGTGGGCCCAGGTGTTCCGGGTCGGGCCCGGGCTCACCCCCCAGCTCGACACCAACGTGGTCGACAGTGCCGAGGTCGTGAGCCTCTCCCCCCAGACCGTCGTCTACAAGATCGACCCGCGAGCCGTGTGGTCCGACGGGGTCCCGATCAGCGCGGCGGACTTCGCCTATGCCTGGCAATCCCAGCGAGGGGGAGCGATCGACGTCGACGGGACGCCGGACTCCGTCGCGTCCACCCTCGGGTACCGGGACATCGAGTCCCTCACGAGCTCGAACGGCGGGCGCACCGTGACCGTCGTGTTCCACACCCCGTTCGCCGACTGGGCGTCACTGTTCGACGACCTCCTGCCGGCGCACATCGCCGAGCAGGTGGGGTGGAACCACGGGTTCGACTACTTCTCGCCCGCGGTCTTCGTGTCGGGCGGGCCCTTCGAGGTGCAGTCGTGGCAGCCGGGGTCAGAGCTCGTCCTCGGGCGAAACCCGCGGTGGTGGGGGAGTCCGCCCACCCTCGACCGCATCGTGGTGCGCGCCGGCACCGGTGACACTGCGCTCGGGACCGCGCTGGGGTACGGCGCGGCGGCGGTCGCCTACCCGGGTGGTTTCGACCAGTCGTTCATGGCGCAGGCGTCGTCGTCGGCGTCGTTGCAGACCCAGTCCGCACTGGGCACGCGCATGCTCCAACTGGAGTTCAACGTGCGCCACGCCCCGCTCAACTCGGCCGCCGTCCGCCAGGGGATCGCCCATGCTGTCGACCGCGCCGGCGTCGTCGAGACCGTGGGTCAGCCCGAGGACCATTCGGTGTGGGAGGACAACGATCACCTCGTCCCCAACGGGGTGTCGGGGTACGCCGACGACGCGGCGGGGTACGCCGAGGCCGACCTCGCCACCTCGGCCCGCCTGCTCGACCAGAGCGGCTTCGCCCTCGACGGCCGGGGGGGCTGGACCGTCCACGGAAAGCCCGTGAGCCTGGACCTGGCGTGGGCCGAGGACGACCCCTGGTCGGCGGCGGTGGGCCCCATCGTGGCCGCCCAGCTCGTGGCGGCGGGCTTCGACATCGTGGCCACGCCGGTGCCGGCGTCGCAGCTGTACGCGACGACCCTCCCCACCGGCGCGTTCGACCTGGCGCTCGTCCCCGTCGATGCCACCGCGTATCCGAGCGCGCTCGGGACCGTGTTCTCGAGCTCCCCCGCCATCATCGGGGGAGCGCAATCCGAGGACTGGTCCGGCTTCGATGATCCGAAGATCGACGCCCTCTTCACGCAGGCCGCGCAGGAGCTTGCACCACCGCGGGCACATCAGATCTACCAGCAGATCGACCAGGACCTGTGGACCGCCATGCCGACACTGCCGCTGTTCGCCGAGCCGACCATGCTGGTGTGGTCGGCGGCGCTGGCCGGCGTGGGTGACGACCCGGGCGGACTAGGACCGCTGTGGAACGTGCGGCAGTGGGCCGTGCGGTCTGTGGACAAGAAGCGCAGCACCACGAGCACCGGGTAGGGCCGTCGGACGGCGAAGAGGGTCGCGCTAGAGTGCTCGATGCGCTGGAAACGGCGCAGCCAGTCGGAGTGGCGGAATAGGCAGACGCGCTAGCTTGAGGGGCTAGTGCCCGAAAGGGCGTAGGGGTTCAAGTCCCCTCTCCGACACACACCCTCTCCGACACACCCTCTCCGACACCCCGCTTACCAGGATTCAAGCCGCCAGTGAGTGTTGGTATGAGCACTTGCAGGTCGGTTCGCCGAGTCCACCGCCGGGACGGACGGTCGTGCCCGAGACGTCGCAACCCCGGTGCCGTGTCGGGTCCCCGGCCCTCGGCGGCTAGGGGGGTGGCGGCCTACGGGCTTGGCCCCCGTCGCCCCGGTTACCAGGGATTCAGGTCGCCAGTGCCCCTTGGTACGGAAGGTGCGGGTCGGGTTCTCGGGCACCGACAAGACTCTGGTGATTGGCATGCATACGGGGTTGTCTGGACTTGTCCTTCCAACGGATTTCTAACGTGGGCCTCATGGCCGACTACGACTCTGATATTGCGAAAAGTACAAGCAGTCCTTGACGCACTTATCGCTCGAATGGACCTCGCTGCCGACCCCTGATGCGGGGGTTCTCCCCGAACGCCACCGCTCTGTGCTTCTCAGCGATACGTCCTATCGTTTTCTACACTCTTGACTCTCAGGCGGTGAGAGATGTCGGTAGCCATCCAAGACGTGAGCCAGTCAGATCCAAGTCCACCTTAATTCATCTAACGTGCGTCGGAATCTGAAGCTCGGCATCGCGGCAGGTGTTCCGGCGTTGCTCTACCTACTTTATGTCTTTCATTATTCAGTCAATACGCCTTGGTCTGATGACTGGAATATGATCCCAAATGTAGATGCAGCCCTTCACGGACATCTAACCATCAGGGCGTTGTGGCGGCAGTACACGGGCACCCGACTTCTTGTTGGCCGCCTCGTCTTCGTGGCTTTCGGCTTCATCGATCATCTGAACGAGCAATCCATTATCCTGTTCAGTGCGGTCATCTTCGTGGCCACCTACTTCGTTTTCCTCAGCCTTTTTCGATCGTACGTGGGAGGAAGACTTTCGTTTCTGGCTGTCTTCGTGCTCGGCATTGTGTGGTTCAGTCTGGTGGACGAACAGAACGCGCTCTGGAGCTTCCAACTCTCCTGGTACTTGGCCGTGTTCTTCTTCATAGCCATGATGTACCTCCTTCTAATCCCACAATGTCATCGGAACCTCCTGTTCAGTCTCGGGATTGTGGCAGCGGTCGCAGGTTCGTTGTCAGAGGTCTTAGGATTCACTCTGTGGCCAGTGGGTCTGATCTGCCTCTTCTGGACCAAGCCTTGGTTGCGTCGGACGTATTATGAGTCGGCGATCTGGGTCGGGGCGGCTGCAATCACGGCTGCCGTCTATTTGCCCGGCTACAGCGCTGTTTTGGATGGCTGCACGGCTCCTAGTGGTAACCCTTGTTCTCTGAGCTTTGGCCTGCGACATCCAGACCAACTTGTTCGCTTCTTTCTCTTGCTTGTGACGAGCGTGTTTCCCACGTCGTCGCTCAATTGGAATACCCCCCCGTCATACTTCGGAGTACTCGAGCTGCTCGGCGTTGCCATCGTCGTTGCCGCAGGTACTGTCCTCGTGCAGTCGATTCGGGCTCGACACCGGCAGGACCACACGAGTCCGCTGCCAGTCCTCCTCATTGCTTTCGCTGTTCTAGTAGATCTCATGTTCGCTGTGTCCCGCGTGGGGGAGGGACTCCCGGTAGCCCTCAAATACAACCGCTATACGATGCCCAACGTCATACTGCTTGTCGGTATCGTCACCTACGCTTGGACTCACGCGCCGAAGTTGCACCAGTTGCAAAGACCAGTCGATTGGCATGGATGGCTCCGGACCCTCGGCGTTGCAATGCTTATTATCTTCTTGCTCACTCAGGTCAGCTTGAGCACGAAGTCGGGAATCGCCAACGGAAGAATAATGCGGCAGACCGAGGAAGCCGATGCGCGCGTCGTGGTCAACCTTGCTCGAATTCCGATCACACGACGGGGATGCGACGTGTCAGTTGCGGTATTCAACGGCGTGCCCACTCCATCGGAGGCCCTCCATTTCATCGCTGCACCGAGACGGTTGGCTTTACAAAATGGTTTAAGCATTTTCGAACCTCGGACGAAGCACGCGCTGGAAACCGAAGGGCTTCCGAATATTGTTCTCTGTGACAACATCACCGAGTCATCGTTGCCAGCTGGCACGATAGGAGCGCCGTATACGGCCACACTGGAGGCCGATGGAGGCAAACCCCCGTACAAGTGGTCGCTCGACCCCTATCACCCGGGAATCTGGATTTTGGGTCGCCCTACCGATTTCGATGTGTTGCCCGACGGCCTCACCCTGACTTCGTCCACTGGTGTCATTTCGGGTTTGCCCAAAGTCGTAGGTATATTCTCGTTTTACGCAAATGTACGCTCAACGAGAACTTCGTACGCGGTAACCCGGATATTCTCGATTGCGATTTCGTAGTCCGGTAGAAGCCGATCACCTCGTAGTCTCCACCAGATTCAGGGCCAAGGATCAGCACGCTGGTAACCGGAATCGGCAATTCTGGGTAGTGGAGAGCGCACCCCCGGAGCCGGGAGGAACTGGCTCGGGGAATGGATCCCCGTCGGCTGCCCGGAACCGTCAAGACGCTCTACGGGCGGCCTCCCACCCGACTTGGCCGTCCTGCGCTGGGTCCAGCGGAGCACGGGCTTACCAGGTCTCAAGCCGCCAATGGCCCTTGGTACGGGAACGTGCACGTC
>CAWESO010000016.1:0-45732 GCA_963811775.1 uncultured Acidimicrobiales bacterium | reverse complement strand
GACGGTGGGCCAGGTGTGGCAATCCCTCGATCAGTCCGCCAGACGGGACTACCTGCTGGCCGCCGGTGTGCAGGTCCACGTGCTGTCCAGCGCAGCCCTGCGGGCACAGCCAGGCGCCGAGAACCGCTACATCACGGGCGACCCGCACGTGCTGACGAGGACGCTGCGTGGGATCACCGAGGCTGCCTGATTCAAGATCCGGCAGACAGGTGCCGATCCTCTTCTCGTGCGCCGATACCAAGACGAGCACGGGAGGTTGAACCATGGCTGATGCCAGCACAGGCGGTTCTGTGCCCCAGAGCGGCCGGGTGATCAACAAGAGTGTCACTGCTCCAGCGCCACCGACTGCAACCGGGTCCGGCGAGGTCTCACCACAGATGATCATGGCGGTTCGTCAGAAAGCCATCCGCCGGGTTTGGCTCGGAGTGGTCCTTCTCGTGGTTGGTGCGGGGATCACGCTGTCGACGTACAACTCGGCGGCACACAATCCGAACGGAGGCACCTACACCGTGATGTGGGGCCTGATGCTCGTCGGTGCTCTGATGATCTTCAGGGCTGGCCGAGTGCTCTACGGAATCTCCAGGATGCGCTGAGATGCCCCGAGACGATGAGCACCCGGACTTCGACGAAGTCGTGACTCCCAAGGAGGAAGACGCACGTCGTCCGGCGAAGGAAGACAGAGACGAGAGGTGGCAGGAACCCTTCGTGCCACCCGATGAGATCGGCGTGCGGTAGTCCTCAATAGACGACGCCCGTACCGGACGAACTGACGATGTACGCCACAGAGGCTGACTCGGCATAGCATCTCGGGGATGGTCCGGTGGGTCGTGCGGGTCGTGGCTGGCGCAGCGATCGCTACTGGTCTCGTCTTCTTCTACCTGCACCCATCGGCCTCGTATCCGTTCCAGGAAGAGTCTTCTCCTTACCAGGTCATCATGGTCACCAGCGTGTGCGTCAGTCCGCTCAATCAGTGGACCGGGCATGATCCGCCGCCAGCGATGGTGGGAGGACCGTTCATCCAAGAGGACCAGGCGAGCGGGATCAAGGCGTGCGACACTGCGATAACGGGGCGTGAGCATGTCGGTTGGACGTTCGTAGTGCTCGGCGCTCTCGGTGGCGGCCTGACGTTTCTCACCCGTCGTCGCCGCTCAGGGTCGCCAGTACCTACAACAGCTTGAACGGGCGGACTCGACGAGGTCTTCGGTAGAACGCATACAATTCAGGTTCTTCCGCTTCGAGCGCCTTCTGATCTAACTCCATCTTCCCGTACGTCTTCCAGGTGGCGATCCCGTCGAGGCGAGAAGCCTTCCCGAGCAACAGCTTCAGGTTCGGCTTCAGTCGCTCTAGCTCAATACCGATCAGGCACTCTTGCTCTAGCAGTTCGAGCATGCGTTGATACGTCTTCCATTCCTCATCGCCTGGCTGAAGGATTACATGGTCACTCTCGATCTTCGCTAGACGGTCTGCTTCCGCTTGTCGTGGAATGTCCGTTGCCAGGTAATGGCGAGCCGCTTC
This sequence comes from uncultured Acidimicrobiales bacterium, assembly GCA_963811775.1. GTDB lineage: Bacteria > Actinomycetota > Acidimicrobiia > Acidimicrobiales > UBA8190 > Chersky-840. Next base: position 44,217 of record CAWESO010000016.1, on the reverse strand, counting down.
GATCGCCTCTTCGATCTCGGGAACGGTGAGTCGGAACCATTCTGTGCCGTCGCTCTCCGTTATACGCTTCGAGGCAAGCGTTCCGTGCAGGAACGACTCGCAAGTAGCAAGGTCGGCAAGCTGTGTCTCGATTGAGTCGAAGACCGACATGCGATCAGGATTGCCTGTACCTAGTGCCTTTTTCCGGTCGAGCACCCTGCTCCGTGTCTTACCGATCTTGTAAGCGTCCCGATCGCCGCTCTTCAGTACATAGACGAAGGCCATCGACGTTCAAGAGGACTGATTGTTCAGAAGGATCAGGGCCGCACCGAGATCACGAGCCTCGGCGATGGTCTCCAGGTCTGCTTCCTGACCGGCTTTCGTTAGTTCCTTGGCCCTGTTGAAGATCTTCTCTCGAAGAATGGAACCGAACAACTCTTCGTGCTGAGAACCAACTACGAAGGTCGTGGCGTTGAGCAGCGTCGAGCCGTTCCCGGCGCCGTTGACGACCACCTGACTGAAGTTCTTGGCGTCGTCCTTCGTACTGTTCCGCTGCCAGTAGCTCTTCAGTGATTCGAGCACTTCAATACCTCCCTCACCACGCTCGTCTGAGCGTCGCCCAACGCTACGAGGGAGGTGTGACGATGGCGCTATGGCAATCTAGTGTCGATATCTAACCATTGCAGCCGCAACTAGACATCTCGTTCGAGCGTGAACGAGCCAGGTCATGAGGCTAGAACCACTCTGCGTCCACGAAGTACCACAAAATGTGCTAAGCTGGACGCCAGGCTAGAGGAAGGGCCAGATGATGGGCAAGAGCGAAGAGAAGGTTGAGGAGGACAGGTACCGGCGCATGGCGGACCGCCGAGGGCTGGACCTCCACAAGAGCCGCCGACGTGACCGCCAGGCCCCCGACTTCGGGGTGTGGACGGCCGTCGACCGGACCGGTGGGTCGGTGGTGTACGAGGGCAGGTGGCCGTGGCTGAAGAAGTACATCGACGACATGCCTCTGTTCGACGACGGGAGGCGATCGTCGTGAGCGCCGAGGAGAACGACGGTTCGCTCCACCTGAAGGCCGCACAGGTAGGGCAACGTGCGCTCGCCAATCTCGGCGCACTGTGGCGTCAGGAACGTGGCGAGTGGTGGGTGCGCAAGCCGTCGGGCGTGTGGGCGCCGGAGGAGGTCGAAGAGATCGACGCTGCACTGATCAACGACCTCGGTACGACGTTCTCCGAGAAGTTCTCGTCGTCGCTCGTGTCGTCGGTCAAGACGCTGCTACGCCCTGCGATGGCGCAGTCGGCGAAGGTGTTCGACCGTGACCCGTGGCTGCTCGGATGCGAGAACGGCATCGTGGACCTACACACCGGACGACTACTCGACGACGACGCCGAGCACTACATCACTAGGTGCTCACCAGTGCAGTACGTGCCGGGCGCTGTGTCCCAGGAGTGGGTCAAGCACATCGACATGCTGTTCGACGGTGACGAAGAGGTTGCGCACTGCTACCACAAGCAGATCGGCGCAGCACTCGTGGGTGATTCGCAGACCGAGAAGCCGCAGGTGTACGTCTGCCTCGTCGGGCCGCAGGGTGGTGGTAAGGGTGAGGCCGGGCACACGCTGTTGGCCGTGCTCGGGTCGCACGCCGAGGCACTGCGTTCGCAGGACTTCGTCGAGGGAAACGATCGACACACGCAGTGGCTGACATCGGTGCGTGGCGCTCGTGTCGTGATCGTCGAGGAGATGAAGGGCAAGACGCTCGACGTGGCACTGCTCAAGTCGTTGTCGGGTGGTGACACCGTCATCGCCAACGAGATGCACAAGGCCGACTCGAAATGGGTTCCGACGCACACGCTGTTCTTCTCGTCCAACGTCGAGCCGGACTTCGGGAACGATCCCGACGGGCAACGCCGCCGCTACGTGCCGCTGCCGACCGGCCCGGAACGGTGGGAGGACGATGACGGTATGTACGCTCGCAGGCTGCGTTCGAACCTCGAAGGCATCCTGGCGTGGTGCATCGAGGGCACGAGGATGTGGCTCGAAGAGGACGGTGGCGGTCGCATCGCCCTGCCGACGAAAGTGACCGATCTCCGTGACTCAAACATCGCCGGACACGACCAGGCTGAGCAGTTCATAGCCGAGACGGTCCATGTCTTCGACCCGAAGACGGACGACGGTGACGTGCGGGACTACAAGTGCCACCGAGCGCAGGTACGTCAGGCGTTCGCTGGGTGGCTCATTGGGAAGGGTGACGTGGTACCGCTAGCTCAGAAGGACCAGCGCCTCACGCAGGTGTACAACCGCCTGTCGCAGACCCGTGGCGTGAGCGTCGGGCAGCCGAGCATCAACGGAATCGGCCAGAGCGACGGGTGGTTCGGTGCTCGGGTCGTGCTCGAACGGGACCACGGGACCATCATCGAGTGGTCGTCCGAACCTCCTTATAAGGAGGTTGCATAAGGACGTCTGACCAGGGAATAAGGCGATAAGGAGGTGGGTAGAAAGAGTTCATCAAAGAAGACAGTGTGGCGTACATGGGCCACCACCGGCGATCCCACGTCCTTATCCTCCTTATGTGCAGGTCAGGACGCTGCGCATGTCCTTATCGTTCGTCCTTAGTTCGTCCTTATCGTTCGCCGAAGAGGCTGCGTGGCTCTGCGGGCGGGTAGACCTCGCTGTACGGCATGAGACGAAGGTCGAACGACTCGGGCCACTGGTGCGCACGTCCCGCACCGGGGTGGACGACTCCATCGTGACCGACCGAGACAGCGGTGGTGTGCTCCACAGTGATCTCCTTGCGATCTGCAATAGTTGACAGTTATCAAGTTTAGCAGGGCTGGGTGGGTCCTCGTGGTGGCCACCGAGTACCACACTCGGGGCGGAACGGCACCCAGCCATCGCAAGCCTCTGACCAGGGCCGATTCACGAGCCATGTAGTGACCTGTTATACTTGATGAATGTCCACGATCGACAAGACTCCACTATCCGGCCCTGACGACCGTCTGACGGTGGCCGAGCTGGCCCTGGTGCTCGACCGGTGCCCCGAAGAATGTCGCCGGTACGCCCGAGGCGAGGTGGCGTTCCCCGTGAGAGCGATCAAGGTCGGGGGCGTCTGGACGTGGTCGACGGCCGCCGTCGCTCGCATGCTGGCGGGTCTGGCGTGAGCGAGATCGAGTCCGGCATCGGCATCGTGTGGCAGCCGGACCAGCGTCGACTGTGGCGTGGGCCATCGTTGACGCCGGAAGGCATCCGCAGTGCGGAGGTGTTCGACGCTATGGGTCGAATGCTCGAAGAGTTGTGGTCACGGTCATGAGCGGACGCAAGAACCGCCGAAAGTTCGAGAAGGGCGTCAGTCGCCAAGCCAGATCGACCGGCTCGAAGCGTCGCACGCAAGAGAAGAAGTTCAAGGCGAACCGCAACGGACATGGCAGGGCGATAGCACGATGAACGTCGGCGATGTCGTCACCTACCTGACTGATGATCGGTACGAGGTTGATGCACGTGTTGTGAAGATCGACAAGACGCTCGGTCGTGTCCTGGTCGAATACAACGATGTGCGTGAGTGGTTGGCGATGAACGATCTGTGGCTACAACGTGGAGACGTGGTCGAAGTCGATGGCGTGCCGACTCGGGTCAAGCGTTGCTTCCATGATGGCGATGTGGCAACCGAACGTGGTCTGCACTACAGGTCGCATCTCACGAAGGCGAAGGTGTCCACGTGATGCAGCGTGACGATGTTTCACAGTGCAACGCACTGATCAGGGCAGCTAGCACCTCCGGGCGGGGTCGAACCTCCTGACCGAGGTGGCGCACCGGGGTGGTCTGGTTTGTCTTTCTCCCCGAGTTCGCAGGTCGCTCCGAGGTCCCATACTCGCTGGTGACAGCTTCGCACGTGGCTTGCGCCAGGCAGCACGCAGGTGGCACGCCTCGACGTGTACGTCATGACCCAGTTGCGTGTAGCTGTTCTGGTCCGTACTGAAAGGCATTGAGATGGTCAAGGCTGACAGGCACTCTCAGATGTACGGGAAGGCCCACCGCCGACTGCGGGCGCAGTGGAAGGTCAAGGTCGACGCTGGTGGCGTCCGGTGCTGGCGCTGTCGCCTCCCGATCGAGCCGGGCAGCCGGTGGCACCTTGACCACCTGCCGGGCACAGTCGACCAGTACGCCGGACCGGCTCACCCTCGTTGCAATGAGGTCGGCATCCTGCCGGGGCAGCCGATCGTCGCCCACACCCCGCCGCCGGGCAACAGGCCAGGCCGCCCGACCGCCGAGGACCGCCTGCATCGCTCCCTGCCGCCCGGCCCCGACCGAGGTATCGCCTCACCCGCCGGACACCGGCCACGAGGCAACGCCGAGCGTGAGATGGCCGACGAGGGCGCACCGACCGAAGGTCCGCACATGGCCGGACCTCATCGCCGAGATGGGCGCAACCTGTCGCAGTACTGGCCGGGAGCGTGCGAGTGCCGACCGGGCGAGGCCGAACGTGACGCCGCCTATCGGGCGTACCTCAACGAGGCGCATCGTCGAGGCGTCGAGGCCGTCGCCACCGGTCGCCTCGACGAGTACTTCGCATGGCTCGACGAACAAGAAGCCGAGCACTATCCCGGCAACGTGAGGACCACGACATGATCGCACCCGACACCGAACGTCAACTACGCCGAGCACTGGTCGACCTGATCAACGCTCGCTCCGAAGTCCGCACGGCCGAGACCGACGCCGTCCGCCGCCGGGCCGAGACCAGGTTCGCCTGGTGCCGGACGAGGGTGCTGGCCCTGGCCGGGAACAACCCCGCCCATGCCGACCTCGTGCGCTCGCTGACTACTGGCAAGCGTGACGGCATCCTTCACGAGACCCGGACCAGCACGGCAGTCGACACCCGCACCGAATCTCGTGCCCTGGCCAGTGCCGCCATCGGATGCGCAGATGAGGCCGTCCGGGGCACGCCGGGCACACATGTCGTGCGTTGTGTCGATCCTGATCACAACGGACACGTGCGGTTCATCGAGCGACCGAAGGCGAAGGCGACGGGCGACGCCAAGCGTGCTGCGATCGCCATCCTCAACGACCGCCTCGGGATGCGGAAGTGAACCCCGACCTGGAGGCCGCCAGCGAGGCCGTGAACGAGGCATGGCGAGAGATGATCGGGCTGCGGATGACCGAGGAGCGTGACGGTCAGGTGCTCGCCGGGAAGCACGTCGACTCGTTGCGCAAGGCGCAGACTCACCTGCTCGCTGGTAAGGCTGCGATCTCGGTGGCGCTCGCCCACATCAACACCCTGCTAACGAACGCTGGCGCCAACGGTGGCGGTCGTGTCGGCGCTCGTGACGACACACTGCACCGGCAACTGTTGGAAGTCAGATCAAGGAAGAGGACGCTATGAGTGATCTCGGATACCTGCTCGATCAAGTGATGCCGCTGAAGGCCGACGGCTCACTGCCCGAACCCATCACCCGCTCGGAGTTCGAGCGACGTCTCATCGAGGTGCTCTATCCGTCCCGGCATCGTGTCTCGCTCGATCGCAACGGACTCAACTGGCGCAACGTCACGTACATCGATAACGCACTCGTGACGGGAACGATCTACTCCATGTCGCACGGGTTCAACGCCATCCGGTACTCCGGAGCGAAGGAAGGCCGACACGCCACCGGCGCTGGAAGTGACCTGATCCACCGCACCGGCCGTAACGATGGACCGTCCGACATGCGATTCAGCAAAACTCCAGCGCAACACGGTACGAGAGAGTCGCTGATCGACGAGAACGGTGTCGCTCACGACTTCCGTGTTGGAGAGGATGCGGACCGTGAGCGTGCTCGAACCTTCGCCGCCCGCCGTCACCAGCGAGTCGAGCAACTGAAGCAAGACATGATCGAAGCCGGGGAGTACACACCGGCGTGAACTGAGGGTAGGACTGCGTGCATCCGCATGCCGTCAACGTGGATCGCATGAACGTGTGCGACCGGAGAGAAGAGAAGAAGCAATGAGTAACCTGGACAACATCGACCGTGAACTGGCTGTGTGGAAGGAAACACAGGACGCCGAAGTTCGCAACATGGCCTACATCAAGGCGCTCAAGAACGCTGACCGTCAGATGGATGCCGCCGCCGAGATCATGCTCGAACACGGTGACGCCAAGGGCGCCATCGCTAACGACGAACTGTTCAAGACCTACCGACAGCACGTAGACAGCGCCAACTACTACGAGCGTCAGGCCGCTGGCATCAAGAAGATGCACAAGCGTCACGTGAAGACCGCCAAGACACTGAAGGTCCGTGAGGCTCGAACGTACTCGCCACTCCGTCCCGAGCACTCGTGGTTCCTCGACCTGGCGAACACCGCAGTCGACCCCGCCACGTTGTACGGCACGCAGCGACAGAACTACGACGAGAGTAAGGCTCGACTCGCTCGCTACGGGCAAGAGTTGGCCGCTGAGATGCGTTCCGGTTCGGCTGAAGGTCGGTACGCACGGAAGTGCGTGCGTGAGAACTTCCGCAGTCACGGGCAGCCCGACGGCCGCACCGCTGCACAGGTCACGATCGAGCACGAACAGCGTGCTGCCAGTTCGGGCACGGCTGGATCACTGGTCACGCCGATCTACCTGACCGAGGACACCGCTCTGTACCGCTCGCCGGTCTCGGCCTTCCTCGATGAGTCGAACGACCAGCCGCTCCCGCCGTACGGTCTCGAAGTGTTCGTGCCTGCCTGGGAGACCGGCACCAGCGTAGGTGCGCAGGGTTCGGAGAACACGGGCATCGACTCGTCGGTACCGACGGCCAACTACCTGTCGAACACGTTGACCACGTTCGCTGGGACCGTGCCGGTGTCGCAGCAGTTGTTCGACCGTGCTGGACCGACTGCGTTCGACACGCTCTGTATCGCTCAGTTGCGTGAGCAGTTGGATGCGGCCGTTGATGCGTACGTGATCGCCACGGCGATCGCAACCGCTGAGACCGTGACGGAATCGACCACGTTGACGATCCCGCTGTTGTACGGCAACCTGTCCACCGCACGTGAACAGATGAGTGACGCACCGGGGGTTCGTCTGAAGGCAAGCCACGTGTTCGCCAACGCCGATCTGCTGGAGTGGGTTTTCAAGCAGACCGACCAGGACAACCGGCCGATCATAGTTCCAGACCCTGCGACGCTGATCGCACTCCCGCCGAAGGGCGAACCCACCATCGACTCGACGTTCACGGGTGTGTTCCTGAACCGTCAAGGTCTGTGGGAGGACGACAGCATCTCCGCCTTCACCGGGCAACCGACGTGGGCGCAGCTTCTCGTAGCCGACATGTCGAAGGTGTTGACATGGCGTTCGACGGCCGTGCCCCGTGCGATCGTCGGTCAAGGTGCTGCGGACTTGACCGTCGACGTGCAGTTGTATCAGTACGTCACCGCAATCGTCACGTACCCGGAGGCCGTGCAGGTCATCTCGGGTAGTGGGTACGCCAACCTGTCGTAACGGTTCGCCGGTGCGAGGGCACCGGCATCATCGTGGGTCAATGCGATGTGAACCGGATACGTCAAGCAGAGTGCATGGACGCACCGTTACTATCCGCCACCCTGGCCCACATAATCCGCCGGTGTCGTTTCCACCACCGGTGTGCGAACGGTTGCGACGCTAGGGACTGCGCACCGTTCGCTGTTCTCAGCGACGACCCGACACTTCGGTGGCGGGTCGTTGTGCTGACCGCCCGGTAGAGTGATACGGATGAACACGACACCGGGTGACACGGTGCGCTGGTACCAGCGGAACGCCGAAGTGCAGAGGGCCGAACCGCCGCCCGAGGCACCGGCAGCCCGGTAGGTTCCGCCTTCGGGTCGATATCGTCAGTTCGAGTGGCACGGGTGTCGTGTATTAGGCAGCTTCGTTGCGCTTGCGGATGTCGTCCGTTGCTACGTCTGAGAGGAAATTCGCCCCCGCATCATCCGTGCCACGTGTGGTCGGACCCGTCGTGGCGTGGGTCGCTCGGGTGGTTCGACTCCCACCGGACGGCCAGTACGGCGGCGCCCACGATCAGAGCGACGAGGAACAGGGCGGCGAACATCACGCCCCCTGGAGCGACTTCGCTTGATCTTCGATGTACAGGTGGAGCACGTTGCGTATTTCGGTCGGTGTCATTTGAGGATCTCCTTCTACGCTGCTGGCCTTGGCTTGACCTTGAGCAAGTCGTCACCGATGACAGCATCGATACCCCATTGCAGCTTCAGCGCCTGTAGGTCCTCTTCGTACATGAAGTGGCGGCGCATCCCGCTCGGGTGGATCGCCACGAACTTGCCGTGCTCGGCTTTGACTGTGATGTGCCTGTCACCCATGACAACATTCCTTCCGGTTGTGTCGCTTGACTACGACGCCGTGATGTTGATCGTCGAATTACACGGCACTTTCCCCGCCTTCGGTGACTGGGCCGTAATCGTTTCTGATTTCGTAGTGTCCGGATAAAGGTTAAATGATCCGTTCACCTTCACATTCATTCTGCACGGCAGCGTTTCCGAGGCAGCACTGAGGCGCCTGTTTAGGGCGTCGTTGTTGAGGTCGAGACCGCTGTTGATCTCACCGGCGACTAACTGGGGGTCGACCAATCCAATAAGGTTGGGCACCCTTTCCGTCCACGCCGGGTTGATCACGGGCGGCCTCGGTGGTGGTTGCGTCGTTGGCGGGGACGCAGACGCCGTAATACCGATCGTGGACCCGCAGGACACCACTGTCCCGCCATTCGGGGACTGGGCCGTAATCGTTTCTGATTTCGTAGTGTCAGGAGATCCATACGGTGGGGGAGGTACGTAAGGTACTCCGTTCACATCAACTTGAAGGCCATTTCCCTCGTCGTTGGGATCGCAGAGGAACGGGTCCCCGCCACTAACTGGAGAGTTACCAGTGTAAATCTCTCCCGCAATCTCTTGAGGGTCAGGCAGCCCAACGAGGTCAGGCATCGTCACTGAATTCGGAGGCGGGGGTGAAGTAGTCGTCGGGGTCGTGGTTTCGTCACTGCAAATTGTTCGTCCCGTGACTCCATTCGACTGGCAGGCAATGACGGTCCCCGATGGTGATGACGCAGCTGTGTTTGATCCAGAGTTTGAAGACTGACATGCACTGCCGACAAGTGCCACGAGGACCAGCCCTGGCACCACCCACCCTCGCCGTCCTCTCAATTGTTCACACTGGTCAGGTATCGGCAGGCGTCCCGCCTACCTGAAGGGTGCGGAGAGCCGGATCAGCTAGCCGCTGCGTCCTCCTCTGTCTCGGTGATCCCTTGCAGCGTGCCGATGACCTTGTGCAGGTTGCGGGACACGTAGCGGATCTCCGGCCGGGTTTCAACTGATGATCGACACATTGTCAGTTTGATCTTTCGGTTGAACCGCTATAGCTACGGTGCTCCAAATGCTGATACCGGAAATAGCAGTTGACTGACATCCGAGTTGCTCGGCTGATGATCTCGCTGGTGACCTTTACCACCAGCGACGCTCGCCGTCGTCGCTCGTCCGAGCTAACCGGGATTCGACCTTCCTACTCAGCAGTCATTGTCACTTGGCTCATTGAGGAGACTTGGATTACATCACCAGTCGTAAGGCTCACGGTCACGCTCGGTACTCCACCGTCCGCACTTGAACCACCAAGGATTTCGTTGTACGAATCATTGCCGGTGACGATGAAGTTGCCACTCTGACCGACACCGGGAGTTGCCACGTACCTACCGGCCCCGATGTCCTGACCAACCGTCCACGTACCAGTAGAGAGATTGACTGTTGCGTGTGCGGTCACCAAGCGTGCTGTCGGGACCGGAGTAAACGTCACGGCGCTCAGACCTGAAATAGTGATCTGATCCCCATTTGAAATCTGTGCACGAATCGATGGAACGCCCTGACCGTCTGCGACTCCAAGAATCTCGTTGTATGTCTGGTTATTCCCCTGGGTACTGAAGTTGCCACTTTGACCAGCACCGGGAGTCACGTTGTACAGGCCAGCTTGTACGTCCTTACCTCCGGTGAAGGTTCCTGATCCAAACGTGACGGCTGTTCCCGTAGCCTGCCGAACGGCAGGTGCCGTCGTGGCTGGTGCCGCTGGCGTCGTCGATGCTGCGTGCGCTGGTGTAGTGATGGATGGAGCCGCAGTGGTCGGCGTGGTGACCGCAGTGGGCTTTCCACCAGCGTTCATCGCAAAGATGATGACGATCACCAGGACGATGATCCCGGAGAGGATGAATCGCTTCTTCTTGTACCAAGGCCGCAGAGCCTTTGCGTGAGCCGTGGCCGCCTTGGCGGCGGCCTTCGCACCCTTTGCGTCCATCGGGGCGATCGGGGCTGATGTTGTGTCAGTCATGACCCAAGGGATCGACAGGTTCCCGCCGAATCTTGATCCCTCGGCGTTGAATACACAGCCTGTGGATAACGTCTTCCGCTCGCCCCACCGACCCCGCCCCGAACGTTTAGCGTGGACGGATGCGGCTCTGTGACCTGTGCCCCGAGCCGACCGAGGCCGTGTTCATCATCGACCTCGGCGGCCAGGTCGAGATGGTGGCCAGCCTCGTGGGGCCAGCTATATAACCCCTGGTCACTGGCAAGTTACCTGAGTAGTACTGCTGGATCTCTCCATCGTGAACGTCGCCTTCCCGGCTCTCGAACGTTCCTTCCCGCACGACTCGCGTGCCGCACTGGCCTGGGTGATCACGGGCTACAGCATCGTGTTCGGATCGCTGCTCGTCACCGCGGGACGGACCGCGGACCGCGTCGGGCGCAAGCGGGTGTTCTTCGCCGGCTTGGCCGTGTTCAGCCTGGGATCGGCGCTGTGCGGCCTCGCCCCGTCGGTCAGCCTCCTCGTGGCCGGGCGTCTCGTGCAGGGCTGTGGGGCCGCGGCCATGCTCCCCGCCTCGTTGGGACTGCTCCTCGGGGCCTTCCCGAGCGAACGGCGTTCCCAGGTCGTGGCCATGTGGGGAGGCGTCGGAGCCCTGGCCGTGGCGACGGGGCCCTCCCTCGGCGCGCTCTTGATCTCGGCCGGCGGATGGCGCTGGGCGTTCTACGTCAACCTGCCGGTCGGCGCCCTGGCCTGGGTGCTCGGCCGCAGGACCCTGGTCGACTCCAAGTCCGACGAGGTGCGAGCACGTCCCGACTACCCGGGGGTGGTGCTCGTGAGCACGGCGCTCGGCGCCTTGGTGCTCGCCATCTCGCACGGGCCGGGCTGGGGGTGGTCGAACGGGCGGGTCGTGGCCTGCTTCGTGGCCGGTGCCGTCCTCGGCACTGTGTTTCTCTACCGCTCCGCCCACCACGCGGCGCCGGTGCTCGACCTGACGCTCTTCTCGGCCCGATCGTTCAGCGTGGCCAACGCGGCCACGCTCCTCTACGCCATGGGCTTCTTCGCCATGCTGCTCGGCAACATCCTGTTCCTCACGTCGGTGTGGCACTACTCGATTCTGCGGGCGGGCCTGGCGGTCACTCCCGGGCCCCTGGTGGTCGCCGCGGTGTCGGGGCCGGCCGGGCGCGTCGCGGCCCGGGTGGGTTTCCGGCGGGTGCTGCTGGCGGGGACGGCGTGCTTTGCCGGAGGGCTGGTCTGGTACGCCACCCGCATCGGGACCCACCCCTCCTATCTCGCCCACTGGCTGCCGGCCACGCTGATCACCGGTCTCGGGATCGGCCTTACCTTCCCGGTGCTGAGCGCGGCGGCGGTCTCGAGCCTGCACCCCGAGCGCTTCGCGGTCGGAAGTGCGGTGAACCAGACGGCCCGGCAGGTCGGCGGGGCGCTGGGCGTCGCGCTGCTGGTCGTGATCGTGGGCACGCCCCGCACACCGAGCGCCGCCCTCGACGGCTTCCGCCACCTGTGGTGGTACGCGGCCTCGATGGCCGTCCTGTCGGGGCTGGCCTCCGGCCTGCTTCGTCCCAGCCCCGCGACCCGCCGTGCGCAGCGGCCGGTCGTCGCTTCGAGACCCGCGGTCGCACCGAGCCCCGCCGCCGCTCCGAGCCTGGTCGCTCCGAGCCCGGTCGTGGTGGCGGTCGGCTCCTCCCCGGGCGTGCCTTCTCCGGCAGCGCCGTCCCCGGTGGTGCCGTGCGGCTCGACGTGACCCTGTGGCGTGCCCGGAGGCGTGGCGTGGTCAGTGCAAGACGACGCGCACGAGGAGCACCCCGGCGCCCAGGAGCGTACCGATCACGATCTGCGCCACACGCTGGAGGCCCGTGATCCGGCTGCGCACGGTGGCGATGGCCTCGAAGACCACGAGGGAGGTGGCGCTGGCCCACAGGGCCACGGTCACCCCGGTCTGCAGGGAGACGCCCGCGGCCCAGAGGACGGCGAGGACGGCGATGGGGATGGCGGCGCCCTTGACGATGGCGGCCTCGTGGAGCAGCGCCCGCCACAGCCGGCCCGCCGACAGCGTGGCGCGCGTCTTGAGCCTGTCGCCGACGGTGGTGGCGTAGGTGTGGGCCAGCCAGTAGAGGCCGAGGACGAGCGCGGTGGCCTCGATGGTGTCGGGAAACGTCTCGCGTCGGGTGCTCTCCGCCGCCAGCACGGCGCCCACGGCGATGGCGCCGTAGATCACACCCGAGGGGTTGTCCTCGGGCTCCACCCACTTCGACAGCGCGGAGACGATGGGGACGATCCCCGGCCGCCGCGGCCGCCGGGGATCGGGGGGGCTGGTCACCTGCGCAGCATGGCGCTCAGGTCGCGACCGTGGCCCCGGTCGCGGCCGACCGGTACGCGGCGTCGACGAGGGCGTGCGCCCGCAGGGCATCGTCGAATCCCGGCGACGCCGCCACGTCTTGCTGGACACAGCGCACCCAGTGGCGATCGGCGGGGTAGGTGTAGAAGACGAAGTCGCGCCGCTCGATCCCGAGCGAGGAGAAATGGTGCTCGCGCATGGCGTCGAGCTCGGGTCGTTGCGGTTCTCGGTCGGGCCTCTGCACCAGATAGCTGTCCTCGGCTGCCCCCACGATGAAGTCGGTCGTGGCTTCGACCGCCGCACCCTCGAAGAACACCTCGAACCGGCGCTCCTCGCGGCCCCGGACACCGTTGAAGACGCTCAGGATGGTGCCCACCACCCCCGAGGCGTGCTCGATCGACACCGCGGCCACGTCCTCGACCTCGAAGCCGAACATGGACCGGGTCCGGGCCGAGACCCGCACCGCGGGCCCGAACATCCAGCACACGAGGTCCGCAGCGTGGATGGAGTGCTCGAGCAGCGCACCGCCGCCGGCCTGGGCGCGCTCCGATCGCCATGAGCTGTGGCCGGGCACCACCGCACCGGTGGGCCAGTACTGGTCGTCGCGCAGGGTGTAGGCCATGGGCGCGCCCACCTCGCCGGACACGACGAGGTCGTGCAGCTCGTTGACGATGGGATGAAAACGCGAATGGAAACCGACCTGGGACGGCTTCGCCGTGGTGGCCACGGCTCCGCAGATCTCCTGCACCTCGGCGAAGGTCGGGGCCAAGGGCTTTTCGCAGAAGAGCGCCTTGCCCGCCGCCAGGGTGGCGAGCACGAGGTCGCGATGGGTGGAGGTGGGCGCGGTGATCATCACGGCGTCGACGGCGGGGTCCTCGATGACGCGACGCGGATCCTCGGTGAAGTACCGAAACGGACAGTTCCGGGCCGTGGCCGCCCACGACGACTCGACGGGATCGGCGGCACCGACGGCGACGATCTCACCGTCGTCCGACAACATCCGCAGTCCGTCGGCGTGGATCTGCCCGATCATGCCGCAGCCGACGAGGCCCACCCCGAGGGGGCGACGATCGTTCACTGCGTCATCGGCTGGCTGCGCTGCCCTGTCGTCGTGACGCGGGGCGTGCCGGGGCGGCACGGTCGGCCGCAGCGCGCGGCACGGGTCGACGCGGCGCCACTCCCACCGACGCCACCGGCCCCACCCCCATCGCCTCGGCGAGCTCGGCCAATGCGTCGGGGATGTAGCTCGCCAGGTCGGCCAGGTGCGGCACCGTCTCGGCGCACGCCATGAGCCCCCAGTTGAGGACGCCTCGGTAGCTCATGACCGTGATGTTCAGCCCGGCGCCGTCCATGACCGGGCCCAGCGGGAACCCCGCCACCAGCTCGGCACCCGCCAGATACAGCGGGAAGTCGGGCCCGGGCACGTTGGAGATGACCAGGCTGTGGATGGGCCGGTGGCGGTCCGCCAGCTTCAGGCGGGTGTAGGCACGCGCCGCGGCCGAGAAGACGTTGGGCGTGGCGTGCTCGGTCCAATTGAGCAGCACGTCCGCGCCCAGGGCGTTGTGCTCCTGCTTGGCCCCCTTCGTCCCCTCCCGGATGGCCTGGAGCCGTTCGACGGGGTCCTCCATCTGGCACGGCAGGCCCACGAACATGGCCGACACCTTGTTCGCCCCCCGTCGGTTGCCCGCTTTCGGGGCGGTCGAGACCGGGACGGTGGCCACGAGAGGACCGTCGGGGAGCTCGTCACCGTCGAGGAGGTAGCGGCGCAGCGCGCCGGTGCAGACGGCGAGCACCACATCGTTGAGCGTGGTGTGCGCGGCGCGCTTGATGCGTTTGGCGTCTTCGAGGGAGATCGACGAGAACGCCACCCGGCGGTGCGGGGTGATGGACGCGTTCAGCGACGTGCGGGGGGTGGTGAGCGGCAGCGCCGCCCGACCCGTGGCCCGGGCGCGCACGCGTCGGACGTCGAGAAGCGCCCGCGTCGTGTTCCACGCCAGCTTGGTCATCCCGAACGGACGGATCATGCGGGTGCCGATCGACTGCGCCAGGAGCTGGAGGTCCGAGGGCAGATGGTCGTCGGCGACGACGGGAGTTTCCGGTCGTGGTGTCGCCGCAGGTTTGGGCTCGAGATCGAAGAGTTGCGAGAGCAGCTCGGCGCCCGAGACGCCGTCGATGGTGCAGTGATGGATCTTGGTCACCAGCCCGATCTGGTCTCCGCGCAGCCCTTCGACGATGTACATCTCCCACAGGGGCTTGCTGCGGTCGAGTTGTCGGCTGCACACGTCGCCGACGAACTGGGCCAGCTCCTCGACGCCGCCCGGGGCCGGCAACGCGCCCCGGCGGATGTGGTAATCGATGTCGAACGTCGGGTCGTCCACCCAATAGGGATGGCTGAGACGGAAAGGAACCTCGACGAGGCGCCGGCGGAAGATCGGGGCCAGTTCCAAGCGCGAGCTCACCAGGTCGCGCAGTTTGTCGAACGAATAGCCGCCCGGGACCGTGGACGGGTCGAATATGGCCGCCATCGAGACGTGCATGTGGAGATTGGGTGTCTCCAGGTACAGAAACGTCGCGTCGAGCCCGGTCAGCTGTTCCATGGTCGTCTCGCTCTCGCTGTTTCGGTGCGGACTCCCCCCGACGACCCCTCGCCCGCCCACCTGCCTATGGCGTGCGCCATCTTCCCACCATGAGCGAGGATGGTGCCATGGCGTGGGCATGGGTGTACCTGGCGGTGAGCCTGATCGGTGCCGTGCTCGTCGTGAACGCCTTCCGCCCGGCCCGGCACCAGCTCCTGATCGTGCCCAGCTTCTTCGCCGGGTGGTACACGGCCGAGATGCCCCTCTGGCACATCGTGTGGCAGGCCGCGGCCACCGTCGCCTTTGCCCTCGAGGGCGCGCTCGGGTCCTGGCCGGGCTGGGTGGCCCTCGGGGTCAACGCCGCCGCGTGGACGGGACTGGTGGTCCACGCCCGATTGTCGGCGGGCGCGGGCGGCGTCTTCAGCCGCGCCGAGGCCGAGATGGGGTTGCCCGCCGCGGACGTGGACGACCTCCCGGGCCACGGCGGCCAGACCATGTGGCGGTTCCCGCGCCTTGTCTATCCGTTGCCGCGTCCGGTCCGGTCGGTCCAGGTAGTGCGCAACGTCGATTACTGGGGCGATGGCGTGCGCGCCCACCGCCTCGACATCATCCGCCGCCGCGGCGAGGCACCCGCCGGCGCGCCGGTGCTCGTCTACATCCACGGCGGCGCCTGGGTCATCGGGGACAAGCGCGAGCAGGGCCTGCCCCTGCTGTACGAGCTGGCCCGTCGGGGCTGGGTGGCTGTGACCATCAATTACCGCCTCAGCCCCAAAGCCACCTGGCCCGATCACATCGTCGACTGCAAGCGGGCGCTGTCGTGGGTCCGTGCCAACATCGCCGAGTACGGGGGGGACCCCGGCTTCATCGCCGTGTCCGGCGGCTCTGCCGGCGGCCATCTCAGCGCGCTGCTGGCGCTCACACCCGGCGACCGCGTCTTCCAGCCGGGCTTCGAGGAGGCCGACGCCTCGGTGGACGCCTGCGTGCCGTTCTACGGGGTCTACGACATGACCGCCGGCCGGGGGACGTCGCACTACGACGCGGGCCTGCTCACGCTGCTCGAGCGCCGGGTCTTCAAACGCAAGGTGGCCGAGGACCCCGCCGTCTTCGAGGCCGCCTCACCGCTGTGCCGCGTGAACGCCGACGCACCTCCGTTCTTCGTGGTCCATGGCACCAACGACACGTTGGTGCCCGTCACCGAGGCGCGCGGCTTCGTCGCGGCCCTGCGCGCCCTGTCGAGGGCGCCGGTGTACTACGCCGAGCTGCCGTATACCCAGCACGCCTTCGACGTCCTGCCGTCGGTCCGCAGCGCGCACGCCGTGGCCGCCGTCGTCCGGTTCCTCGAAGGCGTTCGGTTCCGGGCCGCGGCCGAGCCACGGGTCGGCCCGAGCGACGCGCCCACGGCCACCTGAGCGGGGGCCCGGCCCGCCCCAGCGAGGGCGGCCGGGGTGCCCGGAGGCCGGGAGCGGGCGATCCGGGACCACTACCCATAGCCCCCGCATCTGACGTAGCATTAATTTCTAGAACGCGTTCCCGCATGGGTCACGTGCCGAGGGGGTGGGCCCCGGCCACGGTCCGACGCGAGGACCGGCCGCGGCAGGCCCGACAGGGTGGCGTGGCAAGCTGGGTGTGGCTCCGGGGGAGGGGCTGCATGGGTGAGGATTGGGACACAGAGGGGGGCCTGGTGGACGCGAACCGAGAGAAGGCGGGACTGCGAACGCGTCGAGGACGCGTCCGAGGGCCATTTACGCCACGCAAGGGTCTTGCGTTACTACTCTCCGTGTTTGCTGTGATCCTCGTCGCCTGCTCGTCCAAGAGCCCGGCCACCACCACGTCGGCGCCGAGCTCCTCGACTCCCGCCGGCGGTTCGGGCTCGTCGGGCACGTCGGGCAGCTCGCCGGGCGTCACCGCCAACTCCGTCACCGTCGGCCAGGTCGACGACCTCTCCTCGCCCATCCCCGGGCTGTTCAAGGGGGCCGAGGACGGGACCAAGGCGTACTTCGCCTACATCAACAGCCAGGGCGGGGTCAACGGCCGGATGATCAAGCTCGACGCCGAGGACAGCACCTTCCAAGGCGGCCAGGTGGCCACCACGACCGGGACCCAGATCCGGACCGAATTCGCGCTGGTGGGCGGGTTCTCACTGCTCGACTCGGCCGAGAAGCCGCTCATCGACATTGCGCACGTGCCCGACGTCGGGTTCTCGCTGAGCCCGGGGCTCGCCGTCGACCCCTACCTCTACAGCCCGCTGCCCAACCCGATCGACTACTACCCCGAGAACCTCTTCCTCTACCTGAAGAAGAAGTACCCGCAGGGCGTCAAGAAGGTCGGGATCATCTGGGAGAACGCCACGGCGTCGACGACGGCCGCCGAGAACGCCGTCGAAGCGGCCATGAAGCACGTCGGATTCCAGATCGTCTACGACCACGGCGTCGGCCCCTTCGACACGAACTTCCTGCCCGACATCATCTCCATGAAGAGCAAGGGCGTGAAGATCTTCTTCTCGACGGAGCTGCCCGACAACTACGCGGCCACGCTCGCCAAGCAGTTCCAGCAGCAGAACTTCAAGGCCATCAACATCGAGGGCGCGGCCTACTCGTCGCAATTGCTCGCCTTGGCCGGGAGCAGCGCCAACAACATGTACATCGAGCAGGGGTACGCCCTGTACCTCGGGCAGGACGCCAAGACCGTCCCCGCCGTGGGCCTGTTCAACAAATGGATGAAGAAGGTCGACTCCAAGCCGAACTTCGAGATCGAGTCGGTCTACGGCTGGGCGTCGGCGGAGCTCTTCGTCCAGGCCCTCAAGGAAGCGGGGAACCCGCCCACGCGCGCCGGGTTGATCCAGGCGCTCAACCAGGTCACCTTCTTCGACGCCGGCGGGCTCGTGCCCCCCAGCGACCCGGCCAAGGCCATCCCGTCGGGGTGCTTCTTGTTGGCCCAGGTGCAGAACGGGAAGATCAAGCGCGTGGCGCCCACCCCGTCCACCGGGTTCTATTGCGGCTCGAACTCCTTCTACAAGGAGCCCGGGTACGTCACGATGGTACGGCCGTCGTCATAGGGGGCCAGATGCACCTTCACCCGGAAGCCCGAGCTTGGGGTGACGCCTCGCGGGAGCGCACGGCCCGATGATCGAATTCTTCAGCTTCCTCATCGCCGGCATCGTGTTCGGGGCCATCTATGCCGTGAGCGCCAGCGGCCTCGTGGTCACGTACAACACCACCGGCATCTTCAACTTCGCCCACGGGGCTATGGGCATGGTGATGGCGTACCTGTTCTGGCAGCTGTGGCAGGGGTGGGGTCTGAACGAGCTGCTTTCCCTTGCCGTCACGTTGTTCGTGGCCGCCCCCGTGCTCGGCCTCCTCGTGGAACGGGTCGTCATGCGGCCGCTGTACGGAGCCGCCACGAGCATCCGCCTGGCCGTCACCCTCGGCCTGTTGCTCGTGCTCGTGGCCCTGGCCGGGACCGTCTGGAGCCCGACGGCCAACACCTACAACACCCCGGAGTTCCTGAGCGGCAACCCGATCTCGATCGCCGGCATCACGTTGTCGTGGGAGCAGCTCATCACCGTGGCCGTGGCCGTGGCGGTGGCCGTGTTCCTGCGGGTGTTCTTCCGGCGCACCCGCACCGGCGTGGCCATGCGGGCGGTGGTGGACGACCCGAGCCTGGCCTCGCTGGCCGGGGCCCCCTCGGGGCGGATCTCGGCCTACGCCTGGATGATCGGGGTCATGTTCGCCGGGCTCGGCGGCATCCTGCTGGCGCCGAGCGTGCAGGGCATGGACATCCAGACCCTGACCCAGCTCGTGATCTACGGCTACGCCGCCGCCGTGGTGGGGCGCCTGCGCAGCCTGCCCATGACCTTCCTGGGAGCGATGATCCTGGGCATCGCCAACTCCATGGCCATCGGCTACGCACCGCAGGGCGTGCGCAACGACGTGGACGCGGCGCTGCCCATGATCATGCTGTTCCTGGCGCTGCTGCTCATCCCCGAGGTGCGCCTGGCCATCGGCCGCGTGGTACGGGTCCGCCCCCCGCGCGTCGCCAGCGCCCGGACGACGTTCATCGGCGCCGTGGTGGTGGTGCTGGCCGTCGTCGTCCTCGGCACGGTGCTGACGGGCAACAGCCTCTACACCATGGGCAACGCCCTAGCGCTGTCGCTCCTGGCCCTAAGCCTCGTGCCGCTGTCGGGGTACGCGGGTCAGGTCTCGTTGTGCCAGTTCACGTTCCTCGGCATCGGGGCGGTGACGATGCACGCCGTCGACGGGGGCGGCTCGGTGCTCGGGCTCCTGGCCGCGGTGGGCGTGTGCGCCGGGGTCGGTGCGGTGCTGGCCCTGCCCGTGCTGCGCCTGCGCGGGCTGTATCTGGCCCTGGCCACGCTGGCCTTCGCCGTGCTCATGGACAACGTCTTCTTCCAGTCGAGCTCGATCATGGGCGTGGGTGGCACCGTGAACGTCGGGCGCCCCGACATCTTCGGCATGCGCTTCGCGACCGATCGCGCCTTCGACGTGTTCCTGGCCGTGGTGCTGGCCCTGTGCCTCATCGGCGTGGGGGCGTTGCGCCGTGGGCCCTTCGGGCGCCGGCTGGTCGGCATGAGCGATTCGCCCGCCGCGTGCAGCACGGTGGGCTTGAGCCTCACCCTCACGAAGCTCGCCGTGTTCGCGTTCTCGGCCGGTCTCGCCGGTCTCGCCGGCGCGCTGTACGGGGGACTCAGCACCACGGTGGGCGCCGCCCAATTCGACTTCCTGTTCAGCATCGCCATCTTCGTGGCCGTGACCCTGGCCGGGGTGAACCTCCTCACCGGCGCGGTCCTCGCCGGGGTTTTCGTCGCCATCGGGCCGGTGATCGGCGAGCACGTGCCGCAGATCCCCAACTTCACGCAGCTCCTCATCGGCTTCGGGGTCGTGACCATCGGTCGCAACCCCATCGGGATCGGGAAGCTCTACGCCGACGTCACCGACTTCTGGAACCGCCGACAGGGCCGCGCCGCTGCGGTTCCCGACCAGCTGGACCTGGCCCTGGCGCCGACGATGGAGCCGACCGGCAACGGGACCGTCGGGGCGGGGGTGCGGTCCGTTGTGTGAGCTCCTGGTCGAAGAGATCTCGGTCCGTTTCGGCGGGCTCCAGGCGCTGCAGGACGTCAACCTGCAGGTCCACGCCGGGGCCGTGAACGGCCTCATCGGTCCCAACGGGGCCGGGAAGACCACGCTGTTCAACGTCATCACCGGCCTGCAGGCCCCCACTCAGGGGCACGTGCGCCTCGGCGGGGAGGACATCACCCGGGTGTCGCCGCATCATCGGGCCCGACTCGGCATCGCCCGCACCTTCCAGCGTCTCGAGCTCTTCGGGACCCTGACGGCCCGGGAGAACGTGCAGATGGCGTCGGAGACGAGGCGTCGACGCCCCACGGGCGCCAGCTCGCGCGTCGAAGCGGACGTGATCCTGGCGCACGTCGGGTTGACCCACGTCGCCGACGAGCCCACCGACCTGCTGCCCACCGGACTGGCCCGCCTCGTCGAGCTCGGCCGGGCCCTGGCCACGGGCCCGTCGGTGCTGCTGCTGGACGAGCCCAGCTCGGGCCTCAACCAGGAGGAGACGATCGAGCTCGGTCGCGTCCTCGTCGACCTGGCCGGCCGGGGCATCGCCGTGTTTTTGGTGGAGCACGACATGAGCCTCGTCATGAACATCTGCGACCACGTCAGTGTCCTCGACTACGGAGCCGTCATCGCGCAGGGTGATCCGGCCACGGTGCAGGCCAACCCGGCCGTGCAGGCCGCCTACCTCGGAGCGGTGGAGGAGAGCGCCTCCCCGCCCACCTTCGTGGGGACGGCGAGCGACACCGCATCGCACGGCGCCTCGCCGGCGGTGTCGTCGTTGAGCGCCTCACCCGACCGCAACACGATGATCGCCTTCCCCCGTCAGGCCCCGCCTCTGGATCCGAAGGCCCCGATGATGGCGCTGACCAACGTCAGCGCCGCGTACGGGCGCATCGAAGTGGTCCACGGCGTGACGCTGGAGGTCCCCGAAGGCTCGGTCTACGCGCTGCTCGGCCCCAACGGGGCCGGCAAGTCGACGCTGCTCAAGGTGGCGAGCGGCAGGATGCCGGCGACCTCGGGCACGGTGTCGTTCGACGGCGAGGTGATCCACCGCACCGCACCGGACCGACTGGCCCGACGCGGCCTGTGCGCCGTCCCCGAAGGCCGGGCCGTGTTCCCGAACCTGACGGTGGCCGAGAACCTGCTCATGTACAGCTACCGCAGCCGGGCCACGAAGGTGGCCGACCTCGAGGAGCAGAGCTACGCCCGCTTCCCGGTGCTCGGCAACCGGCGCCGACAGCTGGCGGGACGGCTGTCGGGCGGCGAGCAGCAGATGCTCTCGCTGGCCCGGGCCCTGTTCACCGGGCCGCGCATGCTGCTCCTCGACGAGATCTCGATGGGGCTGGCCCCGCTCATCGTGGCCGAGCTCTACGAGCTCGTGGCCCAGACCGTGGCCCAGGAGGGCATCACCATCCTCCTGGTGGAGCAGTTCGCCCAGACCGCGCTGGCCATCGCCGACCAGGTCGGGGTCATGGTCAACGGCCGCCTGGTGCGGACCGGGACACCGGCCGAGGTCGGCGACCACCTGCTGGAGGCGTACATGGGCGAGGCCGGCTGACCTCACGCCTTGCCGGCGACGAGCTCCTCGCTGGTCGTCCACAGTCGTCGGGCCGCCTCATCGTCTTGCGCCGCGGCCGAGGGCTTGCGGATCTTGCACTTCACGAAGTACTGGCCCGTGACCGTCGCCACGGCCGGCGATGAGGCCAGGTACACCGACGTCCGCGCCCCCTTCTCGGCGTCGAGGATGAAGGGCTTGATGACCTTCAGCCCGAAGGCGAGCACTCCCGAGGAGTCGCCGTCGCGCCCGTACCCGGTGGCGACGGTGCCCGGGTGGAGGCAGTTGACCGTGACGCCGGTGCCGTCGAGGCGCCGGGCCAGCTCGGTCGTGAAGTAGATGTTGGCCAGTTTCGACTTCGAGTAGACCTGCATCCCGCTGTAGCCACGGGTCGACTGCATGTCGTCGAAGTCGAGGCCCTTGCGCGCCCCTTTGTGTGCGGTGGACGCCACGTTGACGATGCGGGCCGGGGCGCTGTGCTTGATCCGCTCCAGCAGCAGCTCGGTGAGCACGAAGGGCCCGAGATGGTTCACACCGAACGTCGCCTCGAAGCCGTCCTCGGTCTGGCGCCGGTCCGAGAGCACCAACCCCGCGTTGTTCACCAGGACGTCGATGCGCTCGCACATGGCCAGGATGGCCGCCGCGCCTTCTTTGATCGACGCGATGTTCCCCAGGTCGAAGACGACGAGGCCGACGTCGTCGCGCCCCGACCGGGCCCGGATGTCGGCCTGGGCCGCCTCGCCCCGGGCGCGGTCGCGCGCCGTGATCACGGTCGTGGCGCCCGCCTTGGCCAGGGCCACGGCCGTCTCGAGCCCGATGCCCGAGTTCCCACCCGTGACGACCACCGTCTTGCCCGTCATGTCGGCCACGTCCATGGACTTGAACCTCCGAGTTGTCGGGCCGGGAGCCGGCCCACGCCCGAGGGGGCTCCCTTAGGTTGCCACGTGGGGCGCACCGATGTTGCCGACGGCGCATCGCCCCGTCACGGTTGCCGGTCTCCCCTCCGGCCCCTGTACGGTGGCGGGCCGTGCCCATGCCTACCGACATCGGCGTCGTCGACTGCATGATCGGGTTCCCGAGCGCACGGGCCGCGCGGCGTTTCGACTTCCTGAAGCCGCAGCTGCGCGACGAGGAGAGCGCGTCGTCGCATTCGCCCATCGCGTACATGTTCAAAGACGGCGACCCTAACCGCGTCACCGAGGACGACGACGCCGTGGCGGTCACGCTGGGCGAGATGGACCGCTTCGGGATCGAGATCGGGCTCGTGGGCCTGGCGGGGTCGGTGGTGGACCGGGCGCTGTCGGAGCACCCCGACCGGTTCAAGGCCAACCTCGAGGCTCTGGACCCCAACGACATCACGGGCGCGGTCCGACGCATCCGCAGCGCGCGCGCCGAGCACGACATCAAGGCCGTGACGACGTTCCCGGCGGGGTGCAACCCCCAGGTACCGGTGAGCGACCGGCGCTACTACCCGATCTACCAGGCCTGTATCGACCTCGACCTGCCCATCGTGGTGAACGCCGGGATCGCCGGACCGCGCGTCCCCTCCGCGTGCCAGGACGTGATGCACTTCGACCAGGTGTGTTACGACTTCCCGGAGCTGCGCATCGTCATGCGCCACGGCGCCGAGCCGTGGGAGGAGCTGGCGGTCAAGCTCATGCTCAAGTGGCCCGGGCTCTACTACATGACGAGCGCGTTCGCTCCCAAGTACTACCCCAAGGCCATCATCGACTACGCCAACACCCGCGGTGCGGACAAGATCATGTACGCCGGGTACTACCCGATGGCGCTGACGCTGGAGCGCATCTTCGCCGAGCTGGCCGACGTGCCGTTGCGCGACCACGTGTGGCCGAAGTTCCTGCGCGAGAACGCCATGCGGGTCTTCAAGCTCGACAGCTGACCCGGCGCCACCGCGCCGCGGCTCGGCGGTCTCAGTCCGCCGATGCGCCGAAGTAGTTCCCCGCGCTCGACTCCCACCGGTCGATGTCGAGTTGGCCCGGTGAGGCGGCGCGTCCGGTCAGCCAGGCCAGGAACTGCCGGCGTTGCGGCCCGTCGGTGAGACGCCCGGGGACCGTGGACAACAAGCGGGGCAGCTCGCGGCGCACGTACTCGTCGGGCCAGTCGGCCGGGTCGTAGCCGGTGCCGGCGTCGACGTGATGGACCTCGACCTCGCGCCAGCGGAAGAACGGCAGCGTGCGGCACGGCCACGGTCGTCCCCGGCTGAGGCCGTGGCCGTCCCAGGCGTGCGGGGTCATGGCCGCCCACGCCGCTTCGAGCTCTGTGGTCGAGCGCACCACGTCGGTGCGGAGCTCGGCGACCGGTCGGTCGGCTCCACCCTCGATCGCCCCGGCGCGCTCCTGGCCTCCGCCGGCGTACTGCTCGACCGCTTCGCCCTGAAGGGCGGCGCGCAGCATCCGGGTGTGCGAGTCGGCGTTGCGGGCGAGGTGGGTGAGCACGTGCCCCACCGTCCAGCCCTCGAGCCGGCTCGGCCCGCGCACGCCCGCCTCGTCCAGCCCGGCCACGGTGTCGAGCAACCGCGCGTGCGAGGCGCGGCACCCGGCCAGGACCGCCGCTACCTCGGCGTCGGGCCCGTGGTCGGCCCCGCCGGACGCCCCACCGAGGTCGGTCACTTGTCTCCTCCGGGGTCCTTCGGGGCCAACTCCACGATGATCTCAGGCGGTCCTTCTTGCATCACGAGCTCGTCGACGCCCCCGGCGTCGCGCACGTCGGCTTCGGCCTGGGCCAGGAGCGCCAGGTGTTCGGGCGTGTCGATCACCGTCAGCCTCGTCAGCCGAGCCCGCATCGATTGCTGCGCCGCGGTCTTCGCCCTGCGGATCTCGCCCAGCACGTAGGCCGCCATGTCGAGCACGCCGATGTCGCCCTCTTGCTGCGCGGGTGCCAGTTCACGCACCTCGGGCCACGGCGAACGGTGGATGGAGCCCTCGTGCCACCACGACCACACCTCCTCGGTGACAAAAGGTAGGAACGGGGCCAGGAGCCGCAGCTGCACCGAGAGGGCGATGGCCAGGCCGGCACGCGCCGAGGCCGGGCCGGCATCGCTCGAGTCCTCGTAGGCGCGCGTCTTCACCAGCTCGAGGTAGTCGTCGCAGAACGACCAGAAGAAGGCCTCGGTGCGCTCGAGGGCCCGGGCGTAGTCATAGGACTCGAGGGCGGCGGTGGCATCCACCACGACGTCGGCCAGCCGGTGCAACAGGGCGAGGTCGAGGGGCGCGCTCACCATCTCGCTGGACGCGGAGGCCTCGTTGCCGAGCCGGGTCAGCGCGAAACGTGACGCGTTGAGCAGCTTGATGGCGAGGCGACGGCCCACCTTCATCTGCCCCTCGTCGACCGCGGTGTCGACGCCGGGGCGACCGCTCGCCGCCCAGTACCGCACCCCATCGGCCCCGTGCGTGGCCAGCAGCGGCAGCGGGGTCACCACGTTGCCGCGCGACTTCGACATCTTCTTGCGCTCGGGGTCGAGGACCCAGCCCGAGATGGCCACGTCGGTCCAGGGCAGCGCTCCGTGGTGGATCTCGCTGCGGACGATCGTGCTGAACAGCCAGGTCCGGATGATCTCGTGCGCCTGGGGGCGCAGGTCCATGGGGAACACCTGCGCGAAGAGGGCGGGGTCGTCGCAGAGGTGCCCGGCGATCTCGGGTGTGAGCGAGGACGTGGCCCACGTGTCCATGACGTCGGGGTCGCCCACGAAGCCCCCGGGCTGGCCCCGCTGGTCGTCGCGGTAGCCGTCGGGGACGTCGCTCGACGGGTCCACCGGCAGGCGGTCCTCGGCGGCGAGGAGAGGATGGTCGTGGTCGACGGACCCCTCGGCGTCGACCGGGTACCACACCGGGAAGGGGACTCCGAAGAAGCGCTGCCGGCTGATGTTCCAGTCGCCGTTCAGCCCCTCGACCCACGCCTCGTAGCGGTGGCGCATGTGGGGCGGGTGCCAGCGCAGCTCCCGGCCCCGCGCCAACAGGCGCTCGCGCAGCGACAGCGTGCGCACGTACCACTGCCGGCTGGAGACGATCTCGAGCGGGCGGTCCCCGCGCTCGTAGAACTTGACGGGGTGGCGGATCTCCTTGGGCTCGCCCACGAGCGCCCCGGCCTCGCCCAGCATCTCCACCACGCGCGCCCGGGCCTGGGTGACGGTGCGGCCCTCGATCTCGCCGTAGGACCGGGCCGCGGCGGCAGGGTCCTCCGACGCCCACCCCTCGTCCCCCCACGGCACGGCCCGCAGCCGTCCGTTGCGCCCCACGATGGTGCGGGTGGGCAGGGCCAGCTCCCGCCACCACGTCACGTCGGTGGTGTCGCCGAACGTGCAGATCATGGCGATGCCCGAGCCCTTCTCGGGGTCGGCCAGCGGGTGCACGAGCACCGGCACGCGCACCTTGAACAACGGCGTGACCACGTCGTGGCCCACCACGTCCCGGTAGCGATGGTCCTCGGGATTGGCGACGAGCGCCACGCAGGCGGCGAGCAGC
Source organism: uncultured Acidimicrobiales bacterium (assembly GCA_963811775.1). Lineage (GTDB taxonomy): Bacteria > Actinomycetota > Acidimicrobiia > Acidimicrobiales > UBA8190 > Chersky-840. Next base: position 17,904 of record CAWESO010000016.1, on the reverse strand, counting down.
TCCGGGCGCGTCGTCTCGATCTCGACCGCGGCGCCGGGCCCGGCCGGGGAGAACCGCACCCGGTGGTAGGCGCCGGCGAGCTCCCGCTCCTCCGTCTCGGCTTGGGACACCGCGGTCTGGAAGTCGACGTCCCACTGCGTCGGCGCCTCGGCCGAGTAGGCGTGCCCGGCGCGCACCATGCGAAGGAAGCCGTGTTGCGACGTGCGGCGGGCCGTGGCGTCGATGGTGGCGTAGGTCTGGCTCCAGTCCACCGACAGCCCCAGGGTGCGCCACAGGTGTTCGAAGGCCTTTTCGTCCTCGACGACCAGTCGGTCGCACAGCTCGATGAAATTGGGCCGCGACACCGACACCGTCTCCTTGCCCGGTTTCTCCGGTGGCGAGAACGACGGGTCGTAGCGCAAGCTGGGGTCGCAGCGGACGCCGTAGTAGTCCTGCACGCGTCGCTCGGTCGGGAGGCCGTTGTCGTCCCACCCCATGGGGTAGAAGACGTCGTGGCCCCGCATGCGGCGGTAACGGGCGACGGCATCGGTGTGCGTGTAGGAGAACATGTGCCCGATGTGCAAGGAGCCCGACACCGTGGGAGGTGGCGTGTCGATGGCGTAGACCCGGGAGCGGGGCGCGGACCGGTCGAACCGGTACGTGCCGGCCTCGTCCCACCGCGCCGACCATTTGGCTTCGAGGCCCTCGAGGGAGGGCTTGTCGGGGACCTCGGGCGGCCGCGGCGCCTCGAGCCGGCGGGGCGGCAATTCGGTCGTCGCGGCGACGTCCACGGTGGTGTCCACGGTCCGGTTACCGTACTCCGAGTGCTGCGCCTTCACGACACCGCGACCGGCACGGTCCGCCCCCTCGAATTGCGCGAGGAGGGCCGCGTGTCGATGTACGTCTGCGGGCCGACCGTCTACGACGTCCCGCACCTCGGGCACGGGCGCTTCACCCTGGTCTTCGACGTCCTGCGCCGTTTCCTGGAATTCCGGGGCCTCGACGTCCGCTACGTGTCGAACATCACCGATATCGACGACCACATCATCACCAAGGCGTCCGAAGAGAGCCGGAGCGAGGCCGACGTGGCCGGGCAGTACGAAGCGGTGTGGTGGGACGCCATGGACCGCCTGGGGGTGAAGCGGCCCACCGAGACCCCCCACGCCACGGCCTTCGTCACCGACATGGTCGCCACGATCAGCACGCTCGTGGACCGCGGCGTCGGGTACGAGACCTCCGACGGTGTCTACCTCTCGGTGGACCAGATCGAGGGCTACGGGCTGCTGGCCCGCCAGAGCCTCGACTCCCTGCGCGCCGGAGCCAGGGTGGAGCCCGGTGAGGAGAAACGCTCTCCGCTCGACTTCGTGCTGTGGAAGAAGGCTCGTCCCGGCGAGCCCACCTGGGAGTCGCCATGGGGCCCGGGCCGGCCCGGCTGGCACACCGAGTGCGTGGCGATGTCGCTCGACCTCCTCGGTGACGATTTCGACCTCCACGGGGGCGGGATGGACCTCGCCTTTCCCCACCACGAGAACGAGCGCGCCCAGGCCGTGGGGCTCGGCCGGCGCTTCGCCCGGCACTGGGTCCACAACGGGTGGGTGGTGGTCGAGGGGGAGAAGATGTCGAAGTCCCTGGGGAACTTCACCTCCCTCACCGACCTCCTCGATCGCGCCGACGCCCGCGCCTACCGGCTCCTTGTCTTGCGGGCCCACTACCGGTCGCCGCTCGAGGTGACGCCGTCCACCGTCGCGCAGGCCGAGAATGCGCTCGAGCGCCTCGACGAGCTGGCCCGGCGATTCGAGCTCGCCGCGCCGCCGCAGCTCGGCGCGCAGGACGCCCTCGGGGCCGGCGCCGACCCCGAGGCCGTGGCGTCGTTCGTGGCGCGCATGGACGACGACCTCGACACCCCCGGCGCCCTGGCCGGCATCTTCGACCTGGCCCGTCGCGCCCACTCGGCCGCTGACGCCGGCGACGCCGACACGGGACGGGTCCTGGCGCGGCACCGCTGCGGTCCTGTGTGCCGCGCTCGGACTTCCCCTCGGAGGCCGCGGACCCGAGCTCGATCCCGACGCCGCCGCGCTCGTGGCCGAGCGCGACACCACCCGGGCCGCGGGGGACTACGCCCGGGCCGACGCCATCCGCGCCGAGCTCGAGGACCGGGGCTGGGTGGTCGAGGACGGGCCCGAGGGCACTCGCGTGCACCGGCGGTCCGGCGCGTAGCGGTCCCTTCCGACTCCCCTGTCCGTGGCGCCACGTCGCGCCGTGCGCGCCGTGTGTGCCGTGCCGACTTGACCCCGCCCGGGCGCTGCCCTCTGCTGTGATCCATGTCGGACGCCCGGACGTCGGGGCGCACCTCGCTCACCGGGTGGCGAGCCCCCGGTCGGGGCCTCCCCCCCGGGTTCGGTGTGCTGTGGACCACGGTGGCCGTCGACCTCCTCGGCTTCGGCATCGTCGTCCCCCTCCTGCCTCTGTACGCCCGCCATCTCGGCGCCGGCCCGGCGTCGGTGGGGCTCCTGCTCGCCGCGTTCTCGGCGGCCCAGTTCGCCGGCGCGCCCGTCCTGGGGAGGCTGTCGGACCGGGTGGGCCGCAAGCCCGTGCTGATCGCGTCGTTGGCGGGCACCGCCGCGGCCAGCCTCCTGACCGGTCTGGCCGGTTCGCTGTGGCTGTTGTTGGTGGCGCGGGTCCTCGACGGCGCGTCGGGGGGAGCGTGGCGGTGGCCCAGGCGTCGGCCGCCGACCTCGTGGGGCCCGCAGACCGCACCCGGGTGTTCGGACTTCTCGGCGCGGCCTACGGCGTCGGGTTCGTCATCGGCCCCGCCATAGGGGGGTTGGCCGCGCTCGGTGGGTCGCGCCTCCCGTTCTTCGTGGCCGCCGCGATCGCCGGCGCCAATGCACTGGTGGCGATCAGACGGCTGCCCGAGACCCGGTCTCGGGAAACGCGGCGCGACCCGGCGCGCGCTGCCGTCTCCGGGCCGGGACGCGCCCCGGGCTCGGTGCGCGCCGCGCTCGGGACGATCGTGGTCCCGGCCGTCGTCACCGTGCTCCTCGTGTCGTCGTTCAGCGCTTTCGAAGCCACCTTCGCACTCTTCGGGCAGCGTCGCCTGGGCTTCGGCGAGGGGACCGTCGGCGCGGTGTTCGCGTTGGTCGGGGTGGTCTCCGCCCTCGTCCAGGGGGGCCTCGTCCACCCGCTGGCGGCCCGGTTCGGCGACGCCGCCTGCCTGCGCACCGGCCTCGGGGCCGAGGCTCTCGGGCTCGTGCTCATCCCCACGGTCCACGCCCGTGTGGACCTCGTGCTCCCCCTGGCCCTCGTCACCGTGGGCCAGAGCCTGTGCACCCCCGCCCTCGCCGCCCTGGTGGCGGCCAGGGCGCCGGGCCGAGGCTACGGCGCCGTGCTCGGTGTCCAGCAGGGCCTTTCCTCCTTGGCCCGGGTCGTCGGGCCGGCCCTCGGGGGCCTGGCCTTCGCCGCCCTGGGCGTGGGAGCGCCGTTCGTGGGCGGCGGGCTCGTGGTCGCCGCCGCGCTCGTCTATTCCCTGGTCGTGCGGACGAGCATCAGATCTTCCCCGCAAATGGTTGCCGAACCGCCGGGCATTGGTTACCGTTGAGTAACAACGGGTAGGTCGAGGCCTCCGGAGCCGGTTGGGGCCGAGTCACCGACCCGCAGCCCGTGTCGACCCGGCGCATGGACCCGGGCGGCAACTGGACCAAGGGGAAGACATGTCCGAATTCTCGCTCGACCTCAGCGAAGACCAGCTCCAGATCCAGAAGTGGGTCCACGACTTCGCCGAGGACGTGATCCGGCCCGTCGCGCACGAGTGGGACGAGCGCGAGGAGACGCCGTGGCCGGTCATCGAGGAGGCCGCCCGCATCGGCCTGTACTCCTTCGACTTCATGGCCCAGTGCTTCTTCGACCCGGGTGGGCTCATGATGCCGATCGCCAACGAGGAGCTGGCCTGGGGTGACGCCGGCATCGGGCTGGCCATCTTCGGCAGCGCCCTCGGGCTGGCCGGCATCGTCGCCAACGGCACACCCGAACAGCTGGCGGAGTGGGGCCCCCAGTGCTTCGGCACCCCCGACAAGATCCAGCTCGCCGCCTTCGCGGTGTCGGAGCCCGATGCCGGCTCCGACGTGAGCTCGCTGCGCACGCGCGCCGTGTACGACGAAGCCAAAGACGAATGGGTCATCAACGGCACGAAGACGTGGATCACCAACGGCGGCATCGCCGACATCCACGTGGTGGTCGCGGCCGTCGACCCCGACCTCGGGTCGCGCGGCCAGGCCAGTTTCATCGTCCCCCCCGGCACCCCGGGGCTCTCGGCCGGACAGAAGTTCAAGAAGATGGGGATCAGGGCGTCGCACACGGGCGAGGTCGTGCTCAACGACGTACGGGTCCCCGGGCACTGCCTGCTCGGCGGCAAGGAGAAGCTCGACGCCAAGTTGGCCCGTGCCCGCGAGGGGAAGCGGTCCAACTCCCAGGCGGCCATGGCGACCTTCGAGGCCACGCGCCCGTCGGTCGGCGCCCAGGCCCTCGGCATCGCGCGCGCCGCCTACGAGTACGCCCTCGTCTACGCCAAGGAGCGCAAGGCGTTCGGCCGGCTCATCATCGAGAACCAGGGCATCGCCTTCAAGCTCGCCGACATGAAGATGCGCATCGACGCATCACGCCTCCTGGTGTGGCGGGCCGCCTGGATGGGGCGCACCGGCAAGCCCTTCGAGGCGGCCGAAGGCTCGATGTCCAAGCTCTACGCGGGCGAGACGGCGGTGTGGGTCACCGAACAGGCCATCCAGATCATGGGTGGCTACGGGTACATCCGCGAGCACCCCGTCGAGCGGTGGCACCGCGACTCGAAGATCTACACCATCTTCGAGGGCACCTCGGAGATCCAGCGCCTCATCATCGCTCGGGCGGTCTCGGGCATCCACATTCGGTAGCCGACCCGGGCTCCGGCGTATGGTGCATTCCGTGCCGATCGTGGAGCCAAGGGGGGCGCGATCGATGACGGCGCAGGTGCTCTTCCTCTGCACGGGCAACGCGGCGCGCTCGGTCATGGCCGGTGTGATGCTCGAGTCGAGCGGCGTGCCCGTGACGGTCACCACGGCCGGGACCCACGTGGTCGAGCACCAACCCGTGAGCATCCGCACCCGTCGTGCCCTCGAGGTCGTGGGCCTGCACGCCTCGTCCCACCGGAGCCGCCAACTCACCGACTCGGACCTGGCCGCGGCCGACGTGGTGGTCGCCATGGCCAGTGAGCACGTGAGCTACATCCGCCGCCGCCACCGCATCGGTGCGGATCGCACCGCCACCCTGCGGTTCCTGGCGAAGAGCCTTCCCGTCGGGGACACCCCGTTGCCCGAGCGCATCGCCTCGCTCGGACTGGCAGACGTCGACCCTTCCGAGCAGGGGGACGTGGCCGACCCCGCCGGCGGCGACGAGCAGACCTACGTCGATTCCGCGCTGGAGTTGTCGGTGCTCATCGACGTGCTCGCCTCTCGCCTGGCCTGAGCCGCGCTCCCGCCCTCGTCGACGGGCCCGACGGACGGTGTGGGCGGAACAGAGGGTGTCAGACCTTGACCGGCTCGCGCCGGCGCTCGGGCACCCGGACGGTGATGTCGGTGCACGCCGCGCACACGGTGTCGGGCACGAGACCCAGGCGCGTGAGCGCAGCGAAGACCTTGCACCCGAGACACAGGGCGAACGCCGATTCGAGCAGTGCGCCCACGGCGAGCAGGCCGAGCGTGATCCACGTCGCACCTCGGGCCCCCACGCCGAACCACAGGACGACGGCCGTGCTCGACAACACCAGGCCGATGGCCTGCGCGAAGCGCTTGGGTGGCCCCGGCACCAGTCGGGGCGCAGTGCGCAGCCGGGGGGCGATGACGCGGGTGGCCAGCTGCCCGAGCGGGCTCAGCGTCGGACCCGTGAGCACGCGCGCCCAGAAGCCGTAGGCGAGGGGCACGAGCAGCCACGGCTGGCGCCCGGCGATGGCGACGACGCACATGACAAAGACGCCGCCGGCCACCACGCGTGCCGCGACTTCGTTGACCGGGTTCGGGAAGCTGAAGAGGGACTTCGCCGTCGTGCGCATGGCATCCACCTGGGCGGGCCCACGCACCCTGCGCGGCCCAGCCGAAAGCTTACCTGTCAGGTCGGCTTTCAAGCCCGGGCGCCCGTCCGTCCGGGCACGGCGTCGCTCGAGGGGCGCGGCCGACGGGTGTGGTCAGTCGGGGTGGACCGAACGCAGGCCCGCCCAGGCCAGGTCGGCCAGCCTCCTAGCCAGGCGTGTCGCCTCGCTTTCGTGGGGATCGCCGTCCTGGGGTCCCCGCTGGGCGAGGAAGTGCCTGCTCGCGCCCTCGGCCATCCCGACGACGGCGAAGGCGAGGAGGCGCCGGTGGTCCTCGTCGAGCCCGGCGTCGATGAGCCCGTCGATGGACTCGGCGATGCTGTCCTCCACATTGCGCACCGCCCGGGACAGTTCGGGGTCGTTCGGGACCTCGCTGCCGAAGAGCAGCTGGAACGCATCGGCGTGGCTCACCACCAGGTGGAAGTAGGCGGCGAAGCCACCCTCCACCTGCTGGCGGGGCCCACCGGCCGCGGCGATGGCCTTGCCGATGGCCTCGAGCATGGTGTGCGACACCGAGTCGAGGAGCTCGAGGTACAGGGCGCGTTTGGATGCGAAGTGCTGGTAGAGCAGCGGCTTGGTCACGCCCGCCGATTCGGCGATGTCGTCCATGGTGGTGGCGTTGAAGCCACGCTCGGCGAAGAGCTTCAGGGACACGTCGAGGAGTTGTTGCCGGCGCCGGTCCGCCGGGAGCCGCTTGGCCGTGGCGCCGGGACCGGGGGGACGACGCGCCGCCATCTCCGAATCGTACCGTCGGCTGGCCCGATGGCCCGGCGTGACCGAGGCACGCCCCCGGCCTCCGGCCCGGGGCCGGTCGGGTGGGCTCAGGGGAACACCCAGCCGGCGGCGTCGAAGACACGCGCGATCCGACCGGAAAGGTGCCGCAGCGAGAAGTGGGCCCGGGCCACCTCGTGGTTGTGGTCGAGCAGCGCCGGGTCCGGCGCGTCGAGGAACGCCGAGACAGCCGGGGCGTCGTCGTGCGCGAACCACCTGAACCCGAAGGCGGCGAGCTCGGCCGCGACAGGGTAGGGCCCGACGGCGAGCGGTCGCCGGTACACGGCCGACTCGATGGCCGGGTTGCCGAATCCCTCCCAGGTCGATCCGAGGAAGACGACGTCACATGCCGCGTACGCATCCACGATCCGCCCGCCCGCGCCGAGCGCCCCCGGACCCAGGACGCACCGGCACGGCGCGCCGGTCACGAGACGGTCCAGTTCGGGGCCGAAGCCGTCCTCGGCCGGGCCCAGGAGCCAGAACACCGCGTCCAGGGCTTCGGCGAGTGCGATGCCGCCGCCCACGTTCTTCCTCGGGATGGCCCGGGTGGGCTGGAGGACGAGTCGGTCCCCGGGGCCGAGCCCGAGGGCACGACGGGGCGGGTCCCTGTCCCCGCCCGGGGCGTCCACTTCGAAGGCGTTGCGGATCACGGTCGCCGCGATCCCGACCCGCGCCAGCTCGGTGCGCGACAGCTCGTTCACGGTGACATGCAGCCAGGCGGGATCGTCGGGAGGAGGGGGGAACCCGGCGTACTGGGCCCGCTGCCAGGGGAGGTCGTGGTGGTGCAGCACGGCTCGCCGACCGCGGATCACGCCGGCCACGACCTCCGCCGCCCCGGGGTTGAGGGGGAGCGAACACAGGTTCTCGACCACCACCAGGTCGACGTCTTCGAGGGCGTCGCCGACCTCGCCGGGCGTCGGCGGACCGGTGGCGCCGATGGCCAGACCGGGGACGAGCCTGTCGACCGGGCCTTCGCCGGCCACGGTGCGGATGTCGAACCCGAGGGCCTCGAGGGCTCCGCTCCATTTCCTGGCCTCGACGGCCACCCCGTCGGACCCACCGAGGCGGAACGACACGATGGCGACGACGGGTCTGGCCACGGACCGGCCACGCTACCCGGTGCGGGCCCGGGGTCGACCGGGCTGGGCGACGGCGGGGGTCGGGCACTACCGTCGCTCGCGTGGCCGACCCCAGCACCGACCCTGCATCCTCCGTCGTCGGGGTGTCGGGGACGCCGACGGTGTTGTACCAGGTCGGTGGGGGCGTGGGGCGGGTCACGATCAACCGGCCCGAGCGCCGCAACGCCATGTCGTGGGAGGTCATGCGGGGCCTGCGCACGGTATTGGCCGACGCGGCCGGGGACCCCGAGGTGCGGGTGGTCGTCCTCGCCGGCGCCGGGGACGAGGCCTTCTGCGCCGGAGCCGACCTGGGCAAGATGACGGGGGCGGACGAGCCCGACGCCGGTGTCCTCTCGGTGCACGAGGAGCGCGGTGTGCTCGCCGAGGTGTTCAGGGCCCTGTGGGAACTGGGCAAGCCGACGGTGGCGAGCGTCCAGGGTTTCGCCTTGGCGGGAGGGTTCGGGCTGGCGCTGGCCTGTGACCTCGTGGTGGCGTCGGAGCGGGCCCGTTTCGGTGCCCCCGAGGTCAACGTCGGGCTGTGGCCGTACATGATCACCGTTCCCCTCGTCCGTTCGATGCCGCCCAAGCAGGCCCTCGAGCTGATGCTGACGGGCCGGAGGGTCGACGCCGAGGAGGCGCTGCACCTGGGCTTCGTGACCAGGGTCGTGCCTCACGACGAGCTCGACGCGGCGGTGACGGAGTTGGCCGAGACCCTGGCCTCGAAATCGCCGGCGGTGATGAAGCTCGGTCGTGACGCGTTCTACGCTGTGTGGGACATGGCGGCTCCCGAGGCCCTCGCCCACCTGCATGCCATGCTCTCGCTCACCGCCCAGACCGAGGACGCGGCCGAGGGCATCGCCGCGTTCTTGGAAAAACGAGCGCCGCAATGGCGAGGGCGTTGAGGACCGTGCCCCCACCGACGAAGCGAGTGAAACGATGCGCAAGAAGGCTCTGATCACCGGCATCACCGGTCAGGACGGGTCGTACCTCGCCGAGCTCCTGTTGGAACAGGGCTACGAGGTGATCGGCATGGTGCGGCGGTCCTCCACGCTCAACTTCGAGCGCATCGCCCACATCCAGGACCGGGTCTCGCTCGTGGCCGGCGACCTGCTGGACGAGATCTCGCTCATCGGGATCCTGCGGGAGCACCGCCCGGCCGAGGTGTACAACCTCGCCGCCCAGTCCTTCGTGCAGACATCGTGGACACAGCCGGTGTTGACGGGGGAGACGACGGCACTGGGGGTGACCGCGTGCTCGACGCCATCCGCATCGCCGATCCCGAGATCAGGTTCTACCAAGCGTCGTCCTCGGAGATGTTCGGCAAGGTCCAGGAGGTGCCCCAGACCGAGTCGACGCCGTTCTATCCACGCAGCCCGTACGGGGTGGCCAAGGTGTACGGCCACTGGATCACGGTCAACTATCGCGAGAGCTACGGCCTGCACGCGTCGTCGGGCATGCTGTTCAACCACGAGAGCCCCCGCCGCGGTCTCGAATTCGTGACGCGCAAGGTGAGCCACGGTGTGGCCCGCATCGCGGCAGGGCTCGACGACAAGCTCTTCCTCGGCAATCTCGACGCCCAACGGGACTGGGGTTTCGCCGGCGACTACGTACGCGCCATGTGGTTGATGCTCCAGCGCGACGAGCCCGACGACTTCGTCGTGTCGACCGGGGAGACGCACTCGGTTCGTGAGTTGTGCGAGATCGCCTTCGCCCGGGTGGGGCTGGACTGGAACGAGCACGTGGTCGTGGACGACAAATTCCTGCGGCCCGCCGAGGTCGACCTCCTCGTCGGCGACGCCACCAAGGCGAAGACCGATCTCGACTGGGAGACCACGGTCTCCTTCGCCGATCTCGTCGCCATGATGGTCGACGCGGACCGAGAGCTCCTTCGTGTCCAGAACCGCTGAGCCCGAGGCGACGCCGCCGGCGTCGGGATGACGATGTCGGCGGCTCTCACGGCGCACGCCACGATCTCGGCCGACCCGCTCGGCGTGCTCGTGGCCTTCGGCGCGGGAATGCTGTCGTTCCTCTCGCCCTGCGTCCTGCCGCTCGTCCCCGGCTATGTGTCGATGGTGTCGGGCTTGTCCGCGGCCGAGATCGAACAGGGGGCGCGGCGCGACGTCGCGCCGCTGCTCCGCGGCGTCCTCGGCTTCGTCGCCGGCTTCACCCTCGTGTTCACCGCCCTCGGCGCGGCGGCGTCGGGCCTCGGCCATCTCCTGCTCGGCCACCAGCGGGGCCTTGACGTCGCGGCCGGCGTGCTCGTCGTCGTCTTCGGGCTGTGGATGGCCGGGTTCGGGGCGCCGAGCCGGTTCCTGCGCGAGCGCCGCTTTCATCCGCTGCCGTCGCGACTCGGCGCCTGGGCCCCGCCCGTTCTGGGCATGGCCTTCGCCTTCGGGTGGACCCCCTGTGTCGGGCCCGTCCTCGGCGGCGTCCTGGGGCTCGCCGCCACCCGCTCCACGCTGGCCTCCGGGGTGGCGCTGCTGCTCGCCTACTCCCTCGGTCTCGGGGTGCCGTTCCTCGCCACCGGGCTCGCCTTCGGCCGGCTCACCTCGCTGTTGGCCCGCGTCAAGCGGCGGCTGTTCCTCGTCAACATGGTGTCGGGGGCGGCCCTGGTGGTGTTCGGGGTGCTCCTGCTCACCGACAACCTCCACTGGCTGTCGTCTGTGAGCGCCGATGTCCTCCGGGACCTCGGACTGAGTCGCCTGACGGTGAGCTGAGACCGGCCGCGGACGAGGCGCCGACCTCGACCGCCATCGGGACGAACGCCCTCGAGGGGGCACCACGAGGCGGGACCCGCTTGGAACCCGAGAGGGGGTCCCCCGTAGCATGGGCCGAAGGCCATGGCCCCCGCAGTCCTCCTCCGTACCGCCGTCTGCGTCACCGGGCGGTTTCCGGCCCTGGCCGGCGTCGATCTCGCCGTCGCCCAGGGTGAAGTGGTCGTTCTCGAAGGGCCCAACGGGGCAGGCAAGACGAGCGTGCTGCGGGTGTGTGCCGGCCTGCTACCACTGACGGGAGGCGAGGGCAGCGTGCTCGGATGCGATCTCCGGCGTGAGGCCCCTGCGCTGCGCCGACGGGTCGGCATGCTCGGCCACTTCGCCGGCCTCTATGACGATCTCACCGTGGTCGAGAACGTGCGGTTCCGCGTGCGCGCCGCCGGAGGCGACACGGCGGGAGTGGACGTCGCCCTCGATCGCCTGGAGCTCGGCGGCCGGGTGCGGCGCACGACGGTGGGGCGTCTGTCCGCGGGCCAGCGCCGGCGCGTGGCGCTGGCCGTGCTCGTCGCCCGCCGGCCCGAGTTGTGGCTCCTCGACGAGCCCCACGCCGGGCTCGACACCGCCGCCCGCGCCGTTCTCGGAGAGATCGTGGCCGAGGTCGTCGCCGAGGGCGCCACGGTGCTCTTGGCGTCGCACGAGCCCGACGCGTCGTGGCCCCTCGCCGACCGGGTCGTGTCCCTGTCGGGAGGACGGGTGGCCGGGACGCGCCCGGTGGGCGACCACGCCCCCGTCGACGTCCCCCCCGAGCAGTTGCGGGCCGTTCCCGGGGGTGCCCATGTGGCGTGACACCGCCCTCGTGGCCGGGAAGGACCTGCGCATCGAGCTCCGGTCGCGCGTCGTCCTGCACCAGGTCGTGCCTGTCGCGGTCCTCGTCCTCGTGCTCTTCGCCTTCGCCCTCGGGCCCGATCGAGCCCCGATGGTGCAGGCCGCGCCGGGCTTGTTCTGGGTGGCCGTGCTCTTCGCCAGCGTCCTCGCCGTGCAGCGCAGCTTCGCCCTCGAGGCGGGCGACGGCGCGGGCGACGGGCTGCGCCTGTCGGGGCTCGATCCTGCCGGCGTGTTCCTGGGCAAGACGGCCGCCATCGCGCTGCAGATGGTCATCCTCGAAGTCGTCCTGACCGCGGGTGTCGTCGTGCTCTACGGCTCGCACGTCCGTTCCTACGGGTCGATCGTCGTCGCCTGTCTGGCCGGCACCGCCGGCCTGGCCGCGGCGGGGACGCTGTACGGCGCGCTGGCGGCCGGGTTGCGCGTCCGCGAGACACTGCTCCCCTTCCTCTTCCTGCCGGTGGCCGCCCCCGTCCTGTTGGCGGGGACCCGGGCGTGGCAGGCGGCCCTCGGGGTCGGGTCGGGAAACCTCGGGAGCGCCGGGGACCCGTGGATCCGGCTCCTCCTCGTCTTCGCCGCGGTCTACCTCGCCCTCGGGGTCGTCATCTTCGGGCCCCTCCAGGAAGCGTCATGAGCGCCGGCGACCCGGTGGCGCCGTGGGGCCCGCGGGCCACGTGGGTCGTCCGCGGTCTCGGGATCGCCGCCGCGTTGGCCTTGGCCGGAACCATCTGGCTCGGGCTGTGGGTGACACCACCCGACCAGATGCAGCACAACCTGGTTCGTCTCGTCTACGTGCATCCGCCCATCGCCTGGGTGGCGCTCTACCTCGCCTTCGGCGTCGCCGCGGTGTCGAGCGTCTTGTGGCTGTGGCCTCGGACGCGCAGCCGCTTCTGGGACCGGCTGGCCGTGTCCGCGGTCGAGGTGGGGATCGTCTTCACCGCCCTCACGCTCATCACCGGTTCGATCTGGGGCCGACCGACCTGGGGGCTGTGGTGGACGTCGGACGCGCGGCTCACGTCCACCGCGCTGCTGCTCGTCCTGCTGCTCGGGTACCTGGCGGTGAGGCGGGTCCCGGCCGACCCAGACTCGCCGCGCCCGCCGCAGCGCGGTCGTGGCCCTCGTGGCCGCCGTGGACGTCCCCATCGTGCACTTCTCGGTCGACTGGTGGCACACGCTGCACCAGGGTGCGACCGTCCTCAACGCCAACCTGTCGCCCACGATCCACGGCTCGATGGCGTGGACTCTGCTGCTCGGGTTCGTGGCCTTCACCCTGTTGTTCGGGTGGATGCTCGCCATCCGCTACCGGGTGGAGCTGCTGTCGGAGCATCTCGCCGACTCCGAGCTCGACATGGCGCTCCACGAGCGCTGGGCCGAGGCAAGCGAGCCGGTGACCCCGGAGCCGAGCACGGTCCTGGCCCGCACCGGGCCCCGGGCCTGAGGCGCGGGCGTGAATTACATCGACGCCGGCTACGGCATCGCCTTCGGCGTGCTCGCCGCGTACGCCGCGATCTTGTGGCGTCGCCGGCAACGCCTCGAACGGGTAGCGGCGCACGTCCAGGGTCGGCGCGAACCGTGAGCGAGCCGACGGTACTCGACACCACCGCCGCCCCCGGTCCCGGCGCCGGTGCGACCGACGACGGCGCCGCCGACACCGGCGCCAGCGTCGACGGCGCCACGGACTCGTCGGCGAAGCCCGGCGCGGGGCACGCGCCGCGCCGCCGGGCCACGCCGTGGCGGTTGTGGGCGGTGGGTGCGATTCTCGTGGGCGCGTTCGCCTTCTTGCTCGTCGAGGGGCTCGGCAGCTCGCTCAACTACTTCGAGACCGTCGACCAGGCCCTCGCCCACAAGACGATGCTCGGGTCGCAGACGTTCCGTCTCGAGGGCCTCGTCGTCCCCGGGACCGTGCACCGCATCCCCGGTGGTGTGCGGTTCGTCGCCGCCGGGACCGTGCACCGGGTCGACGTCGTCAACCACGGCAACCCGCCGCAGCTCTTCCAGCCCGACATCCCCGTCGTGGTGGTCGGCCACTTCTCGGGGAATTCCTTCATCTCGGACCAGCTCATCGTGGACCACACCGCCAATTACGTCCAAGCCCATCCGAACCGAGTCAGGGCGCCCAACGGGACCACGCGGTGAACGCCGCCCTCGGGCACAGCGGCGTCCTTCTCGGCTTGGCGGCGTCGGTCATCGGCGTCGCCGTGATCGCCTACGGCCTGGCCCGGCACCGACCCGAGGTGGTACGCACCGGGCGGATCTACGCCGGGCTGTTGCTGCTCGGTGCCGTCGTCGCCACCGTGGCCATGGAGCGCGCCCTGCTCACCCACGACTTCTCGATCGCGTTCGTGGCGGCCAACAACAGTCGCGCCACCCCGCTGCTGTACACGATCACGGGCATGTGGTCCGCGCTGGCGGGCTCGATCCTGTTGTGGGGCCTGATCCTGGCCGGGTACATCGTGGCCATGGTGTGGCGGTTCCGACGCCAGGCCTCCGATCCCCTGGTGGCGTGGGCCACGCTCGTCACGCTCGTGGTGGCGGCGTTCTTCTTCGGGCTCATGGCCGGGCCTGCCGACCCGTTCCGGACCGTCACCGGGGCCGTGCCCGCCAACGGGCTCGGTCCCAACGTGCTGCTGCAGGACAACGCCCTCGTGGCCTTCCACCCACCCATCCTCTACCTCGGGTTCGTGGGGTTCACGATCCCCTTCGCCTTCGCCATCGCATCGCTCATCACGGGGCGCATCGGCGAGGGATGGCAGCTCGCCACCCGGCGTTGGACCCTGTTCGCATGGGCCTTTCTGACCGTCGGGATCGTGCTCGGCGCGTGGTGGTCGTACCAGGTGCTCGGATGGGGCGGGTTCTGGGCGTGGGACCCGGTCGAGAACGCATCGTTCCTCCCGTGGCTGTGCGCCACCGCGTACCTGCACTCGGTGCTCGTCCAAGAACGACGCGGGCTGCTGCGGGTTTGGAACCTGTCACTGGTCATCGCCACCTTCAGCCTCACCATCCTGGGCACGTTCCTCACCCGGTCGGGGGTGATCGAGTCCGTGCACGCCTTCTCGGACTCCGACATCGGGCCCCTGCTGCTCGGCTTCTTCGGCGCGGTGACGGCGACGGGCGTGGGCCTGATCGCCTGGCGCGGGGATCGGCTGCGCTCACCGGGCGGGATCGACTCCGTCGTCAGCCGGGAGGGTGCGTTCCTCGTGAACAACCTCCTCTTCGTCACGTTCGCCTTCGTCGTTCTCCTGGGGACCGTGTTCCCCCTCCTGTACGAGGCCTTCCGGGGCCAGCAGGTGACGGTGGGCGCGCCCTATTTCAACGCCATGACGTTGCCCATCGGCCTCGGGCTGCTCTTCCTCATGTCCGTCGGGCCGGCCCTCCCGTGGCGCAAGACCACGGCGGGCACGCTGCGCTCGCGTCTCACCGTGCCCGCCTGGATCGGCGCCTTGGTCGTGGTCGGCTGCGTGGTCGGTGGGGTGCGGGGGATCGGTCCGTTGCTGGCCTTCGGCTTGGGCGGGTTCGCTGCCTCCGCCAACGGCCGGCAGCTCGTGCTCTCGGCGCGCGGCGCACGTCGCAGTGGGGCCGGCACGTGGCGCGGGCTCGTGGGGCGCGCCAACGGCGGCATGGTGGTCCACCTCGGCGTGGTCGTCATCGCCGTGGCCCTGGCCGCCGCCACGTCGTTCGGCCATCGGGGTGAAGTGACGCTCCGGCCGGGCCAGGTCGCATCGAGCGACGGCCATCGGATCACGTTCCTCGGCCTGACGCAGATCCGCACCCCGGCCCGCACCGCGACCGAGGCTCTCGTCCTCGTCGACGGGCACGGGCCGCTGCGCCCTGCGGTCAGCCAGTACGGGCAGAACACCGAGGCGGTGGGGACGCCGGCCATCGACTCGAGCCTCGAGGACGACGTGTACCTCACCGTGGACGCGCTGCCGGTCAACGCCGGCGGGCCCGTCACCATCGGCGTCACCGTCCAGCCTCTCGTCATGTGGTTGTGGGCGGGAGGGGCGCTGCTCGTGATCGGGTCCGTCCTGGCCGCGGTGCCCGGGAGGCGCCGGCGCCCCACCGACCCCGTGTCCGCCGGGTTGGGAGCGACGGGGGCCGGTGACGGCAGTACGGGATCAGGCGACACGCAGGTCCCGGTCGCCGCGGCCCTGCCCGCGCCCGGTCCACCTCGGCGCGACGTCGTCCCGCCCACGCCCGAGCCCGTGCCCGAGCCCGACCCGCACACGCCCGAGCCCGTGCCCGCCGGCTCCCCGTGACGATCGTCGTGGACGACGAGACCGCGGCGCCGGTCACCGTCCACCGTCGCCACACGGCTCGGTGGGTGGCGGTGGTGGTGCTGGTCGTGGGGGCCGCCCTGGTGGCGTTGCTGGCCACCCGCCCGCCGCAGCAGGCGACCGAGGTCGACACCCCGCTCGTCGGACAGGCGGCCCCGGCCATCAACGGGCCGACACTGGGCGGCGGGTCCTTCCGGCTGAGCACCTGGCGCGGTCGATGGGTCGTCATCAATTTCTTCGCCAGTTGGTGTCCGCCGTGCCAGCAGGAGCAGCCCGAGCTGATCGCGTTCGCCTTCGCGCACCGCGCCCCGCGCGACGCCGCGCTCGTCGGGGTCGTGTTCGACGACTCCGCCTCTTCGGCGCGCGACTTCATGCGTTCCACCGGGGCCACGTGGCCGGCCGTGGTCGACGCCGGTGGCCAGATCGCCCTCGACTACGGCGTGCGGGGACCCCCCGAGACGTTCATCGTGTCGCCCGGAGGGACGGTGGTGGCGCACTTCGACGGACCGATGACCGACGCGTCTCTCGACTACTGGTTGGCGCGGGCCCAGGGCGGCGGCACGTGAGCGTCGTCCCCCGGCGCGCCGCGGCGGTGTGGGCACCGTGGGCGGCGCTCGTGGTGGTGCTCGGCGTGGCCCTCGGCCTCGGGGCGTCCCACGGCACCCCCCCGCCCACCGGGGCGCAGCGGGTCCAGGCCATCGACGCCCTGGTGCGGTGCCCGAGCTGTGACGGCATCTCGGTGGCGGACTCCTCGGCCTCGACGGCGGTGGCCATCCGCCAGGCCGTCACCGCCCGCGTGCACGCCGGGCAGAGCGACGCGCAGATCGACGCGTTCCTCGTCAGTCGGTACGGCCCGGGCATCCTGTTGCGCCCGCCCGTGCGGGGCTGGACGGCGTGGGTGTGGGTCCTCCCCCCCGTGGCCCTGGTCGCCGCCGGCGCCGCGTTGGCCACCGTGCTGTGGCGCCGGCGTCGGCGCGCCCCGGTGTCGGTGTCGTCCGAGGACCGGGCCCTGGTCGAGCGGGCGTTGGCGACGCGATCGGGCACCGACGCCGCTCCTTCGGAGGTGGTGCGCGCCCCGTGAACCGCGGCGAGCTCGAAGGCGAACTGACCTTCCTGTTGGACTCGCTCGAGGACCTCGAGCGGGAGCGTGCCGCCGGTGACCTCACCCCGGCGGACTACCGGCCCTGCGGGACCGCTACCGCGGCGCGCCGCCGAGGTGTTGCGGGGCATCGAGGGCGATGCCGCCGCCGGCGTCGACGACCCTGGGCCCCGTCCGGACGCCGCGGCGGACCGGGGCGACAGGCCCGGGAAGACGGGCGTCCCCCCCAAGCCGTCGCGCCGGCGCCGGCGGCGCACCGTCCTCGTGGGCGGGGTGCTGGCCCTGCTCGCCGCGCTGGCGATCACCGTGGTGGTGACCCAGACCGGCACCCGGCTGCCGGGCCAGACCGAGACCGGCTCGGTCAGCCTGAGCAACGGGGCCCAGCGGCGCCGCACGCTCGCCCAGGCCGAGGCGCTCGAATCGTCGGGGGACGCGGCGGGCGCCCTGCGCCTCTACCTGCAGATCCTGGCCGGCGACCCCACCCAGCCCGAGGCCCAGGCCGAGGCCGGGTGGCTCGAGTTCGAGGCGGGGGTCAAGTCCAAGGACCTGGCGGTGCTGACCGACGCGCAGCAGCGCGAGCAGGCGGCCCAGCGCGCCGATCCGACGCGTACGCCCCCCACCTCTACCTCGGCTCGATGGACCTGGCCGAAGGCGACGCGGCGCAGGCGGTGGCGCAGTACCGCCAGTTCCTGGCCGACGATCCGCCTCAGGCCGAGGTCCGAACGGCCCAGGGGTTCATCGAAGAGGCGTTCCGTCTCGCCGGCCAGCCCGTCCCCGCCGGGTTGGGCACGGCGGGGACGTCACCCGCCGGCTGAGCGTCGCCCCGTCAGCTCCGCAGGGCACGCAAGCCGCCGCCGCCGCGGGGAAGGCCAGCGCGAAGGCGTCGATGTCGTCGTCGACGGTGGACCATCCCACCGACAGTCGCAACGAGCGCTCGGCGTCGACGCCCATG
>CAWESO010000015.1:0-50706 GCA_963811775.1 uncultured Acidimicrobiales bacterium | reverse complement strand
GGTTCTCCGACACGCTTGCGCACCCGTCGCCTCTGCGGTGTCCGGGACCTCCTGGCTATCGGTCGGACCGCTAGCGTTTCACATCGCGGTTCCATCACGGTTCATCATTATTGGGGACGTGCAGTCTGACAATCGCAATCGGGCACCCAAAGTGCCCCCAGATCGGTGTTGGAGAACTTGAATTCGCTGTTTTGCGGCCGTTGGTGTTGTTCGGCTATTTGGTACAAGATGGGGGTGTGAATAGACTGCTCTTGGTCGTGCTGCCGCTCGTAGTGAGTGCAGGTGTTGGGGTGGGGTTACTTGCTGTGCCGGCGCAAGCTGCGTCCGCGCCCCCAACGTTGATGGCCGGACAAGAGTGGATGATAAAGGACAACGATCTGGCTGTTCTCGGCGGACTTGGCAGCTACCAGTGGATTGGGTGCGGGGCGACTACGGCTCCACTTACATCCAGTGGCTACGCACCATGTCAACCTGGGGAGGACCCCATCTACACGAATTACGCAACCTTTGAGAATGCGGTTGAAGATGGTCAACTCACGTCCGGCGAGACCGTCATCTTTGACAACGAGGACTGGCAATACACGCCGACATGGGAAAGAGCGAACCAAGAGAAGTACGAAATATCTGCAGCTCTGCTGGCTCATCAACACGGCATTAATTTGATTGACACTCCGGGCGCAAAGAAACCCACTGACATCCTCAAAGAGGATGTGGCTGCCGCAAACTTCGCCAGCGTGGTTGAAATACAATCCCAAGCTCGTGATCGGGATCCCGCTTCATTCATCGCTATGGTGCGAAAGATCGTTGCAGCAATCCGTGAGGTGAATCCGACCATCCCAATCCTTGCCGGTCTCTCCACCGATGCACTCGGGAAACCAACCACCGTTCAGGACATGACCAAGGAATACGCCGGCGTCAGGGCTTTTGTGCAGGGGTTCTGGCTGAATGCCGATACGTGGGCTCCGCCGACAGGGCGGGGCTGTGCCCCGAAGGGTTGTCCACAGATCGGGCGGCAATTTCTGAAGGCCATAGGAGTTTCGTAGACGTGGCCCAGCAGGTTGGCTCCGGCTCTTGCGCGTTAGCCCCGTCGGCTGAGTGGTCGAAACGAAGGGGAAATCTGGACTAGGCGTTCGATTGCTCCTGAAGGGACCGACCCGCGATACCCTCGTCTTCCGCGGATGGGGCCTCTCGGAAGGCGAGGTCGACATTCGCGCTCATGGGCACGAACTATTCGGCTGCGGACGACCGGCCGGGTCCAGGCCGCCCGAGAGGGCCAGCGCCCGCCTGCGTTAGGTGTGCCCGCTATGGCCTCGCCGAAAACGTCCACCCCGTGGACGCACTCCCGTGTTCGGTTGCTAGCCACGGCTACGAAGAATCCTCCACTCCGCCTGCTGCACACGTAGTCGCTGGCGAACGGAGCCGTTACCGGAACGGGCCCCGTCTGTGCCGTTGTGACCAGGCACACCCCCTCTAAGCACGCGCCGTCACGACACGCGACCCGACCGGACCATCGGGATAGGCTTCGCGGCGAGGGTCCCGGCGGGTGGGGTCCGGTCCAGGAGGTCGGGGATATGGGGATCCTTCGCCAAAGGGCGCCGGTACCGGCAGGCCGACTCGCCCTTCGGGTGTTGTTGGCACCGATGATGGTTGTCGGAATACTCATGTTGGCGTCGCCATCAGCGTCGGGGGTCCCAGCACGCGATGCGGCTGGTTCGATCACCTGTTCCCTGTCTGCGACGGTTCGATTCTCGCCACCGCTGAAGGCGTTCAGTGGGGGCACCAATTCCTCTCGCGTGTCGGCGACGTTGTCAGCCTGCAAATATGCGTCGGGGACCGTCAAGCGGATCTCCTCCGCCCGACTGCGAGGTTCCTTCAATTCCAGCCCCATCAGTTGCTCTTCCTCGGCTCAGCAGGGCGCGGCACTGACGGCCACGATCAAGTGGCGTGGCTCAGCCGTTTCGCGGGGAGCGATCGCGCCAACGACGGTGACCAATGGGAGCGCGGCTGGATCGTTCGCGGGTACCGCTGTCGTGCACCTTCAGAATCCCTCGAAGCTCGATCGAGCGTGCGCTCGCAGCGGCCTGAGATCCGCGTCGGTGTCGGGCACGATTTCCATCGGCACCGCCACCGGAGGTGCCACGCCCACAACCACGACCATTACCGGCAGCGCGGCTACATGCTCTTTCTCCGGGACCGTTACGTTCACACCCCCGCTTACTGCGTCAGGTGGTGGCAGCGGGTCGTCCATCGAGGCCGGCTTGTCCGATTGCACATCCAACTCTGGAATCGTTGAGAGCTTCGGCTCCCCTCAACTGGATGGGACCTTCGCCTCGAGCCCCTTCACGTGTTCTGCGTCGTCAGCGACGCAGCCTGCTCTCTCGGCGGTGGTCAGCTGGAATGACGGCACGGCTTGGCCGAGCGGCGGCATTGCGTCGACGCAGGTGGACGGTTCGATTGCCACTGGCTCCTTCGCCGGCACGGCCGTGGTGGACCTCCAGGTGCCATCCGACATCGCCACCGGATGCGCTGACGGGGCCGTCAGTACAGACGCAGTGTCGGGAACCATCACGGTCGGCCCGGCCTGTGGCCAGGTTGGCGATCCCCTGAGCGTCTACCCGATCGTGCCCCCCGTTTGTGGGGCTCAGAACTACCAGCCGACGAGCATGACCCGCGGGTCGGACGGGGCATTGTGGTTTACGACCTACGACGACAAACTCATCGGACGAACCACGACGGCGGGGGTCACCACCTTCTACCCGGTTCCGTCGGCGTGGGATGGAACCGAGGGAAACGGCGGCATCACGTCGGGCTCCGATGGAGCGCTCTGGTTCCTGGCGAACAGCGGGCAAGCTATCGGTCGGATCACGACATCAGGATCGGTCTCGACGTTCCCGCTGGCCTCGAGCGCGGGCTACGCGGCAGCGATCACGTCTGGCCCGGACGGTGCGCTGTGGTTCACCGCTAACAACAACAACGGTAGCAACGCCATCGGGCGGATCACGACGTCTGGCCAATTGACGATGTTCACCGACTCACTCCTCGGCACCGCCAATTGGGACACGAGCGCCCACCGAGATCTTGTGGACATCACGAGTGGCCCCGACGGGTCCCTGTGGTTCTCGATGATCGACTCCACGAGTTTGAGCACCGCCAATGCCTGGATCGGAAAGATCACCACCTCGGGAGTGGTGACCGATCATGCCATTCCCTTCAATATCGATGTCGATCCGCTGACCGCTGGCCCCGATGGCACCATCTGGTTCGCGGGCGCTGACCCTTTCAGTGCCAATGTGATCGGACGGATGACGACTTCCGGTGTGTTTTCCGAATACGCCGGACAGCCCGGCCAAATCGGTCAGGTGCTTGCGATGACCGCCGGTCCTGATGGGGCACTGTGGTACACGAACTACTCGGTCCCCGGCGACTACGAGTTTCATCCATACCCGTCGATCGGCCGAATCACGACGAAGGGAGCGATCACCACATACGGCAACGCCTTGATCGAAGTAGGAGCGATGGATATCACCACCGGTCCCGATGGCGCCATGTGGTTCAACGATCGCATCAACGACTCGATTGGCCGCGTCAGCGTGCCATAGATTGAGGTGTTGCGCCGCCGTGGGACCGGCTACGTGTTGGCAGTTGGACGGCCCACTGAGATGCCAGATGGCGGCGCGTACGAAGGTCGAAGGCCCCTCCCCGACACCGGGTCGTCATAGTCGGGTGGGCGTGGCCAACCGGTCTCCACGCCGACGGCACGCAAGCCGTAGCCTCGGCGACCACGACCGTCACGTGCGCTGAGGGCCCGACGGGCTTGGCGTCGTAACTGCGTCTCTACGGAGGTGTGATCCGACCGATGGTGTCGTTGCCGTAGTTGGTGAACCACAGGTCGCCGTCAGGGCCGGTGGTGATGTCCCACGGAACCAGGATGCCGGGATCGGTGTAGTGCGCCGTGACGATCCCGGACGTGGTGATTCGTCCGATCGTAGAGCCGGAGTAGTTGGTGAACCACAGGTCGCCGTCAGGGCCGGTGGTGATCGACCAGGGACTGGTGATGCTGGGGCTGAAATACCTGGTCACGGTGCCCGAGGTGGTGATGCGCCCGATGGAGCCCCCGTTCGTGAACCACACGGCGCCGTCGGGACCGGCGGTGATATCGGTGGGGCCGGTGATCAACGGGCTCGTGAACGCGGTGAAGGTGCCCGAGGTCGTGACTCGTCCGATCGTGCTGTTGAGGGCGTTGGCGAACCACAGCGCCCCGTCGGGACCGGCGGCGAGGCCCGCGGGACCGCTGAGCACCGGGCTCATGAACTCGGTGATGGTGCCCGTGGGAGTCATGCGATCGATCGAGACAACGGTGTTGTAGCCGGGCGGATGGTAGCTCACGAACCACACGTTCCCGTCGGATCCGAAGGTAAGTGGTCCGGCGGAGCCCGAGGCAACGGGGAAGATGGTGACCGCGCCCGAGGTGGTCATCCTCACGATCGACGCGCCACCAGTGACGGAGCCCGCGCTGAACCACAGAGCACCGTCAGGACCGACGGTGATGCCATCCGCCTGGGTGTTGTCGGGAAGTCGGTACAAGGAGATCGCGCCCGACGTGGTGATCCGCCCGATGGAATTGTTGCCGGGGTTGGTGAACCACACGGCGCCGTCGGGACCGGCGGTGATCTCGAGGGGGTAGTAGACCCCACCGCACATGGACCCGGGGACGATCCGGTAGATGGTGACCGCACCGCCCCCCGGCCCGCAGGATGGACCCAGGGTGAGCGTTCCGGTCACGCTGGTCGATTTGACGCCTTGGCCGGAGGAGCACAGCGAGGAAAGCGATGCAGGGAAGGTAAGCGAGACTCTCGCTGTCCCCACGAACGATCCCTCGGGGATGTCGTTGCTCCGTAAGGGACTGTTCTCGAATCGCACCCGCCGGCCGCTTTCGTAGCCGTTGGCCCATCTGGTCGACCCAGAGAGCGACGCGCTCGTTGGCGCCAGGGTGACGCAGCTGAAAGGACTTTCGGAGAAGTGCCCCCGAAACCATCCCCGGGCAACCCGGTCGGTTGCACCGGAGGTCGTGCAGTTCGAGAGCTTGGTGGTCAGCCCGGTGGGCCTCGAGCCGCCCCCTGACCTGGTGAGCGGGGGCGAGAATCGAATCGTCGCCGACAGCGAACAACTTACCGACCCACCTCCGGGCACCTCCCCGGCCGTCCTCGCCGATGCGGAGATAGGCATGAGCGTGAGCGCAAGGGCGACCGCTGCGCAGGTGACCACAAGACGTTAAATGACCCGAGACACGAGAGCGCCTCCCCGCCGAGACACGCGCATCTGGACACCTCCTGCTTCAGCGCCGGAGCCTACCGCCCGGGGCCATGCGGCACCCGTCCTTCGAGCGTGTGCTCGGCCGGCTCGTCGCCTGGCGCTGGACTCCCCGCCAACGCTTCTCGAGCAGGGATCGGAGGCTGACGGGCGGCTCAGGGTGGGGTCAATGGAAACCGCACGCCGGACCCGTCCCACTCCCCGTTGGGCGCGATATTCGGGAAAACCTGGTCCCAGACGGGCCAATCGACCCTGTCGGCGCCCTAGGGCAACGTGGCATGGTGACAGCATGGAGAAGGAGAATGGAGCGCGGGGCGCCACCGTCGATCCACGACCGACCGGTGGGCAGGTTTCGAGACACGGACACCACGGCCCTGGGGTGCTGACCTGGGGGCGCTCGAGCGGTGAGCAGGAGGGGCACCGAATCGCTCTCGGTTGGTGTCGGCAGAGATGATCGCTCCCCACAAGACAGGGCGAGCTGGAGGTGTCGGGGGATCGGCTCCGGGCGCCGGGCATCGCACATCATCGGTCGAACGGGCTGGCCCCGGGGGGGATCAGGCGCTGCGATTCGATGGTGTCGTGCGCCGCTACGGCAAGCACGTCGCGCTCGACCATCTGGACCTCCAGGTGGCGCAAGGGGAGACCGTCGCCCTCCTCGGACCCAACGGGGCCGGGAAGTCCACGACGATCTCACTTCTCCTCGGCCTCCTGCGTCCGCACGCGGGCATGGTGGAGGTTCTGGGAACGAGCGCCCGCCACGCGGTGGCCCAAGGCAGGGTGGGGGCCATGCTCCAGACGGGATCCGGCAGCGGGTTACCACCGAATGTCCGCGTCGCGAGCGCCCTGCATTTGGTGCGCCGGCTCTACCGCCGTCCCGCTCCGTTCGACCTCACCGTGGAGCGCGCCGGGATCGCTGACCTCCTTGGCCGCCAGACGCACCGCCTGTCGGGGGGACAAGCCCAGCGGGTGCGCTTTGCTGTGGCCATCGCCGGAGATCCTGAGCTCGTCTTCTTGGACGAACCGACAGCCGCCATGGACGTGGACAGCCGACGCTCGTTCTGGCGCATGATGCGGCAGTTCGGAGCGGAAGGTCGCACCATCGTCTTCGCCACCCATCATTTGGAGGAGGCCGACGTGATCGCCGACCGGGTCGTGGTAATCAACCACGGCCGGGTGGTGGCGAACGGTCCAGGTGCGACGCTCAAGGCGGCGGTGGCCACGAGGCAGGTCCGATTCGTGACCGATGATCCCGACGAGGCGTTGCTCGACCAGCTGGAAGGGGTGACCGATGTCGTGGTTCGGGGCGTCGGCGTCACGCTCAACTCACTCGACGCCGACGCCACTGTCAAAGCGTTGGTGCACCACGGCGTCGAATTCAGCGACCTCGAAGTCACAGGAGCAGGCCTCGAAGACGCCTTTGTGGCGCTCACCGAGTGCGACCCGACACCGGTCAAGAGGCAGGCACGATGACCGGGCTCCTGGCGTTCGGACGATTCGAGGTGACGCGACTGCTCCGCAGTTGGAAGTTCCTGACCATCACGGTCGGGTTCCCTGTGATCTTCTACATGCTCTTCCTGAGCGATCACAGTCCGGGGAAGGTCGTCGACGGCGCCGTGCCGTGGCGCGTCTACCTGATGGTGTCGATGTGCTCGTTCGGATCCCTGATCGCCGCGCTCAACGCGGGGGGAAGCCGACTGTCGACGGAGCGAGCTTCGGGGTGGGCGCGTCAATTGCGAGTCACCCCTATTCCAGCATGGTCATACGTCGCCACCAAGGTGGCTGCGAGCATGCTGGTGGTCATCCCCGTGCTGATCATGGTCGAGGTCGTGGGCATCGCATTCGGAGGGGTGCAGCTCGGCGTCACCACCTGGGTGGAGCTCACTGCGCTGCTGTGGGTGACAGCGTTCCCCTTCGCCGTCCTGGGGGTCTTCGTCGGGTTCATGGTGAACGCCGAGACGGCGTATCCAGTTGTGACAGCTCTCATGTTCGTGCTCGGGTATTTCGGCGGCCTGTTCAGCCCCGTGGGCCACATGCCCCAAGCGATGCAGACTGCCGCCCGGGCCCTCCCGAGCTTCCACCACGCCTCGCTCGGCCTGGCTCTGTTGGACGGGCACGGTTTCGGGATACAAGATGCCCTGGTGCTGGCGGCATATGCGGGGGTGCTCAGCCTGGCTGTGCTCTGGAAGCATCGGGTCGAGGAATCACGGGGCCTCGCCTAGTCCAACCCGTGCGGATTCTCCGTTCAGGAGTGGGTGCCTGCACCTTTTCGGATATCCGCCTGGGGTCGAGGACAGGTCGAGGACAGGCCTAGCTGGCTGTGCCCTGACGAAGCACCTCGCGCAGCCCTTCGGCTGTGAACGTGCTGGGCTCGGTGCTGCGGAGGAAGTCCCTGAGGACCTCCACGAAGCGGATTGGCTCCTCGACGTGGGGGAAATGCCCCACTCCCTCCATCACCTCCAAGCGACTGTTGGGAATGGCTGCGTGCGCCCTGTAGGCATGGATGAGAGGGATGATCCGGTCACGGGCACCCCAGACGATGAGTGTGGGCATGTCTGACGCCAGATACAGACGGTCGATGGCACTCACCGATTGTCCACCCGGGTCGATGACGGCCCGCATGGTACGGACGAACGCCCGACGATTCTCCGGCTCGGTCAGCGACCGGTAGGAGCGCCAAACCTCGGCCGCCCCGGCGTCGCGGAAACCCAGGTCACCGAGCAACTTAGAGAGCGAGTCCCCCCAACCCCGCACGAACCTCGGGAAGAGGATTGGCATCACGTATTCGGCCGCAGGCAGGGTGACGAGGCGGAGGATCCAGTTCACCTCTCGCCCCAGGCCGCCCGCGTCGACGAGGACCAGACGCTCGCAGCGCTCGGGAAACTGGTAAGCGAACTGCATGGCCACGCCCCCGCCGAAGGACTGCCCCACCACTGTGGCCCGGTCGAACCCCAGCAGATGGAGGAAATCGCGCATCGCGCTGGCGTGATTGCCGAGGGAGTAGTCACCGAGGGGCTTGGCCGACTTGCCGTGGCCGAGGAAGTCCGGAGCCAACACCGTGAACTCGCTCTGCAGCAACTCCATCACGGGGACCCAGGTTCGGGAACTGCCGGCGATTCCGTGGAGCAGCAAGAGCACGGGACCCTCGCCGGCTCGCCGGTAGCTCATCTGATAGCCGTGGAGGGAGAGGTGCTCGACCGGGAACTGCTCCGCCAGCGCGAGTTGCTCCGTTGTTTCCATGGGCGTCAATGCCTCCGTTCGCGGTAGCGGGGACTGAGACGCCGATAGTCGACGCTCGTAGGCTGTTTGGTCCTAGAAAGGACACTCTCACTGCCCAGACCTCGGGTCTAGGGCCGAAGGTCCAAACCAGGCGGGCTGATCCGCAGATGGGCTGAGCACCGGATGGTTCAGGCTTTGACAGTTCCCGCTCCGCCGGGGTTTCCGGGCCAGGAGGTAGCATAGGGATGGCGCAACCTTGAGGAGGCGCCCATGTGGATAGTTGCCGGAGTTCTGCTCGGACTGGTCGTTCTCACCTCGCTGGTCGGCTTTCATTCCGGGCCCCACGCGCACGTCGTGGCCGGCGTTATCGGTGTCCTCGCCGCAGCGTGGCTGATCGTGATGGCGGTCGACGGCCGATCCCCGCCGATCCTTTGGGCGCTTCTGAGTGCTGACCTCATTGTCTCGGCCGGTGTAGGGGTTATGGCGTGGTACGGCTTGTCCGGACGCGCCACGGCCGGCCGTGAAGACGTGTCCCTAGAGGGAGCGGAGGGAGTCGCGGTCAGTGACTTGGCTCCCGAGGGCATCGTCCGTGTTCGCGGGGAGCAGTGGACTGCGGTGTCGGTCAACGGAACGGTGCCAAAAGGTACCCGCGTACAAGTCCTACGGACATCGGGGATCCATCTAGAAGTCTGGGGGGAAGATCCGGTGGCCACGTCCGCAGACGGGACGTTCAACCTCGCCCAGGGCGAGAGCAAGGAGCAAGGCACATGATCATTGGCCTCATCATCGGGGTGGTGGTCCTCTTCGTCCTTATCGTGTTTGCACTCTCGGTGAAGATCGTCCGGGAGTACCAGCGGATCGTGCTGTTTCGGCTTGGTCGCGCTATCGGTCTCCGCGGCCCCGGGCTCGTCCTTGTCAATCCCGTGACTGACAGAACTTCGTGGGTCGATCTTCGCGAACAGTTTCTCGAGATCCCCCACCAGACGGCGATCACAAAGGACAATGCATCGATCTCGATCGACTTCATTATCTTCTACAAGGTCGTCGACCCAGCTATGACCGTGCTCCAGGTCCAGAACTTCGCTGCCGCCGCGCAAAACGTGGCGGCGACCACCTTGCGGAGTGTCGTCGGTGACATGCCTCTCGACGACGTGCTGTCGAAGCGCGAGGACATGAATGCCTCGCTTCGAGTCCGTCTCGACGAAGTCACGGAGCGGTGGGGCGTGAAAGTGACCACTGTGGAGGTACGCGAGGTGAACCCTCCCGCCGGCGTTCTCGAAGCGATGACGCGCCAGATGTCGGCCGAGCGCACGAGGCGGGCGGCGATCACAGAGGCCGAGGGTCAGAAACAGGCAGCCATCACGCTCGCCGAGGGCACCAAGCAGGCGGCGATCCTCGGCGCAGAAGGCGAGAGGCAATCCGCCATTCTCCGCGCCGAAGGGCTGGCGGCCGGGCTGGAGAAGATCTTCGTCGTCGGACGGGGTCTCGATCGGAACACCATGCAGCTCCAGTACCTCGAGACGTTGAAGCATGTCGGTACGGCCCCCTCGACGAAGATCGTGGTGCCGATGGACTTGCTCGGGGGGATCGCGAACGGATTGCGCGGGGTGGTGGACTCGGACGCGGACGTTGAACTCGACAAAGGCGAAGCGTCGTAATCCGGTGACCTGAGCCAGGATGCGGGAGCACTTCCCGCATCCGACTCTGAGACTCGGCATTGAGGGCATCACGCGTCCGCCTGTAGGTCCAGCGACAAATCGGCCGACGAGTTGTCGACGCTTCGGAGGACCCGGCCTTCTACCGGGAAACGATGAAGGATCCTACCCATGCTTGCTCGTGACCAGCGAGGAGGCAGGGCGTCCCCGAGGGTGGTCGATGGCCGGCCGTGATCCAACCTCGACACGAGCAGAAGATGTGATGCAGCTGCGGGTGTGGTACACCGCATCCGTGGCCAGCACCGTGCCCGCCTTTGAGATACGGTTTCACGTTTGCTGAAGACGTCATCTCGGGCCGAGGTCAAGCCTTCGTTCAGGGGTTTGGGGCCCCTTTCATGGACGTAGTCCTGCGGTATTTCAGACTCTCGCCGAGTGCTGTCGGTGAACGGCGTCGCTGGATGCCCGACGCGTTTGGTCTGCTTGTGGTGGTTGGCGCGGCATTCGCCGTGATCCTGCCAGCATTGATCCACGGCTCGTCACTTGGCCCCTTCGACTTGCTCAGCCTCTCCGGTTTGTCGCACCAGGCCGGCGTCTCCGTTCACGACAACCAAGTGTCTGACCAGATTCAGGAGTTCATCTCGTGGACGACCCTGGCATGGCGGCAGGTGCACCAGGGTCACCTGCCACTGTGGAACCCGTACAGCGTCCTCGGTGCCCCACTTGCTTTCAATTGGCAGTCAGCAACGTTCAGCATCCCAGCCCTGGTCGGGTACCTGTTTCCCCTTCACCTGGCCTACACCGTCCAGATCATCGTCACCCTGATTGTCGCCGGAACAGGCGTGTATGTCTTCGCACGGCTGCTTCACCTGAGCGTGCTCGGATGCGTGATGGCGGCCATTGCGTTCGAATTGAGCGGCCCGTTCATGAATTGGCTCGGTTGGTCGACCGCCGGGGTCATGTCGTGGGTCGGATGGCTCTTCGCCGCCTCGCTGCTTGTCGTAAGGGGCCAGCACCGGGTACGCGCCATCTCGTTCTTCGCCTTCATTCTGGCCTGCGCCACCTACGCCGGATTCCCGGAAGCCTTGCTGATGCTCGGGTTGGCGCTGATGGTCTTCGTCGCGGTGTTGCTGGTTTCCCGGGCTCAGTGGGTGGGGGGTTCGGGGCCGATCCTGCGTCCGGCTCGCGACCTCGCCTTGGCCGTCGCGGCCGGAGCCGCGTTGGCCGCGCCCCTGATCCTTCCCGGTTTCCAGTTGGCGGCGCTATCCACGCGTCTCACCAGCGGGTTTCCGCGGACGTTTCCACTACACAACTTGACAGAGGTCATCCTCCAGGGATTCGACTGGCGGGGAGCCAGCCTCCCCGTCGATCCGATAGAGAGTGCGGCCTATCTGGGCGTGATCGTCGTCGTACTGGGGGTCATGGCCGTAGCAGTCCGGTGGCAACGGCCCGAAGTCTTGGCGCTGGGTGTCGTGGGCGTCTTCACCGCGGGGCTCTGCTTCGCTCAGCCCCTCGTCTCACTGATCGACCTCGTACCCTCGGCCCGGACAGTGCACTGGCGATACGCACTGCTCCCTATGGCGTTCGCCCTCTCCGTCCTGGCGGGCGTCGGTATCGACACGCTGGTCCGCTCGCACCGACGACGCGCCGTCTTGGCATGGACGGGCTCCGGTTTCGCAGTGGCCGCACTCGTGCTGGCGACCCTGTGGGTATTCGGACGAGGGCATTTGCCGCCGCCACAAAGCTCCATCCGGGACGAGAGCTTTGTCTGGCCGACGATCGAAACGGTGGTGGGCCTGTCGGCCGTTGGTGCACTCGTCTGGATCACGCGCCGGCGCCGCGGCCAACGCTTCGACACAGGAAGGCCACGTTCGATCATGGCCCGCCGATGGGCCGCACTCATGCTTCTGGCATGTGAAACGGCCTTTCTCGTCGCCGTGGGGGCACCGTTGTGGTCCTCGAGCCCGACCTTCCTCAAGCCCACTCCAGCCGAAGCCATCTATATCTCGGCCGTCGGGTCGAGGGTCGTGGGCATGGGATCGGGCGCCTGCAACGACTACTCGTCGCTGGGGATCGTCCCGGATGTGAACATCGACTATGGGGTTCGCGAGCTGGCCGTGTACGACCCGATGACCCCTCTCGCCTACGCTCGGTCCTGGGCCGCGACGACGGAGCAGCCCGTAGCCCATCATCCCGGGGGCTTCTGTCCTTCGGTGACGAATGCAGCCGATGCCCGCCGCTATGGCGTCAGCTACGTCCTGGAGCGCGCCGGATCCCCCGGTCCGCAGGGGGCCGTCTTCGACAAGGCCGTGGGAAACGAGGAGTTGTATCGGATCCCCGGTGCGGCTGCCGCCACCGTGTCCCCCATCACACCCACCGGTGCGTTGCCCAGCGCGGACGCGCCCGGGACCGCTGTTCCGGTCACGAATCCCGACCCGACGACGTGGAGAATCGCGACCGACTCGAGGAGTCGACAAGTGCTTCGGTTGCGACTGACGGACGTCCCGGGCTGGCACGGGTCCATCGACGGCCGGCCACTCAAGCTCCAGACGTTCTCGCGTGTGATGATCCAGGCCCGCATCCCGCCCGGGCGACACACGGTGGAGCTGCAGTATTGGCCAACCACCTTTACGATCGGCATCGTCCTCGCCATCTGCAGCTTCGTCGGCCTGGTGAGTGCTCTTGTCCTGTCGGGTTTCCGCGCTCGGCGACACCGGGAGGCGTGGGTCTTGCCGGGGGCTCGATGAGCGAACGGCTGGGTCGGCGGGTCCATTATCGGGCGGGAATGCGGAGAATCTTCGTCCCGGGCCGTCCGTCGACCGGCCCCAGACCGGTAGGCATCGGGCCCGCGGTCGGTCAGGGCTCGATGCCGAGGGAACGGGCCAGGACGGTCTCGAGGAAGCGGCTGTAGGAAGTCGAGACGTGTGAGGCGTTGAAGTACACGTCGAAGTCCCCGATGACAGGGCTGCACGTCACGGTGCAGAACCAGGGCACGGTGGCGACGTAGCTGGCGCCGCCCAGTTCAGCGGCGCGGGCCTCCGCTCGGTCGTAGGGCGACCGGGGATCTCCGGCGCAAGCCTGGATGTCGTCAGGGTGGCCTGCCATGCACACGGGGCCCCCGTTGGTGGGGACGTCCCCGAGCACCACGGTTCGGGGGTGCACCGCCGCCACGGTCCGTAGCAGAAGCTCGAGGCCGCGCTGCCACTGGGCGGTGGGGTAGACGTGGCCGCTCGGGGTGCGGTTGCGCCCCTGGGAGAGGACGAGGAGCTGCGGACGGATGCTGTCGATGCGCCGAACGGCGTAGGAATGCCACGCGTCGCACGCCTTCCACCTCCCCGCGCCGGCGCCGGACCCCCGTCCCTCGGTGGGGAGGAGGGCGGCAGGGCAAGCCGACTTGAACAACACCACGAGGCGCCAATGGTCACGCACTGCGATGTCGTCGAGGGCGCGAAACCACATGCCGGCGTGCGAGTCGCCATAGAGGACCATGGTGCGCGGCGCCGAGGTGTCACCGAAGGTGCACGCCGGCGCGGTGCTCTGGTCGAACGACAGCACGCAGCCGGTGTGCGCAGCGGGCTCTCCGAGATTCGCGCTCGGTTGTGCGATGGCATCGGCGACCGGGGGGTCGAGGTGGGGGGGCACGGACCGGATGTCATGGGACTCGGCCACGAGGTGCAGCACCTGCGCCAGGGGGGTCGTGGTGATCACCGGTGCGGAGGAGGTGCTGGCGCTGAGGTCCACCCCGCCCCCGATTGCGGACTGGGCGGTGACCAGGCCGAGCGTGGTAGCGGCCAGCACAGCGCCCAGCCCCACGCTGGCCCAGGGGAGCCGGCGCAGGGCGCGGGCGTGGCGCACAGGGTTCTCGACCAGGCGGTAGGTGGCCACGGCCAAGGCCAACGCCACGACGTCCCAGGCCAGGTTGTCGGGGACGGGCAGGGCTGTGCGCCCGGCGTGCTCTGCGGCCAACACCAGGACGGGCCAGTGCCACAGGTACAGCGAGTACGAGCGTTGGCCCAGCCACCGCATCCCCCGACCACCGAGGAGCAACTCGGCACCGGTCCCTCCCGCACGGACGCCGCCTGCTATCACCAGCGCCGCCCCCACCACCGGGAGGGCCACGAGCGAGCCGGGGTAGGCGCTGTGGGCCGTGATGGCCAGGGAGGAGGCCACGATCAGCCCCAGTCCCAGCCACGTGGAGGCCGCCGCCAGTCGGACCCGCACCCGCAACAGCCACGGCGTGGCCACCGCGATCAGGGCCCCCAGGGCGAGCTCCCACGCCCGGGTGAAGGGCGAGAAGTAGGCGGCGGTGGGGTGTCGCGCCGTGTCGGTCACCGAGTAGGCGAACGACCCGACGATGACCGCGCCCAGGACGAGGGCCAGGCGGGCCCGCAGGCCAATGCGCCGGACCCGCCCCCCCAGGGTGGCGAGCACGAGGAACAACGCGGGGTAGACGAGATAGAACTGCTCCTCGACGGCCAGTGACCAGTAGTTCTGGAGCAGCGACGGTGGGAGCTGCGAGCCCAGATAGTCCGTGCCCACCGCGGTGAAATGGACGTTGGCCAGAAAGATGCTGGCCCACACGCCGTCGCTGGCGGTGCGTCCCCCCGCACCCTGGCCCACGACGGCATAGGCCAGAGCCACGGTGGCCACGATCACGAGGGATGCGGCGGGGATGATGCGCCGGCAGCGCCGGCCGTAGAACGCGAGGAGCGACGTGCGCCCCGACGAGGCGCGGCTCGCGCAGCAGCACCCCGGTGATCACGAACCCCGATATGACGAAGAAGACGTCGACGCCGACGAATCCGCCCGACAGCACCGGGACCCCGGAGTGATACAGCACGACCAGCGCCACGGCCACAGCCCGGAGCCCTTCGACGTCGGGCCGGAAGAGCCGGTCCCCAGGGGCTGTGCCCGCCTCGTCGCCCGTGCCGAGGAAGCGGTCGGTGCCTCCCGGCACCGCCTCAGTGGTGGGCACTGCGCGTCCTGCGGGCCCGCCCGGGATGGGCGGTGGTCGACGCCGGGGATCGAGGCCCCCGTGGACCGGCGGTCGGCGCGTTACGCCCGCCGGAGCAACTCGGTGCCGCAGGCGCCGCACCATCTTGTTGTCGGTGCCACGTCACCTTCGCAGGATCCACCCCGAACGTGCGCAACCGACCGGTCCCCCGGCGTGCGGCGGCTCTTGGTAGCCCTGCATCCGGGTGAGCATAGGTGTGCGCCCGGGGCTGGCTCTGCCACTGCCACGGGCCAGGGTTGCAACCGTGGGCCAGCCCACCTTCTTAATCCCTTCGATACCTCGGCGCGCAGCGCGCGCGGGCCCCATGATGGGCCACGCCAGGCGACCCAGCGAAGTCCGCCACACCCCTGCACTCCATCGACCAGTGCAAGCGGACGCGCCGGAAGGGGCCTGAAATCGGGCGATATCGCACTGGACCTACCGATGGGGAGACCGACCGCTCAGAGGTCGAGCTTCTGGGCGAGGACGCCCTCGAGATAACGCGAGTACCCAACCGAAACGTGACTCTGGTCGAAGTACACGTCGTACCTTCCGATGATCGGACTACATGTTTTCGCACAGAACCACGGGATGACATCCACGTAGCGGTCTCCCACGGACACCGCAGCCTGGCGCTCTGCCCTGACATACGTGACGGTCTCTGCCTTCGTTGCGGAGGGCGAGCACACTTGCACGTCGTCGGCGTGCTGGGCCACACAGGTAGGACCGCGCGACGCCGGGATATCGCCGAGGACCACAGTCCTGTGTGCAATGACCTGTCGCAGCAAGTCCCTCAGGCCACTTCGCCACTGTGTCGGGGTGTAATCGACTCCGTTCGGCGTTTGAGAGACGCTTTGTGTCACGACGAGAAGGTCGGGGTCCAGTCGATTGATACGGGCGATCGCGAAGCGATGCCACCGGTTGCATGCAACCCAAACGCCGGTTGCGGCGGAGAGGTGGGTGGGTAGAGGGTCGGCGAGACAGGCGGGCTTGAACAGGACGATGAGCTTCCAGTGGGCCCGGGTGGCGATGTCGTCGAGGGCCCGGAACCACATCCCGGCATGGGAGTCGCCGTAGAGGACCATGGTGCGCCCACCGGTGCGATCGCCGAACGTGCAAGAAGGGACCGCGCTCTGCTCGTAGCCGGGAACGCACCCCGTGCTGGTCGGGGGGAATCCGAGGTTCGGCACGGTGGGAACCTGAGAGAGCGGAGGAATGAGGTTGTCCGGGACGGTCCGGATGTCGTCGGACGCGGCGACGGCGTGGAGCACGGTTGCGAGAGAGATCGCGTTCGCCGGCAGAGAGCTTGAACCTGCGCGTGATGAATGTCGGTCCTGGACGATGACGACGCCGATGATCGCCACGGTGGAGAGCCCGAGGGTCGCCACCGCCGCAAATCTGGTCCGAGGGAATCGTCCCAAGCGGTCCGGCTGCTCGAGCGTGAGCACAACAACGCCTAGCGCAACAGTGAGTCCCAGCAGAACGGCGAGGAAGACGGTGGAGCTGGTTACGCTCACGGCTCCCTTATCTAGTTCACAGCAGGGTAAGCGCCCAGGTACGACAGGATCTGACCATCGCACGCAGGCCCAGCCCCAGCGCCGCCAGACCTCTTGACGGCGGCCACTTGACCGAGAGGATCGTCGGCGTCCGGCGAATAGGAGCGTGTGCACAGGCCGAGCGACTCCCGGTTGTCCCGGCCTGCAGGCCTGCGCGTATCCAAATCGAGATCCGATGTGCGACCCTGGGCCGACCCTCGGAGAGGGTGGCGGGCGATGGGGGATCCGGCGAAAGTCCCAGACGCCCCAAAGCCCTTCCAACCCTCCCGCGACGACCGGGCAATGGAGGGATATGCGAGCCCCCCGGGTCGTTCACCACAACGGTAGGCCTTCTACCTTGGAGGAAGCTGGGAACGACCTGCGGGTTCGACGGCGATCGTCCTCGTGAAGTTGCCACGAGAAGATAGGGCGGTGCCCCAGGTGGTCACCCTCGGGTTGGAACAGGGCCACGACCCAGCGATTGTCTCCGATGGGTCGTGGCCCTGTTTTCCGACTTTGTTCGGACCGCAGCGATGCACCGGACTCGCTGCGGGATCCGGAACGTAATTACTTGTCTGCTTTGACGATGAGGTTGCCGATGAGCGTGTAGCCGGTGTTGTTGGCATGGATGTTGCCGGCTTGGCAGTACCACGTCAAGGTGCACACCTCGTCCACAGCCTTGGGCACGGTGATCGAGCCCAGGCCCAGGGCCGGGATGTTCATCTTCGTCGTCTTGGCGAGTTTGGTGTAGGCGTCCGTCTTCTTGGTCACGTCGACGAACTTGGCGCCCCCGGTCTTGTACGCCGCCTTAAGCGCAGGATTGATGAAGGACTTGAACGCCGTGAGCGACAGAATCGCCAGGTTCTTGTTCCCCGGGCTCGGGGGGAAGGCCGGCGTGTTGGCCGGAGTGCCGCCGGGGCCCGAGTTCACCCACAGCCCCAGGAGGACGTCCGGGTAGGTGATCCCGATGATGCGGACCTTCTTGCCCGCGGCGGCGCCGTTAGCCGCGACGAGGGCCGAACGAAGGTCTCCCACCGCAGTTTCCACGTGGGCCTTGATCTCCGGGACGACACCCAACACGCAGGATGTGGGACTGGCCGCCGCCGCACAGGACGTGACGTCGTTGCCGGCGATGGAGACGGTGATGAGGCCGATCTGTCCGGGGTGGGCGGCAATGAACGCGTCAGCCGCCTGGACCTGGCTGTCACCGGAGGGAATGGTCGCGGCGTCGCTCGCCGCCGGGGGTCCGAAGGCGTCCACGCCGCACACCCCGGTGAAGTCGAGGAGCGACGCGGTCGTCGCCCCGCCGCATCCGAAGTTCTCGAGCCGGAGTCCCGTGTCCTTGGCGACGACGGCAGTGAAGCCGCTGGTCGCCCCAGACGTGGGCAGAGGCTGGTACCCGACCGAATATGAATCGCCCAGGGACAGGTAGTACTTGGCGCCCGAAGCCCCGCTAACGGTCGGCACGGCAAGCACCGCGGCCGCCACCGCCAAGCTCGCTCCCAACATGACGACGCGCGTCATCGGTCTGAAGAGACGTGTTCTCACAGCAGTTCCCCCTTGTTTGCCCGCACACGACCCGTGCGCCGGGACACCCCTTGCGACGTCAATGGTAACGGAAACTTCCCAACGTTGACGGGCGCCGCCCCTGCCGGGTCAGACACCCCGAGTGCTGGAGCCCGACGTATGAGCCGTGGGGCGGACCAGACTGGTGGGCACCCCACCGAGCCCGCGGCAGCACAGCTCAGTCGTCGGGCCGGTCTCGTGCGGCGCTGACGGAAGCGGCGGCCGGCGTGTCGACGCTGAGGGCCTTACGGACGGCAGAGGCCAAATTGTCGGTCGTCAACCGGACTGTCGAGATTCAGGTCAGACAGATTCGCAGGGCCCTGGGACTCCCTCCACCGTCGACCAGCTGATCCACCTAGTCCACCCTCCTGGCGGAATTCACGCAGAGCAGCCCAGCACCGCTTTGTGCACTAACCTCGCAAGCTCCGCTTCCCCCGACTTTGTGGGGTGGATGCCATCGGCCGTAAGCCAATGTGGCTTTCGGAATTCGATGTTTCCCCAGTCGAGCGCGCGGAAATTGGGGTGAAGCGCTACAGCCGTTGTGATGGCCGCATCGATACCCGTACTGATCGGGCCCAGTTTGCTGTTGACGGTGACGAACACGACACAGGGTTGGCTCTCCAGCGCCGAGACCTCGTTCGAGAAGTCGGAAGCCCAATTCGCGTTTGCCAGTCCGGCGTCGTTCGTGCCGAGCTCGACGATCCAGTCGAACGGACCACCTTTTGCTTCGATGCCGTCGATCGTGGCCAAGTGCTGAGCCATGGTGGACCCGTCGACGGCGTCGAAAATGACCCGGTACCCCCGGAGGACGTGTTCGATGTCCGGACCTGCACGCACGGTGATCGAGTCGCCGACGAGCACAATGCTGTGCGGCGCCGAGGTCGGACTGGCAGTCGTCGACGCGGGCACCCCACCGGCGCCGGTCACCGAGCCGATGGTCGTGGTGGAGAAGGAACCGGACACGCTTGGCGTTGTCGAGGCCGAAGGAGAGGACGCAGGCGTGTCGGCGGGCACAACGGTCGGGCTGGTAGCGCGGCGAGGTGCTGTGGTGCCCTTGTTGCTCAACACGACGCCCAGGACGACAGCGGCCACGACCACGAGCACGGCGCCCGCTCCGACAAGGGCTTTTAGTTGCCGGTCGCGGGCGTTCCCGGGACCGACAGCGTGTGCCTGGGCCGGCGTGCTCCGCCGTGGAGGTTCGACCGTGAAGGCCGTGACCGCGCCGGCGACGTCGATCCAGCTGACGCCGTTCCAGAACTGCCGCTTTCCGGTGTTGCGATCTCGGTACCAACCGACTTTGCGGGTCGGCGCTGCCTCTCCTGCATCCTCTCCAGCTCCAGGGACCTCAGTCATCGAGGCCGCTTCGTTTGGCAAGCGGGACGGGGTCTCGGATCGGTGGTGGAATACCGTCGCATTGTGGAGCCGTGATCCTTTGATCGGTCACACGGTTCATTCGTGAAGATGAAGGAAACGGCACCCGAAGGCTGGGCATCATTGCGTCAGGCAACGGCGGTGAGGTTACCGCAGGCATGGCCTCGCAGGCGGGAGTAGCCAATCGAGGCAACGCGGGACAGCCCCCAGCACCGGTGTTCAGAGCTCATGTCGAGTGTGTTCGTCCCACTGGACAATGTCCGGCCTTCACCCCCCTGTCATCAGATTTGACGACGGGGATGGTCCAGCGGGCCCCGCCGACACCGAATGCCTCACCGACCGGCAACCGGGCCGAGCCTTCTATGATCCGACCGAGGGGTGACTCATGGACAGACCACGCGCAAGGGGAAGGCATCGATGGGTGCTGATCACCGCTTCGGTCTTGGGCGTGGTGACCGTGATGTCGTGGTCGGTGGTGTCAGGGGCACTTGGATCTCCGTCTCCTCAGGGCGGTAAGGGGAAGGGGGTGTCGGGCGCTCGCCTGAATGCCGTTTCCGGTGGAACGGCGGCAAGCGTGGGGCTCACCACCACCACCACCACCACCACCACCACCACCACCACCACCACCACGACCTCGAGAGCTTTCGCCGTGGGCCCGGTGACACAAGGCAGCGAGCAGGTCGGCACCGTCCTTTCAGCCTCGGTCCCCGCCGTGGACCATCCGGTGGCTGCTGCGGCCGCTCGGCGACCTCCTGCACCGGTGAGCCACGCCGCTCCGGTCGAGGCGTCGGGCGCCGCGACGCAGGTCGCGAGGAGTCTGATCTCTGCTCTCGACCAGCGATCCAGACGCAGATTCCCTGCCAGCGCGGACAACGTCGCGCTCCTTGCACGGTGGGTCGGAAACGAGGGCGGTCTCTGGGCCGACAACCCTCTGAACACATCGGCCGGTTCGGCTTCCTACCCGCACCAGCACACCACCGGCGGCCAAGACACGGGAATACCTATCTTCCCCACAATGGAGACCGGTGTGGAGGCAGCGGTCACGACACTGCTGTCCAACCCTGCCTACGCGCGCATCTTCGCGCGTGCTGCGATCGGGGACCGCCCCGTGCGCGACGTTTGCTTCCGCCGTGATCCGATCGCCGTGGGCGTCAGGCCACTACGACCACGATCGATCTGGCTTCTGTTCGGGTCGGATCGTGGCCAAGCGCCACGGCCAGAGGCACCGTCGTCCCGGCTGAGCCGCTCCCAAGTCCGGTCCTGGGCCAGGCGTGTCCCGCGAACCGGGCGAGCGCGACATCGACGAGGCGAGGTACCCTTGACCGTCAGGGTCAGGGATGTGGACGCCAGCGGCGGACCTGCGTTGGCGGGGGGGAGTTCGAAAGGGGAAGGCGGTGCGGAGGATCGCAGCGGGTGTCGTGGCGGCCGCTTTGCTCGTTCTCGGTCTCGGTGAGACCGCGATGGCAGGCTCCCCGCCGCCGGTCCATCTGATCGGCGGGACATCCAGCGGGAAGCACGTCTTCGACATCGGAGATTCGATCACCGATCTCACTGCTCCGGATCTTGCCAAGGCCCTCAAGAAGTACTCCTACGTCATCGAGGCCACCGTCGGCATCACCATGGCGAGGTCCCTCCCGGCGATCCAGCACGAGGTCGCAACCACCCCACCGCAGGACTGGATCATCGAACTGGGCACCAACGATCTGTCTAATGCTGGAGCTGCGCAGGCGTTGAACACTGAAACAGCAGCGGTCGCAGATCAGCGTTGCATCATTCTCGTGACGCCGAGCCCGCTGCTCAGCAGTATCGACAAGGCGCTCGACCAACGGATGTGGGCCCTCACCGCTTCGAACAAGAAGTTCCATGTTCTCGACTGGGGCACTATCGAATACCAAGACCCGAAATGGGTCTTCGACGATCTGGTGCATCCCTCGATCAAAGGTCAGGCCAAGCTGGCGTCGCTCGAACGATGGGCCCTCAAGGCCGACTGCTCTCGCTCATAGCCTCTTTTCGTTCCGTTGGGAGCCCGGCACGCCATCCGGGGGTGTGTTCGCCGCCAACCCTCTTTTGGTCGGGAGCCCGGTGGACCTGTCGAGGTGTCACCCGTGGGCACCGAACACGAACCCCGTTCAGTAAAGTTGAACGATGGTGCGGCCACATTCGTCGGTCGTCGACGACCGATTGCAGCCTTCGGGCGACGAGTCTGGGACCGCACCCGGCGACCGGAGCTTTCGGCCTGACGTCCAAGGGCTCCGTGCCGTGGCTGTCCTCCTGGTCGTCCTCTACCACGCCAACGTCCCCGACCTGACGGGCGGCTTCGTCGGTGTCGACGTCTTCTTCGTCATCTCGGGCTTTGTGATCACCGGTCTGCTGCTGCGGGAGCGCCACAGCACCGGTCGGACGTCGCTCTTCAGCTTCTATGCACGTCGCTGCCGCCGCATCCTTCCCGCTGCGACCTTGGCCGTGGTGGTCACGGTCATCGCCGCCTACGTCCTGCTCGGCGTCGTCGCCGGCAGCAGCACGGCCGACGATGGTCGGTGGGCGGCCGCCTTCCTGGCGAACGTCCACTTCGAGAGGGTCGGGACCAACTACCTCCTGTCCCAGCGCCTGCCCTCGCCCCTCCAGAACTACTGGTCCCTTTCGGTGGAAGAGCAGTTCTATCTCGTGTACCCGACGATCTTCCTTGTGGTCGCCCGGCTCAGGGGTGGTTTGTCCCTACGGGCATGCCTGGCGACCACCCTCAGTGTCATCATCGTCTTGTCGTACTGGCTATCGGTCGTCCAGACCGCGTCGCACCCCGCGGCCGCCTATTTTTCACCCTTCACCCGGGCCTGGGAATTGGCCCTGGGGGCACTGGTGGCCGTCGGCACCGGATGGCTGAAGGAGATTCCCTCGCCGGTCGCAGCCCTCCTCACGTGGGCCGGCCTGGTCGCGATCATCGCCTCCGCAGTGGCGTTCAACACACAGACCGCCTATCCCGGTTCCCTCGTCGCAGTGCCGGTCGTGGGGGCGGCGCTCATCATTGCCGGTGGAACGGCCATGCCCCGCTGGGGCGCTGAGGCGGTTCTGGGTCTGCCACCTTGTGGATGGATGGGGAAGCTCTCGTACTCGTTGTACCTCTGGCACTGGCCGATCCTCATCATCGCGGCCGAGTACTCCGGCAAATCCACACTGTCCCTGGGGGCGAACCTTCTCCTTCTCGTTCTCGCTCTTGCCGTCTCCATCGTCAGCTACCGGGTAGTCGAAAACCCGATCCGCCATTGGCGACTTCCGTCAAGGAGAAGTGTGGGTATCGGCCTCGCCCTCGCTCTCGGCACAGTCGGGGCCCTGTCGCTCGTGATCGGCGTCGACACGGCAACGGCAACAACCGGTGGCGTCATCCCGGCTGCTGACGCCCGGGTCGTCGCCGCGCAGGTTGCCGCCGCCCCGCAGATCACGACCGTCTCCAAGTCGATCGCCAAGGCGGAGTACGGCGCTGCCTATGTCACCGGTGAGAGCTTCTTGCACCCCCGCTGTGTGGCGGATTTTGAGCAGACCCGCGTTCCCATTTGCACCCTCGGCGATCCCAGTGGCACCGGTCTGATGGTCGTCTACGGGGACTCGCACGCCCTGATGTGGACTCCCGCTTTCGACGCGTTTGCCCGTTCGAAGCACTGGCGGCTCGTGGTCTTCGGGAAGCTCGGCTGTCCGGCGGCGCTGGTCACCGTGCTCCAACCCGCAGGAGTGGGACTGCCCTCGGGCCCTGACACACAGTGCAACCAGTGGCATGCATGGGCGACGCGATGGATCAACCGACATCGACCCAACCTCCTGGTTGTGAGCCAGGCGGACTACTACCGGCTCCCCTTGGCCAACGTGACTCCCACCAAGTCGTTCTCGGCCTCGCAGTGGCAGTCGGCCATGGAGGGACTGTTCCGTTCGCTCACGGTGCCGACACGTACGACCGTGCTCCTGGGCAGCACCCCGATCCTCGCCCAAGCGGGGCCCGTCTGCCTGGCGGCGCACCCCGATGACGTCCAGGCATGCTCCTCGCCGGCCCGGGACGCCGTCCCCAGGCTCGACCAAGCCGATCGACAGGCAGCCCTGCGCTCTCATGTCGGATACGTCGACACCACACCCTGGTTCTGTACGACCACCTGCACCCCGATCATCGGTCCCTACGAGGTCTACGACTCGACGGGGACCCACATCTCGGGTGTCTGGGCGAAGTACTTACAGAACGTGCTCGCCGAAGCGGTCACCCATGCACAGGAGACGCGCGGGTGAGGCCGCTCCGTGTCGGGACCCGGATGGTGCAGTGAGGTCAGCCAGACAGCGCCGCTTGCCTAGACGTGCCGAAAAGCCGCCAACGCCAGGCTCAAGACCCTCAGCCCGACCTCGTCCCGCCTGCTGCCGTACAAAGATGACCGACACCGGCACAGCGCAACAACGACGCCTAGGTGGGGTGTCGATGACGGTTACGGGACCGAAAGCAGTCCTCTTCATGCGTGACTCGTCCGCCGCCTACGACGAGTGTGCAATGCGGTGACCAACGGAAAAGCGGCGAGACTCGCGACACCGGCGCCAGCCAGCAGAAGGCCAACCGAGAAAGCCTTCGGCCAATACCGCAGTTGGATGACGTGATGCCCTGCTGGAATGCGGGCTTGGAACATGATTCCCAAGAATGAATGGAGCTCCAACGGGCGTCCGTCGATGGTGGCATGCCAACCGGGTACGTCGGTCAGCCGCAGGCGGAGAACGCCGGCCCTCGCGGAGTTGGTTGTCAATCTCCAAGACCCAGAATCTGGACGGGTAAATGGAATGCCGGGCCCCGCGGCATCAGGGCCCGGCCAGAGTAGGGCGGACGTTTCCGGGACCAAGGTCGCCGTCGCCGCCCCCGGGACTCGGTAAAGCTGGGAGTTCCCGATGCTTCCCGAGAAAACAGTGCCAGTTGGACCGGGAGCACCGGCGGGTTCCAACACAAAGCGGACGCCGAAGCGGCGTGCTGCCTTCGTTGTCGTCACCGCAGGACAAAAGAGCCAATGTTTCCCTGTCAATGCTCCCGTGGCGGCGTGCCAGCTTCGGACGTAGTCGCTGGGGGTCATCGGATCGAGCACGGATAGCTCTTGAACACCGTATACCGTGTTGGCATCCTGCAGGATCCCCAGGGAATAGGGGAAGCAGAATCGTGCATCGCCAAACCCTACAATTGAAGAGCCGACGGCCCTTTGGAGTTCGCGGTAAGCAGGTCTCGACGTAAGAATGTTTTGGGTCGACGACGACAACGTATCTGCGCCGGCAGCGACGAGGAACGTTGTTTCGCAGAGCAACAGGGCGCACCCAATCAGGATGGGAAACGCACGGTGAGCCTGCGTCCCGTTTGGTTCCGGACGGGTGCGGCGAACGCTCCATAGCAAAGCGCCCCCGGCTGCGAGTCCCGCCCCCGTTTCAAGAGCACGCCAAATGACGGTACGTGTCCGAACGACGGCATCGAGATGATCGAGATGGTGTGCACCCAGGAAGAAGATAAGAAAGGACATCAGGCCCACGATCGCGAAGGTGAGGGCTGTCCAGGCACCCACGAGACGCGTGCGGGTCGAAGTGGCGAGCACATCGAGACCCGTTCCCGCCAAGAGAGCGACGGCGAATGCCATGAGCACCTCGGCACGCGCCCAATGCAGATCTCCAAGATATGGCAAGCCGTCCAGGGTGGATACGAGGGGTGTGACGGACGCGATTGCTGTTGCGAGAGCCACGACGCCGAGCCCAACGACCTCGGGTCGACGCCGATTGAAGATCAGCGCCACGACAGCCAGACAGATGCAGATCAGGCCAACATATGCTCCGTTCGAATAGGTGCCGTTTGTGAACGCATAGTAAAGCCCATCGAGGGAATACGAACTCCGCTGAGAGTTGTTCAGTGCTGGAACGCTCTGCAGAGAATGGAGAGCCAGTTGAACGCCAGGCAGTACGAGCGGTGCCGCCATTCCTATCCCGATAGTCCCAGCAA
Organism: uncultured Acidimicrobiales bacterium; assembly: GCA_963811775.1. Taxonomy (GTDB): domain Bacteria; phylum Actinomycetota; class Acidimicrobiia; order Acidimicrobiales; family UBA8190; genus Chersky-840. The sequence goes on along the minus strand of CAWESO010000015.1, from coordinate 25,074 downwards.
CAGCCAAGTCCGTCATCGAGCGTAGTGACAGTGTCTCGCCGTGGATCCAACGAGATCTCACCGCAACGGCGACGACAAGGTAGATCAACAGGGCCAAGAGCAGTTGCACGAGGGTCTCTGGCTGACCGGCGTAGATGGCAAGTGCCAGAATGACCGCAAACAGCACAATGGCGCGAGTGCGTCTCACCCCCTTGATGACAAGAAGCGCAGCAAAAAACAACCATCCCGCCCACGACATGACCGCCGCGACCGGTTGGCCGAGCCAGCCCATGAACGGCCCACTGAGCTCGAACGCGATCGCGGCAAAGGTGCAGGCCAACACGCTCAGGCCGAGTGCCCGGGCGAAGATGTACACGCCGGTCCCCGCGGTGAGCAGGGTGACGACGATCTGAACGGTGAACGCGAGGTGGAGGGGAAACAAGTAGCCCACCAGGGTCGGAAGACTCAATGGGGCCGCTTGCCAATTGAAGGCGAGAGGCAGGCCGAGTGCGCTATACGGATTCCAGAGCGGCAGAGTCCCGTGGTGAACCTGGGTCCATACTTGGGTTGTCCACGGAACCAAGGCGTCCAGTTGGTCCAAGGCGTTGCCAGGGTCGTATATCCCCGCACCGCGGGAGAGCGCAGGCGCCAGAATGGCGAACGCGGCAGCAACGACCCACGACAGGCCGAGTACGTCAGGGCGAATGCGTCGCCAGGTACCCCCCCGTGCGCTTGCGGCTGACGCGTCTTGCGGTGTCCTCGACGTGTCTGTTGCCGCCATTGGACTTAGGACAATACGCCAGGGAGGTTGCCGTGTGTGCCCTTCCAGCGACACGAACGCGCCACTCGAGCGTCTCGCTCTTGGGCGGTGAGCGTGGAGACGCCACAACGACTTACTGGGGCGGCTGAGGACACCGCGGGATGAGGCCGATTCCCCCTTTCGTCTACCGTCGAGCGACCCAATCGTGAAGACACACGCCATTTGCGGCCGGTGCGGGTGGGTCGATTTGACCTGACACCCCCTCCTGCGGCCCGAATACGACCTGACCTGGGCAAACGCTTCGGTCCGGATTAGCCTTGGGTCACTATGACGACGGCATCTGGACCTGAACGGGCCACGATCGGCTCGTCGTTTGACCCGCGACGGAACAGTCTCAACTTCCTCCGGCTGGTCTTGGCTGTGACCGTTGTGATTTCCCACGCCTCGGCCTTGGGGGGCTTCGCTGGCGAGTGGATCTTTCAGCGGGTCGCAGTAGGAACCTTGGCCGTGTATGGGTTTTTCGGCATAAGCGGCTACCTGATCGCGAGCTCAGCGCTGCACAACAGCCTGGGGCGCTACCTCTGGCAGCGGTTTCTTCGCATCATGCCCGGTTACTGGGTTTGTCTTGTGGTGACGGCGCTTGGCATCGGCGCCATCGGATGGAGCCATGCAGCCCACGTGCCCTGCCCATTGTCGTGCTACTACACGAAGCTGCGCCCCGGTCCCTTCCAATTCCTGTACCACAACGCGCTTCTGCGTGTGAACCAGACGAACATTGGACGTACGCCCAAGGGGATCCCGCTCCCGCTGAATTGGAACGGCTCGCTGTGGACCCTCTTCTATGAGGCTTTGTGCTACTTGCTACTAGCCGGCCTTGCCGTGACTGGGTTGCTTCGTCGGCGCGGTGTCGTGGCTGCCTTGACCGGAATGATCTGGCTCGCCGAAGGCGGCTTTTATCTTTCTGGAGCATACCTAGGGAATTTTGACGCGTGGGCCGTCCTGACCCTATTCCCGATCTTCCTGACGGGGACACTCATCTACAGCTTCCGGGAGGTGATACCCGATTCCGGGTGGCTCGCGCTCTTTTGCACGATAGGATTCATCGTCGCCGTCACATGTTCGTCGCATCTCGGCTTCCTCTTTTGGCAGACACACGTGACGCTTTCAACTCTTTTCGCTCCGTTGATGGCGTATCCGGTCATGTGGCTGGGCATTCACCTGCCGTTCGACAGAGTTGGCTCTCGAAACGACTATTCGTACGGGGTCTACATCTACGCGTTTCCCGTTCAGCAGCTCCTTGCGGTCTTCGGGGTGCAACGGTGGGGGTACTTTCCCTATCTCCTGTTCAGCTTGGCGGGTACCGCGCCCCTGGCCGTTGCGAGCTGGTGGCTGGTAGAAAAGCGCGCCCTGGCCCTCAAGAACCGCGGTCGGTCGGCGTTAAAGGTTCCGAAGAGCGCCGCAGTGGCGCACGTTTCAGAATCGCCCGCCCGACTCCACTGAAGCCATGTCCGGAGCACGCGACGCAAAGGACATCTGTCGAGCGACAAGACCTGCTCGCAGTGGATTCGTCGCGAGAAACTGAGGAAGCCCGCGTGTGAACCCCACACCGTCACACGCTGAAGGGGGCATGGCAGTCACACGTCGGCCCACCCGGCTCGGTCCCCACTTCTTTCATCCGGCGAGGGCGCGTCATTTTGTCATTTTCACGGTGTGACCAGCCTCGATGGAGCGGCTTTTGAGATACGGTAATCCCCCTTAAAGGGTCGCCGGCATCGGACAATTGGAGGTGTGAGGGGCACGTGGATCCGGAGACCCACGAACAGACCGTGGTGACGCCAGGGGCAGGATCTCTGGCGAAGGACTCGGATCCCCCCCCGCGCGATCGAAGTCGAGCGGTCACGTCGGAGGTTCGTCCTCGCCTGCGGGTTCGGCATCTTGGTGTCGATGCCCATTCTGGCGTGGATGATCACCTTCGGTCGATGGAATCTGCTCCAGAGCGGGTTCCTCTCGGACTTCTACGATGCGCAGGCGAGAGCCCTGTTCCACGGTCACTGGAACGTCCCTCCGAGTGTCGTGCAAATCGAAGGGTTCGTCGTCAAGGGTCGGACCTACGAGTACTACGGGCCGCTCCCGGCGCTGATCCGTATGCCGGTCCTCCTCGTGACCTCGAGGCTGGACGGTCGCCTGACGGAGCTGTCGATCCTCCTGGCCATGCTCGTCACCCTGATCTGCACCAGCCGGCTGGCGTGGAAGATCCGCAATCTGGTGTCGTCCGCATCCGTTTCTGTCCGGGAGGCCGTCCTGGTCGCCTTCTCGGTCATCGTCGTCGCCACGGGATCGGTGTTCGTGTTCCTGGCCAACACCGCCATCGTGTATCACGAAGCCGAGGCGTGGGGCGCCGCGCTCGCTCTCGCCGCCTTCGACGCCCTGGTCGGATTCCTGCAGCATCCGTCGCGGCGAGGCGTGGTCGTCACTGGGGTTCTGGCGACCCTCGACCTCCTGACGCGGGGGTCCGTAGGACTCGGCCCCGTAGCCGCGCTCGGCTTCCTGGCCGTGCTCCACGGGGCAGTGTCCTTCAAACACCGGGGCAGGTTCGCCCGGGGCGCCCACGGCCGTGCCCGCCTCCCTGCTACGGCAGAGGGTGAGGCGCCGCGCCGGTGGGCTTGGATCGGCATCCCTGATGCCACCGCACCTCGGACGCGCGCCCCTGCCCTGTTGTGCGCCACCGCGGCGGCACTCGGGGTTTACCTCCTGGTGAACTACATGAAGTTCGGCACGCTGTACAGCATCCCGTGGCGGGCGCAGGTCGCCCTGAAGAGCTATCCGCAGGTTCGCGCCGCGCTCGCCGCCAACGGGGGCAGTCTTCTGGGACTGAAGTTCGTGCCGACCGCGCTGTTGCAGTACCTGCGGCCCGATGCCATCAGGGGAACTGGGCTGTTTCCGTTCATCGGGTTCCCGCCGGCTGCGACGGTCCTCGGACATGTGGTGTATGAGTACCGCAATCCGGCATCGAGCGTCACGTCGACCATGCCGGCTTTCCTCGTCGCCGGTGCGGTCGGTGTGTGGTCCGCATTCCGCCGACCTCGTCGAGGCCAGAGTGGGCGCCGGACGCCGGGCGGCGTGGCGTTGCTCCGTGTCCCCCTCCTGGGTGCATTGGTCGGCACCTTCGGATCCCTGGAGATCGCCTACATCGCCGAGCGGTACCTCGCCGACTGGATGCCCCTGCTGGTCCTCGCCGCTCTGGTCGGAGTGGCAGTGCTCGTCGAGCGTGGTCCTCGGATGCGCCCGTGGGCACGCCGCACGATCCTGGCGGCCGGCTGTCTCCTGGCCGTCTTCGGCGTCGTGGTGAACCTTACGCTGTCGATTGTCTATCAACGAGAGCTCAACCCGTTTCACCCACCGACATCAGTTCGCGCCCAGTTCGTGAACCTGCAACTCCGGATAGACCGTGACCTCAGCGGGAATCCGGGCGACGGGGTGACCGAGGCCCGACGCCTCCCCGCCATTGCACCGGCGGGCGACCTCGTCATCCTGGGAAACTGCGCGGCGCTCTACCAGTCAACCGGCACGGACTGGGAGCCAGTGGAGCAGTCACAGGCGGGTGGCGCCTTCGAGCTCAGGGTTACCTTCGACCCCATTCCAGGAAGATCAAGCGTCTATCAACCGCTCGTCGTCACTGGTAGCCCCGGTGCTGGGGACTTCGTGGCGGTGCGGGCCGTGGGTCCCGATCGAGTGAGGTTCGCGTACCTCTACGGGCGGCCGATCCGGCAGAGACTGTCACGAGCGTGGTCGGAGGGCCAGGCCGTCGATGTCAGGCCGGGCCACCCGTATCTCGTCAACGTCGTCCTCGACCCCAACACCGAAATCGAACAGGTGACGTTGGATGGCATGCTCGTCGCCAGCGGCATCTACGTCCGGGAACCGACGAACGCGACCTTCGGGGTCGACACGATCCATGGCCCGACGGCGACCTCGTTCGGCGGGAGGGTCGATCTTCTTCCGTCTCCCACGCCGATCTGTGACGCACTCAAGCGGCGCATCGACGCCGCCCACGGTCATACCAGGTGACGAATCGGTCCAGTCGCGCCGCGTCCCACGACGACTCATCCGCCTCGTCCAGCGGACTCGACTCGCGACACCAGACACCGCAGGCCGTGTCCGGTCGCCATCTTCCCGCCCTCGACGGAATCCGGGCGCTGGGCATCCTCGGCGTCATCGCGTACCACCTGAACCTGCGATGGATGTCAGGCGGATATCTCGGCGTAGACCTCTTCTTCGTCCTGTCGGGATTCCTCATCACGAGCCTGCTCATCGAGGAGCGCCTTGGAAGCGGTCGCATCCGACTGGGCGCCTTCTGGGGGCGTCGCGCCCGTCGTCTGCTGCCTGCGTTGTTCCTCGTGATCGTGGCCGTGTCGCTCTATGCCGTCATCAATGGGCGTTTCAGCTCGCCCGCCAGCGGGGGAGCTGCGATCGACCTGAGCGGGCTCCGAGGTGATGCCCTTGCAACGATGTTCTACGTTGCCAATTGGCACGCCATCTTCTCGCACCAGTCGTATTTCACCCAGTTCTCGACACCGTCACCGCTTCAACACACGTGGTCCCTGGCCATCGAAGAGCAGTTCTATATGGTGTGGCCGCTGGTGACACTCGGCATTCTGCGCTGGGGGAAGCAGTGGTGGCGTGTTTCGGGTGTGGCGCTCTGCGTCGTCGGTGCCACTGCCTCCGCCGTCGCGATGACCGCTCTGTACCACCCCGGTCTGGATCCGTCTCGCGTCTACTACGGCACCGACACCCGTGCCTTCGATCTGCTCGCCGGCGCATTGGTCGCATTCGTCGTCGCCGGGCGACCCCAACCGGGAGAGACGGCGCGACGGGCTCTCCACGTAGGTGGGGTCGCAGGCGTGGCGATCCTGGCGGTGTTCTGGGTCCACAGCGGCACCGCCACCGGGTTGCCGACAGGGGGGATGTTCCGAGGGGAGTTCCTTCTGTGCGCGGTGCTGGCGGCCGTCGTCGTGGCCGACGTCCGTCAGGTCCGACAAGGAGCTCTTGCCAAGGTCCTGTCGGTGGCACCACTGCGCTTCATCGGGCGGATCTCGTACGGGTTATACCTCTGGCACTGGCCCATCTTCGTGTACTGCAACGCTGCTCGAACCGGGCTGTCCGGAGCCGCCCTCGACCTGGTGCGGGTGGCACTAGCCTTTGCTGTCGCCACGCTCAGCTTCTTCTTCGTCGAGCAACCGATCCGCCGGCACCATTTCGCCGGCCTCAGGGCAGCCGCAGTGCTCCCGGGCACGGTCGCCGTCGCTGCCCTGGTCGTCGTGATCGGCACGACACCTTCGTTCGCCGCGCCTGTTCGGCCGTGGGGCGGAGGGGGGCTCGATCCCGGCAATGGGCCGTCGGTGCCAGGTGCGGGGGGATACGGGGGGCAGGTTCCGATCACCCTCCCCAACAGACTGGTGGTCGATCAGGCGCATCCTCTGCGGGTCATGACGTTCGGCGACTCCATCATGGGTTACGCGGAGCTCGGGATCCGCGCCGCGCTCGACCGAACAGGTGACGTCCGGGTGTTCCCCGCCGCGTTGCCGGGCTGGCGCCTGACCCCCGGCACCGAAACGGGGTTGGACGGTTTGCTCCGAGGCGTGCGGCCGGAACTGATGATTGGCATGTGGTCATGGGACGGGCCTGCGGCGTCGGCGGACCCCGCTCACTACCAGCAGGTGCTCGACGCTGCCATCCGTCAGTGGCTGAATCCTGACACGGGGGTCGACGGGGTTGTGCTCCTCCAGCTCCCCGCCTTGGGGAGCGAGGCAGACGTGAGAGCACGGGCATTCGGAGCCCCCGCCTGGAACGCGGCCATTCGTCAGGCGGTGAAGGCCTTTCCGGGACGCGTCATGTATCTCCCGGTGGCGAGCGCAGTCGAGCTCGACGGGCGGTTCACGAACTGGCTTCCCCCGACAGGAGACGCGTCCGCGCCGCCGCGAGCGGTGGGTGCGGGTCAGGACGGTCGACGGGGTGCACTTGTGTCCACCCGGGATCACTCGCTACGCCGCCCCCGTCCTGCAGGACCTACGCGAGATCTTCCATCTCTCCCCGGCCAGAGGAAAATGGTGGATGAGTGAACTGGTCACGGTGAAGGCGCTCAGTCAGCAGAACAGCAGTCTCGCCGTCACATGCCCCGACGATCACCCCCCGTCCTGACCGCTGGGGGCGGGGCCGACGCCGGGAAGGTGGCCACCGGACGTTTGAAGATGAACTGCCACCCGGCGACAAAGGCGTTGCCACCGGTGCTCGTGGCGGTTCGATCGACCAACTCCCACCCCTGGCGCCCGAGCTCATTGAGGATTTCGAAGATCCAGGCGATCCCTTTCGCCGATCGTTGCTCCACATTGCCCGTGGGCACCCGGAGTGTCAGCGTCCACTCCTGGCTCAGGCCGTCGAAACCCGCCGACAAGTGGGCGTACTCCCATCGGTTCATGGCTTAGGCGTCGAGCTCTGTCGCATCGACTCGGAGCGGGGTCACAGCAGAAGCAGAAGCGTCGCTGCCCGATGGCCGGTAGGCTCTGTCACCTCACCCAGGCTCGCGGGCAGCGCTTCCGATGGGACCCGGCCAGAGCGGGCCAGTGAATGACGCGTCGGATCGGGCGCCGAAGAGCCGCTGTCGTGGGTGACCGGGGCGCTGCCTGATCGGGGGCGCCTGGTGCCGTGCGGTAAGGGTCTCATGGGCTCGCTCCCAACCTGCGTGCTGCTCGAGATGCTAGCGGAGGGTGCGCGCTGTCCAACAAGCCACCTCGACCCACGTCGACACCGTGCGACGACGATCGACCCCGTGATGTGGCGATCCGCCGAGGAACGGAACACCAGGCCAGCCGAGCATTTCGCGCCTGTCGTGTTAGCCTGCGCGATCGGCAATCCCCAGTCTCGGTCCGGGCGGTCGGTGCCTCGATGAGCATTCGATTTCCCCGAGGTTCGCAGGGCCGCTCGTCGACTCGACAGCGTCCGAGTACGTCGTGACTGCAAGCGAGCCGGCACCCGCCGGGCGGACCGGGGCGGCCGCGGCAGCAAAACACCCCGGTCGATGGTACGTGTGGCTCGGTTTGATCGCGCTGGGGGGGACGGTCATCCCCGTGACCTGGATCCTGCGTTCGAAGCACCCCTACGGATTCAACGACGCGTGGTACTTCTACTTCCAGGCGCGCTACATCGACACGGGCGTGGGATGGTTCGTGTCGCCGTTCATCTATATCGACCGCCACGTGGTGGTTCCCGGCGCGAGCCATCCGCCCTTGTGGACGATGATGTTGGCGTTCGCCTATGCCATCGGGCTGAAGACCTACCTCGCCCAGCTCCTGGGTGCGTGCGCGGTGGGGGCGGCGGCGGTGTTCATGACTGGACTGGTGGCTCGGGAGGTGGGGGGCAATCGAGCCGGATTGATCGCCGCTGTCGTCGCCGCGCTGTACCCGAACTACTGGATCAACTTCGGGCTCGGCCTGGGCGAGACGGTCCTGCTGCTCATCATCGGGGGCGTACTACTTGTAGCCATCAAATTCTGGCGCCGACCGTCGATGGGGGGAGCTGCGGCCCTGGGCCTCCTGTGCGCCCTGGCCGCCCTCACCCGAGCCGAGCAGATCCTGCTCCTCGTCCTCGTCTTCGTCCCCCTGGTCCTTGTGGTTCGAGAGACGACGCCGCGTCCTCGCCTCGTGTTGATCGGCGTGGGGCTGGCGACGGCCCTGGTGGCGCTGGCCCCGTGGGTAGGGTTCAACCTCGCCCGTTTCGACAAGCCCACCTACCTGTCGACCGATTCCGGGTCGACGGTGGCGTCCGCCAACTGCGGCCCGACCTACAGCGGCCGATGGCTCGGCTATGAGGACGTCTTCTGCCTCTCGCACGTGACGCCCCGGACCCTCGACGAGTCGGTGGCCGACGCGGACCTTCGTCATGTCGGGCTCGAGTATGCCCGGGCCCACGTCACCAGGGTCCCCATCGTGCTCGTGGCTCGTGCCGCCCGGGAGCTCGGCCTCTTCAAGCCACTCCAGCAGCTCCGTCTCGAACAGGAGATCAACGGCCGTCCGTACGATCCCGCGTTCATCGGGTTACTCATGTTCTACGCGCTGTCGCTCTTGTCGATCGTGGGCGCGATAGCGCTCCGGCGGCGCCGTGTCACCCTGGTGCCGTTCCTCGGGATACTAGTCGGGGTGGTCGTCACCGCGATGCTCACGTTCGGGGAGACTCGCTACCGCGTCCCGTTGGACGTGGCTGTCGTGGTCCTGGGCGCGGTCGCACTCGACCACCTGGTGCCGAGCGCACGTCGAACGGCGGCCCAGGGACAGCCGTCGCCGCCCACGTCCGACTCGGGCTGACAACCGGGAGGGCGGGGCGCGCGCCCCGAGGGAGAGCCCCTGGTGGAGCGGGCCGATGAGGCAATTCTTTGAGACCCCTGTGAGTTTCGGCCGGGGCCCACCCTTCACAGGGAGTTGCCAGGTTTGATCCGTACCATGCGAGCCGTCGTCTCGGCACCGGAGGTGCGGATGTTCGCGGTTGGGTATGCCTGGAACGAGCTACGCCGGCGGTGGAGCCGGACGGTCGTGACCGCGATCGGCCTCGCCGCCGGGGTCGGGCTCGTGATGGGAATCGTCGGCGTGTCCGACGGCCTCACCCAGGCGCAGAACAAGGTGCTGTCCCCATTGTCCTCGGTGGGTACCGACATCATCGTGACCCGGACGGTCGACGCCACCCCGGTGTCGACCACGGGTTCGACCACCACGACCACCACCACCACGCCGACCGGAGGGGGCTTCGGGGGCGGCGGAGGCGGGTTGGGTGGGGGCGGCGGCGGCGGCTTCTTCGGTGCCGGTGCCGCAAGAGGACGGGGTGGCACGTCGGCCATCGCCGCCCTGAACGCCTCGGACCAAGCAGCGCTCTTGAACGCGAATTCGTCGGTCCTCACCGACCTGTCCAAATTGGGCCCACCGGGAACACAGTTCACCTACGACTTCTTCGTTCCCGGCACCCTGATCACGTTTCCCGGCGCCGCGGTCTCCGACGTCGCCTCGGTGAAGGGTGTGGCATCGGCGGTGCCCGGTCTGTCGTTGCAGGCACTGCACGAGACGGGCACCGTCCCCAGTGAGACCGACACCGTGACCACCGGCGGTCAGACGATCTCGAGCGTCGCCAAACCCCCGCCGTTGACCGCCGCCCAAGAGGCGTCGGTGCGGGCCTGCATCCAGGCCTCGGGAGCGTTCGGCACGACCTCGACCCCGACCACGACGGTCCCCCGTGCAACGAGCACGACGGTCGCGGGCGGCACCGGGAACTCCGGTGGCGGACGCGGGGGCGGGGCCGGATTCGGGGGCGGAGGCGGTGGCGGCACCGGCGGCGGGGGCGGGGGCGGATTCGGCGGGGCCGCATTCGGCGCCGTGATCACCAAGTGCCTGCCCGCCTCGTACCAGCAGTACGAGGCCAAGGTCGTGGTCCCGGAGCAGACCATCACGCGTGTGCTCAACCCGCCGAGCACGAACACCGAGACGAAGAGCTACACCGTGGCCGGCGTGAGCCCCGCCGACACCTCGACGGGGCTCATCACCACCGCCCAGGTCGTCTCGGGTAAGTGGTTCGGGGCCAATCCTGCCGACGAGATCCTGGTGAATACGGCCTATGCCAGTACCAACGGCATCAAAGTCGGCCAGCAACTCACGATCGACAAGACGACCTTCACCGTCGTGGGCCTCGTCAACCCGACCCTCACCGGCGACACGTCGGACATCTACTTCGACCTCTCGACCCTGCAGACGCTCGCTTCGAATTCGAGCCGCGTCAACGAGGTCCTGGTGAAGGTGGAGAAGTCCTCCGATGTCAACGCCGTGGCCGCGGCGATCCACAAGGAACTGCCCGGGGCCCAGGTCCTGACGGACAAGCAGCTCTCGGGACAGGTCACGGGCAGCCTGTCCAACGCCCACACGCTCGCCACGCACCTGGGCGGGGCCCTGGCCGTCATCGTGCTGCTGGCGGCGTTCCTGATCGCGGCACTGCTGACCTTGTCGAGCATCGCCAAGCGGGTCCGGGAGATCGGGACGCTGCGGGCCATCGGGTGGTCGCGTGGTCGGGTGGTGCGTCAGATCGTGGCCGAGACGGTGGGCATCGGCATCCTTGGAGGGATCGTCGGCGTCGCCGTGGGGGTCGGCGTCTGCGCCGTGATCGGTGCCGTCGGCCCCGCGCTGACCTCGACGAGCTCGGTCCCCGCGGTGGGCGCATCGAACGTGGGGGCGATCTTCCACCAGGCGACGGCGGCAGCGAGCGCCACGAGCAAGGTCCACCTCAAGGCGCCCATCGACCTCGCCATCGTGTTCCTCGGTCTGGGCTCGGCCGTGGTCGGTGGGTTGATCGCCGGCATCGCCGGTGGCTGGCGGGCGTCGCGCCTGGCTCCCGCCACCGCGCTGCGGGACCTCGGATGAGCGCACCAGTCGACGAGCCGGGCCCGGCGGAGGAGGCCAATCCGATGAGCGACGATCGCAATGGTGACGGGCCGGTCGCGGCCGAGGCCTCGGGGACACCGGCCCGCTTCGTGCCGAGCGGGACCCTGTACGAGCTGCGGGGCGTAGAGCGCCGCTACATGCGGGGGAGTACGCCCGTCCTCGCACTCCACGATGTCGACCTCGACATCCAACCGGGCGAATTCGTGTCCATGGAGGGGCCCAGTGGATCGGGGAAGAGCACCCTGCTGCAGCTCCTCGGCGCACTCGACACGCCGACGAGTGGGACCATTCGCTTCGAGGGCAACGAGATGGGCTCTGCGTCGGACAGCAGCCTGACCCGTATCCGGAGCCAGGAGATCGGATTCGTCTTCCAGCAGTTCAATCTGATCCCGACCCTCACAGCGGCCGAGAACGTCGGGATCGCCATGATCCCCCACGGCCCTCCCAAGACCGAACGCCGGCAGCGCTCGGCTGATCTCCTCGAACGGGTCGGGCTGGGAGGCAGGCTGGACCACCTGCCCTCGCGCCTGTCCGGCGGCGAGCAACGAGCGCGTCGCCATCGCCCGAGCCTTGGCCAACCGACCTCGCGTCATCATCGCCGACGAGCCCACCGGGAACCTCGATTCGGCCAGTGCCCAGGAGGTCATGTCGTTGCTCAACGAGCTGCAATCGGGAGAAGAGGCCGTCACGATCGTCGTGGCCACCCACGACACCGATGTGGCCAGCCGAGCGGGGCGGCGCATCCGCCTGCGTGACGGCGCCGTGGTGACCTGAACGGCCCACCGGGTCCCCGCTGCGACCGCGATCGACGCAGAGGAGGGGTCCCCGCTCCGCGGTCAGACGGTGACGGCGGGCTCGGTCTCCGGTGGTGCCGAACGCGGCTCGGACTCCACCGCAGCGCCCCGCATCACGCTGCGCCAGACCCAGTCGACAGCCACGGCCGAGAGCACCACCAGTCCCACCTCCAGTGGGGCGCGGTAGCGCGTCGCCCCGAAGGTGACCACCGTGGCCACGACGACTTCGAGGAGCAGGCCGCCGAACGGCACCAGCGTCTTTCCCCGTCGCCGGACCAGGATCGCTCCTCCCACCGCCCCGACGACCAACGCGTAGTACATGTAGAGCCCCACCTCGTCAGGGATGCGGGGGCGGCTGCTCAGCTCTACGTCGAGCCCGATCTGTGCCAGCGGCCGGTAGAAGCCGAATTCGCGGCCCACACGCACCACCATCACGTAGGGAACCCGGTTGAGGTGGACGTTGATGTAGTGCAAGGCGACCCGTCGATTGTGCGCGTCGACAGCCGACTCGTCGCCCGACGATCCCTTCTGTGCCGCTGTCAGGCACTTGAAGTCCCCGAACCCGATGTTCCGGCCGTAGTAGGCCTCCCGGCAGTTGGCGAAGGCCAGGGTGCCCCCCAGGTCGTCGGACATGTACACCGGCTTGCTGAAGCGCGACAGGTTGAACCCCACCCACGGCGCGATCATGACGACGGCGACCAGTGTCCCGGCCCCGGCGAAGATGAGTCGCTGCCGCAACGGCACGTTCTTGATGACCAAGGCCACGGGGATCAGCACGGTCACCACGAGGAGGGTCTGCTCGGCGCGCGTGAGGCCCGCCAGGGCACAGGCCGCACCCAACCACAGGGCCTTGCCCAAGCTGGGTTGGCGCCAGAGCCGGTAGGCGGCCAGGACCGTGAGCGCCACGAGCAGGATCACGAGCGTCTCCGACAGCCCGTTGGTGTCGTTTATCCAGTAGTTGGGGTAGATGGCCGCGATCACCGCGGCGATGAGGCCGACCCTCGGACCGACGACCTCGCGGCCCACAAGCCCGGTGACGAAGACCGCGGCCGCACCCAGGACGCAGGTGAGGAGGCGGTGGGCCAGAAAGCTCTTCAGCCCGACGGTGTCGGCGAGGGCGAGGACCAGCAGCCACACCGGGGGGTGCTGGGCGCTCTGTACGACCATGTGGTGCAACAGGTAGGGGAACGGCGAGATGAACCATCCGGTGCCGTTGGCGATGAGGCTCGCCTGCGACTGGAAGTAGAAGGCGTCCCCTTGGGGCGTGGCATGCAGGTCGCGGGCGTAGATCCAGACGACCGGGGGCACCAACGAGGCGACCGAGATAGCGGTGAGCCACCCATACCACCGCCTGTTTCCCGTCCATGGCATGACCGACCAGACTAGCGGATGGCCCCTCCGGAACACCCGACCGCCAGTCCCGACGTGACATCGTCGCGACTCGAAAAATCACCGCCACACATGCCGTCTGGCTACCGCGCGCTGCATGTCGGTACGCCGGTCGATGGCCATGGCCGGAGAAGCGATGAGGCCCCGCCGGAGCGGGGCCTCATCGCTACATCCGTCCTGTGGACAGCGCTACATGGCCCACGTCGTGTTGGCGAGCAGGCTGATCTGGTTGGTAGCGGTCACGCACACAGTGGCCTTGACCGAACCCTTCAGGCCCGTGTCACCGGAAGGAAGGTTGGCGTTGCCACCACTGTTGGGGATCTTCCCCTTGAGCGCAGCTTCGAGTTGGTCACCGCTCGGACAATGGAACTTCGAGTTGGGAACCGAGACGCCCTTCTTGGTCTTGTCCGGCAACGTGATCTTGGTCGAGAAGGTGAACTTGGTGGTGGAGCCATTCGACCAGTGGATCGTGGTCGTTCCCGATGTCGCTGCCGGGAATGTGAAGGTTCCCGTGCCCGGCGCGTTCGGCGAGGGAGAACATCCGCTCAGCGTGGGCGAGCCGGGACCGGACGTGATCGTGTAGTTCCCGGTGAGATGCGTGCAGGCACCCTTCACGGCTTTCGGCCTGGACGTGGCGGACGCCGCACCGGGGAGCAGGATGGTGACGGCCAGCATGGGAAGGGCCAGGGCCGAAACCAACGTGACCACGTGGCGCGCTCGAGATTGCTGCATGCGGTTCCCCCTCGTATGACGTTGTTGTCAGGGTTGAGTGTATGCGCGCTGAGGCGACATCTCGTCGTCAAATTTTGGGGCATGGAAGGGACCCCGCACCACTCGTAGAGGTGGGCTGACCACCGGAAAAGGACTGCCGCTTGGCCCTCTCAGGATTCACCCAGGTACGTACGGCGTACGACGGAGGGCGGCATGGCGCGAACGCAGCTTCCGAGTCGTCGGGCTAGGGCCTCCCGTCGGTTGACGTCACTGACAGATGCCGTCATCGTCGGTGGGGCAATGGCGAGGGGTGCGACGGACTGGTCCCGGCAATCATGGTGAGCGCGACCCCACACCCCGGCGAGGGCGTGTCCGTCTCGAGCGGCGCAGGCGACGGCGGTGACAGAGGGGGACTCCGGGACCGAGGACTCCGAGGCGTCGGGCCCGATGTCGTCGGCGTGCTGTTCGTGGTGGCAGCCGCACTGGCCACCCTCCTCCCCGCCCTCCGCCACGGCGGCTCGCTCGGTCCCTACGACCTGCTTTCTCGCTATGGGGTCCTGAAGCAATCCGGTGTGTCGGTCCACAACTCGCAGACGACGGACCTCATCGCGCAGATGATCCCGTGGACGTCGCTGGCGTGGACCCAGGTCCATCACGGCCATCTTCCACTGTGGAACCCTTACAACGGCCTGGGGATGCCGTTGGCCTTCAACTGGCAGTCGGCGGTGTTCGGGCTCCCCACGCTGGTGAGCTACCTGGCGCCGCTGCGCTTCGCGTTCACGGTGCAGGTCGTGGTTACCTTGGTGGTGGCGGGAACCGGCACCTACGTCCTGGGGCGCGTCCTTCGCCTCGGGGTCATGGCGTGCGCCATGGCGGGGGTTGTCTACGAGCTGAGCGGATCGTTCATGGGCTTCGTGGGATGGCCGATCGCATCCGTGATGGCGTGGACGGGATGGATATTCGCAGCCGCCGTCCTCATCGTGCGGGGCCGGCGTCGCGTGCGGGCGGCGGTCTTCTTCGCCTTGTCGGTGGCGGCCGCGGTGTACGCCGGGCAACCTGATGCCCTCGTCTTGCTGGCGCCGGGCGTGCTCGTGTTCCTCGTCGTCCTTATCGCCCTGCGCGTCCGGTCGACCGGGGACATCCGGGCCGCGGTCCACCCCGTCGTGGACGTGGCGCTGGCCACGGTGGCCGGGGGAGCATTGGCCGCTCCGCTGATCCTGCCCGGGGTCCCGCTCACGACCGGGTCCGTGTTCTTCCACGCGGCTCGGGCCAACGGCGCGCTCGTCGGCCCACGACGTCGTGAACCTGATGTTCCAGGGTTACAACGCACTCCCGGTGGCGCAGGGTCATTGGTTCGGCGTCGGGACGTCGGCCTATATCGGGGTCGTCGCCCTCGTCCTGGCCCTGGTCGGCGCGGTGGTGTCCCGCCACCGGTCCGACGTGGTGGCCCTCGTGGCGGTGGGCGTCGTCATGGGAGCGGTCGTCTTCGTGCCCCCCGTGGCGTCGCTCATGAACCAGCTCCCCTTTCGGGCCCGGTGGCATCTCGGCCTCGTGGTCGTGACGTTCGTCATCGCCGTCCTCGCCGGATTCGGGACCGAAGCGGTGGTGCGGTCGCCGCGGGATTGGACCTTGCGGGTGTGGGCCGGATCGGGGTTCGCCGTGGCCGGCCTGATGGTGGTCGCGCTCTGGGTCATCGGCCGTGGACATCTCGCACCCGCGGCGGCACGCCTGCGGACGCAGAGCTTCATCTGGCCCACGGTGCTGACCGTGCTCGGACTGGTGGTCGTGGCCTTTCTCGCCCGAGGCGCACGTCCCGGTGCGATGGGACCGGTGGCCGCCGGCGGTCGCGCCAAGGTCGGCCGACCGGTCGCAGTCGTCTTCCTGTTGGCCGAGACGGCGTTCCTCGTCGGTGTCGGAGCGCCGCAGTGGTCATCGAGCCCGACGTACCTCAAACCCACCGCGGCCGAGGTGGCGCTGGCCCGGGCCGTGGGATCGGCCACAGTGGGATTCGGAGCCCATTCGTGCGAGCTGCCGCCCACCCTCGGGATCCTGCCCGAGACGAACGCGGCATTTGCGGTACACGAGTTGTCGGCGTATGACCCGAGCACTCCGCGCGCCTACTTCCGCGTGTTCAAGCTCAGCTCGGGGATCCTCGTCAGTGCCTTCTGCCCGGTGGTGAAGACGGCGGCACAAGCCCGTCTCTACGGCGTGGGCTTCATTCTCGAGCCCAAAGGGGCACCACAGCCACCCGGGGCCGAGTTCGACACAACCATCGGCGACGAGGACCTGTACCGCGTGCCCGGTGCTGCTGCTGCCACCGTCGTCGCCGTCACCGGCACGGCGACACGCGCCGGGCCCTCAGCGGCCGGCACCGCGGTCACGGTCACCTACCCCGACCCGTCGTCGTGGCGGATCGTCACCGAGGCGACGTCGCCCGAAGACCTCCGCCTGCGGCTCACCGACGTCCCGGGCTGGCGGGCCACGATCGACGGTCACCCGTTGGACCTCCAGCGCTTCGGGGGGATCATGCTCCAGGCGCGCATCCCGGCCGGCTCCCACACCGTCGAAGTGCGGTACTGGCCACGCTCGTTCTCGCTCGGGATCGCGCTGGCTGCCGTGAGCGTCGGCGGGCTCGCCGCGGCAACGGTCATGGCGTGGAGACGCCGCCGCTCGAGGGTGGGCGCCGGCCCCTTCGGTGGAACTGGCTGACCAAACGAGAAATCAACCGAGGAACCACCTATGCTGCGCGGCGTCGACTCTTGTTAGGGGGAATCGCATGCGTCCCTTCCGTTGCGCCCGGCTTCTCGTGATCCCGGCGCTGGTCCTCCCTGTGGTGCTCTCGTCGGTGGCCCTGTCCGGCACGGCCTGGGCCAAGGGCGCCAAGACCGTGGTCTGCAGGCAATTGTCGGGGACGGCGGGTAGCACCAGCTGGTCCCTTGACGACTGCACCCAGCCGGCCATCACCGGCGGGAACTCCACGGCCATGAGCACGCCCTTCCCGACCGCAGCGGGCTTCCACTCCGTCACCGTCACGTGGAACCCCGTGGGCGAAGCACACCGGGGAGGTCCGGCCGGGACCACCACGTTCCATTATTCGGCCTCCCAGCTCATGGGCCACAAGAACAAGTGCGGCACGTCGTCGACTGAGTGGGAGCTGGTGGGCACGGTCACGGCCAACACGGTGAGCCCGAAGGTGAAGGGCAAGCTGAAAGTCTTTGCGTGCGTAAGTAGATCCGGTGCGCTCATGCAGAAGAAGCCCGTCAAGCTCTGAGCAGCACGCCGTCGCATCGACGCTCTCATCGGCGTCAGGACCGGCCTCGGCCGCGACACGACGCACACGCCAGGCCCGGCCCATTGCACACCGCTCCGGAAGGCGGCAGCACCCATCGCGGCATTCTCACCACTTGCCGTCACCGTTGCCGTGGGTGTGGCAGGGCGCGCTGCCATCACGTCCGAGCCCGGTGACGTGAACTTTCGTCACTTTTGACGAAGACACGGCAGAGGTCGAAACATACGCTCCGGTCGCCCTTGCGGGGCGGGTTCGTGTGTCGGAGCTGTGGACATGCCGCGGGACGAGCATGGTCCACCTGGGGAATGAAACACGAGAGGAGCGCGCGATGCGGGTAGCGCGCACTATTGGCGTTCGTACGAGTAACCCTCGGCCGACAGGGGAACGCAGCACGGCCTCGGGCAAGACCGAGAGCGGTGGGCGGCGGCGGAGCTTCCTCCCCGTCGCGGCCGCGTTCACGATCTTTGCGGCCTCAACCTTGGTCAACGTGCTGGTGTCGACGCACGCCAACGCGGCATCGACCGAGCTGTACTCGTGGGGCAGCAACTCCAGCGGGCAGCTGGGCAACGGCACCACCACGAATTCGGGCACGCCGGTCAAGGTGTCGCTCCCCGCCGGCGTCACCGCCACCGCCGCCGCCGCCGGCGGCGACTTCAGTCTGGCCGTGGGATCCGACGGCAAGCTCTACGCCTGGGGCGACAACAGCGACGGCGAGCTCGGCAACGGGACCACGAACAGTTCGACGACACCGGTCGTCGTGTCCATGCCGGCAGGGGTGACCGCCACCGCGGTCGCAGCCGGAGCGGATCACAGCGTGGCCCTCGGTTCCAACGGGTCGGTCTACGACTGGGGGAACAACGGGTTCGGCCAGCTCGGCAACGGGACCACGACCGATGCGCATTCGCCGATCAAAGTCACGCTGCCCGCCGGGGTGACCCCGATCGCCGTGGGCGCCGGCCAATTCATGACCGAGACCCTGGCGTCGAACGGCGACGTCTACGCCTGGGGCGACGGGGCCATGGGCGAGCTCGGAAACGGCAAGTCCGTCGACGAGAACTCGCCGATCCAGGTGAACGTGTCGGGGGTGACGGCCCTCGCCGCCGGTGGGTACCACACCCTCGTCATCTCGGCCGGATCGATCTTCGCCTACGGGTATGGCGGCCTCGGCCAGCTCGGGGACGGCGCGCTCACCAACGCGTCCACGCGCGTGAAGGTCGACTTCCCCAGCGGAGTCACCCCGACCGCGGTCGCAGCCGGCCTGTACCACAGCCTGGCCATCGGCTCCAACGGCAAGGTCTACTCGTGGGGCAACAACGCCAACGGTGAGCTCGGAAACGGCACCGAGACCAACGAGAAGGATCCGGTCATCGTGTCGATGCCGGCCGGCGTGTCTGCGACGGCCATCGCGGCGGGAGCCGACCACAGCCTCGCCATCGGCTCCAACGGCAACCTCTACGCGTGGGGATACAACGGGTTGGACGAGCTCGGCAACGGGACGACCACCGACGCCACCACCCCGGTCCAGGTGGGCCTGACCCCGGTGGCCAAGCCTCCGAACGCGGTCGCCTCGGGCTCCTCCGCCGACCACAGCTTCGCCATCGCTCCTCCCACGCCGGCCCCGACGACGGTCACGCTGTCGACCTCTCCGTCGTCGGTCAGCTACGGCCAGACCGTCACCATCACCGCCACCATCAGTCGATCCGACGGGGGAGGAACCGTCGGGTTCACGAACGGTTCCACCACCATCTGCGCAGCCGTGACGCCGACGCTGGTCGGTACGGTCTGGCAGGCGCAGTGCTCCACGTCGTTCGCGGCGGGGACCTACCCGCTCAGCGCCACCTACACCGGCGACACGCTCTATGCCACCAGCACGTCCAGTGTCTTGAACCTGACCGTCAATCAGGCCCCGCTGGTGGTGACGGCCTCGTCCGGTTCGACGACCTACGGGAACGGACCCCCGTCCATCACCCCGTCGTACTCGGGCTTCGTCAACGGGGACGACTCCACCTCGCTCACGACGCTGCCGACTTGTTCGACCACGGCCACCGTGTCGAGCGTGGTGGGCAGCTACCCGTCCTCGTGCTCGGGGGCTACTGCCGCGAACTACTCCATCACCTACCAGAACGGCACCGTGACGGTGAACACCGCCCCCCTCGTCGTCACGGCCTCCTCCGCGTCGATGACCTACGGCGGCGCCGTCCCGACGATCACCCCGTCGTACTCGGGCTTCGTCAACGGTGACGACGCGACCTCGCTCACCACCGCCCCGACGTGCTCGACCACGGCCATGTCGTCGAGCGCGGTGGGGAGCTACAGCTCTTCGTGCGCCGGGGCCGCGGACCCGAACTACCAGATCTCCTACTCGGCCGGGACGGTGGCGATCGGTGCCGCCGCGCTCGTGGTCTCGGCGTCCTCGGCGTCGGTGACCTACGGGAGCGGCCCTCCGGCCATCACGCCCTCGTACTCCGGCTTCGTGAACGGGGACAACGCCAACTCGCTCACCACGGCCCCGACGTGCTCAACCACGGCCAGCGCCACGAGCCCGGTGGGGAGCTACGACGCCTCGTGCATCGGTGCGGCCGACCCCAACTACGACATCAGCTACGGCGACGGCTCGGTGACGGTCACCCCCGCACCGCTCACCGTCACGGCTTCGTCGTCCATGGTGGCCTACGGGGATAATCCCCCCAGCGTCACTCCCATCGTCACGGGCCTCCAGAACGGCGAGACGGTGTCGGTCCTGGGGGGCGCGCTGACGTGCTCGACCACCGCCACCTCCTCGAGTGCAGTGGGTGCCTACGCCACATCGTGCTCGGGCGCGGTCGACCCCAACTACGACATCACGTACGTGAGCGGCACCACGACGGTGGTCCCGGCCCCTCTCACCGTCACAGCGTCGTCCGGGACGATGACCTACGGGGGAGCGGTTCCCGTCATCAGCCCGAACGTCTCGGGCCTCCAGAACGGTGAGAACGTGGCCGTGCTCGGTGCCGGGCTCAGCTGCACCACGACGGCGAGCCCGACGAGCGCGGTGGGGAGCTATCCGACGTCGTGCTCGGGGGCCACGGACGCCAACTACACGATCAGCTACGTGCCGGGGTCCGTCACCGTCACGCCCGCGCCGCTATCGATCACGGCGTCGTCCAACAGCATGACCTACGGCGACCCCGTGCCCGTGATCACTCCCATCGTGTCGGGTCTCCAGAACGGCGAGACCGCCGCGGTGCTCGGATCCAACATCGTGTGCACCACGGGTGCGAATTCCACGACGCCCGTGGGTGACTACGCCAGCGCCTGTGGGGGCGCGGTCGACGCCAACTACACGATCACGTACTTCCAGGGCGACGTGACCGTGAACCCGGCCACGCTGATGATCACCGCCTCGTCGGCCACGATGGCCTACGGCAGTACGCCGCCGACCATCACGGCCTCGTACTCGGGGCTCGAGGCCGGCGACACTGCGGCATCGCTGACGACGCCACCCACGTGCTCGACTACGGCCACGTCGTCGAGTCCGGTGGCCTCGTACCCGAGCAGCTGCTCGGGCGCGTCGGACTCGAACTACGTGATCAGTTACCTCGCAGGCACCGTCCAGGTGGCCACCGTGGTCGTCACGGTGACGGCGTCGTCGGACGCCATGACCTACGGGGGCACCACACCGGCCATCACGGCCTCGTACTCGGGCTTCGTCAACGGTGACAGCGCCACCTCGCTCACGACGGCCCCGACGTGCTCCGCGGCGGCAACGGCGTCGAGCCCGGTCGGCAGCTACCCGAGCTCGTGCACCGGCGCGGTCGACCCCAACTACAGCTTCAACTACGTGGGTGGTTCGGTGCAGGTCAATCCCGCGCCGCTCACGATCGCGGCGTCGTCGGAATCCATGACCTACGGAGGCGCCACCCCGGCCATCCTTCCGCTGTACTCCGGTTTCGTGAACGGTGAGGACAACAGCGTGCTGTCGACGCAACCCTCGTGCACCACGGTGGCGACGTCGTCGAGCCCGGTCGGCTCCTACGCGAGCACGTGCTCGGGCGCGTCGGCCTCGAACTACACCATCACCTACGTGCCCGGTGCGGTCGTGGTCGGCAGCGCGGCCCTGGTCATCAGCGCCTCGTCCGGCTCGTTGACCTACGGCGGCGCGGCCCCGACCATCACCCCGACGTACTCGGGCTTCGTCAACGGGGACACGCCCGGCTTCGCTCACCACCGCGCCGACGTGCTCGACCACGGCCACGTCGGCCAGCCCCGTCGGGCAGCTACCCGAGCTCGTGCAGCGGCGCCGTCGATTCCAACTACACGATCTCCTACGTCGCGGGCTCGGTCACCTCCGGCCCCGCGCCGCTGTCGATCAGCTCGTCGTCGGGCACCATGACCTACGGCGGGACGGCCCCGACCATCACGGCCTCGTACTCGGGCTTCGTGAACGGGGACGACTCCACCTCGCTCACCACCGCCCCGACGTGCTCGACCACGGCCACGTCGGCCACGTTGGTGGGAAGCTACCCGAGCTCGTGCGCCGGCGCGGTGGACGCCAACTACACGATCACCTACGTCGGCGGATCGGTGCAGGTCACGCCGGCCCCGTTGTCGGTATCGGCCTCCTCCGCCCTGGATAACTACGGCGACCCCGTCCCGGCGATCACGCCCACCTACTCGGGCTTCGTGGGGACCGACTCCGCCGCATCGCTCGCCACGGCTCCGACGTGCTCGACGACGGCCACGTCGGCCAGCCCCGTCGGGAGCTACCCGACGTCGTGCTCGGGCGCGTTCGACCCGAACTACACCATCAGCTACATCGACGGTTCGCTCCAGGTCGGACCGGCACCGCTCGTGGTCACAGCCTCATCGGCGTCGATCACCTATGGCGGCGCCGCGCCGGTCATCCAGCCGACGTACTCGGGCTTCGTGAACGGTGACGACGCCACCTCGCTCACCACCGCCCCGGCCTGCTCCACCTCGGTGACGTCGGTCAGCCCCGTGGGGGCCTATGACAGCACCTGCTCGGGCGCGGTCGACCCCAACTACAGCTTCAACTACGTGGACGGGTCCGTGCAGGTCGGTGCGGCATCGATCACCGTCACGGCGTCGTCGGGGGCCATGACCTACGCCGGCTCGGTCCCCGCCGTCACCGCCAGCGTGGCGGGGCTCCAGAACGGGGAGACGGCCTCGGTCCTGGGGTCCGGGCTGACGTGCACCACCACGGCCAGCTCGGCCAGCCCCGTCGGGAGCTACCCGACGTCGTGCTCGGGCGCGGCCGACAGCAACTACACCGTGACCTACGTAGCGGGCTCGATCGTGGTGGGCCCCGCGGCGCTGTCCATCTCGGCGTCGTCCACCTCCGCCACCTACGGCCAGAACATCCCCGCCATCACGGCGTCGTACTCGGGCTTCGTGAACGGGGACACGTCCGCTTCGCTCACCAGCGCGCCGACGTGCTCGAGCACGGCGACGTCGTCGAGCGCGGTGGGCACCTACCCGAGCTCGTGCTCGGGGGCCTTCGACCAGAACTACACCATCAGCTACGTGGGTGGCACGGTGCAGGTCATGACGGCCTCGCTCGTGATCGCGGCGTCCTCGCCGTCGATGACCTACGGCGACTCGGTGCCTACCATCACGCCGTCGTACTCGGGCTTCGTGAACGGGGACAACGCGTCGTCGCTCACCGCCGCGCCGACGTGCTCGACCACGGCGACGTCGTCGAGCCCGCCCGGGACCTACGCGGACTCGTGCAGCCAGGCGTCTGACCCCAACTACGCCATCACCTACGTGCCCGGGTCCACGGTCGTGGGCACGGCCACCCTCGTGATCCGTGCCTCGTCGGGGACCATGACCTACGGCGGCTCGGTGCCCACCATCACGCCGTCGTACTCGGGCTTCGTGAACGGGGACAACGCCAACTCGCTGTCGAGCAAGCCGGTATGCAGCACCACGGCCACCAGCTCGCTGCCCGTGGGCAACTACGGGACGTCGTGCTCGGGGGCGGCGGACTCCAACTACACCATCACGTACGTGGCCGGCCAGGTGACGATCGGCGCCGCGCCGCTGACCGTGACGGCGTCGTCGGGCACCATGGTCTACGGCGCATCGCCGCCGGCCATCTCGGCCACCTACAGCGGCTTCGTGAACGGCGAGAACGCGTCGGTCCTCGGCTCGGGGCTGACGTGCGCGTCGGTGGCCATCGCCACAAGCGCCGTGGGTTCCTACGCCTCGAACTGCAGTGGGGCCGCTGACGCCAACTACAGCATCAGCTACGTCCCCGGGACCGTGACGGTCACCCCCGCCACGGCCACGGTGACGGCCAACAACGTGACCAAGGCCTTCGGCGCCGTCGTGCCGACCTTGACCGCCACCATCTCGGGCTTCGTGAACGGCCAGACCCTGGCCACGTCCGGGGTGACGGGTTCGCCGCTGTGCACGACGACCGCCGTCACGACCAGCCCGGGCGGGACCTATCCCATCACGTGCTCGCTGGGCACCCTGGCCGCGCACAACTACACCTTCAGCTTCGTCGCCGGGACCCTGACGGTGACCTTCAGCCAGAAGACGGTGTGCAACTACGTCGGGTCGCTGGTGGTCAGCGGGGGCGAGTCCGTGCTCATCCCGCCGGGGTGCCACGTGATCGGGGCCATCAACGTGGAGACCGGGAGCTCGCTCGACGCCGAAGGGGCCATCGTGGTCGGAGCGGTCAGCTTCAACAGCGGCGTGGTGCTCCGCTTCTGCAGCACCACGGTCGTGGGGGCGCTCTACGCCACACTCGCCACGAACCCCGTGGTGATGGGGGACGGGACGAGCTCGTGTCTCGGCGACGACATCGCCGGGCTCGTGACACTGACCGGCAACACCGCCGGGGTCTCCCTGCAGAAGGCGGACATGCTCGCCGCGGTGTCCATCACCTCGAACGCGGGCGGGGTCAAGGTGGAGAACTGTGACGCCATCGCCCTGGTGAGCGTGAAGAACAACACCGGCGGGACGACGGTGGTCTCCAACTCGATGCTCGGAGCCCTCACCGTCACCGGGAACGCCGCCCCCGTGGTCGATCATCCCAATACGGTCTTTGGCGCGGCCCAGCTCCAATAGCACGGCGCCCCGAGCGGGTGCCCCGGCGGCGTCGCCGTCGGGGCACCGTCGAGGGCCCGGGGGCGTGTCCACACCGGCCACGGCGGGGCGGGGCAGCGCATTGGGCTTTTCCCGCCGCCCGGATTGGACGATACTGAGGGCGACAACGAGCGTCGCCGGACGGTGGCGACCGGGCCGAGGGGAGAGCCGTGGAGAGTCCCGGTGGACGCGTCGCCTCTCTCGTGCTCGTCCTCGTGGTCGGGGGCGCGGTCTGGATCTTCACCACCAGCCCCGGCTACGCGCTGATCGCCCTTCTCGTGGGGCTCGTCCTGTGGGAGTACGGCCGACGGTCGCGCTACCGCCACCACGTGCGCTACGCGCTGGCGCCCCAGCCGCGCCGGCAGGGCGGAACCGGCCCAGCCGGGTCGAATCCCGCGCCGCGCCCCACGACGCCCCGCCGGGCCGACACCGGCCGGCGGCCGCCGTGGAGCCGGACTCCGGCCTGGAAGAGCCCGAACCGCGCCTGGTCCGCACCGACCCGGCCGGCCGCGCCGGCGCGAGCCAAGCCCACCCCCCGGTCGGCGCCGACGCGACGACCGTGACGCAACGGCTGCTGGGGGACGTCCT